>JADIYN010000015.1 GCA_016705335.1 Draconibacterium sp. | reverse complement strand
CCTTGCTAAATCCACAAAGTGCCGATGCATCCGTCAAATTAAAATTTTCCAAAGAATATGCATTTATAGCACTTTTACTGGATTGCGTAACTGAATCTTGTTCGACTTTCGATTCATTAAACGGTAAGAAAATCGGTATTTTACCGGCAACTGTAATTAAAACTTCGGGGTTTTCGATGTTAATCCGTTCCAGTTTCAATTTATTTTGCTTTAAAAGGGTTTTTATTTCAACGTTTGTGAAATTTCTTTGGTTCTTGATTCCAAGTACTATTGATAGTATATAATTTTCGGTAGTACTTTTTTAGGAAGTATTTCCACATTCTTAACCCTGATATTTCCCAATGAAAAATTGACACTCAAATCACTGAATTCAAGATCGTAAACATCGGAAACAATGCTTGAGTTAAAACTTTTCATCAGCGCTTCTGAAAGTAGCCTGTTAAAATTTTTGTAGATGAAATGCCCGAAATGATAAAAATAGTTACAATCCCCACAAAAACCGATAGTAAAAATCCTTTTATGAGAATGTTTTCCAGATGTTTTATTTTGTTCCGGATCCATAAGGTTGGCAGATTAGAATTCTACCAAAAATAAAAGAATTTAACTAACTTTCGCTAAGCTTGGCAATCTCTTTTTGGAGATTTGTTTTCGTGCAATTTGATAAACCGCCTCAGCAATTGGCATATCAACATTGTAGTTTTTATTTATTTCGAATATACTTTTTGATGAATAATAGCCTTCGGCAATCATATTCAATTCGAGACGAGCAGCTTTTACTGGGTAACCTTTGCCGATCATAGTACCAAAAGTCCGGTTTCGGCTAAATTGTGAATAAGCCGTTACAAGCAGGTCGCCCAAATATGCTGAACTTTTTATATCGCGTGTAATTGGGTGAACTGTATCTACAAAACGTTTAATTTCCTGAATTGCATTGGAAATTAACACAGCCTGAAAATTGTCGCCATATCGCAAACCATGGCAAATGCCCGATGCAATTGCAATAATATTTTTTAAAACCGATGCATATTCGGTTCCCCATATATCGTCTGAAACAGACGTTTTTATATAGTCGCATTGAATTAAACTTGCAAAAGTATTTGCTTTTTCTTCATCAAGACACGCCACAGTCAGGTACGAAAGCCGTTCAAGTGCAACTTCTTCAGCATGACATGGACCAGCAATAACACCTAAGTTTTCAAGCGGAATATTAAAATGTTTGTTCAGGTATTGTACAATCAGCAGGTTTTCTTCGGCAATAATTCCTTTTATACCCGAAAGGATATATTTTTTTGCTGATATCGGTTTTGCATTTCCAAGAACTGTTGGCAAATATGCCGATGGAATAGCAAGGACTAAAATATCCGAATCTGCGGTAATTAAATCAATATCATTATAAAAGCTGATGCGATTAGTATCAAATTCAACATTTTGCAGGTAACGCGGGTTTCGTCCATATTTCACAAAATCTTCAATAGTTTCAGGTTTACGTAAAAACCAATTGATATGCGGCACATTTTCGAGCAGCATTTTGGCTAAAGCAGTTGCCCAACTTCCACTTCCGATAACTGCAACTTTGTTTGTTTTTATATTCATGTCTGTATTTTCAACCTGTAAAATTATAAGTTTTTTTCTGTTTGTCACAATTGACCGAGAAACCGAAAAACCCATTTTATAAGAATTCAAAGATATTGCAGGTTAACAAAAAATTATCGTAAATTCAGGTTTCATTTTAAAACCGAAACTTATGCAAAAATATATCCTTTCACTCGATGCCGGAACCACAAGTAACAGGGCAATCCTGTTTAATCATTCAGGCGAAATTGTGGCAAGTGCCAACAGGAATTGAACAAATTTACCCGCAATCGGGTTGGGTTGAACACAATCCCGAAACCATTTGGCAAACCCAGTTAAAAGTTGCCCACGAAGTAATTCAGAATGTGGGTATTTCTGCCGGTCAGATTGCCGGAATTGGGATTACAAATCAACGCGAAACAACAATTGTATGGAACCGCGAAACCGCCGAACCCATATATAATGCCATTGTTTGGCAGGATCGGCGCACTGCAGGTTTTTGTGATGAACTAAAAGAAAAAGGTCTTGAAAAAATGGTAGCTGACAAAACCGGATTGGTTGTTGACGCTTATTTTTCAGGAACAAAAATCAAATGGATTCTCGACAATGTTTCAGGAGCACGCGAACTCGCAAAAGCCGGGAAACTGGCTTTCGGTACAGTGGATACCTGGCTCATTTGGAAACTAACCAAAGGGAAGCTTCATATTTCGGATGTTAGCAACGCCAGCCGAACTTTAATTTACAATATTCATTCATTGAAATGGGATACTGAACTGCTTGCATTATTTGATATTCCTGTTGAAATTCTGCCAGAAGTAAAACCCAGCAGTGAGTTTTATGGAGTTACCGACTCCGGATTTTTTGAAACTGAAATCCCAATTGCAGGTGTTGCAGGCGATCAGCAGGCGGCACTGTTTGGTCAAATGTGTATTAAACAGGGTATGGTTAAAAACACATACGGAACCGGTTGTTTTGTTGTGATGAATACAGGGAGTAAACCCATTGTTTCAAAACATAAATTGCTGACTACAATTGGCTGGCAGATTGGCGAAGATGTTACTTATGCAATCGAAGGAAGTATTTTTATTGGTGGTGCTGTCGTTCAATGGTTGCGCGATCAACTGGGGATAATTAAATCATCTGCTGAGATTGAAGCTTTGGCAAATCAGGTTGAAACAAGTGATGGGGTTTCATTTGTACAGGGATTTGTTGGACTTGGAGCGCCACACTGGGATCAGTATGCCACCGGTGCGATAATAGGTTTGCGCAGGGGAACCGGAAAAGCACATATTGCAAGGGCAGCACTCGAAGCAATTGCTTTCCGCTCGATGGAAGTAATTGAAATTATGGTTGAAGATTCAGGAATAGAATTAAACGAATTGCGTGTTGATGGCGGCGCAGCAGTAAACAACCTTCTGATGCAAATACAGGCTGATGCCATTCAAACAAAAGTTGTCAGGCCTAAAGTTACAGAAACAACAGCGCTTGGTGCTGCCTACCTCGCCGGATTGGCAGTCGGATTTTGGGAAAATATTGACGACATAAAACAACAGTGGCAGGTTGATAAAACTTTCAATCCGGTATCAGATACAACTCAGATTAAAAAAGTAATTAAAGGTTGGAAGAAAGCAGTGGAAAGAAGCAAGAATTGGTATGAAGAATAGGATGGAAGTCGGAAGTCAGAAGTCGGAAGTAAAAAAAAATAAAAAATAAAGAAGTTGAAAGGGGCGGGACACAGCCCCGATAGCCATCGAGGTTGCAAGTCCGTTCTTTTCCAAAATGCATTAATCTTTGCCGCACGGCTTCAGCCAACAGAACTGGAATAAAAAAAATCAAAAATCATGAACAGAAAAGCAGTTCTTAAAAAAATCAGGAAAAAAGATAAAACCTGGGACATCATCATACTAGGGGGTGGTTCGACGGGATTGGGTTGCGCTGTTGACGCAGCATCACGTGGTTACAAAACTTTACTGTTGGAGCAGGTCGATTTTTCGAAAGGAACTTCAAGCCGAAGCACAAAATTGGTACATGGCGGTGTCCGATATCTTCAGCAAGGTGATGTTTCAATGGTATTCGAAGCTTTGCAGGAACGCGGATTGATGTTTAAGAATGCGCCGCATTTGGTAACCAATCAATCGTTTATAATTCCAACCTACGATTTTTGGGGTGGCCCCTTTTACACAATTGGGTTAAAGGTTTATGATATGATGGCCGGAAAACTGGGGCTCGGACCATCAAAACATTTATCGCTGGAAGAAACAGTGGAAGCCATACCAACTGTTGAACAGGAAGGTCTGCGGGGCGGTGTAATATACCAGGATGGCCAGTTCGATGACTCTCGAATGGCAATCAGTCTGGCACAAACATGTGTCGATTATGGCGGAACAGTTCTGAACTACTGCAAAGTAACCGCACTTTTAAAAGATGGAGATTTAATTGCAGGAGTGGTTGCAACAGATGAGGAAACCGGTGAAATTTTTTCAATAAAAGCAAAAGTTGTTGTCAATGCAACGGGGGTTTTTGCCGATGAGGTAATTCAAATGGACGAACCCGAAACGGAACATGATTACACCAAGTCAGGGTTCATTTGGTTCTGAAAAGGATTTCCTACCCAACAATTATGCGATTATGGTTCCTCATACTTCGACGGGCGGGTAATGTTTGCGGTTCCGTGGCACAACCATGTTGTGGTTGGCACAACTGATACTCTAATTGAAAACCACTCACTTGAACCAATTGCTCTCGAATCGGAAGTTGATTTTGTATTGGAAACTGCCGGTCACTATCTGGTAAAACAACCTACCAGAAAAGATGTACTCAGCGTTTTTGCAGGGCTTCGGCCACTTGCAAAACCTGAAGACGAAAAAAAGTAACAAAAGAAATTTCACGTGGGCATAAAATAATTATTTCAGTTTCAGGATTAATTACAATTATCGGGGGGAAATGGACAACTTACCGCAAAATGGCCGAAGATACAATCGAAAAAGCCATAATGCTGGGCGGTTTGCCTGAAAGAGAGTGTATAACCCGGCATCTTCCGATTCACGGATTTAGAATGGATATTGATCCGTACAACGATCCAATGTCGGCTTACGGAATTAACAAGGAAGATATTCTTGCCATTGGTGAAGAAGAGGAAAATATGGATGGATATATTAGTGAAAAATTACATATTCTGAAATCGCAGGTTGTTTGGGCAGTGCGAAAAGAGATGGCAAGAACAGTCGAAGATGTTTTGGCGAGGCGAACAAGGGCATTGTTTCTGGATGCACGTGAGAGCATTCGCATCGCCCCTGAAGTAGCAAACATTTTGGCAAAAGAATTAAAACAAGACAACGATTGGATAAATAATCAAATTGTTACGTTCGAACTTGTGGCAAAAAACTATTACTTTAAAGATTAAATGATAAAACAATGGTTGAATATTTCGGAGAGTTTCTGGGTACAATGATCCTGATTATTTTGGGAAATGGAGTTGTGGCAAATGTAAACCTGGATAAAACACACAGTTTTGGCGCAGGTTGGATAGTAATTACATTTGGTTGGAGTATGGCGGTTTATGTGGCAGTAATTGTTTCAGCCGATATGAGCGGAGCACATTTAAATCCTGCAGTCACGCTTGGTCTTGCATTTAGTGGTTTATTCGATTGGGTAAAAGTTGCGCCGTTTATATTAAGTCAGATTCTGGGAGCAATGTCTGGTGCATTCCTCGTTTACATATTTTTTAAAAATCATTTCAAAATTACAGAAACTCCTGGGGCAAAAAAGGCATGTTTTTGCACAGCTCCAGCCATCCGTGATTTCAGGAGTAATTTTTTCTCTGAAGTTGTCGGCACCTTTTTACTCATTCTCGCGGTTTTACTTATCTCTTTACCACAATTGGAATATGTAAGTCTGGGTAGTTCAAAAGTTGGGATGGGTTCATTGGGCGCTCTACCGGTTGCACTTGTGGTTTTTTCGATAGGTTTGAGTTTGGGCGGAACAACGGGTTATGCAATTAATCCTGCACGTGATTTCGGCCCGCGAATCGTTCACACCCTCCTACCTATAAAAAACAAAGATGCCAATGACTGGCAATATGCATGGATTCCGGTTGCAGGACCTGTAGTTGGTGCAGGTTTGGCCGCTGCTGTTTATTTACTTATAAACTGTATGTGTTAAAAGTGGAGGGATTGATGGGATTGATTGGGATTGATTGGGATTGTAAAAATTAGCTCGAATTTAGGTTTCAGATTTATGAAAAGGTCAAAAAAGATATTAATAATATTTGGGGTTGTTTTTGGGATTTTTGTGATAAGCTACTTGCTTTTGCCAAATTATGCACAAAAGGCGTTAATCTATCTTCAACCTGGAATCGAAGATTATCCCATATTTGAAAACCGGACAGTTGAAGTTGGAATTGGTCAGGAATGGCCAATCGATTCGTTGGCACCAATCCTACAAATTGATGATGAAACATTATTAAAAATTGAAGCTTTTGAGCCTATCGCTTTTCTTGTAATTAAAAACGAAAAGATTATTTACGAGAAATACTGGGAAAATTACGGTCCGGAATCTTTGTCAAATTCATTCAGCATGGCGAAAAGTATAGTGGGTCTGTTAATTGGCGCTGCAATTGACGATGGTTATATAAAAAGCGTTGAACAACCTGTTTCCGATTTTATTCCTGAATTCAGAAATGAAAAAAACAAGAATTTGAAAATAAAAGATGTTCTTACCATGAGTTCGGGTTTGGACTGGGACGAAAGTTATTCTTCCCTTTTTAGTACCACAACAAATGCATATTACGGAAATAACATAAATGATTTGATTTTGGGTTTGGAAGTGGTTGAAAAACCGGGTGTAAATTTTAAATATTTAAGCGGAAACTCGCAACTTCTTACAATGATTATTGAAGTGGCAACCGGGAAAAAAGTTTCGGAATATACAGCTGAAAAATTCTGGAAACCAATGGGTGCAGTTAATAGCGCGCTTTGGAGTCTGGATGATAAAAACGGAATGGAAAAAGCATATTGTTGTTTCAATTCAAATGCCCGTGATTTTGCACGTTGGGGACAACTTATCCTGAATAACGGAACCTGGGGCAATGATACTTTGATCTCTCCTGAATATATTCAATCTTCAATTCATCCCGCAAATCTTGTTGATGAAACGGGTAATAAAATTAACTACTACGGTTTTCAATGGTGGATACATGATGCAAATAGCTGGAAAGTACCATATATGCGTGGGATTTTAGGACAATACGTTTTTGCTGTACCCGAAGAAAATGCCGTTGTTGTTCGTTTGGGCCATAAAAGGAGTACAGAATATATCAACCATCATCCAACAGATACTTATTTATATCTGGAAACGGCAAAAAAGCTGATTGATGAATATAATCGTTTGGTAAAATAATTCAGGAAGTTCTTTTAGATACAAAAAGGCCGGTTCAACATTAAATTGAACCGGCCTTTTCTATTGAGTACTATAATCAAATACTAATAGAATTTTGCTCTTAAATCTTCGATGTCTGCTTTTTTACGTTGTGCCTCGTACGCTTGTGAAGTAGCGCGGTATCCCAAACTTTGGGCAAGTCTTGCCTGTTCAGCTTCAAGACTTTGTTCAGAGCCCTGGCTTACTGAAGTTACCTTAACAATATAAACACCATTGTTTCCTGCTACTGGTTTTGAAATTTTATCGGTTTCAAGAGCCGCAACTGTACCAACAACTGCAGGTTCCATTCCAATTCCGGGTATCGAGAAAGAATTGAAATTAATGTTGGCTGCGTTTTGAACACTTGCATTCAATTGAGATGCAACTGCCTGTATTTCTGTTTTTCCATCAAGTGCATTAGTAGCTTTTTTAACCAAATACTCAGTTTTCTTTTCTTTTGCAACAGCAAGTTCAACCCTGGTTTTAGCTTCTTCAAAAGTTGATTCGCCTTCTTCAGTTGCTTTGGTTAAAACTGCAATAACAAAATTATTTCCAAGTTCGAAAATGGGTGAACCTTGAGTAGTTGCAAGAATATCACCTTTATCTGCTTCATAAGCTGCACGAATAAGGATTCTTGCATTTTCAAGACCTGCAATTTCGCGATCGTTCTCACGTACAGAAGCCACATGTTTATTTAACTTTTCAGCAACAACAGCTTCATTAAATTTTTTGGCATCGGTATTTGCGCTTGCAAATTTGCTTGCCAACGCATATGTATCCTGATAAGTGCGGGTACTTGGCTGAACTACACGAACCAAAGTAGCAATCCGTACCTGTTGTGTTAATTTTCCGCGGTCGGTAGTTTGAACAATATGAATCCCGAACTGGCTTGGCACGATACTAACTTCATTTATTGCATTTTTAAAAGCTGCTTCTTCAAATGGTTTTACCATTTGTCCCCTGCTAAACCAACCCAAATCTCCGCCATTTATTGCCGAACCCTGATCGGTAGAATACTGCATTGCAAGAGTTGCAAAGTTGCTTCCCTTTTCGATTGCTGTTTTTAAACTATCAGCGAGCAATTGCATTGAAACCAATTCTTCCTGAGTATTTGGTTTTAACAAAATGTGGCGCGCCTGAACTGAATCGGGCAACATTGCCATTGAATCAAGTTTTACAATTGAGTAAGATTCATTTGCAAAATAAGGACCAAAAACATCATTTGCTGTTGGGTTACTTTCAAAAATCCAGGTGCCCACATTCTCCGGTAACGATTCATTTTTATACCAGGTCCCGTCAAATGCTACATCTGAATTTGAATTAACAAACTGTTCATTGTCGGTAGTATTTGCAAAATCATTTTTTATTTCACTAATCCAGTTTTCAGCGTCCTTATAATCGGCAGCCGAAGGTTTTACTGTAAAAGTGATATAATCCAAATCCCGGATTTTTTCTTGTTTGAATTCCTTTTTGTGTGCGTTGTAATAAGCTTTCAAATCGCTTTCATTAACTTTTACTGCACTGTCAGCCACAGTATTATTATTCAGCGAGATGTAATCAAAATTGATTTGTTTTGATGCATCAGCAATACTTTGCTGCGCTTCGGTTGTAGTAACGAACAAACCCTTGCCAACCATATTTGTATATTTTGACTGCGTACGCTCGGATACTATTTGATTTTCAAGATACAACCAATAAGCTTTTTGCTCAGGTGCAACATTTGTATCCAATTGTTTAAGGAAATTTACAACTGCTCCCCTGTCAACCTGACCTGTGTTTGGATTGCGGAACAATTGCTGCACAATTGGATGTAGATTTGTTCCCTGCAACATATCATACAGTTCATCGGAACTTACTTCCAAACCCAAATCTTTGAAAACATCGCTCATCACAATATTTTGAACTGTGGTTTGCCACGTTTGTTCCCTCACCTGTACCCAGCTGTTTTCGTCAAGTTGCGTCTGTTGGGTATTTTGTTTGTAAATTTCTCCAAGTTCTTCTACTTGTCTTTGAAAATCAGGATATTCAATTGATTCACCATTAATTTCACCAATTTTCATTTGGTTTTTATTCATAATAGATGAACCACTCTGCAATAAGTCTCCAAGAATAAATGCGGCCAATGAAATGCCGATAATAATTGCAATTAATAATCCTGCTCTCGTTCTAATCGTTTGTAACGTTGCCATTGATTAACAGTTAATTTTTAACAAATTTTTCTTAAAATTTTCGAGCTACGAAGATAACAATTTTAAATATTCTACCTTGAAATTAGATTTTTTTTTACCCGCACCGGATATTAGATATCAAATATTTGATTGTCAATAGTTTATCAGGCATTGATTACACTAAATTCAAACTTCAGTGATTGTTAGTTTAACCAATTCGATTCGTGTATTGGTTGCTTTAAGAATTTTGAATTGAAATAGCCCAATTTTTATCACCGAATTAATTTTTGGAATACTTTCGTGATGGAAAAGTATAAATCCGGCTAAAGTCTCAAAATCTTCAGTTTCGGGAAGGTTTATCTGATATTTTTCATTTAGTAAATCTATTTCCGACCGGCCTGAAAATACAAATTCAGTATCACTTATTTTTTTCTCAATTATATCGTTTGTGTCATGTTCGTCTTCAATTTCGCCAAAAATTTCTTGAAGAATATCTTCACTTGTAACCATTCCTGAAGTACCGCCAAATTCATCAACAACTATTGCAATACTCCTGTGTTCACTAATAAATGTGCTCAGCAATTTGTTTGCCGGCATAGTTTCGGGTACGATCAAAACATCATTAATAAAAGGTTTAAAAGATTCAGGGTTTTTAAAAATAACTGAAGAATGAACATATCCAATAATATTGTCGATATTTTCATCATAAAAAATAATCCTCGAAAATCCTGTTTCCACAAATTTTTGCCGTAATTCTTCCATCGATGAATTGAGATCAAGCACTTCAATTTCAGTACGCGGGACCATAATTTCGCGCAGTTTAACTTTCGAAAAATCAAGTGCATTCTTAAAAAGCTGAACTTCGGTATCTAAACCCTCCTTTTTTTCTGTCTGTTTAAATTGGTTATTTTGAATCAACCAACTTGTACCAACCCTGTTGAAATGAGGATAAGACAAACTTGATTCATTTTTGTTTTTTGTGTTTCGTTTCGAAAAGGAACTTAAACCAATAATATCAAATAAGTTACAGGATAAAGTAAAACCAGAAAAATGACATGAATATTAAGAAGATACCCATTAACTTATTCGGCAAAACGGAAAAATTATTTTAGGAATAAGTTTGCCAAACAATAAAATGGTAATTGCAGAAATTATAACAGTTAACAGGATTATGAAAGATTTAGAAAGGATAAAATTTTCGAATACCGGGAATAGTAATTCTTTAAAAGCAATAATACACAATACAAAAACAATATAATTTCCGGTTGCAATAGTTGCTAAGTACTTTTCAGGATTTGCCCGAATTGTTCTTTTTAATTTTGAAAGGGAATTGGGACTCATTTCAATTTCCAACTGCATTTTCCTAAATGACAGTATTGCAATTTCTGAACCTGAAAAAAATGAAAATAAAGGTAGTAATTACAACAATAATGGCATAATGAAAAGGTTCCATTTTAACTGTTATTTATTAAACTGTAGTTGACCTTTTGGTGGATTTTGCAATTGCGTATTCTCTTCAGGTACTGACTTAATTGTATCATTCTGCTGACCTTCATTGTTTACACTTACATATATTGTGCCTTTTGGATTTTTTATTTTCCAATTTTGAAGTTTTTGGTCAGAAGTAAATCCAATTCCCGTGATGATTTGATCGGTGCGAATGATTTTAACAAATTCTTCGGTATATATTATCTCTTTTTTCTCTTCCCAGATTAAATGTTCAGTTTTTAGTGTGTCTCCCTGCGCATTTGTGGCAACAACATTGTTTTTAGCTTCCCATTTATCTTCGGCAATAAATTGCTTTGCGTAATCGGCAGTAATACTTGAAATAATTCTTTTATGTTCATCGAATTTTATAAGCTCCATTCCTTCCGGAAACTCTATATAATTTCTTCCTTCGTCCTGAAACTGAAGTAATTTCGGCGCTTTTAAAAAGTAACGTACCTGGCCTGAATCAGTTAATAAGGTTTCGAAATTTGTTGCTTCCAAAACCGGTAGATTTTCAGTTGTATAGAAAGCTTTAATTTGTTCAATGTTGTTTTCGCACCCATAAAAAAGCATTGCAGCCCCTGAAACAAGGACTGCAACACAATATCTTTTTATTTTTCGAATGTTTTTAGAATCTAACTGTTGTTGTTTCATTTATCCAACCTCCAACTTTGTAGCTTTGACCATCCTGTAACCCTTCCATAAAAGCGTCTTCTTTATTTGGAAAGTATTTTTTGTAATCGGATGCTTTGTTTGCTGCTTCGGCGGAACAGTCATCAACTCTTCTTGCTTTGTTGTAATAATCAACTGCTACCCAGAAGATGGATGATTTTTCAAGATTTGTTCCACTAAATGAACGGCTTGATGCAGCATAAATATCACCAATCAACATGTAGGCTTCACATAAATCGGGATCAAGGGAGATTGCTTTACGGGCCATATCCCTTGCTTCCTGGTATTTGCTTTCTTTGATATACAGCAACAATGAACGTTCGTAATAATAACTTGCAAGCAGCTTCGGATCAGTTTCCTGACTAATGGCCTGATCGTAATATTTTTTTGCGTTTACCAAATCATCTTTTCTCAAATATTCATGTGCCATGTTAAACGCTGCTTCTGCTGAAGGTTCCAATTCGTATAATTTGGTTGTAGCCTTTTCTGCAAGCTCACTTTCGTCGCATTTTGCTTTTCTTAATCTACGTAACATCGATTTGATAAACTCAGCGTCGTTGATATTTTCCTCGAACTGTGGAGTAAAAATACTAATCAATGCTTCGCAATCTGCAGCCCCTGAAGTGCTGAACAAATTCTCAATATAAGGCTGAATTTCCACAGCACTCTTAACTCTATCTTTATCAGTATCTTTTGCAATGATTTCGTTTAAATATTTGTTTGTTTTTTCATAATTCAAAACAACAGTTTCCTTTGGTAAAGTACCCAATTTAAACAGCGATCTTGTGGTTTGCATTAATAACAAAAGTACCGGAAGTTCAGACTGCGCTTTTTCTTCATTAACCGATTCGTTTAACCAGTCATAACCTTTTTGCATAACCTGTTTTAGTTCTTCACCTTCAATTGGAGTTGTCCTGTTTTCATCCAATTTGTATTTCAACCATGCAGTACCTTTTCTTCCAAGTATAAATCCTTTTCCTCCAAAGTATTTTAATCTTTGGTCATAACCTTTCATGTATTCATCAAGGTATTTATCTCTTTCGGCATCGGTTTTGGCATTTTCAATTAAAGACTCATAAATCTTAGCGCCATGTATATAAATATTGGAAGTTGATTTTGGGTATTTGTTATACAGAATTTTCCAGTGGGGAAGTGCAGATTGATAATCACCTTGTTTATAAAACTCGGTATAAAGTGAAAGTTGGTTCATAAATTCTTTATTCTGTTCTGTTAGCAACTCTTCTTGTGATTTTAACGAAACATCACCACTAACAACTTCTTCTGATCCACCCTCGCCGGGCAATGATCCAGTAAATGCAAAATCGATTTCACCAACCGAATTTTCACCTAAATCGAATCTTTTTGACTCGCCGGTAGCCATCAAAGTATATTTAATATATTTTGACTTAGGATCAACCGTAACTTCGTATTTTCCATCGAAGCTGGTCATCATCGTACTACCTTTGTGGGCTTCAACAGTGACCCCGGCAGCCGGTTCGCCATCCATATAAACAGTACCTTTAATTGTTTTTTGGGCCATCGCACTGTTTATGGCAGCAAAAACAATTAAGGCGAATAAAAATCCTATACGTGATAAAGTTTTCATAATATTATTTTTTAGTTTTTTATTTTAATCAAATCTTCTTTTTATGAACCACAAGTCGTATAAATTAACCATCAGGTTTAATCTAAAATAATTTTCGAGTACCAAATTATTATCTGTTGTTCCTTTTTTACCAAATTCTGCTGCAACATTAATTGTCGACTTCGAACGGTAAACCGGTAAGCCAACTCCAAATGTTATGCCAAAGTCATTAATCTGTTGGTCGTTAAATGTCAAATAAGTTTGTTCGTATTTCAATCCAGCACGATAGGCTATCCTACTGGTAAAACTTTTAATCGAAAATTTATCAGGAATCCATTCACCACCTAGTGCAAATTTATTCAAATCTGTTAAAAAATTACTTTTTGATCCAAGAAATTTAGCATCGCTCCATGACTGATGATAATAATCAGCATTAATTTCGAGCTTGTTTTCTTTGACATAAGAAATACCAAAACCATAGGTAAACGGGAATTCAACAATTCCTTTTTCTTCTTCTGCAAAAAACAAGGTATCCTGATCCACTACTGAACCTGAGCCCAGGTTTTTTTGAGTAATATCGGAATATTTTGTATTATACTTTGGATTGTTTTCGAAAACAACACCCAGTATTAATTTATTTCTGTTTTCCAACTGAAATGTTTTTTGCAACCCAAAATCAAAACTGAAGTCGTTAACTCTTAAACTTTTATATTGCTGCATATAATAGAAATCCGATGCACTTAAAAATTGCACTTCGGCATTTCTATTTAACATTCCAAAATAATAATTCAGGTTAGCGCCGACAGAGAAATTTTTAAAAGGCATAAAAGCCAACCCAAAATATGCATTTGAAATTGTACCGGCTCCATAATATGTGGTTCTAACCGAACCTGTATTTTCGATTTCCTGATCAACAATAACATTATATCCGACATCGGTAAACGGAACCATTCCAATACTTGCCCCCATACGATTACTGATTTGGAAATTCATTGCAAAATACTGGAAATTAACATCCGTATAAGTTGCGCTTCCAATCGTTCTTTAAACTTTGAGGCTTTCCGTCAACTGCAAATTCAAACATAAAACCAAGCGAATCAATTGCATCAAACGAGGCTGGGTTAGCTATGTTTATTTGCTGGTTGTTTCTGCTTGCTATTGCCGCTCCACCCATTGCGGTAGATCGTCCAAAACTATATGAATGAAGTTCACCCAACCCGTACCGGGAGTATGGTGATGAAGTATTGTTATTAAACTGGGCGAATAAGTATGCCGGAAACATTACCAATGCGACCAAAAATCCTGCTTTATTGTATCTCACCATTATATTCTAATATGCGGTTTAAACCCATTGCTGTTAAATTAAAGTTCACAAAGAAAGAGTTTTTTAATTTGTTATCAAAAAAATCAGCATCTCCACCTGTAATAATAACTTTTAAATTTGTATAAAAATCCTTAAAAGTATCAATGGCCTTGTCAACCTCAAAAACAACCCCGTGTTGCACACCTGCAAGTATGCTTTTTCGGTTGGTTGTACCATAAAGTTTATCAAACTTCTGATGCTCTATTAAAGGCAATTTGCCTGTAAAACTGATGAAGTGCTTTGTATCGCATTTCTATGCCCGGAGAAATGTTGCCGCCAAGATATTGATGCTTGTCATTTAAAATATCATAAGTAATTGCAGTTCCTGCATCAATTATCAACAAATTAGTGTCAGGATATAAATCAAAACCGCCAACAACTGCTGCAATCCTATCTTTTCCCAATGTTTCGGGGGTTTCATAACAATTCTCGATAGGCAAAGGGGTGTTAGCATCCAACTCGATAAAATGCTCAAATTTATTTTGAAGTGTTGATTTCAATGTTGGTGAATAATCTTTTACGGCTGAAAGGATTACTTTTTGTAAATCAGGATAGTCGTTTTGCAAAACATCAATATGACCTGGTAAAAGCTCATCAACAGGCACAATGATCAAAACTTCGCCACGGTTAAAAACCGAAAACTTTGTACGTGTATTGCCAATATCGATAACAAGGTTCATTTTTAATCGATAATTCGTTGACTGATATCAAGCGCTTTTACTGAATGAGTTAGCGCACCAATTGAAATATAATCAACACCGGTTGAAGCTACTTTTCTGATGCGTTTCAAAGTCATATTTCCCGATGCTTCAATTTTTGCCCGTTTATTGATTAATGCAACTGCTTCAATCATCAATGCCGAACTCATATTATCGAGCATAATTATATCAACTTTTGCATCTATTGCTTCCTGAACTTGCTCCAGATTTGCAGTTTCAACTTCTATTTTATGCTTTTCGGAATTTTTTTACGGATTGCAGCAACGGCAGCTTTAATTCCACCTGCCACCTGAATATGGTTGTCTTTAATCATTACCATATCATACAATCCAAATCGGTGGTTTGATGCACCTCCCATTCTGACGGCATATTTATCGAGGTGACGGTAGCCGGGTAATGTTTTTCGGGTATCAAGGATTTCAACATCCAATCCTTCAATTTCTTGCATACAAAGATTTGCATAGCTTGCAATTCCCGATAAACGTTGTAAAAAGTTAAGTGCTTTTCTTTCGCCTGTAAGTAACGCACGGTAATTTCCAGTAAATTCAACAATAACATCACCGGGAACGACTTTACTGCCGTCAGGTTTTCTTTTCAAACTAAATTTGGGTCGAATTTTCTGAAAACCATTTCAGCAACGGCAATCCGGCAATAACACCTTCTTCTTTTGCAACCAAAATTGCTGTTTTATTTTCGTTGGGTGGAATTAAATTATTTGTTGTTATATCGCCATCGCCAATATCTTCGGCATATGCCAAATCGAACAATACTTCGGCTGATTTTAATACTTTGCTTTCCATGTTTCTATTTTCTAACGGGTTCGAAATCTATTTTTCTATCTTTTTGTTGAATTGAGTGTAACTTGAAAATACATTTTCTTTCTGAAAATCTTCATGAATGTGACCACCCTGCTTTCTTCGCGAACAAATGCAGCCTGCGCAATTAACTTGCAAACAACTGCCGTATTTTTTATTTTGAAAAGATTGTATTCATTCTGAAAATTACTAAACCTTGTCTCAATTTCCGAAAGTCGTTCAACAGCTTTTTTAATTCCGGCTGCATTACGCACAATTCCAAGGTTTTCTGACATTAATGCGGCAATTTCGTTTTGCATTTCAAGGTAAAGAGGTTCGTTATTATGGTCGATATGAATTGGAGTTACCTCAGTTAATTTGCAATCAGGATTTGCAAGTTAGCTGCTTTTTCACTGGCTCGTTTTCCAAAACCAAACATTCGCAAGGCGAATTGCTTGCCAGTCGGTTGCGCCCATTACTCCTGTTGATGCCGCTTCACCGCAAACAAACAACCCTGAAATATTGGTTTCAGCATTCAGGTTTGTGCGGATTCCACCAACCATGTAATGCGCAGCCGGTGCAACAGGCAGCAAATCGGTGGTTAAATCGAACCCATAAATTTTCAACTGTTGGTAAATATTTTGAAAACCGGTTAATTATTTCCTGTTTGTTCAGGTGTTTTAGTGAAAGATAAATGTGGTCGGTTTTGCCTTTTGCAATTGTTTGAAAATATTAAAGCAACAACATCCAGGGGCCAATTCTGCAAGTGGATGTATTTCCTTCATAAACCGTTCTCCCTTTTCATTTAAAAGCCAAGCACCTTCTCCACGTACAGCTTCACTAATTAAATAGGCTTCTTTTCCGGGTGCAAACAATGCGGTTGGATGAAACTGGATGAACTCCAGATCGGCAATTTTTGCTCCGGCTTCATATGCCATGGCAATTCCATCACCGGTAGCTGTGTACGGATTTGTTGAACGCAAAAATATCCTCGACAAACCTCCGGTTGCAATTATTACAGCTTTTGTTTTAAAAATGATATTTTCCTTTGAAACAAAATCATAAGCATGAAGAGCAACAATGCAATCACATTGTTGAATCAGTTTGATTGCTGTTACATTTTCAAATGATTTTATTGTGGGTTGCTCTTTTACTTTTTGAAGCATGAAACTTGTAAGTACCTTTCCGGTTGCATCGCCTCCAGCATGAAGTATGCGACGTTGATGGTGACCGCCTTCCAAACCAAGAACCAGTTGTCCGTCCTTTTTATCGAACTCCATACCCAAATCAATCAACTCCAGAACCCGCTCCCGTCCCTCGTTTACAAGTACTTCAACTGCATCTATATCACAAAGTCCCCTTCCGGCTTCACTTGTATCGTTAATATGAAATTCTGTTGAATCATCTTCGCTAATAACAGCTGCAATACCACCCTGAGCATAATATGAATTGCTGATATCAAGTTGCGATTTGGTTACAACAGCAACTTTCCCATACTTTGATGAATGATATGCTGCCGATAAGCCCGCCAGCCCACTACCAATTACAACCGTTTCAAATTCAAATACTTGCATTAATTTTGCCTTTCAGAATCGAGCGGCAAAGGTAGTATTTCTTTTAAGCAAATTTTATTGCTTGTTATTGTTTTTTTATGATCAGCCGGTATTTAAGGAAGATAATCCGGTCGTATTGGAGAAAACAGTTCGAATACAATTGAGTTTTCAAGTATTTCCACTTCATGTTCAACATTTTCCGGGATGCTCCAACTGTCACCGGGTTCAGCCAGTTGCCAGGTTTTGTCGATTCTGAAATTCATTTTCCCGGAAATCAAATGACCTGTTTGTTCGTATGGATGCTGATGCGCAGGTATTTTGAATCCTTTTTGCAGATTAAATTCACAAAGCAAAGTGTTTTTTTCCCATGCCAGCGGTCGCATGGAAACGCCGTCAATTAACGGGCGGAAATCACGGGTATCTTTTTTAGAGAACATGTTCAAACTTATCTTTAAATATCTTTCATTATTTGGCCGGAAATCTGATACAACGATATCTCTGCCAGTTTTGTAAGATATTGCACCGAAATAAACGCTCTTCGGCATCGAGCAAACTTTTTTGTACTTCACGAAGATCGAGTCCGGAAAGATCGCCAAGTTTATACCGTTCAAGTGCAATTCCCAGGTTTTCTCGTGCAACTTCAAGGTTTTGTTCTTCAAGTTTTATGAGTTTCAGGTTGTTTTCGTATGCATAATAAATTGTAACCAAATCAGCTTTAACACTTTGTTCAATTTCCTGATACTGGTATTTTTGGGTTTCAATTCCGATTTTTGCATTTAGTTTTTCGCGGCGTCTTTCAAACCCGTCATAAATATCCATTCCAAGGGTTAACCCATAATTCATACCATTCACCTGTTGATTTTTCAAATCTCCAACTCCGTAACGATTAAAAGAATATGTGTATCCTGATGATAAATTTAAATATGGATAAGCCCGACCAGATATTATTTTATAGTCGAGTTCGGAAATAACCTGATCTTTTTGAGCCAGAAGCAACCCTGTATTTTGCTCAAGCATAATATTAAGAAGAGTGTTGTACACCAAAGAAGTATCAATGTTTATAACTGTATCAGAAAGCATAATATTCTCTTCAAGATTTTCCAGAGCCATCAGTTTTTTTAATCTCACCTGTGATGCAAGCACATTTTCGGTTTGTTTTGCATATCGAGAACTGTCGGCATTTAAATATACCATCGACTGCAAAAGTTCGAGCTTAGACGATGATCCCAATAAATATCGTTGCTCATCAATGCGCGCCCGTTCACGCGAAAGTGAAACAGCATAGGCCAGGTTCTTTGACAAAATAAGCTGCTGGATATGAAGATAATATTCGGCAATAATTCGCGAAACAACGTCTTCTACGTTTAATTGTGTATTTAATATACCAGCTTTTTTTAGCTCATTCAGTTTTTGATAAGTAGTCTGAACCTGAAATCCGTTAAAAATAGTGAAATCAAGATTTACATTTGCAGAGGCAACATTGTTGTGAACGCCATTTGTAATTCTTCTGCTTTCATCGCTAAATTTCTGATTGGTGTTATTTAAAGTACCCCCAAACCTGTTGGTAGTTGAAATGGTTGGGAGGTAGCCTGCATTGCCAAGTGTGTAATTATTGACAGATATTTGTTCCTGAGTTTTTGCAATTTTCAACGAAAAATTGTTTTCGAGCCCAGAGATAACGCAACGGCTCAAATCGTAAATTTCCTGTGAACCGGCATTCTGAAAGGATAACAGGAACACTAAAGCAGCAATTATTATCTTATTCTTTTTCATAAGATGCAATTCTTTCAGAACGGGACAGTTCATCGGTTTTTGTTTTTGTTTCACTCGAAATAAACAGATAAATTGATGGAACAACATACAAAGTTAAAAAGGTTGAAATGGTTAGGCCGCCAACTACTGCAACACCCATCGCTACGCGGCTTTGAGCGCCTTCGCCCAATCCGATTGCAAGCGGCAGAATACCCAGGATTGTGGAAAAACTTGTCATTAATATTGGACGTAACCGGGCTGCCGAAGCGAAACTGATTGCATCAAATTTGTTCATTCCGGCTTCTTTACGCTGGTTGGCGAATTCCACTATTAATATCCCGTTTTTCGAAACAAGTCCAATCAACATAATAATACCAATCTGGCTGAAAATATTCATGGTTATTCCGAAATACCACATAAATATGAGTGCTCCAACCAATGCCATTGGTACTGTCATCATTACAATAATCGGGTCTTTAAAACTTTCGAACTGGGCAGAAAGCACGAGGAAGATTAAAACGATAGCTAGTAAAAAGGCAAACATCAAACTCGATGAACTTTCCATAAAGTCTTTGGAGTCGCCCGCAAGCGCTGTTCTGAAAGAATCATCAAGCACTTTTGCCGCAATTTTATCCATTTCTTCAAGTCCCTGACTGATAGTTTTCCCTCGGCAAGACCAGCAGATACTGTTGCAGCCACAAAACGGTTATACCGGTATAACTGCGGCGGTGCAGTTGCTTCTTCCAGTTCCACAAAATTATCGAGCTGAACCATCTGTCCGGTATTATTTCTAACATACAGCGATTTCAGATCGAGTGGTTTGTTTCGGTCCTGACGGGCAAGTTCACCCAAAATCTGGTATTGTTTTCCATTCATGATAAAATAACCAAACCTCTGACCACTCAAAGCGAGCTGCAGTGTTTGACCAATATTTTGTGTTGAAACACCCAGTAAATTGGCTTTGTCGCGATTGATTACAATCTGAAGTTCAGGTTTTGTAAATTTCAGATCAATGTCGGGCATCGAAAATATGGGATTGTCCTGCACTTCGGCCATAAATGCGGGTATAATTTCGCGTAGTTTTTCAATATTCGGAGCCTGTAAAACATACTGAATTGGCTGTCCTGCGCGTCTTCCACCGAATGTCGATTGCTGAATAACCATTGCCCTTGCCTTGGTCATTTTTCGTAAATCGGCAGTTAACCGGTTGGCAATTTCCTGCTGTGACCTGTCTCTATCATCGGGACCAACCAATACCACCCTTACAAACGTCATACTTCCTCTCACCATCGATGTAACCTTGTCGCCCTCCGGTACTTTTTGTTCCACCAGTTTTGTAATGTCCTGGTTGTATGCAAGGTTAAACTCATAAGTTGAACCTTCGGGCATCGTTGTTCTGATAGTCAGTTGCGAACGGTCTTCCATTGGTGCCATTTCAGCAGGAATTGCTTTCCATAAAATGCCAATTAAAACTACCGATATCATAATAATTATCAGCGAAATATATTTTCGTTTCAGCAAGGTTTCCAGCGAGCTGCGGTAACTTTCGTTTAACCAGATAAAGAATTTTTCAGAGTAATTATATGCTTTGCTTCTTTGGTGGCGGGATTTTAACATTTTGGTGGCCAGCATGGGAGTAAGTGTTAGTGCCACAAAAGCTGAAATCGCTACTGATCCGGCAATTACAATACTGAATTCACGGAAAAGCCTTCCGGTCATTCCTTCCAGAAATACAATGGGGAAGAAAACGGCGATGAGGGTAATTGTGGTGGCGATAATGGCAAAAAAGATTTCATTTGCTCCTTGATTCCTGCTTCAAGGGGAGTCATTCCCTGCTCAATCTTCACATAAATGTTTTCCATCATAACAATAGCATCGTCAACCACAAGTCCAATGGAAAGTACAATTGCAAGCAAGGTTAAAACGTTGATGGTATAACCGGCAATGTACATGATAAAGAAAGAACCGACAAGCGAAACTGGAATTACTATAATTGGTATCAGTGTTGTACGCCAGTCGCGGAGAAACAGGAAAATAATAACTACAACAAGAAAAAATGCAATGTAAATCGTTTCCAGTACTTCTTTAATTGATGTTCGAATATATTCAGTGTTATCAAAACCAATTTCAATTTCAACATCATCGGGTAGATCTTTCTTAATAAACTCAAGTCTTTCGTACACTTCATCCACAATTTCGATGTGGTTGGCACCTGGTTGCGGAGTAATAACAGTACCAACCATTGGAATCCCGTTCATTTTCATGATACCCCTTAAATCTTCAGGTCCGAGTTCTGCACGACCTATATCGCGGACTCTGATCAACTGGTCGCCCGATTGTTTTAATATGAGGCTGTTAAATTCTTCCGGGGTTTTCATCAATCCAAGTGCCCTGATTGTCAATTCAGTATTTGAACCTTCAATACTTCCGGCAGGTAACTCTACATTTTCGCGGGTAATTGCATTTCGCACATCGAGAGGTGTCATCTGGTAACCGGCAAGTTTAGCCGGATCGAGCCAGATGCGCATTGCATATCTTTTTCGCCCCAGATTGAAATTGCGCTTACACCTGAAATGGTCTGAAGTTGTTCTTTAAAGGTTAATTCAGCAATTTCCGACAGTTCAAGTAACGATCGCTTCGGACTTTTTACAGCTATAAACATGATTGGGTTTGCATCGGCATCCATTTTCGAAACTGTAGGCGGGTCGCAGTCGCGCGGAAGAAACCGCTGTGCCTGCGATACTTTATCGCGAACATCGTTGGCCGCAGTTTCCAAATCTACAGTAAGTTCAAATTCTACTGTTACTTCGCTGCGGCCCTGGCTGCTTCGGCTGGTTAAAGTTCTGATACCGGGTATGCCGTTAATCGATTGTTCAAGCGGCTCGGTTATTTGTGTTTCAATAACATCTGAATTAGCTCCGGGGTAGGAAGTACTCACCGAAATAATCGGCGGATCGACACTAGGAAATTCCCTGATTCCGAGGTAAGTCATACCGATAGCTCCAAAAAGGAGTATTACCAGTGAAAATACAGTGGCAAGTACCGGACGTTTTATGCTGATTGACGAAAGACTCATGGTATTTGAATTTCCGGTTTTTGGTTTGTAATCAGAGTGTCGAGTTTAACCGGCAATTGATGTCGTAACTGCAGAATTGCAGTGGTTAAAAGTGTATCGCCAAACTGCAACCCCTCTTTTATCTGAATTAGTGCTTCTGTCCGTAGACCAGTTGAAACTTTTACCTGTTCTGCTTTTCCATTTTTATAAATAAAAACTTTTTCTCCATCCATTTCAGGAATTATTGCTTCCGTTGGTATCGAAATAGCATTTTCAATTTGCGATAAAAGTGCTTCCACCCTGGCAAAACGACCAGGTTTCAGTTCTTCATTTTTATTGGGGTACATTGCTCTTGTAACAATTGTACGCGTATTTACATCCACTTTAGGTTCAATTGCATAAACGCTTGCTCTAAAAGTGTCCTGAACTCCATCTACTAAAAAAATAATCGGATAACCAACTGTAATCTGACCGGCATAACGTTCCGGAACTGAAAATTCAATTTTCAGCGGACTTATCTTAACCAGCCTTACGATTTTAGTTTGAGTGTTGGCAAAAGCTCCTTCGCTAATCATGCGTAACCCCACAATTCCGTCAAAAGGTGCACGAAGTTCGGTTTCTGAAATACGAGCTTCCAACAACAAAATATCAGCCTGCAGTGATTGCAGTTCGGTTGAAACCTGATCGTAACTTTCGCGGCTGATGGCATCACGATCGAGTAACTGTCGCTGGCGGAATTCGCGTTCTTCAAGTAATTTGCGTTGAGCCTGAAGTTTTAAAAGCTGGGCCTGCAAAGGTTTGTCGTTTATTTTAGCTAATAGTTCGCCCTTTTTAACTCGTGTTCCTTCTTTAAAATAAATGGCTACCACTTTGCCCGAGGTTTCGAACGAAAGTTCCACTTCTTCGTCGGGTAACAGAGAACCTGTACTGTAAATCTGTTCTCTCAATTGAGTAGGAACAATAACATAACCACTTGCCAGTAAAATCTGCTGTCCTCGTCCGGCACCTCCCGGTCCACCGGGCATTCCTTTGTTTTCACCCGATATAAACAGGGGTTTGAGTTTTGGATAAAAAATCATACCAGCAATCAGTAATATTATAATGATTGTGGTGGTTATTCTGAATATTTTTTTATTTGACACGATACCGAAATTTTAATTATTATAAGGTAAAATCAGTTTAGACTGGTTGCTTTGACTTTAGATTCTTAAAAAAGTTAAATGAATAATTAAAAAAAAATCAGAAAATATTCGTTCGAATATTGAATATTTTCTGATTTCAGGTTTTTAAAATTAAACATTGTCTCAATTATAAATTATAGTCGCCTGCAGCTTCGGGCTGATAAACAATTTCATCAATCTTCAACTTTGTTAACCCGGCTGGAACAATCCATTCAATTTCATTACCGGTTTTATATCCAATTAAAGCAGTGGCAATGGGCGAAAAGATTGATATTTTATTTTCCCTAAAATTTGCCTGGTCAGGATAAACTATCTGAAACTGAACTTGCTTTTTGTTATTAGAAAAACTGAGTTTAACAATTGAGTTCATTGTTACAACATTTGATGGAATTGCCTCTGGTTCAACAATCTTAGCCGATTCGAGTTCGTTAATCAGTTTCTGTACTTCACTGTCGGATATCGACTTAAATTGTCTTGCATCACTGATACATTTCTTAATCCGGGCATAATCGAGCCGGTTAATAATAATTTTTTCCATGACTTATTTTAAAAATAAACCTGCAAAGATACCCAATTATTCCATCAAAAAAAGTTTTATGATCTTTCAAATGATTATGTCAAATCTCTCTAATTTCATGTTTGAGAAGGTTTCCAGATTCTGTTTTTATTTTTCACTTCTTTTTCAAGGAATGCAGATTCCAAATCAATTCCTTTGCGGTTGGCTATTGCACAGAGATAAATGAAAATGTCGGTAAGTTCATCGCCAATTTCGGTAAAGTTGGAATTTGAATCAACAGCCAAACCTTCCGACTTACGAACGGCTTTAAACAATTCACCCACTTCTTCGCCTAACAAAAGGCATTTATCGATTATGGTTTGATGAGAAAAACCACGTTCGTTTTCAAGTTCTGCAACGTAATTCTGAAATTCTTTCAGGGTTTTTTGGTTAATTCGGGCATGATTCTCGGCTTATTGATGACATTAATTAAATGTATAATTTATTGACAGATAATATTTAAAAACAATATCATGTTAATCCGAATTTAGCAATAATCATGAGGTTGTGCCTTCATAATGGTCATCTTTTATGAATGTATTGTTGAATGCCGGAAATGAAGCACCTAATTCGGGTTCAATAAACAACTTGTCTGCCAATTTAAACTCTCTTGAAAAATACAAATTCAAAAACGATGAATATCCTTCACGATGACTGTTGTTGACGAATGACAGCGTATATCCGGATTAAAACCACATTCTTGTTTTTGCTTAATTTCCCAAAACACCAACAGTGATTAACATAGCGGAATAATAAATATCGTTGATGTTGAAATTTGATCCCAGTTTTAAGTGTAAGCTGCCGTTGTTGTTGTATTGCCATCGCCCTCCAAGATTAAATGTCTCTGGAATTGAAAAACCCGCAGAAATATCTACCCGTGAAGGATTTTCCTGTGCCTGCGAAAAAAATGGTTGAAGGGCAAATATTACCATGAGAATTGGAAGAATTAGTGGTTTCATTCGATAGTGGTTTTCAGATTTTTGGTTAATATGGTTCGATGGTTTAGATGTTTTTATGTTTTTGTTTAGAACCGGAAAATTACAATGCTTTCCTCACATTTTCCAAAAGTACCGGCACTTTCAGATAAGGATCGCCGGCGCCTAAAGTTTCCAGCGGTAAATAGCCGCGGTAGCCGCCATCTTTTATTATTTTGAAAAGCTTCGGAAAATCAGTTGGTACTTCCTTTCCGTCAATCCAAACATTTTCCTTGATTTGCCAAGTAATTGCGTATTTCAAGTTAAGCTGAATTGCTTCGTAAGGATTTTCCAAACGGTAACTTCCAATATCAAGGTTCAATCCCAACCAATCTGAATCAACCATCCCGAATATTTTATCAACATCAGCAGGCTGTTTTCAGAAAATCGTTGTGGTTTTGAATGGCGATGATCACCCCGAATTTCTTTCCGTATTCGCAGCACTCTTTAATATCGCGTGCCATCCATTCAAAAACCTTGTCGCGCGTAAAACCTTCGTGTTTGTTAGTTCCGGCAAAAATACGGAGGTTTGGGATTCCCATTTAGCGCAGCTTCAACCCATTTTTTTATCAGTTCAATATCGGCTTTTCGTGCAGCTGCATCCGGATTGGCAAAATCATTACGGACACCGGTGCCACTAATATCAAGACCAAGTAAAAATGCCTGCTTTTTAAATTTCATCATAAATTCATCAGTCGGAACTTCCGGGTAACCCGGGAAATAATATCCGGTTGGGTCGATAGCATCGAAATTATATTCAGCACAAAAATCCAATACATTAAACAAATTGATTTTACCTTCCATCAGAAGCGAATTGAACGAGTAAAGATTTAAACTGAGTTTCAATTTATGCCCAAACTTTTTGCTAACTGCAGGAATTTCTGAAGGATAATCATTAAAACCGGAGGCAATAAATGGCACTGCCAACATCGATTTCATGAAATTGCGGCGAGAATTGTATTGTTTCATTGGTTTAAATTTTTCTCTAAAATAGAAAGAAAAAAAGAAAATCCTTAAATAGTTTTTCTGTATGGTTTGAATTGCAGAAACCACATAGGCACATAGGGCACAATAGAATTTTAAAGATTTAACTATATTTTTCCGGTTGAACAAAGTGCCTATTACAATGAGAAATTGTTTAGTCCTTTACCTCCAACCAAAATCCACTTCCATGAATATTTTTGATTTCGATATTTGGATCATCAGCCAGGAATTTGCGCAATTTGGTAACAAAAACGTCCATGCTGCGGGCTGTAAAATAACCGTCGTCGCCCCATATTTTACGCAAGGCAGTTTCGCGTGGCAGCAGTTGGTTTTGATTCTGACAAAGCAATTTCAGCAAATCAGCTTCTTTTGGCGAAAGTTTTTGCACTGTTTCACCCCGTTGAATTTGCCTCAGTTTTGAATCAAAACGGTACGAACCAACTGTAAAAATAACTTCATCAGTTGCGGGAGCTGAAGTTTGCCTTTTGATTATTGCACTTATTTTGCAAAGCAGCACTTCAGTATCGAATGGTTTTGTAATATAATCGTCGGCGCCAACATTGTAGCCTTTCAGAATATCTTCTTTTAAAGCTTTAGCAGTTAAAAAAACCATGGGTATATCTTTGTCAATGCTCCGGATTTCGCGGCCAACTGTAAATCCATCAATATTTGGCAACATTACATCGAGAATACAAATGTGGTATTTTCCGTTCCTGAATTTGTCGAGTGCATGTTTTCCATCGTCAACCCAGGTAACATTGTAATCGTTCAGTTCGAGATACGATTTTAAGACCGCCCCAAAACTGAGGTCGTCTTCAAGGAGAAATATGTGATAGTTGTTTTTCATTCAGTTTTAAATAAAATCTAAAATATCGAATAACGAATAAGAAATTAAGTTTTAATGATTTCTTTATTGATTTGTAATTCTTTATTTCTTATTTTTTTTTTCCTACTCCTCTCCTTTGGAGAGGGCCGGGGAGGCTTCTATTCTCTCACAAACGGCAAAAATACGTCAAACCTGCTTCCTTTTCCGGGTTCGCTTTGCACTGTAATCGTACCATGATTGGCTTCCAAAACTGCCTTTACATAGTTCAACCCCAGTCCAAAACCTTTTACATTGTGAATATTTCCGCTGGTTTGACGGTAAAACCTTTCAAAAATCTTGCCTTGTACAGCTTTTGTCATCCCAATTCCCTTGTCTTCAATTGAAATTAAAATCCCATTATTTCTATTTGTTGTTGAAATTTTTATTTGCGGATTTTCAGCAGAATACTTATTTGCGTTGTCGAGCAGGTTGTAAATAACGTTTGTGCAATGGATTTTATCAGTTGTAACTACTGCATTTTTTGCTGCCAAATCGGTTATTATTTCCCCGCTTCGCTTTTCAATCTGAATTTTTATTCCCTGAATGGCATCTTCAATTAACTCATGCACATCAATTGCTTCCCATTTAAATTCAAAATCTTTTTGATCGAGACGTGCAATCGTAAGAATATCTTCTACTTGCCGGTTCATGCGCATATTTTCCTTTTTTATCATTCCTGCAAAATAACGAATTCGTTCAGGATCGTTTAACACTTTCGGGTTTGTGATTGAATCGGTGGCAACCGAGATTGTGGCAATTGGTGTTTTAAATTCGTGGGTCATGTTATTAATAAAATCCGACTTCATTTCCGATATTTTCTTTTGTCTGAGAATATAAAAAACGCTCAATCCAAATGTCAGCAAAATGATTAGTGAAAACAGGAACGACGACAATAACAGCCAATTCAACGAGCGGTAAACAAAACTTTCGCGTCCCGGAAAAAACAATGCAAGTTGCATATTCTTCTGAAAAATATCGTTGGGGTACAATTTTACCCTGTATTCAGTTTCACTTAATTTTAATGAATCAGTAACCGGGTTCTCGTTTATAAAAGAGCTGTCCTGTATAATTGCATATTCAAATGGGATTGGAATATCCCTGTTAACCAGCTCTTCTCCCAAAACCTGCTGAAGTTGTTCTTCATCAATTTTGCGTACGTCCCAGGTTTCAAATTCACTGATTGCCTGGTCGGCCATTCGTTTCAACTGTGTGCCTTTTTGTTGTGCCCGTTTTGAAATCTCGGATTGAAGAATTCCGATTGTGTCAAGTGTGGTTAACATCGAATCGATCTTAATCCGACTGATTTTGTAAAGCGAATCGATGTTGGAAATGATTGTGTCGGAATTTACTATAATTACAGCATTCCCTGAATTTTGGATATCTTCAATACTAATATCCTCGTTATCCGTTTCTGTATTTGTTTCGATTTGATAACTGAAAGCTCCTTTCTTATGCATGCTTCCATCAACTTTTATTTCAATCCGTGTATTTTTGTCGCCAGGTTTTCTTTGTCGGATTACACGCACAGGATCAGGTGGTTTTGGTGTTGAATTGTTGTAGAAAACAGGAGGAGGCGGTGGAGCAACACTTTCAAATTCTTCTCCTGTTTCATTTGTCCAGTGCAACGAATCAAGATCGAAAATCATGTGGTTTACTATCCTGAAATTGTGCAAATCTTCCAATTTGTTAACCGTATTGTTTAACGCTTCGTTCACCGATCTGTTGAACAATTCATTTTTAACCTGAATGGCATTGTTCATCCAAACCAGTTGCACGGCAATGATCCCGAGAATTGAAACTCCCATCAAAATAATGATCCCTGTAAAAAACTTTTTGTTCATGCCTCAAATATAGACTTTTATAGGTTTACTGTTTTGATTTTAACTTTTCCTTAACAGGTTTTAACCAGGCTTTAACTGATTGGTAGATTGAAGTTAAAGTATATTTGTTGCAGAATAAAAACAAATTAAAACGAGTAATTATGAAACGCATTTTTTCAATTATCCTTTTGTCGGTTTTTTCAGGCATTTTACTTTCCTCTTTTTCAATCAGGGAAAATCCACAGGATCCGCCGCGGGGGAAAAAGACAGAGAAACACATTAAAATGGTGAAAATTGACGATAACGGTAAAAAACAGAACTGGATACAGTAATTCACGATAACAAAGAATTCGTATGGCAGGGCGACACCATCGGTGGAAATGATTTAAAATGGATTACGAAAGAGGATTTTGATATGAGTGACATGCACAAAAACCGACATGAATTTTGAATATAAAATTGATGATGATGGAGAAGGGAACATTTTTATTATGAAATCGGACAAAGGAGGCGAACACATTATAATGCCGCCCATGGCGCCGGATGCACCATTTCCTCCGCACGCTCCTCATGTTATGATGTTTAGAAATAACAAAAACAAAAATGTTATCGACTTGAGTGATCCCGGAATTATTTCGTATGACAAAAAAATACTTAAAAACGGAACTGAGAAAATTACAATTGTGCGAAAACAGGTTGACGAAAATGAAGAAGAGCACATGATTTTCGATGGAAATAATGGAGAAAATGTATTTTGGCACAGTAATGCACCCGGTGGAAAGAAAACAATCAGGGTTATAAAATCTGACGATGGCAACACTCAGATTTTTGAAGACGATGAATTAATCGAGCTAAAAGGAGAAAAAGGGAATGCAACTTTTGTTACCGACGACGGGAAAGTGATAAAAATCAAGGAAAAGAAAGAGGGCAAAGAAAAACAGATTGAAGTGGAAGTAGAGGAAAAAACAGAAAAGGAAAACAAGTAAACTATTCATTTTCGGAACTTTAAACAGGCCAATTATTTCAATAATAGTTGGCCTGTTTTTTCATGCTGAATTTTACCTTTTAATCAATATTTTCTTCATATAAACCTGATTGTCAGCATTAAGTTTCAAGAAAGCTAATCCCTCAAAATTCAAGGGCAAATCAAGCTTAGTTGAACCCTCTTCAAGAACTCCGGTTTTTAAAACCTGACCATTTACATTATAAAGTGAATACACAATTTCAGTTTGCGTGAGTTTAGAAAAACTGATATTGACAAAATTACCGGCTGGATTTGGTGTAATATTCACAAATTTATCATTGCGGGTTTCATCGACAGATGATGTAATTGGTGAGATTTCTACTATTTTATCGTCGTCAGTTTTAGGATTTCCTCTGCCATCGCGGTTGCTCACAGCAATATAAACTTTTCCTTCAGGCGAAATACAAATATCGCGCAGCCGGCCAAAAGTACCTGCGAAAAAATCCTTCGTATTCAATACTTCTGTTCCACTTTCGTTTAAAAGTAATTGAGTAATCCGGCTGGCTTTTAGCGACGTAACCAAAAGGCTGTTTTTCCATTCAGGAATTAAATCTGAATTATAAAAATCTATACCGGCAACTGCCAAAGTTGGTGTCCAGGCAAAAATAGGTTCCACAACATTGCTGTCATTACAAAAAGTAATTTCATTTGAAGTATTGCAAAATCCTTCAACTGCCGGCCAGCCGTAATTCCGTCCTTTTTGGATAATATTTATCTCGTCGTTACTGTTTGGGCCGTGTTCGCTGCTGTATAATATCGTACTGTCAGGTGAAAAAGCCAAGCCTTGCGGGTTTCTGTGGCCCCAGGTCCAGACCGGACTTCCCGGCAGTGGATTGTCTTCCGGCACTGATCCGTCGAGATTTATCCTGAGCGTTTTTCCATTTAAACTATTTATGTTCTGCGAATTGCTTGTGTCTTGCGAATCGCCGGTTGTAAAAATTAATTTTTTATCGTGCGAAATTATCAACCTGCAACCATTGTGGTTGTTTGCACCTGAAATTGTGTTTAATAAAACCAACGGACTGTCAGCTTTCCCGGTTGCCGGATTAAATGTGTAACGCACAATTTTTTCACGGTAGTTATTTCCTGCTGCATAAAAATTATAGGCAACATAAAAATAGTTGTTTGTTAAAAAATCGGGATCGGTTACCATTCCGAGAAGTCCGCCTTCACCAACTTCCCTGGCATCGGCAATTTGAATAACTTCAAAAACTTCGCCTGTGTCCGGGTTAACTCTGCTGATTTTGCCCGAGCGTTCAGTAAACCAGATAAAATTATCAGGTCCCCAAAGAATTTCCCAGGGAGTGTCGAGGTTGGCAGCAATTGTTTTTGTATGAAATTCAGTTTGTGCGTTTGCAGTTTTGATAAGCAACGCAATCAGTGTAACTAAGATGACAATCGTTTTCATGGCAAAATTGTTTTTTGTTCCGGCTAAATACAATTATTATAACCGTGAAACAGCAACGATTGTTCCCAACAAGGTATCAATTCCGACCGGATTTTTTCCTTTAATAGATTTCCTTTGTTAACCTTTCGGTAGCTGTCATATAATAACGGGCAAAATTATCGTCTTTCATGTATTCAATCAGTTGCGAACGCCTGTTGTCAACTTCTTCACTTAATTCAACAATTGTGGCTTTTGCAATCTTATCTTCCTGATTTTCGCGTTGCGCTTTAACTGCAGGGATAAATTTATCCATCCATTTTTCGTAAAGTTCCATAAATTCCTGTTGGTCAGCCTTTAATGGAAACTCTGTTTTGCTGTTCAAAACCGTTGCTGAAAGTTTTGTTGATACTGCGATTGTTGTGCCAACTGTCAGTCCTAATTTTGCTAAAAACGCCCTGCGTGATTCTTCATATTCATTCATTGCCTTACTATTTTTACCGTAATTATTTTAGAACAATAATAGTGGTTTAAAGTTTATGTCACGTTTCAACACACAAATTCAATGATTTTATATTTATTTCAACTTAGAAAAATAAACAGTTTCATTGAGTTGAAATTAAAAAGCCTTTCCATTTTTCAACGGAAAGGATTTTGTTTTAATTGATTCACCCTGATTTTAAATCTCAGTGTGATTATATATTAGTTTACTTTACTTCTTCAAAGTCAACATCTGTAACTTCTCCGTCGTTTTTAGGCTGGCCTTGCGAACCACCGCCTTGTGCGCCTTGTCCTGCATCGGCAGTTGGACCACCCTGTGCTTGTGAAGCGTTGTACATTTCCTGCGATGCCGCCTGGAATACTGTGTTCAACTCATTCATTGCTGCGTCAATTGCAGCCAAATCTTTGCTGGCGTGTGCATCTTTCAGCTTTTTCAATGCATCTTCAATTGGCTGTTTTTTATCGGCAGGAATTTTATCTCCAAACTCTTTAAGTTGTTTTTCAGTCTGGAATATCAAACTGTCAGCCTGATTAATTTTATCAGCCATTTCCTTTGCCTGTTTGTCAGCCTCTGCATTGGCTTCTGCTTCATGTTTCATGCGTTTGATTTCATCATCAGATAAACCGGATGAAGCTTCAATACGAATTGACTGCGATTTGCCGGTTGCTTTATCTTTGGCATGAACATGCAGAATACCGTTGGCATCAATATCAAAAGTTACTTCAATTTGAGGAACACCACGTGGTGCTGGTGGCAGACCGTCCAAATGGAATCTGCCAATTGTTTTGTTTCCGTTTGCGATTGGTCGTTCTCCCTGTAAAACATGGATTTCAACCGAAGGTTGATTGTCAGAAGCAGTTGTAAAAGTTTCTGATTTTTTTGTAGGAATAGTTGTGTTCGACTCAATCAAACGGGTCATTACACCGCCCATGGTTTCAATACCAAGTGAAAGTGGTGTAACATCCAACAACAAAACATCTTTAACTTCACCGGTTAAAACCCCACCCTGAATAGCAGCGCCAACAGCAACTACTTCGTCAGGATTGACGCCCTTTGACGGTGTTTTTCCGAAGAATTTTTCAACTTTTTCCTGAACGGCAGGAATACGTGTTGATCCGCCAACCAAAATCACTTCGTCGATTTCGCTTGCCGAAAAGCCTGAGTTTTTTAATGCTTTCGTGCAAGGTTCTATTGTAGCGTTAATTAATTTATCAGCCAGTTGTTCGAATTTTGCACGTGTTAAAGTTTTAACAAGATGTTTTGGAATACCGTCAACCGGCATAATGTAAGGCAAATTTATTTCGGTTTGCGATGAACTTGAAAGCTCGATTTTTGCTTTTTCAGCAGCTTCTTTCAAACGTTGCAAAGCCATCGGATCTCTTTTCAAATCAACGCCTTCGTCTTTTTTAAACTCATCTGCCAGCCAGTCAATAATTACCTGGTCGAAATCATCACCGCCAAGGTGAGTATCGCCATCGGTTGATTTTACTTCGAAAACACCATCACCAAGTTCAAGAATTGAAATATCGAAAGTACCGCCACCAAGGTCAAATACTGCGATTTTCATGTCTTTGTGCATTTTATCCAAACCATAAGCAAGTGCTGCAGCTGTTGGTTCGTTTATGATCCTTCGCACTTTCAAACCTGCAATTTCTCCGGCTTCCTTGGTTGCCTGACGTTGCGAATCGCTAAAATATGCCGGCACTGTAATTACAGCCTCTGTTACTTCCTGTCCCAAATAATCTTCGGCGGTTTTCTTCATTTTCTGAAGAACCATTGCCGAAATTTCCTGAGGTGAATATTTCCTGTCGTCGATCTGAACGCGTGGCGTATTGTTATCACCTTTTACTACTTTATACGGAACCCGTGCAACTTCTTTTGTAACCTTGTCAAAAGTTTCCCCCATAAATCTTTTTATCGAGAATACTGTTTTTGTTGGATTTGTAATGGCCTGACGTTTGGCAGGATCACCAATTTTACGTTCGCCATTATCAATAAATGCAACAATTGAAGGTGTTGTACGTTTACCTTCGCTGTTAGGAATTACAACCGGTTCGTTGCCTTCCATTACCGAAACACAAGAGTTTGTGGTTCCTAAATCAATTCCAATTATTTTTCCCATGATATGATTATATTATATTAATTGTTTCAAAATTTAACGGTTGTGAAATAGCAATGACTGTGCCACCGCTATTTTTTATGAATCTGACGTAAATATGACACTGGAATTAGAAATAATCAGGAAATAGTTGTCAAATCCGGTGACAAAAAGGCAGGAATTTGAGATAGATTAAGAATGATTTGAATTCAGAAAATAGCGTAATTCAGGTTTAAGTTGTAGTTAAATGTTTTATAGTAAGTGTTTTCAACATCGTTATTAAATATACCGTATTTATTTCTTTCGAATCCGATAGAATAACCAAACCTGAGTTTTTCTGAAATATAATAGTAGCCCGAAGTTACAATTCTTAACCCTGCCGAGTATTTTTCCTTATCCAGGATATTTTCGTCACTTAAATTGAAAAGAGCTAACATACCACTCAAATCAAAATAGGTTCTTGTTTCGGATAATAACCAACCTGCCCGTTAGCATAAGCCCGGGTTTCATAACTTTTGTCCACCCCGTTAATATTCTGTTGTTGAAGTCGATCTAAATACCCGTGGCTAAAATTAAAATCATAATTGCCTTGCCATTTTAACGAAATTGGATTTTTTGAAATGTATGAAAGTCTGTATTGAATCAATATGTCTCGTTAATGTTGTTTTCCTGTCATCAAATACTTTGCCAAAATATAACCAGGTAATTGAAAACAAAACCTGTTTACCGCTTTCTCTTATCTGCAAACCGCCAAAAACCCAGATATCTTCCAATCCGGTGAAATATTTAATACTTTTTTCATCAACAATTCCTTTGTTAACTAAAAACGAATCCAGGGCAACTAATTCTGCCTCCTTTTGTTTCCGGGAATCAAAAAAACGCTTGTTTTTTAATTGAGAAATCAAAGTTGAAAATTCAACCATTTCCGCTTCTGAAACATTTCGTTTTGATACGCCTCGTTTGTCAAATTCCTGATCAGCAATATTGCATGACGAAAATCCTGAACTTGTTCAATACGGCCCTTGCCACCACCTATTCAATATAACTACTTGTGATAAGTCCTTCCAATCATAATTTGATTGTTTTTGTAATTATTAATGTTAATGTCAAACCGGGAACTGTTGTAACAAACCAATTTGTAGGTGAAAAGTATTTAAATCGTAATTAAACGATAAATCATTTCTAAAAGGAATCATCCCTGGATTGAATAGTTAATTTCCTTTTTGTTTTATTATAATACCCATATATGGCATATAATCAGATTGAATTCTTTTGGAATTCCGATAAAACGAATAACCCAAATTATAATTCCTGAAACTCCATTCTCTATTTTATAGTATCACGGATAATTTTGATAAAAGAATTTGATAAGAATTCTGTCCGCTGGATTGAAAGCTGAAATCCAGTTGTTGCCTTTTTATATTGGGCAATTTATATTTGACAAATCGTAATTCTCAACTTGGAAAAGGAGAATAAACTGCAAGCATTAAGCAGAAAAGGAGTGAAAGTGTTTCATGGTGTTTTGATTTTGATTAATTTGAGTGTTCAATTAACAAACATAGTACCAATCTGAACAAATGTTATGTGTTTTTTATGTTAAAAACCTTTTTAAAAATGGAATTGGTAATTATCAAAATATGATTAAATAAAACCAAATAATGCAAACTTATCTTTCTGAAAAGTTTACTACATTCGATTTCAATAAAAATAAAATTATGACAACAAAATCATTGCACTCCGATCCTGAAAAACGATTACATTCATTGGATGCTTTACGCGGTTTTGATATGTTCTGGATTACCGGAGGAAGCTATCTTTTAACAGTAATTGCAGAATATACAGGCGCGGCATGGCTCGATCCGGTTGTTGAACAGATGGAACATGTGCCATGGAATGGTTTTCATTTTTACGACTTGATTTTCCCGCTGTTCATGTTTATCAGTGGTGTTGCAATTCCGTTTGCAATTGTTTCGAAACTCGAAAAAAAAGTACCGAAATCTTCGCTGGCAAAAAAAGCAATAAGCCGCGGCCTTATTCTTGTTTTGTTGGGATGGATTTACAACGGTGTATTTTCAAATGGTTTTGAAAACCCACGATTACCCAGCGTTTTGGGACAAATTGGGCTTGCATATATGTTTGCTGCATTAATTGTAATTTATACAAAATCGTTTAAACAACGACTATACTGGCTTGGCGGGATTTTGGTTTCAATCGGTATTCTTCAGTTGCTTGTTCCCGTTCCAGGAATTGGCGCCGGTGTTTTAACTCCCGAAGGTTGTATAAACGGCTACTTTGACAGGATGCTTTTACCGGGCAGATTGCATGGAAATGTATTTGACCCGGAAGGTTTGCTTTGCATAATTTCAGCAGTTACGGTTACTTTATTGGGTTCGGTTGCCGGGCATATTTTACGCGACAAAAACCGGAGAAATGCAAAAAATAAAACTCTTTCGATTACAGGAGTTTCATTAATAGTTACTTCGTTGTTGCTTAGCACTTTTTACCCGTTAATTAAAGCATGCTGGACAGGCAGTTTCAATTTACTTACTGGTGGAATCGGGTTTTTACTGATTACTTTGTTTTATTGGATAATTGATGTGAAAGGCTGGCAAAAATGGTCTTTCTTTTTCCGTGTTATCGGAATGAATTCAATATTCATCTATCTTTTTCGCAGGTTTTTTGACACTGAGAAAGTCACCAAATTAGTATTTGGCTGGACTGAAATTGCAGGAAATATTTCTGAAGTTTTCCTTGTTGCCGGAAATATTTTGCTGGTTTGGTTGATTCTTTACTACATGTACAAGAAAAAATATTCCTGCGGGTTTAATACCTGCTCCGATAAACCGCAACCGAAATTTCAGGGCCTGAAAGCATCAAGTTTTCATCTTCCGACAAACGATAGGCAAGCTTTACGTCAATCCGGTTTTTCGAATCAACTTGTGTGAAATAACCAAGATACGGAATAAAACCATGGTTTAACGAACCTGTTTCGCCCGAATCGTTTAGTGCAATTCCGGGAATATATTTCACGCCAAAATCAATCTGACTTTTGAGTTTTATAAAATAAGACCAACCCATACTAACTTCGCCCAAAATCCAGTCCTGCTTTTTGTAGGCATTGTAATTTACGCCGGCACTAAAATTCCGGTTCCATTTCACACTGCAATATTTGGCATGTTCGTATAAAAAATAGCCGCCATAAATAAAATCGGGTTCGCGGTTGAAGTATTTAAAAAACGGACCAAACTCAACCCTGTTTCCATTAAATCGAGGTAAAAATTCGCCGGATTTCCACTCTTCTTCCAAACTATTTACAGGAATAAGAAACATTTTCTGGTTCAAAAAGTCCTGCATTTGTGCAGTTTCAATCTCAGTTTTATGCCCGGTTGATATATCTCGTTGACTTTTTATTCTGCCAATCTCGTTGCCAAATTTTAAAATTTCATCTTGCGAAAAATTGCGATGACTGTAATATTTTTTCAGTAAGTAATCGGCAATCATAAAATTATTCATCGGTTTAAACCTGCCAATTCCCCAGCCGGCGCGTGCTTCAATTCCATATCTGAATTTATTTTCTGTTGTTTCTTCATCAAATCCAGTTTTCATCATGTTTGAATCAGTGGAAATACCTTTTGAAATTTGATTATATAAATCATATCTCCCCCAGCCTTTTACCTGCACGAGCGTGTAATTTTTATTGTTGTAATAAAATCGGCTTGAGTAGCTTGCTGAAGCATTTGATCTAACTCCGAAAATTTTATGATCGGCTTCAATATTTGCAACCGATGAACTGTCAATCCAATTACCATTTCCCCAAAGTGGACCAATTTCAACATTGAATTCAATTTTTTCCTGCTTGTAATCCATGAAATTCCAAAAGCGGTTGCTGAGTTGAAATTTTATATCACCAGTGTTTAACTCTTCATAATCGCGCCAAAATTCGGTTTGGGTTTCTTCACGTTCAGTATTGAAATTGAAATGCAGACCCTGGTTAAATTCATGTTTCTGAAAATCATAAATCTCAGCATTCTTAAAGTAAAACTGGGCGTCAGCAGGTTGTGCAATACCCAGCAAAAGAAAAATAAAAAGGCTAAAAGTCGCTACAACACTATGTTTTTTCATTTGATTAGTTATCATTTTTTATTTCCTAAAGTAAACAAACAAAATAAAACAAAATTACACTGTCTGTTAATATTCATTAATGCCGAAACCATGTTTGGGCGGATTAAAACCTTTGCTTAGCTTTGTGGCTCAAAATTAAAAACATAACGGAATGTCGGTTCACAGCGAAATTCGGAAAGTTACTACCCACCGTTTGTTTGAAATGAAACAGCGGGGCGAAAAAATATCTATGCTCACTTCTTATGATTTCAGCATGGCAAAATTGGTTGACGAAGCAGGTGTTGATGTGATTTTGGTTGGCGATTCGGCCTCAAATGTTATTGCGGGCAACCAAACTACTTTGCCAATTACTTTAGATCAAATGATTTACCATGGCCGTTCGGTAGTAAACGCAGTTCAACGTGCGCTGGTAGTTGTAGATCTCCCGTTTGGCACTTATCAGGGAAACTCAAAAAAGCTTTGAGTTCGGCAATTCGGATCATGAAAGAAACAGCCGCTGATGCTGTGAAATTGGAAGGCGGCAAAGAAGTAATTGAATCCGTACATCGTATTTTATCAGCTGGAATTCCGGTTATGGGGCATTTAGGTTTGATGCCGCAATCAATAAATAAATTCGGCACATATTCAGTTCGGGCAAAAGAAGAAGCTGAAGCGAAGAAATTAAAAAGTGATGCGCAATTACTCGAAGATGCAGGTTGTTTTGGCGTGGTACTGGAGAAAATTCCCGCAAAATTGGGTGAAGAAGTTGCCACATCATTAAACATTCCTGTTATTGGCATTGGCGCTGGTGGCGGAGTTGACGGACAAGTGCTTGTAATTCACGATTTACTGGGGATTACACAGGAATTTTCACCAAGATTTTTACGCCGCTACCATAATTTAGCCGATGAAATAAAAAATGCGGTTGGAAATTATATCATCGATGTTAAATCGGGAGATTTCCCCAATGAAACGGAACAATATTAGTTTGGAGTTCCAAGTTTAAAGTTTAAAGTTTAAAGTAAGTTTGCACAAAAACCCGGAACTCGTAAAACAATCGGAGGAACCCGAAACTTATTAATAATAAAAATGCAATCTAAGTGCAGGTAATTTACGAAGACAATCATATTATTGCTGTTAACAAAGCTGGTGGCGAGGTTGTACAAAGTGACAAAACGGGTGACGAAACAATTCTCGACATTGTAAAACAGTACCTAAAAGAAAAATACGACAAACCGGGAAATGTGTTTTTAGGTTTGCCACACCGCCTCGACAGGCCAACAACCGGTGTTTTGGTATTGGCAAAAACAGGAAAGGTGCTTCCCCGCTTAAACAAATTGTTTCAAACCCGCGATGAAGTAAAAAAAACTTATTGGGCTGTTGTTGACAAACGGCCTGAAAAACACACTGAAACACTTACCCACTATCTTGTTAAAAACCAGGAAAAAAACCGGAGTTACGCATATACAGAAAAAAGACCCGGCTCAAAACTGGCAAGTTTAACCTACCGGCATGTTGCCAGCATTGACAATTATCATTTGCTTGAAATTGAGCTGCATACAGGCCGCCATCATCAAATCAGGGTACAATTGCGCCAACTTAAGTTATATATTAAAGGTGATATCAAATACGGATTTCCCCGCCCAAACGCCGATAAAAGCATTCATTTGCATGCCCGCCGGATTGATTTAATGCACCCTGTTAAAAATGAAATGATAACAATTATTGCTGATCCTCCTGACGACGTGGTTTGGAATGAATTTATGAAATTGTTCCGTGGCAACAAATTTAGCCCAGTGAACCCGGTTTAAATGCAAATGGCAGCAGATTATCAGCACCATTAAACACCATAATTTTTTCAGCTCCATCCAATATCAACCTGATTGGTTGCTTATATCGCGATTCGGTTTCTACCAAAACCTGGCGGCAGGAACCACATGGCTGAGCCGGACCGGCAATTAATCCGTTACTGTTTTTTGCAGTAACAGCCAGGGCTTCAACTGCAATATTTGGGTAAGTAGCGTGTGCATAAAACAATGCTACCCGTTCGGCACATAAACCATCAGTAAAGTCGGCATTTTCCTGGTTATTCCCTTTTATTATTTCGCCATTTGCCAGCAAAACCGCTGCGCCAACCAAAAATTTTGAATAGGGTGCGTACGCATTTTCCGAAGCTTCACGCGCTTTTAAAATCAATTGCCGGTCAACTTCCGTTAATTCCGACAGGTTTTCATATTCATCTGCAAAAATCTGGTAAGTCCTTTTATGCATCATTGTTTGTTTTCGCCAAATTTACACTTTTATTGGAAATGACAGAAAATACACATTTTTCAAATCCGAATTGTTTGTTAAATCGAAGTTTTACTCTTTTAGATTTATTGATTTCCTGTAAATCAATCATTCCCTTAGTAATATTTATTTCAAAAATTCAGGTTTCTGCACAATGAAATTCACATTAGTTTGTTTATAAAAAAATCAACAACACTAAAGGAAGTGCTGTGAACACTATATTTTTGATGATTTCTGTAAAAACGAGTTTAACATGAGATATTATCTTTTTACAATTATTTTTATTTCAACCATTTCTGCAGCATTCGCGCAAATTTCGCGCGAGGAATATATTGAACAATACCAGCTTCTGGCTATCGAAGAAATGAACCGCAGCGGCATCCCGGCAAGTATTACAATGGCGCAGGCCTGTCTTGAATCGGGAAATGGCAACAGTACATTAAGCCTTAAATCAAACAACCATTTCGGTATAAAATGCAAATCGACCTGGACCGGCAAAACAGTGAAACATGATGACGACGAGAAAAATGAATGTTTCAGGAAATACAATACAGTGGAAGAGTCGTATATCGACCATTCCAATTTTTTAATGGATAATCCGCGTTATTTTTCACTTTTCCAACTTCCCCCCGACGACTATGTTGGTTGGGCACACGGATTAAAAAAAGCCGGTTATGCCACTGCACCAGACTATGCCGACCGTTTATTAAAAATAATCGAAGAATACCAGTTATACCGGCTCGACTATAAAATGACAAACGAACAACTGGCTACATTAAAACACACAAAACCACGTAAAAAAGAGGTTTTAAACAGTTTAGTAATCAATCCCTACCAATCGCATCAAATCACATTGCGGAACAATTTAAAAACTGTAGTTGCCAACGAAGGCGATACCTACGAGATTTTGTCGCAGGAGTTTGGCATAAAAGCCTGGGAATTGTATAAATTCAACGACCACCCTGAAGGTTATAAACCGCTAAAAAACGAAATAATATATATTGAGGCAAAACACCGGAAAGCCGGACGAAAAGGAATGCTGACTCATCGTGTTGAAGCAGGGGAAACAATGCACTACATTTCGCAACTGTATGGTTTAAAACTGAAACCGCTTTATAAACGGAATAACATGAAAGCCGGCGAAGAACCCCACACCGAAGAAATAATCTTCCTGCGCAACAACCGCCGGTAAATAAAATTGCCTGAAGTTTTAGAATTCTGCAACATATTGTGAAGTTTTTTTATTTCAGTTTGTGTGATGATAAAAAGTTTATATCAAATCTCTGCGATGTAAAAAATACCTCAATAAAACCCGGTCGGCAAATAATATAAATACAACTAAAAAATTGATGCCCAAAATCAACGAGATATTCTGACCAATAAAATGTAACCATTGCACCCAATCAGCCTCAAACCACAGAAACTGAATAGAAACCGAAACCGCAATAAATCCCAAAATGGCGGCGAGATAAATTAAAAATTCACTAAAATACTGTTGCCAGGCAAATTTCCGGCCTATTTTTTCTGCAAGCACGTCAGCAAATTTGTCCGACAACTCAAATTGCGGTTCAGTTTTCAAAACCTCATCCAGCAATTTGTCCGTGTCAAAATATTTTCCCTTGTTATACATAATCTGTAAAAATATTTGTTTTTTCAGCTTCCACAACTTTTTCCAATTTTTCCTTCAAAATTTTCCGTGCCCGCGAAAGATAACTTTTAATTGTCCCCTCAGGCATTTCGGTAATCTCCTCAATCTCCCTGTATGAAAACTCTTCCAAATGAAACAATGTAAGCACCGTTCTGTAATGAACCGGCAACTCTTCAATTAGTTCAAGCAGATATTTTTTTGCTTCCTCCCTCTCAATCCCTTTCTGGTTAAGTGTTTCATCACTTTCGTTTGCAACCAGTGCCGGGCTTTCATCATACGACCGTTCATTTTTAAGTTGCTTCCTCACGTGCGAAATACTTGTGTTGTAAGCTATTTTAGCAATCCATGTCGAAAGTCGCGATTCGCCCCTGAAAAGTTTTAGTTTCCTGTAAACCTTAATAAAAACCTCCTGGCTGATATCCTCCACATCCTCATGCCGTTGCACAATCCTGCCAACAATATGTGCTACCAGGCGCTGGTGTTTCGCCACCAAAAACCTGAACGCATTACTGTTCCCGTTTAAAATTTGCTGTACAAGATCTCCGTCATTCATAGCTACCACATCTGACTGTGCAACACAAAAAAATGTTGCAACAAGGTACAATTATTTTTTTTGGAGAGGCAGGCGGCCGGGCTTTTCGCTTTAGTTGTTTCGCCGGTTCCTTTTCCGGCAATGCCCGGCAGGCCGGCCGCCGCAAAGCCCGCACGCGCCCCCAACCCTGCCGATCACCCCCACCACCACCAATTGATATTGATTATTGCTTGATATTTAACCTTGTTATTGGTTATCGATTATTCGATATTGAATTTTTTTTTTTTTGTGTTTTGATTTTAAACAATATTATTTACGATATTGAGCTTTAACACTTCCGGAATGTCAACGTTTTTCATTAACAACTAAAAAGTTTATTTAACATTTGTTCTGAAATATTTTTCAGTACTTCCCGTTGAAATCAAAGGCACAATTTTTGTTAAACAAAAAAACCAATTTTATCAACCAATTGATATAAACCATGAATAAAAAATCTTTACTAATAATTGCCGCTGTAATTGCTGTTCTGGTCCTGGCATTTATTATTTTTTCGCGACCGGAAAACACAAACACAGCGCTTACCGTATCGGTTTCGCGCGGACCATTCGAAATACTTGTGTATTCAACAGGGCAACTTGAATCGGAAAACTCCGACAACATTTTAATACCCGACCGAATGAACGACAGGCAAATCCGTATTTCATCGTTAACCATTACTGATATGGTGGACGAAGGCACTTTCGTAAAGGAAGGCGATTATGTGGCAACACTCGACCACCAGGCTGTCGAAGAACAAAGAAAACTCGCACTCGATGATTTGGAAAGAACTCTTTCGGAATACGAAGACAGCAAAATCGACTCGAATTTAACTTTAAGCAACCAGCGCGATTTAATTGTAAACGCCCGTTTGGATTTGGAAGAAAAGGAAATTGCCGTGCAGGAATCAGCTTTTGAAGCGCCTTCGGTACAAAGAAAAGGGGAGATGGATCTCGACAAAGCCAAACGCAAACTCGAACAGGTAAAAACTGCATACGAATTAATCACTCAGCAGGAAACAAATAAAGTTACCCGGAAATTCATTAACTACAAACAGGTGCGCGAACGTGTTGATGCGCTTAACCAATTGATCGATGCTCTGATTATTTATTCGCCGCGTGCGGGCATTATTTCTTACTACCAGTATCCGTTTGGCGGAACAGTAAAAACCGGTTCGCGCGTTTCGCAGTGGAGTCCGATTATTGCTACTTTTCCTGACATGAATAACCTTGTAACCAAAACATTCATCAACGAAATTGATATTTCACTCATTAAAAAAGGACAGAAAGTGAAAGTGGGAATTGATGCATTTCCTGAAAAAGAACTTGCTGGCGAAGTAGTTGCAGTGGCGAACATGGGACAGTTAATGCCCAACAGCGATGCAAAGGTTTTCGAGATAAAAATAAAAGTAAACGGCTCCGACCCCGGACTTAAACCAGCCATGACAACAAGTAATACAATTCAAACCAACGCTTTTACCGATACACTTTTCATACCTATCGAATCGGTATTTACAAACGACAGCCTTTCGTTTGTGTATTTGGCCGATGGAAAAAATACAAAACAAATAATTGAACCCGGCGAGGAAAACGAAAACTTTGTGGTTGTTCGAAAGGGTCTGGAAGAAGGGCAGCAAATATATTTAACTGAGCCGGAAAATGCTGAAGATTTTGCACTTGCCGGATTTGAAATCTACAATGACATTTTACGCAAGAATGAGGAGGAAAAAGCGAAAAAAGCAGAAGAAGAAAAAATGCGCCAAATGGAACAAAAACCATTGGCTTTGCCAGTTGGGGTTAAAATGCCAGGCGCAACAGGCGCTATAGTTGTAAGCAAATAATCTTTAATCCTCAATATAATGTTCATTAAAAGATATTTACACGACATTCAAATTGCTGTTGAAGCGATAATTGCCAACCGTGTTAAGTCGATTTTGACCGCGCTGGGTATTATTTTTGGCGTTGCTGCCGTAATCAGTATGCTTGCAATTGGAAACGGCGCCGAACAGGAAATCCTCGAACAGATTAAATTGGTTGGTGTAAACAACATTGTGGTTACGCCAAGCACTTTTACCGTTAACGAAAATGCATCAGCCAACAACACCGAAAATAATGGGAAACCCGGAGGCAAGAAATTCTCGAAAGGACTTACTCTGCTTGATGTTCAAGCCATAAAACAGGTTTTACCTACAATCGAAAAAATAACCCCCGTGATTTCATTCAACTACTCGGCTTTGCTCGACGGAATCAGTAAACCGGTTGTTTTGGAAGGAATTGAAAACAGTTATTTCGATCTGTTCAATATGCAGTTGGCAAGTGGCAACCGTTTTAACGACGTGCAAACAGAAAAAGGCCTGCCCGTCTGCATTATCGGAAACAACATAAAAACCCAGTTTTTCCGACAGGACGATCCGATTGGAAAATACATAAAATGTGGTCAGATATGGCTAAAAATTATTGGCGTTATTGAACAGCGTGATTTTACCGCTTCTGCATCAGATGAACTGGGAATCAGCAGTTCTGACAATAAATTATTTATTCCGGTTGAAACCATGTTACTTCGATTTAAAAACCGTTCGCTACTGAGAGCTGATGAAATTGCAAAAGCAAACCAACGCGGAGGTGCCGATGGTATGGTTGTAATTATTGGCGGTGCTGAACAAGAAGAAGACAAAGGCGATACTGACCCCAACCTCAACCAGTTGGATAAAATAATTGTACAGGTAAAAGAAACCGAACAACTAGGTAATTCGGCCAATCTGATTAAACGAATGTTACTTCTCCGCCATTCAGAATTATACGATTTTGAAGTTACAATTCCTGAACTTCTGTTAAAACAACAGCAAAAAACAAAAAACATTTTTAACGTAGTATTAGGTGCAATTGCAGGAATTTCACTTATCGTTGGTGGAATCGGGATCATGAATATAATGCTTGCATCGGTAATGGAACGCATCCGCGAAATTGGCGTTCGGCAGGCAGTTGGCGCGAAACAAAAAGATATTATTGCTCAGTTTCTTGCCGAATCAACACTGATCAGTTTAACAGGCGGTATTATCGGTATCATCCTCGGTATTGTACTTTCGAAAGTTATTACAGCCGTTTTCGACATAAAAACAATCGTTTCAATATTCAGCATTTTTATTGCTTTTGGGGTTTCGGTAATTGTTGGTATCACTTTCGGTTATCTTCCTGCCAAAAAGGCTTCAGAAAACGACCCCGTAGTTTCTTTGCGTTCATAAACCAAAAACAACTAATTACAGATGAAAAATATTATTATCAGCTTTTTTATTGTTACCGGCTTTTATTTTCAGTCAAAAGCACAGGAAAAAATACAATTGAGTTTGCCTGATGTTATCGAAATCGCTTCGAAACAATCAATTGATGCTTTCAGAAATAAAAACATGTATCTGGCAAGTTACTGGGAATACAGGTTTTACCAGGCTGAACGGCGGCCCGGAATATCCTTGAGCACAAACCCGCTCGATTATAACCGGTTTCTTAAAAAAGAGTACAATTTCGAAACTAACGAAGATGAATTCCGCTTGAGGGAATATTTGAACTCCGATATTGGCATTAATGCTTTTCAAAATATTGGGTTAACAGGTGGACAATTATTTGTGCGGTCGGATCTGGAAATGGTTAAAAACCTGGCCGGCGATCAAAACACTTCTTTTTCGGCAACACCTTTCAGCATTGGTTATACGCAGGAACTGAACGGGTACAACGAACTGAAATGGAAATCGAAAATCGAACCACTTAAATTCGAAAAAGCAAAGAAGGAGTTCATCCAGGATGTTGAAGATTTACGGATTAAATCAACATTACAGTTTTTTGAACTGATAACCGCTCAAATTCAAAAAGGGATTGCTAAAACCAATTATGCAAACGCCGACACACTATATAAAATAGGAATGGGCCGTTTTCAGGTTGGGACTGTTACTCAGGATGAATTACTTAAACTTGAGTTAAGTTTGCTGAATGCTGAACAGGCGCTGAGTATGGCGCAATTGGAAGAAAAAAGAACGCAGGCAAGTTTAAATTCATTTTTGGGATTCGAAAAAAATGTGGAAATAGAATGTATTGTGCCAAGTGAAATTCCCGAACTGCAAATCAACCCTGATGTTGCGCTATCACAGGCAATCCTGAACAACCCGGAAATGATTAACCACGAACAACTAAAACTGCAACAAGACCAAAATGTAAAACGTATCAAATCGGAAACAGGTTTAAACACTTCGCTTTTTGCCATGTATGGACGAAGCAAAACATCTGAGGAGTTTAATGGTGTTTATGATCAACCCGATAAAAGCCAACAGTTTAGCGTGGGATTGAATGTACCAATTGTTGATTGGGGACGTTCAAAAGGACGGGTTTCAATGGCCGAATCGAACCGGGAAGTAACACTGGCAACAATAAAACAGGAACGTTTAGATTTTGAAATGGATATTTTTCAAAGCGTTATGGAGTTTAATTTGCAGGCAAGCCAGGTAAAAAATTCGGCAAAAGCCGATACTGTAGCCCAATTGGGTTACAGCGTTACTTTCCAGCGTTTCCTGATAGGAAAAATAGACGTAATAAAACTGAATATTGCCAGCACAGATCAGGAAAATGCGCGGATTTCGTACCTCAATCGTTTACGCGACTACTGGTCTTCCTATTTTAGGTTACGCAGTTTGACGCTTTTCGATTTTGAAAAAAATACCCCGTTACAAGTTAATTATGACAGAATTTTAGAGAAATAACAAATGGCAAAAAACAGGAAATATATTTTTTACGGTGGGGCTGTATTAATTGTACTTGTTATCTCAGCAAGTTTATATTTTACTACTTCAACAACAAAAAATCAAAAATATTACGAAGTAAAAAAGGGAAAGTTTGAAGCTGTGCTTTCTTGTAAGGTGAAATAGACGGATTGGTAGCTACTGTGATTCGTGCTCCAAAAATACTTGGCGACAGAGATCTGCGGCTTTGGCAGATGAAGATTTTAGATTTGGCACAGGATGGTAAAAATGTAAAAAAGGGCGAATTTATAGTTCAGCTTGATGCGAGCCAGGTAATGTCGGGGATGCGTGAAGAAGAACAAAATATGGAAAAACAAATGGCCGATCTGAATAACGCAAAAATCGACAGTGCAGTTACTTTAACAAATATGCGCGAGGATATTAAAAATGCACTACTCGATCTGGAATACAACAAAATTGACCTTGAACAATCGGTGTACGAATCGGAAGCGTACCAGCGCAAAGCTCAAATGACTTACCAAAAGGCGGAGAATCTTATAGAGAAAAAACGCAGGGATTACAAACTCGAACAAAACAGGCTAAAAATGAGGGTGCGCCGTTCTGCCGACGATGTTGACAGAAGTACCGAAATGATTGAAAAATTTAAAGAAGCTATGAAAGCTGCACGGATTACAGCACCTGAAGATGGTATTGTAATTTTGGTAAAAGCTGGGATGGTAAGAAATACAGCAAAGACGATGATGTTTCCACTTATGAATTCGCACCGCCAATTGCAACGCTTCCTGATATGTCAAAAGTGATTTCGGAAATATATGTGAAAGAAATTGACATTGCCAAAATTAAAGTTGGCGACAGCGTGCGGGTTTCTTTTGATGCATTGGAAGGTACAATAATTATGGGTAGTATAAAATCAATAGCCCGGGTAGGTGAAAGCCACAAGGATTTTGATATGAAAGCCTTTAAAGTAATTATCCATCTCGACCACACCGATGATGGCCTAAAACCGGCAATGACGAGTAATAATGACATTATTCTTGCAAATGCTGAAAATGTTATTTCAGTTCCGTTGATTTCAGTTTTTAAAGAAAACGGGGTGAAATATGTTTATTTGAAAACACCGGAGAGTATAAAAAAACAGGAAATAAAAACCGGTTTCGAAAACGAACTAACTGTTTTGGTTGAAGAAGGCCTAAAAGAAGGTGATTTGGTACTTTTGGAATTGCCTGCAATGCCAGTTGAAGTAGCAGAGAATAAATAATTCAGTAAAGAAATATTACCATCATACTATCACTTTTTTTGAAAGTTTGCCTGTAAATGCTGAAAAAATAAAATATACAAGAACTGATTTTCAAAGCCAATTTTCAAATATAATTTTAAACTGAGGTTTTAAAATCAGTACTTTAAAATAGAAAACAAAAAAAAGAGGCTGCCCATTCGGACAGCCTCCAATTTAAATTATAGTTTTCTACCAACCTGGATTTTGTTGTTCTGCCAGAGTCGGGTTTGCATTGATTTCATCCTGTGGAATTGGCCAAAGGAAACGGAAATCGGAATAAGGAATTGCAACAGTTCCAAAGGCTCCGGAATAAGGAGTACCTAACGCAAAGTCGGTACCTTTTGGCATACCATTAGCCAACTTTGCAGGAATACCGTTAATTGGGAAATGCGGACATTGCTGCAACCTGTGAATATCGGGCCAACGTCTGCCTTCCATGCAAATTAATACGCCTTTCAACAAGTATTGCTCCAAGCAATGCTACATTATCAACAAAACAGACGCTTTGTATGACTGAGTTTCGGTGTTGCCAATGCACGGTCGCGTACCATGTTCAAATATTTTAATCCGTTGGTAACATCTTTTTACGGGCATAAGCTCAGCCATATTCAGTACTACTTCGGCAAACGCATCATGGCGAAGGATCAGAATAGTTTGTTACTCTTTGTATTTATTGGTGAATACAACGCCTGAAGCCGGAGTTGGGCATTGCCCTTCTTCGCGCCTTTGTCGTCAACAAGCCACTTTCATTGCGCCAGATTATGGACTCGGCAACCAACCGCTTGTGTGGATGCCAATGCAGCATTTACACCAGGATTTGAAGTTGCAGAATTTTCCATTCCAAATATTGATTCAGTATTTCCGTAAGGATTAGTAAACGGACCCGAGGGCTTTGTTAAAGCGTAGGTTCCTGCCGAACCACTGATGAATTTAGTTCCTTCAACAATTACTTTATCCATATCCCACATATGCTGATAAACCCTTGTTTTTGCAGCAATTGCAGCTCCCTTTGTTGCCCTGGTAATTTTTCGTTTCGCGGTCAGAATTTAGGAAGTTAGCTTCATAATCCAAATCAGAATGATTTTTGCGTAAACTCAACAGCTTTTGCCGCAAAACCTCCCAATAGCAGTAATGGTTTTCAAAATAAGGACCGGGACCCCCCCCCCCCGCCGCTCCAGAAACCCCCCCCCCCACCCGCGCCACCCCCCCCCATTTTACTTCCCCCTGTGCCGCCCTGCCCCGCGCAGCCCCCCGGCCAGGATGGCCGGCAGCCGGGACACCGGAACCAAGAAGCGAAACAGAGAGAAGCGTTCAGGATCAAAATTTGAAATATCCCGACCAAGGACCACTTTTTATAAAGTACCATTGCCGTACGCCCGATAACAACCAAAGCGCCCCCGAATAGGGTATATCCTGGATCAACCCGTTCATTTTTAACCAATGAAAGGTTTCCATCCAATGATAAACGCAAATCATTCTTATCATATAAAATTGCATCGAATGAGAACTCATAACCCCAGTTCTTCAGTTTTCCTATATTCTTTGAAATTCTGTTTCGGAATACAGGAAGGAGGAGTTGATCCAATAGTTATCCTGATTATTGATAAAATAATCAAATGTTATCTTTTAATTTATTTTCATGAATGCTGCATCAACTCCAATACAGTTTTTTTACTGGTTTCCCACAATGGCGTTTCCACTGGAGTAGGCGATACCATTATAATTGGCATACTGTGCGTTAGAATACAATCCAAGGTAAGGGTAGTTTCCAATATCGGTGTTACCCACTTCAGCATAAGATCCACGTACTTTTAAATCGGAGATGAATGAAACATCCTCCATAAATGACTCATTGGAAATCGTCCATCCGGCAGAAGCTCCGGGGAATAAACCATATCGGTTATCGGCAGGAAGTGATGAAATACCATCATACCGAACGAGCCTGATAAAATACCAACAAATAACCCGCAAGAATGAAACCATCAGAACCTCCGACAGGCCGAAGAACCAGAAGGGGGCAAAAAGCACTTGACAATTGCCGCACAAAAGAAAAGTTGTGTTGAAATTCATTTACAAGATTTACATTAACATTGTGACATCTGCAAATTGTTTTGATAAGTTAAAACGTTTTGCCAGTTCCAGGGCAGGTTAGAAAGTATTTAAGGCGTTTACACTTTGTCCATCACCAGGAAAGGATTCCAGTCTGAAACCTTCAGCCCTTTTGTATCAACCCCATTGAGTCTGAAATTAAGGGGTAATATTTGCACTTGCATAAAACCGGCAAGAACACCCATGTTTTTGAGCTGATTTGTTGTTTCAATGTTATAACCGGTTGGGTCGTTTACATCAAAAACTGAGGTATTTGGTAACATACGAATTGCTGAGAAAATATTCCCGGAAAGTGAGTTCGTACCTGTATTCATACCAAAAGTTTCAGTTCTTGTAATCGAAGAATTCAATCCAATTGTAAGCCATTTTTTAATTTTATGATCAATGTTTGCCCGCAATGATAACGATTCATTTCGTGGACGAAACACCTTCCAACTGAATATCCTAATGAAAAAGGCGTGCCCTGAAGCCCCCGGAGCATGACGAAACCGCATCCTGCCAACTGTATTTACGTCGCCACGCAATGCTGATGGCACGGTTTGCCTTTTTCATCGAAATCATACAAACGCTGAATCCAAAAGATCAAAAAGATTTCAGGAGAGGCAACACCCAATATCCATTATAGAAACATAAATGCTTTGTACCTTTTTGTTGTGATTAAAAATAACACCGTTGGCTGCCTTGAACCAAAATTGCCTGTACCGCTTTCAGTATTTCCACCGACCAAACGGATTGATACGGCCATTGCATTGGAGATGCATACCACCTACCACCTGTAAATACAGGCATACCATCAACAACATAAGGGTAAGTACCTGAAGGAGGAACCGATTCCACGAACCTGACCGGCCGCCCAAAACGCCACGCAGAACCGAACACCAGCGAACGCCCGGCAACTGAGATTCAAAACTTGGAGTGGCTAATTGCAAGGTCATCCCTTGACTTGCGAAATTGAACCAGACCCCCTCCTTTTGGCCACACAACACTCACTACAGAAATTACATCAGACCATGAAACTTAAACGGTGTTCCAATTTCAACTTCTACTCATTCCAATAAAGCAAAAAAGTGTGGAATCAGAACATTAAGCAAAATAACCATTCAAAGTTGTTACAGCTCCCAGAGTAGTTCCTTTAACCATTACTGAGACACCCGGCATAGAATCACCGTCCTCACTATTGGTTACGTACCTGAAATGCTCTTGGTCTGAGCACTCAACATTTACAATCCTGCAATAGAAATGCAAATTAAAAACAGCGCAAGTTTTTTCATAGAAAAATTTTTGATAGTTAGAATTAAAAAAAAATTTAAAACTATATTTCGACTGACATTGGTTTATAACCAAGGTTAATCGATTCTTATAGTGCGAATGTAATTATTAATTTCAAAATACAATAAATCTTAAAAAATAAGCTATATTTTACTGATTACGTTAATTTTGGTTAAACAAATAAGGGTTCTCCTGAATAATAGTTATAATTTTTCCCGAATCACCCTATTCACAACAGGGGCAATTCAATATATTACTAGTAACTAATATTCATTTAATACAAAATGCTTAACATAAAAATTGATTTTCTATGTATAAACAAAAAAATTAACTCTGTTAATCAATAAAATTGTTTATAATGCTTTACTTGAACGTGATAAAATCTTTACATGGTGGAAAAAATGATTGATCAAAATCCTAATATTTACCTTTTTAACCCCACCTGCGAATATGCTGTGGCCAACCAAAATGCAAACTGGCAACCAAACAGGATTCTTCAAAAAATGGAGTCCGATTTGTCATCGCTCTCAATGTTTTTCGGTAGTAAAAATGATTTTGTTTTGGTTGACACACTCCCGTCTCCTGAGTTTATTGCTTCATTAAAACAACTCAAAATCGATATCCCAAATTTTGTTTTAAAAAATGAATCACTTCAAAACCAGCAATTTATTAACTCGCCAAAAAATAAATTGCTCCCATGGGGCTGGAGTCCGGCATCACATAAATTCCTCGCACCGTTAAAAAAGTCATGTTCTTCTGAATTCCAACATTCACCTGTTTTAAACTGGTTGCCTGAACATCGCGAAATAACTTCCCGAAAATTCGCTTTGGAAGTTTTGACACAATTACAAGTAACAGTTAAAAATGTCTTCATTTTACCAGCAGAGAAAAAACCAAAAATCTGCACCACTCAAAATGATTTTGAAGACGCCATAAAACTATGGGAAAAAGTAATGATAAAAGCTCCATGGAGCAGCTCCGGAAGGGGTTTGCAGCCTATCACAAAAGCGCCGGTTCATCCAAAAGTTTGGGAAAAAGTATTGGGAATTGTAAAAGAACAGGGTTATGCCCTTGTTGAACCTTTATTGAAAAAAGCGCTCGACCTTGCACTTCTTTTTGAAATAAAAAAAGGAAAAGTTGAACATCTTGGAAACAGTTATTTTTACACAAACAGCAAAGGTCAGTACGAAGGGAATTACTTAAATGGTTTTCCCGATACAATCGATAAAGCGATTTTGGATTTTGCAGATTTCATGGTTGGAGAAATCCGTCAACCATTAATTAATGCAATAGAAAACAGCAAAATGGCAACATTCTATGAAGGTTATTTTGGTGTTGACACCTTGGTTTATTTTGATAAAAACAAACTCAAAATCAATCCGTGTCTTGAGATAAATGTCCGTTACACTATGGGTTTACTTGCGCTTCGGCTCGAAAAATTAATTTCAAAAAATAAAAAAGGGATTTTCAGTACTTATTTCATACCAGGAAAAACATTTAGCGATTTTAAAAATGAAATGGAAGTACAACACCCTTTGAAAATTGTAGATAACAAAATTGAATCAGGCTTTTTTATACTGACAGAAGCACGCACGGATAGTTTGTTTGGAGCATATATTTTGGTTTGAAGACGTAAAATTGTTTTATTCTGTAAAAAGTTCCTTTTGATTGAATTATACAATCTGGAATAATTTTCTGTAACTTTAAAACACTTTTCAAATCGAACTTCATCTGAATATTAAACTATTACGTTATGAACGAGCTTGAATCAAATCCGTCATCTCCACAAAAAATCACAAAAAAGTTTTATAAAAAAGAACTAAAAAAACTTCAACTTGAATTGATAAAATTGCAGGAATGGGTAAAACTCGAAAAGCTAAAAGTTGTAGTAATATTTGAAGGCCGCGATGCTGCTGGAAAAGGAGGAGCTATAAAAAGAATAATTCAGGTTTTGAACCCCCGCATTTGCAGGGTTGTAGCCTTGGGAACACCTACTGAGCGTGAAAAAACCCAATGGTATTTTCAGCGTTATGTTGCGCATTTACCCGCTGCCGGCGAAATGGTGTTGTTTGACAGGAGCTGGTATAATCGGGCAGGGGTTGAAAAGTAATGGGGTTTTGCACCGATGATGAGTACTGGGATTTTTTGCGGGCTTGCCCAAGATTTGAAAGAATGTTAATGTACTCGGGAACGATTTTAATAAAATACTGGTTTTCGGTAAGCGAAAAAGAACAGGAAAAGCGTTTTAGATCAAGAATAAAACACCCCACAAAAAGGTGGAAATTAAGCCCAATGGATATGGAGTCGCGAAAATTGTATGTTGATTTTTCAATGGCGAAAGATGAAATGTTTGCTTACACCGATACTAAAATTTGCCCGTGGTACACTGTTGATGCCGACAATAAAAAACTTTCAAGGTTGAATTGCATCCATCATCTTTTATCCATGATTCCGTACCAGGATTTAACGCCTGCCCCTATTGAATTACCACCGCGATCCGATAGCAAGGGATATGTGAGGCCTCCTATTGATGAAATAACTTACGTTCCGAATGTGTATTAATTCTCATGGGTTTCGGTAAGGTCGAACAGGAGGTTTTCATGCCCGGCGAGAAACCCTGAAAACAACTTTTGCGATCCGTCCATTTCAATGTAATTTCGCTCGATAAATTCAAAATAGGCATAAGTCCAAACCATTGTTTCAAATCCATCTTCGCCTTTTACATCAACTTCTTCTTTGGTTGCCTTTGTTGCGGTTTGCCGTAATTTACCGCCCGGTTCACCTTCAATGTTTTCATTCACAGGAATTCCTGCGGCGACGAGAGCATTGGTTGTAGTTTCCAAATTAGCCCATTCCTTAACATCCTGACTATTTACCAATGCTGCAAAATGATTTACAGAATTTCCATGGATTAAAACCCATGCCCCAAACTGTGATATATCATTCATTTTCAGCACTTCATCTTTTAAAGGAATATTCCACGGACGTCGAAAATACTGTACAAGATCATTAACAAGATAATCTGCAGCTTCAACAGGTAAACTTTCATTTTCTTTAAGAATTGCAAGCAACTCCAAGCTTTTATCATTGAGTAAATAAAAGGTATTGTGTACCGCTTCATTAACTATATTTTGCGCCCAATCTGGCAAATCATTTACTTCCAATTGCGTGACAAATATTTTTGGTAGCGTTTCATCAGGGTGTTCAAAGTGGGTTGAATTTAATTTCTTTTTAGGAAATTTATATTTTGAAACAGGTACGTATCCTAAAAAATTCAGAATGTGTTTTATTGCCCTTATACCTTCGGGTTGTTCCCCGGTGTGGGCATTAAATGTTCGAAAAGCGATATGGTCAATCACAACTTTTCTGCCCTTTTCAGCCACCAAATCAGCATATTGCAGCGTGTAAGGAACTCTTACGGCATACTGTTCCCATAATTTTTCAAACAGCAACCGGATAATTTCTTTTGTAGTTCGTTTCATGATGTTTGTTTTCATACATAAACATGAAAACTTACACTTTGGTTACCAAACAACTTATGTTATACAGTAGTATTTAGAAGAGAAAAATAATTACGGCATATTATTTTTTGGGGTTGATTTCATAAAAGCAAGCACGTCCTTTTTATTAAAATAGGAAGTTGCGCCGCGTCTTGTAGTATTAATTGCGCCTGAAGCATTGCCAAAGTTGAGAGATTGCTGCATTGATTTACCATTCAGATAATAAACCAAAAATCCCGCTAAAAATGCCATGCCTGAACCAATATTATCAACAACTTCTATTTTGTAACCGGGATCAGAAAATGCTCCTTTTTTATAGTGGTAGGCAAAAACCCCATTTTGCCCTCTTGTAATTAATACTATGTCGATTTTGTATTTCCCTGAAAGTTCGGAGCTGAAAACTTCAAGATTATCAGCGTTTAGATTTAACTCTTTGCTCAAAAAATCAATTTCCTTTTCTTTTATTCTCACAATATTTGAACTCAACAAAAGATTCTGCACAACAATTGCATTAAAAAAATGCTCAAATAACTTTAAATCAAAGAAATGTATTGAGTCGGGTGATTCCTTGATTAATTCCCGAAGCGTATTTTTCGAGATACCAAAACGTTGTGGCAGCAACCCGTAAAAAAGGCAATCAGCATCCCTGACCAATTTTAACGATTCGGCAGAAAACTCTATGTGATCGAAAGCAACTTCGGGAGTTACAATATATCGTGCTTCGAAATTTTCATCGAAACTGATATGTACGGTTCCTGTTGGAAACTCGCTGTCAACCTGAACATTCTCATCTGAAATTTCTAATTCTTTCAGTTTTTCAAAAGCTTCGTTTCCCAGTTCGTCATCGCCAACCCGCGAAAGTAAAAAACCTTGTTCGTTAAATGAATTGCATCGAAAAACCATGTTTGACGGTGTCCCTCCCAAAACTTTTCCGTTGGGTAAAATATCCCAAACCACTTCGCCAAATGCAACAATTTTTTTATTCATCAAAACCTTTTTCAGAGTGGCAAAAATAGCAATTATTAAAAAATGATTCACCTTCGCGAGGCATGATAATTACGTAAATTGATTTTTTTTATTTGTTCTTCTTTTTCAAATCAAATTGAATATTTACAATGCTTACATAAGTTTCAACCAGCAGTAAATGAAGGAGTAAGCAGTTGATAAATTCATTTTTCAAACAAATTCTTTTTTAAACCGTTCCTTTTTAAAAGAATTTGGATGAATTACCTGGCGCATTTGTTTTTATCGGGTCCTGACGAACAGACTATGGTCGGCAATTTTATTGGTGATTATGTAAAGGGAAATACATGGAACAAATTTCCTGAAAACATAAAAAAGGGGATCTTAATGCACCGATGGATTGACTCATTTACCGATGCACACCCAAATTTCAGAGAGGCAAAATCTTTGTTTCGAAGCGAATTTGGGTTGTATTCGGGAATTGTTATTGATTTATTGTATGATCATTATTTAGCCAAAAACTGGAACGACTATTCTGATTTAACGCTTCGGGCTTTTGCAAAACACAGTCATGCCGTGCTTTTACAAAATTTTTTGCATTTGCCGGTCAGGGTGCAAAGTTTCCTGCCATTTTTAATTCAGCACAAGCGACTTGAATCGTATGCTTCGGTTGAAGGAATTTTACAAACATTAAAAATTATGAGCAATTACTCCTCACTTCCGGCAAAATCAAATTACGTGTTGCAAACAATTCAAACAAACAATGATTTTTTCGAAGTTAATTTCAGGGAGTTTATGATTGATTTACTGAAATATGCGACTGAAATCAAAAGGGTTTTTTTTTCCTCAAGTTTTGGTTGCCGGAAAAAAAAATTTTTAAAAAAAAAAAAAAAAAAAATTTTAAGGGAAAAAAAAAAATATATTTAAAAAAAAACCCTTTATAAGGGGAAGGTTTTTTGGGGGAACAAAACAACGAGTCAAGGTTTTTTAACCACCTATCGATATAGAAAACATATATCTGACTAAAATTTTTCGTACCGGCTGGCATCCAATCTGATAAAAATAAACAGCAAAATTGTAAACGACCAAAGTGACGAACCGCCATAACTAAAGAAAGGGAGTGGAATTCCGATTACGGGCATTATTCCGATTGTCATTCCGATATTCACAAAAAAATGAAAAAACAGGATAACGGCAACTACATAACCATAAATGCGTGAAAACCCCGAACGCTGACGTTCAGCAAGCCAAACCAACCGGGAAAACAGTCCCATAAACAGGCCGATAACAACCAGCGAACCAACAAACCCCACTCTTCGCCAACGGTGCAAAAATAAAATCGGTGTCTTGTTCCGGAACAAAATTGAATTTGGTTTGTGTACCTTTCAAAAACCTTTTGCAAAAAACCGCCCGAGCCGATTGCAATTTTACTTTGATTTACATTGTAACCCGCACCCAGCGGATCTGATTCAATCCCAAGCAGTTCATTGATACGCGCTTGTTGATGATCGCCAAGGATATTATAGAAAACATAATCGACTGAAATTGTAAATAAAACCGAACCAAGAAAAATCAGAGCTATTGTAATATAGTTTGTCAACTTTTTATGGAAACTGTAAGCTAAAATAATTACAACGCCGATAATCGAGCCAACGGTAAGCACATCAGATATCCCATATTTCGATCCAAGAATTAAATTGATTGAAAATGATACAAGAATTGATGATGCAAAAATGGCAGGTATTATTAAAAACTGCTTGTATCTCGGGTTAACTACATAAAAGCAATCAACACAAAACCAAGAACAAAAGTGATAAAGTAAGGTTCGAAATAATCAATGCAAGTACAAAAAGAACTACCAATAAAGTACCAAAAAACAGTACGACTCCTGATAATCCTTCGCGGTATAAAACCAAAACAAAAGAAAAATAAACAAGTGCCGAACCTGTGTCGTTTTGCATTAAAATCAATGCAGCCGGGCCAAGAATAATAAGTGTAACAATAAGAAGTGATTTGAATTTCTGGAGTTTAAAACCATGTGTATTCATATAATTTGCAAGTGCCAGACCAGTAGCAAACTTACAAAACTCGGAAGGTTGTAACCCAAACGAGCCAAACATAAACCAGGCACGTTGTCCGTTTATTTTTGATCCAATAAGTAGTACAAGAATTAACAGAAGAACAATAAAACCATAAATAAAATAGGAGAAAAGCACATAAAAATTGGAATCCAATCCGGACAATAATAAAAGCTATTATGAGCGCTGCACCAATCCAAATCAATTGTTTCCCGTATCGTTGGGTTGTATCGAAAATACTTTGGTGTTCGAGGTTAAAAACTGAAGCATAAATATTTATCCATCCTAAAAGCATCAGTATCAGAAATAATGAAACCGTGATCCAGTCGATATTTGCCCAAAGGCTGTTTCTTTTTGGCATATTATCTTGGCTTGTTTGGGTTTAACAAATTGGCTTCCAACAACTTTTCTTCCACTGGTTTTTTCTGTGCCGAAATGGTATCGTTTAAAAACCTTTCAACCATTAAACCTGCCATAGGTGCTGCGTAAGTGGCACCAAAACCGCTGTTTTCTACATAAACAAAAATGGCAATTTTCGGATTGTCTTTTGGTGCAAAAGCCGTAAATACCGAATGATCAATACCATGATCGTTTTGAACAGTACCAGTTTTGCCGCACATTACAACACCCGGCACGGCAACCCTCGATGACATGTTCCCCTTCACAACCTGTTCCATTCCTTCAATTATCGGAATAAAAGTTTCGGGCGAAATTTTTGAATAATGCTTCACTTTAAGTGATGACGAAACTGTATCGTTTTCAATCTCCCGAACCAAATGCGGGGGATAATAAAAGCCGCGATTGGCAACGATTGCTGCAACATTTGCCATTTGAAGCGGGGTTGCACCCAATTCGCCCTGCCCAATCGCCATTGAACGAATAGTCATTGGGCTCCAGTGGCCTTTCCCGTAAATATTATTGTAGTATGATTCGGGTGGCAAATTCCCTTCAACGCATTTGGAAAATCGCTGCTGATAATCTGCCCGATTCCAAAACTTTCGGCATAACTGCGCCATGTATCATAACCTTCGGCAACATTTTTTCCCTTATAAATGATAGCCCGGAAAGTATTCCATAAAAATGAGTTACAGGATTCCCTTATTGCATCAACAACATTTGCCGGAGAAACGTGGTTATGGGTGCAGCGGATCGGGCTTGAAGCTTTGCCGGCGCACGAAAAACGTGATTGTGTTGTAATGGCGCCGGTTTCCAATCCAATCAAAGTGTTAATTATTTTGAAAGTTGAACCGGGCATATATTTTGCCTGTGTTGCCCTGTTAAACAGCGGTTTTAATGAATCCTGCAGCAATATATTATAATTCGTTCCACGAATACGGCCGACAAGCAAACTGGGATCGTAGGTTGGTGCACTCACCAATGCAAGCACTTCACCCGTTGAAGGTTCAATAGCCACCATTGCACCTTTTTATTTCGAAAAGTTGTTCGGCATAACTTTGCAGATCGGCATCCAAAGTAGAAACAATGTTATTCCCGATTTTAGCCGGAATATCTTCAACTCCTTCGAGGTAGCTTCCCTGTAAACGATTATGCACATCAACCAATTGCTTTTTTATACCCTTAATTCCACGAAGTTGTTTTTCATAAGTTTTTTCAATTCCGCTTGCACCAATATAATCGCCCGATTTGTAATATTCTTCCCTTTGGATATCAGCATCATTTACCTCGCTTACATAACCTAAAACGTGCGCTGCCGATGGTTGTGCATATTCACGCAATGTTCTCGACTGTGTATGAAAACCTTTAAATTTATATAGTTGCTCCTGAAGATAGGCAAAACTTTCGGGGGAATTTGTTTTATTAATATCGAGGGTTTGTAAGTAGAATATTCACTGGCTTTTTGAATTCCGGCAATCAAATCTTCTTTCGAAATTTCAAGCAAACGGCAAAATGAAAGCGTATCAAATCTTTCAACTTCCCGCGGTGTAACAAGTAAATCGTAGGCAGGTTTATTGAATACCATCAAAACACCGTTCCTGTCGTAAACCAACCCGCGCGCCGGATATTGTACAATTTCGCGCAGTACATTATTTGTTGCCGATACCTTGTATTTTGAACTTATAACCTGTAAACCAAATAATTTCAAAATAAAGATAAGTCCGGCAGCAAGGAAAATGGTTGTTACATAATATTTTCGTTTCGAAAAAATGTCCACGCTCATAGTTTTAATCTCTAAATACTAAAAACTGACTTAAAACTATAACAATAATTGAGAATAGAGAACTCAGGATTACCCGGAAAAGCGTTGTTAGGAAATTGGCAAATGTGTAAACTTCAAGATAAAAAAGAAGTAAATGGTGCAGTAAAACCATGAAAGCAACATAACTGACAAACCAAATCAATTTATTTTGATGCAACCCGGGATAATCGCTTTTGTCGTCTTCCCTGTTTGATATAATCCTGATTACCAATAGTCTCATGTATGCAATAAAAACAGTTGCGGCCGAATGTACCCCTAAACTGTTGGAAAATATATCGATAATAAATCCAAGAACGAAAGCAAGAATTAACACCAAATACCTGGGAGTGCTCAATGGAAGCAAGATGACAAACAATATATAAACATAAGGATTGAAAAAACCGCCAAACTGGACCTGGTTGAAAATTAAAACCTGCACCAAAACCAGTGACAAAAACATTACCAAATATTTAAAAAGTATCCGAATCATTTGATTATCCTGTTTTCGAGTGCTTTCAATTCATCTTTTTTCAGGTTCTCAACAATATCTACATAAGAAAGTGCCCTGAAATTTACGGCAAGTTCAACCTGGATTTGATAATAATTATCACCGGGTGGCATTTCAATTGAATGAACTGTCCCAATCATTATTCCTTCGGGAAAAACCGAAGAATAACTGCTTGTAACAACAGTGTCTCCAACGGCAAGTTCAACATGAAAAGGTATACCAGAAAGGTTTGCGTATCGTGAATCGCTGCCATCCCAGGCAAGTGGGCCAAAAGTACCGCTATTTTTCAACTTAGCTGAAGCTCCCCACCGTTTATTCAATACCGAAAACCCAAGTGAAAATGATTCGGAAACGTGGATAACAACACCTACCACTCCATCGGAACTGACAATTCCCTGGTCGGGTTTAACACCATGTTTTCTGCCCTTGTTAAGCGTTATGTAATTATCCTGCTTATCAACGGAGTTGTTTATCACTTTTGCAGAAATAAACCTATACAAAGAATCTGTTATTTCAGCTTTTGAAACAATTGAATAGGGTGTGATACGAATAAAAGGCAAATCAGCAATCAACGATTTTAGCTGGGCATTTTCCCTGGCCAATTTCCGGTTTACCGAAGCCAGGCTAAAATAATTACCAACCGCGCTGAATGAATTATAAATGGTAGCGGTTACTTTATTTGACGAATTGAGATACTTCGATCTTTGGTAACTGTTAAAATTATAAATAAGCGTAAACGAAAGTACTTCTAATAATAAAAAAAGAAGAAACGCATAATTTTTTAACAGAAACCGTAGCAGACCTCTCATATTCTATAAGAGAAAATTCCCGACCATTTATTTGATCAGGAATGAGAAATTATCAACGTTTTTAAGTGCAATCCCGGTTCCACGAACTACCGCCCGCAAAGGATCCTCGGCAATATGAAACGTAATCCCGATTTTGTCTGTCAACCTTTTATCCAAGCCTTTTAAGAGTGCGCCGCCACCTGCCAGCCAAATTCCTTTTACAACAATATCAGCATACAGTTCAGGAGGGGTTTGTTCCAGTGCGCTCAACACGGCAGTTTCAATTTTTGAAATCGATTTTTCGAGGCAGTGCGCAATTTCCTGGTACGAAACGGGTACTTCAATAGGCAAAGCTGTCATTTGGTTTGGTCCCTGAACCACATAATCCGGTGGCGGGTCTTTCAATTGCGAGAGCGCCGAACCTACGTGTATTTTAATTTCCTCGGCTGTACGTTCCCCAATTTTTATATTGTGCTGATGGCGCATATATTCCATAATGTCAGCGGTTAAATCGTCACCGGCAATACGAATTGATTTATTTGTTACAATACCTCCCAATGAGATTACTGCAATTTCAGTAGTTCCACCACCAATGTCAACCACCATATTTCCTTCAGGGGCTTCCACGTCGAGACCAATTCCAATTGCTGCTGCAAGAGGTTCGTAAATCATGTAAACCTCTCTCCCACCTGCATGTTCCGATGAGTCGCGTACAGCACGGATTTCAACTTCGGTACTGCCCGAAGGGATGCAAATAACCATTTTCAATGCCGGAGAAAACAACCTCGGTTTAGGATTAATCATTTTTATCATCCCCCTTATCATTTGCTCCGCCGCGTTAAAATCGGCAATCACCCCGTCACGTAATGGCCTTATTGTTTTAAGGTTTGCGTGTGTCTTCCCCTGCATTTGCCTGGCTTTTTCGCCAATTGCCACCATTTTTTCGGTTTTCAAATCAATGGCAACAATGGAAGGCTCATCAACCACAATTTTATCGTTGTAAATAATAATTGTGTTGGCCGTTCCCAGGTCAATTGCTATCTCTTGTGTTAAAAATGAAAATAGTCCCATTTGAATTTCTAATTATTTAATCTTAAAAAAGATGTTCTGTTTTAATGTTTGAAATGTCTTCTCCCTGTAAATGCCATTGCAATTCCAAACTCATTGCAGGCATCTATAACTTCTTTGTCGCGGATACTGCCGCCCGGCTCCACAATGTATTTTACTCCATATTCGTTTGCTGCTTCAATACTGTCACGGAATGGAAAAAATGCATCGGAAATTAATACTGAATTTTCGATTGCCAATCCTTTTTTTGTATTGAACCGTGGCATTGTTAAATGGCGCAAACTGTCGAGACGGTTGGGCTGCCCCATTCCAGCTCCTGTGAGCCAGAACGAACCATTTGCATTTTCGGTAACAACAGCAATTGCATTACTTTTCAGGTGTTTGCAGGCTGTTATTCCAAATTTTGCCAGGTTCATTTTTTCAGTTTCGAATACTTTTGCAGTTACTGTTTCGAATTGAAGATCCAAACCCTCATCTTCATCCTGCACAAGCATACCTCCACTGATTGAACGGTATAATTTTTCGCCTGTAATTTCGCTTTTCACAGGTGTTTCGAGCAAGCGCAAATTTTTCTTACCTGCAAAAACTGAAAGCGCTTCATCGGTAAATTTCGGTGCAATCACTATTTCAACGAATTTACTTCCAAACCACTCCGCTACTTCTTTTGTAACCGTTTCTGTAAAACAAATAATACTTCCAAATGCGCTGATTGGATCACCTTCCCAGGCAAGTTCAAGCGATTCCAGAATATTTCCAGTAACTGCCAAACCACAAGGATTGAGGTGTTTTATTACCGAAACGGCAACTTTATTTTTGATATGAGTTACTGAATGAAATGCATCGCTTGCCGATTTCCAGGCAGCATCGGCATCGAGCATATTATTGTATGACAATGCTTTGCCCTGAATAACACGGGCATCAGACAAAGTAACTTCCTGTGGAGTATTTTTAAATTTAAAGAAAGTAGCCTTTTGATGCGGATTTTCACCGTAACGTAAAACTTCGCCATTATTTAAACTGATCCGTTGCGTGCTTTCATCGGTACCACTGTTAAAGTAACTGAAAATTGCAGCATCATAATGCGATGAAACTGAAAAAGCTTTACAGGCAAACCACTTGCGATCCTCCAGTGAAAAACTGCCTTCTTTTTCATTTAACAAATCAAGTAGCGGCAGATATTCTTTTTGCGACGGAACAATTACAACGTCCTTGAAATTTTTAGCTGCTGCACGAATCAATGAAATCCCGCCAATGTCGATTTTTTCGATAATATCCTGTTCACCGGCAACCGATGCAACTGTATCTTCAAACGGATAAAGGTCAACAATAACCAAATCAATTTCAGGAATATCATATTCTGTGAGTTGGCTTACATCACCCTGATTTTCACGACGCGAAAGGATTCCACCAAAAACTTTGGGGTGCAGGGTTTTTACACGGCCTCCCAAAATTGAAGGATAACCGGTTAAACTTTCTACTGAAGTTACTTCAACACCCAGGGATTCGATAAAACTTTTTGTGCCACCGGTGCTTAAAATTTTAACATTCAGATTGTTCAGTTTGTGAATTATGCTATCGAGGTTTTCTTTGTGATACACTGAGACCAACGCGGTCTTAATTTTTTTATTATCAGCCATTTATTCCCTTTTCTATTTTAGGTCGCAAAGATAAAAAAATCAATGTAGATTTTATACTAAAAATTGAGGTTTCAAACATTTCTTTGTTAATAAATTCAGATTAAAAAAACGAGATAGTTGAACTAATTATTCGATTGTCCAACTCTGCGGTGTTGCAGTCATCTAGTCAATATTAATTTATCCAATTTATGCAACACCGTGACGTTTTGTCAAATCACAGCAGGAAAAACGTAGTTTTTGATTATTGTTTTAAAAGTCAGTTTGAGAGAGAGAACAGTGTAGCTGTTGGATTTCTGGATATTCCAATACTTTGTCAGAAAAAGGTTTAAAACCAAAGCGAAGTTCCGTAAGTTTATAAATGCAGGATTTTGTAAAGGATTAAAAAACAAATTTTAACTTTACTGCAAATTGAATTACAATAATGCTTCTGATCAGATTAATATTTGAAAGTTTTTCATTTGCTTTTAACTCGTTAAGAGCAAATAAATTACGCACATTTTTGTCACTCCTTGGTATCACTATTGGCATTTTTGCAATCGTTTCGGTATTTACTGTAATCGATTCGCTTGAGAGATATATCAGGGAAAGTCTCGACAGCATGGGAAGCAACATGGTTTACATACAAAAATGGCCGTGGATGCCGCCTGAAGGGGAATCAGAATATCCGTGGTGGCGCTATTTAAACCGTCCGGTGCCGGAATTTGAGGAAACAGAAGAAATTTTAAAAAGAGGTAATTCAGTTGAAAATGCAGCCTTTTTGTTTGGTTTTTCGCGCACTGCCCAGGCCGGAAGCGATAAAATGGACTATGTAACAATTATGGCAACCTCGTATGCAATACTTGATGTTTGGGGTTTAAAGATTGAACGTGGCAGATATTTCACCGAAAATGAAATGCGTTCAGGCTCACCTGTAGCTGTTATCGGCGCTGAAATCGCAGAAAAACTATTCCCCGGCCTCGATCCTGTTAACCGTGATATAAAAGTTCAGGGTATAAAATTCCAGATTATAGGTGTTTACGAGAAAAAAGGACAGGATATGTTTGGGACTTCGATGGATAAAAACATTCATATCTCGGCGGTTAAATCGTTCTACATGATTGACATCCGCAACCGCGACCGGGGGCAAACACTTTGCGTGAAATCGAAACCAAACATTGACAGTGACAAATTTGTGGCTGAAATTGAAGGTATAATGCGAAACCTGCACCGGCTAAAACCCATGGAAGAAAACGATTTTGCGCTGAACGAAGTTAGTTTGATATCGAATCAGTTCGACCAGTTTTTTATTGTTTTTAATATGGCCGGCTGGATAATCGGCGGATTTTCAATTCTTGTGGGCGGGTTTGGGATTGCCAATATCATGTTTGTTTCGGTAAAAGAACGTACCAAGATTATAGGCATACAAAAATCACTGGGCGCAAAACGCTACTTTATTTTACTGCAATTTATTTTCGAAGCTGTCGTGCTTTCACTGATAGGCGGGGTACTTGGACTGATACTGATTTTTGCCGGAACACTTATCGTTGGTTATGTGAGTGAATTTACAATAGTACTTACGCTTGGCAACATTATCACCGGGCTGATGATTTCGAGTGTTATCGGTTTTATTGCCGGATTGATGCCGGCTCGATCTGCAGCCAGACTTGACCCCGTGGTGGCAATGAACTCAGTTTAAAAATCGTGTTTTATGTATCATCATTACCAGTCAGGTGGAGCGGAAGGTAAGCTTGCTGCTGCTGCTTTTGGAGAGCCCAACAGTAAAATCATGCTCGTTGCTGTTGCGGTATAGAATCCAGCTATTTTAATTGCCTGTTTTCTGGAAATCTTCTTTGCCTGAGAAACTTCTTTTTTTACTTTTTCCTTGTTTTTGATCTCGTTATATTTTATTATTTTTTAAGGTATTTCCCGATGTACACCGGAGAACCCTTATAATATATCCACTGAGTGGCAAAATTTTGTCATGCCCGTTTCATAAGAATTGTATTTTGTAATTTTCATTTAATATTTTAATTCCCTGTTATTTGAAGTTTAATGCCGGTGCGTTTGCCATTTTCAATCACCTGAAGCATATATATTCCGGTAGTAAGTCCATTTACATTTATCCTGTTTGTGGTTGCTTTTTCAAGGTTTCGCACCCAAACCGCACTTCCCCTTAAATCATATAATTTTAAAACCGCTTTGTTTTCAGTAATTCCATTAATTACTATTTCTTCTCTTTCCAACCAGGCAGTTATCTTGTTTAGTTCAGTTTCATTTCTGAAACTTGTAACCTGAGGGTCTGAAATATGTAGATAGAAACGCCCGGTACCCTTTGAGTTGGCAGAGAGCGTAGTTTTATATGCACTTTTTTCACTGTTGAAAGTGGTGGATACATTTAACATCCTGTCTTCGAATACAATATTACTTTCAGCAGGAAGATTTAGTAATTGTGCAGAGAATGTAACTTCTCCACCGGCAGAAAAGTCAATTCCCACAGGAACAGTAAGAGTTCCAAAATTTGTGAGGGGAAGACACTGCAATCCAAACTCCACGTTATTATTATCATTATTAACAAGATTTGTGAAAACAGAGAACAAAGGATCGGCCTTAAGAATTCCGGCATCATATCCCTTGTCGAGCCCTTCAGTAGTGCCCTCTATGAATTTAATGCTGGTTGAAGCATTTTTCATGGATGAAGAAACCAAAAGCTTAATTTCAGGGATTGCAGTTCCTGATTTAAGTGCTGTGGTTGGCTGATGCACCTGCATTTGGGGTGTAAATTCAGCACTGGACCCGGTAGTGGTTTTTACAAAAAATCCCTGGCCAACGGTTGCAAATTCAGCACCTGAGGCATTGTTTATTATTTCGTACTGAGTTCCATTCCAAACATAAATTGAAACATAACTTGGATCGAGAATACCACCATTTATTGCTAAAAAAGTTATTTACTCCTGCTGCGATGTTAACTTTTATAGCCGAGGTGAACGGATTTCCTATTAAATTCCATCCCAATCCTGATGGAGAAAGAGCAATACTTTGTGTTCCGGTGTGGATAGCACCGTTAAATTTTACGATCCCGTTAGCATCATTCCTAAGCAAATAACCTTTTGCTGATTCCAAATCTCCTGCAATATTATTGGTAAAGTATGCATTCCAGAGATCGGTTGCAGTATCATAATTTGTCATTCCTCTTGAAGTTGACTTTGCAGGAATATTTGTATTATTCGAAAGGAAGGATGCAACAGATTGCAGCACAGGAGATGAAACATTATGCCATTGGTTTCCGGTCATGTATCGCTGTGCTTCGGCAGTTCCGGTTCCCGATGCTGAAGATGCAATTAGTGATCCTGTTCCATTGATATCAGATTCAATAACCAATCCGTTAATGGTATAATTGGTAATAATACCAAATACGGTAAGGCTATATTGGGGTTTAATGGTTACCGTTGCCCCTGATGCGATTGTAAGATTTAAGCAAACCGCATTTTGCTGAATGACAGGTTTGTTTACGGTTAATGGAATTGTAACAACGCTGCCAGCGTCAGGCACAATACTTCCAGTCCAGTTTCCAGTCTCGTGCCAATTGGAGTTTACTGCACCTGTCCAGATTATCCCGCAAGCTTCCGTTGTTAAAACATCTCCTGTAATTGTCCAACCCATTGTTCCGGTCAAATAAGCCCTTGCTGCTGAGGCAGAGGTGCCGTATTGCATTCCAGCGGCTCCTAAAACTCTATTTGCCGGGGTAGATGGATTGGCATACCAACCATTCAATGTTGCTGAATAAGAAATACAATCCATGCCGCAATTGTCGAGCATATTTGCCATTATAACTCCCGGGTTTAAAGGCCATGAACCAATGTTTTGGTTAAAGGCTGTTGCCCTTGTAAACATACTAGTCATATTGGTAACTACTGCAGTATTCCAGTTACTTATATTTTGGTTAAATGCGCCTGCAAAGAAAAACATATAACTCATATCAGTAACCGTAGCCGTGTTCCAATTACCGATGTTCTGGTTAAAGGCGCTTGCTCCGGTAAACATACCTCTCATATTGGTAACGGCAGTTGTATTCCAGGCGCCGATGTTTTGGTTAAAGGTGTTTGCATAGGCAAACATATAGCTCATATCGGTTACCGCAGACGTATTCCAGGAGCCTATATTCTGATTAAAGGAGTATGCCTGTTCAAACATTTGGCTCATATTGGTAACGGCAGACGTATTCCAGTTGCCAATATTTTGGTTAAAGGCGTCTGCATCATAAAACATACTTGCCATATTGGTAACAGCAGACGTATTCCAGGAACCTATATCCTGGTTAAAGGCGTTTGCATAGACAAACATACTTGTCATATCGGTAACAGAAGCCGTATTCCAGGACCCAATGTTTTGGTTAAAGGCGCTTGCTCCTGCAAACATATTGTTCATATCGGTAACAGAAGCTGTATTCCAATTTCCAATGTTCTGGTCAAAGGCACTTGCATAGGCAAACATAAGGCTCATATTGGTAACAGCAGCCGTATTCCAGGTATTGATACTAGCTGGCGAATTCAGCGCGGTACACTGAAGGAACATTTGGGACATATTGCTAACACCCGACAAATCAGGCACATCCATAGTAGTTATCTGTAAGTTTTCACAGCCAAAAAATGCGGATTCCATACTTGTCCAGGCGGTACTGCCCCAGTTTTCAACCAGCGTCAGCCTGTTGCGGTCTGTACCATAATTAATTATGATTCTTTCGAAGTTTGCCGGTTGAATCAATAGACGAATGGTTGCATCTGAAGGCAAGCCTGTTATAGTTGCTGTTGGTTCTGTAAAAGTTCCGGAACCTGAAATAGCGGCAGGTATGGTTTCCCACGCGTAGTTGACTGTGCCGCCGGTAGCTACGTCAAAAGTTAATTCTGTATTGGGCCCACCTGTAGTGGCAAGATCCCAAACGGTTACAAATTCATTACAACCGGGAATAACATAATCATTGGCTACCCTGTTTTTGGGGGTAAATGGTTCGTCACAATCGTTGGTTATAAAAATACCATAGCGTTTATTGCCGGGCAATCCGGAAATGGTGAAATCGAGATTATTGGTTGTGCCGTCGTTAATTACATTACCGTATTGAATATTATTTCCAGTGCCACCAATGACCTCCTTTACCGTGTATTTGTATGGAGGGCTAACTACCTGGGCATGGATCCCTAAATCAATAACAATGTGCAAATATCCTCCCAATGTACCACAACCACCTAAAAACCCCGATTCAATTACTTCGTACAAGGCGCCTGCAACACCATCTTCGGGCTTCGTTAAAGCTGTTTGCCCGCATGCATCAGTGACCATTACAGTGTAAGTTCCGGGAGCGAGCGAGTTGAATTCAGTGTTGCTGGTATTGGCAGAAAAATTGACACCATCCTCGCTAATGGCATAATTATATGGTGGAATGCCATTGCCTGCCATGATGCTTAATTCATAAGGGTCTCCGCAATTGCCGCCAAGCGGATTTATAGCTGCATCTGCCTGCAATTTGCCGGTACAAACTTCGTAAAATGATACTGCCTTATAAAGATTATCACCGTCTCTTACAAAAATTGTATCGCAACCTGTAATACTTTCAAATTCAAACACATTTGATGACTGCCAGGTACCAGAATCACCACCAGTAATTTTTAAAAGATATTCCGGAGTATTGGAACAAGATTGTGCAGTAACTGTTAACTGTTTTTTGCAACCTTCTTCAGTAACGTTAATAAATGTTATAACAGGTGGCCATGCCGGGAATGACTGAATAAGGGGCAAACTCAGCCTGCCGCATGAATCCTGGCTACAATTTCATAAGTGAATCCTGCCTTTATGTTGCTAATAGTCTGTCCCGAAGTAAAGGTGTAAGGATCAGTGCTGCCTGCAGGTCTGATACCCGATTCAGGATAGCTGCTTGCCAAAGTGATAAACAAATTACAGTACCCACCTGAAGGTCCGGTGGAAACAACAAATGGCATGTTGGGTTGTAATCCGGTACTCACTACACTCTATGACGAAAGCACGCCATACGCGTCTTTTGCTCTCACTACATACCTGTTGGCAGTAAAGCCGGGCACAATTCCTGCGGAGTAGGTATAATTCAAACCTGCCAAAATACTTTCGGGTACATTATATTGATCAATGCTGTCGGCTAAAGGAGCTAAGCCGAAAGTAACAGGCTGGCGTAGGTTCGCATTCTGACCGGTAGCCAAAAAGCTAAGTTCAATACTTGCCCCACTGCAATTTCTTGCCGTTACACGGCTATAGGCTGCAAAGCCGAATGACCCTTCTATCGAATCAACCTGTCCACAATAATCTGCAACAGTAATTACATAATCCTGATTCTCTTCAATGTTATTGGTAAAAAAAATACCGGTGGTTGAAATTTTCTGATCAAAAACAAAACTGTTTTTCCTCTTTATTTTATAGGTAAAGGGAGGACGCATTCGGTCGATATCAACTGATTGTAAGGATACAGGCAGTACCTGCACATAATTTAGTCCGGCGGTATTGTTGCCCCCCCAATAAAAGGTTATTACTGGATTTGGCTTTAACACTGCATTAAAAAATTTTGCGGGGTCAACTGTTACACCATTAGTAATGCGTTCTTCACTGGTAGCATTGTTACGCAGGATTGCCCGGTACTGAGAAGCACTGGTAATATCTCCCGGTATCACCAGGTGGAAGTTTTCAATGGATTGACCGATGGTAATCCAACTGCCACCCTCAAAGCGCTGAAAATCGTAGGTAATGCTACTCCATCCCAAATCACCCTGGTAGGCAACCACCGTTGCACCGCCGCACCCATGATAGACATTGCACAGTGGCGTTTGTGCTTTTAGCGTGAGGGTGAAAATAACCAGCAGAAGTATTAATGTGCTTTTCATAATTGATGTTTTTAATTTACTTCTACAAAATTCCAATTAAATAAAAAGGGAATCAATCCCCTGAATACCTGTTTTTAGAATCCCCTGAACAGGGGATTTGGAGTTTATTATTTTTTACGACTTTTGTATTGTATTATGAAAAAGAAATACTTCTTATTATCCGTCATACTGTATTTTATTGCTATACAGGTTACTGCACAACAACATCTTGCTGATAGTATAGAAACATTGCTAAAAACACAAATGCCGGATAGCACCAGGGCTATTGCCATGGTTTACAGGGGAAGGTATTACGAAACAATAGATTCGGTTAAATCACAGACAGTTCTATCAGGAGGCAATTGAATATGCAACAAACAAAAAATTATATTATCCACTTGGATTTGCTTTGCATAATAATATGTTTATATACATTTCAAAAGGCAAATACGAAAAACATGCGGCAGATATAGAGAAAGCAATATTTCATTTATCACGCGCAAAAAATCAAAAAGCCAAAGTTGTGTTGGCTATTGTAATGAGTGACAAGGCTTCAATGTTTTATAAAATGGGAGTGTATGATTCGGCAGCAATATGGTATTTGAAAGGCATTGAATTGCTGGAAAAAGAAAAAAAGTACGATAGGACTGTGGGGTTATACTCAAACCTTGCATCAGTATATGAAATATTAAAACTGAAAGACAAGCAAAAGGAATACATTTTGAAATGTTTGGATGCTGCAAAAATAATGCAACGGGATTATGATCTTTTCGGAGCATATTCCATGGTTTCTCAATTTTATTCCGGTGACAACGATTTTAAAAAGGCTTTACAATATTCTGACTCAGCCCGATTATACTTTACCAATGAAATGAGCCAATCCAGAGAACATCTTTACTATTTGGTTAGGGCACAGGCCTACGAAGGGCTTGCCCAATATGACAGCTCAGTTTTTTATTTCAACAAAGCCTATAATATTTCAAAAGCAAATAATTATGCATGGGGAATGACAGAACCGCTATTCAGAATGGGAAATGCATATATGAAATTGGGTAAAAGAGAAGAGGCCGAAGAATTTTTACTGAAGGGAGTTAAACTGGCAGATGAAAATGGTTTTACTGTTTTCATAAAATCGGGCTATGACTATTTGAGTAAATATTATGAAGAAACCGGAAATTATCAAAAAGCCCTTGAAAGCTATAAAAAGTTTTATGATGCAAACGATTCCCTGCAAAGTGCCGAGAGAAAAAAAGTAGTGCTTGACCTGGATAAAAAATATGAAACCGAGAAAAAAGAGCAGCAGCTGCAATTACAAAGGTCATCTATCAATAAGAAAGAAGTACTTAATTATGCCATGGCGGGAAGTATTGCATCACTCTTATTAATTCTGTTTTTTCTTTTCGTGCATATACACAAAAAAGAAAATTGCAGGAACAAAAAATAACTGAACTGGAAAAAGAAAAATTACTACTTGCCACACAATCAATTTTGAAAGGTCAGGAAGAGGAAAGAAGCCGCATGGCAAAAGACCTGCACGATGGCCTGGGTGGATTGCTCAGTGGCGTTAAACTACAATTGGGAGCTATGAAAGGAAATTTAATTTTATCGGAAGAACATGGCAGAACATTTAATCATGCACTGTCTAAATTAGATGAATCAATAAGTGAAATGCGCCGGGTGGCACATAACATGATGCCTGAAGCATTAATGAAATTAGGTTTGCAGCAGGCGTTACAGGATTATTGTGACGGACTTTCTGAGTCGCAGGATTTTAAAATCAACACAGAGTTTTATGGCCTTGAAAAAAGGATGGAATCGTCCTTCGAAATTGTGATTTACCGCATTGTACAAGAGCTGTTGAATAATTCGGTAAAACATTCAGGCGCTTCAACCATTCTTGTTCAGGTTATGCGGCAGGATAAAAATCTGACAATTACTGTAGAGGACAATGGCAAAGGGTTTGATATTGACCCAGTATTGAAGGGTGCAGGTTTAATAAATATCAGGTCGCGGGTTGATTACCTGAAAGGGCAACTGGATATAAAATCTGAACCTGGCAAGGGGACATCTGTTTATATCGATTGTATAATTGAAGATAATGGATAAAGTAAAAGTACTTGTTGTAGATGACCATCCGATGGTACTTGAAGGCATGAAGTCGATGCTTCAGCAGATAGAATTTGTAGATATGACTGGAGCTGCATCCAATGCATACGAAGCATTGGAAAAAATTAAAACTACACTTCCCGATATCGTAATTACCGACATTAATATGCCCGAAATAAGCGGAATAGAACTAACACTGAAGATCAGAAAAGAGTACCCATCAGTAAAAGTTATAGCGATGAGTACATTTAAGGAGCGCAGCTATATTTCGCAAATGGTGCAAAATGGAGCCTCCGGATACCTTGTAAAAAGTGCTTCAAAGGAAGAAATTGAAGAAGCCATTCTTTCAGTTTATGAAGGAAAACTATATATGAGTATTGATGTTAATTTATCAGCGAATGAAAAGGAAAAACTGATTTCCGTTCCAACTCTTAGCAGCAGGGAAAAAGAAGTGCTTGCGCTTATCGCCGACGGATTTACCAACCCGCAAATAGCTGCCAAACTTTTTTTAAGTATGCATACTGTTGATAGTCACAGAAAAAATCTGTTGACAAAGTTTGAAGTAAATAATACTGCCAGCCTTATTAAACTGGCATCAAAGTATAATTTGGTGTAAATTCAAAATTTAAAATTTTTTTTACTCGAACCCCAAATGCAAAATAGCATCGCCTTTATAAACAATGGGTGCATGGTTTAACCGATAATGTGAACCATTCTGCGGAATTTTATTTTGTATTCGAACTTTCCATACGGATCGGAGATTACACCAATTACATCTCCCTTTTCCACTTTCGAACCATCTTTTACAAAAAACCGGTACAATCCGCCATGTTTTGCCCGCAACCAGGTTGACTTATGGATTTCGATTACCCCATTCGCTTTTCCATTCTCCAGCTCTTTCGAAAAATCGCGCATTCCCAAATGGTGCATAACCCTGAGAGTTCCGTTTACGCCGCGTTGAGTAACCCGTTGTTTAAAATCGAGTGATTTGCCACCTTCAAAAAGAAGAACTTTTTTTCCCAAAGCTGTTGCTGCCTGCCTGAATGATTTTTCGCGTTCGTTGGCAAATACAATAAACCGTGGATGAAATACTTTTGCCAGTTCAAGCAAATCATTGTCCTTTTTTGAAATTCTGATTTGCGATGTGTTAAATCTTTGTGCCCCTCCAGTATGAAAATCGATACAATAATCGATGTGGGGAACGATTTCCTTCATCATGTGATAAGCAAAAATGCTTGCCAGTGAACCTTTTTTTGAACCGGGAAAAGAACGGTTTAAATCTTTCCCGTCAGGAAACTCGCGGGTTTGATTTAAAAAGCCAAAAACATTAAGCGTTGGAATGCTTATAACCATTCCCTTTTCGGGCTTTGTATATTTTCGGGCCAATAATTCGCGAACAATTTCAACACCATTTAATTCATTTCCATGAATTCCGGCATTCAGCAGCAAAACCGGGCCATCTTCGCGGGCACGTTCTACAATAACCGGAATTTCAACTTTTGTATGTGTATGAAGTCGGGCAATATCGAGGTTTAATATTCGCTTTTGCCCGGCATTGATTTGCTCGCCAAGAATAACGATTTTCTTTCGCTGAATCATTTTATTTTGCTCCAGATCAGGCATGACGTTCAACATAGCGAATAATACTTTTAGCAATATTTTTCCCTGTAGCCGATTCGATACCTTCCAACCCCGGCGATGAATTTACCTCTAAAATTAACGCTCCGTGATTGGATTGCAGCAAATCGACACCACAAATTCCAAGTCCCATTGCTTTTGCTGCTTTTAGGGCTGCATTCTCCTCTTCATCACTGAGTTGAATTAATTCAGCAGTTCCGCCCCGGTGCAGATTCGAGCGGAACTCCCCTTTTGCGGTTCGTTTCATGGCGCCAACCACAACCCCATCAACCACAAAAGCGCGAATATCAGAACCCTGGGCTTCTTTTATAAATTCCTGTACAATTACACGAATTTTTAAACCGTTAAATGCATCGATAACTGACTCGGCAGCGTTATCGGTTTCGGCTAAAACAACACCCAAACCCTGAGTACCCTCAAGCAATTTAATTACCACCGGGGTGCCCCCTGCTCCCTGAATAATTTCTTTAACATTTTTCGAATAATTTGTAAAAACTGTTTTGTCTTTGAGTTTAACTCCCTTATAAATAATTACCGGATTCTTTTTCTCAATAATAAGATCGCATTTTGTATGATCTACAACAAGCATTTCGTGTTTCCGGTCATTACCTGCTTCCACAATACGTCTTGTCGAATAAAGGTTAGCATTTCTTGACAATACAACTATCTTCATGTTTTGTTAATCTTCTTAATTTCAATTAATTTACCTTTTAATGAAAGATTTTTTCGTGATGTGTCTATTAAAAATCTTTTTGAAATAAACTTTCTACCCAACAAAACCGGATGTTTCATCTCAATTCTTTCGGTGAGGGTGAGTTCGATGGGATATTTTTCACCGAAGATGGTTATTTCTGTTAAAATTGAAACACGTTCCTCTACAGCTCCATTCGAACTTTTTATACTACGCATTTTAAATTTATCGAAACAGAATTCTTTTTCGTGATATTGCGGATGGCTGGGATCGAGAAAGTTACATTTGATATACTCTATTCCGTCTATTTCAGTTTTCTCGATTTTATGACAGTGAAAACTTGAAGTATATGCGCCGGAATCGATTTTAACTTCAATTCCATACAAGTTCAGTTTTTCGAAATCGGCGATATCTTTTCTGCCGATAATAATTCTTTTTAACCGCACATTATAGATTTTAGAGTATCCCAAAAAACAATATTCCCGATCATCAAATAAATCAGCAAGCCCAAAATATCGTTCATGGTTGTTATAAACGGGCCTGTAGCAAGGGCCGGATCTATTTTTATTTTGTGTAAAATCAAGGGAATTACTGTTCCAAAAAATGAGGCAAAAATTATGACGATAAACAATGTGATTGAAACCGTGTAAGTCAGGTTCATATCTCCCCGGCTAAAATACACGTAAGCAAAAATCAATAACGAAAAAAACAAAGCTGTGATCAGCGCCACCGAAACTTCCTTAATCAAACGATGCGATATCGATTCGAGTTCTTTTACCCCGCTAGCGATACTTTGCACAACTATTGCCGATGATTGCACCCCACATTCCTGCCATAGCGGCAATGAGCGGGATAAAAAAGGCAAGTTCGGTTACCCGGCTCAGCGATTGCTCGTGTGAACTTAAAACCAGTGAACCAATAATTCCACCCAGCATCCCGATAATCAGCCACGGAAAACGGGCGCGTAACAATTCCTTTATTTTGTCGCCTGGTTCAACATCACCGGTCAAACCCGAAACCATCTGGTAATCCTTTTCAGCTTCTTCCCTGATAAAATCGATAACATCATCAAAAGTTATCCTCCCTTTCAGCCTCCCGATTTCATCAACAACAGGAATGGCAACAAGGTCATATTTGTCCATAATCTCAGCAATTTCCTCCTGGCGGACATTTGTATTTACCATTTTTATGTCGGGGTTATAAATATTCGAGATTTTTGTATTCGTGTTTGTGATGATGAGTTTTTTGAGGGAAAGCACGCCTTTCAACTTCTCTGAATCGTCGATAACGTAGATATAATAAATTTCGTCAACCTCCTGGGCTTGCTTACTGATTTCCAGCAAACAGGTGGCAACGGTCCAGTTTTCGTTCACTTTCACAAGCTCTTTTGCCATGATCCCGCCCGCTGTGTCCTCTTCATATTCCAGCAGATCAACAATATCGCCAGCCTGTTCAAAGTCTTCAATTTCGTTTAAAACTTCAATTTTGCGCTCCTCGTCTAGGTCGGCCATTACGTCGGCGGCATCGTCGGAGTCCATAAATTCGAGGAACTTGCTGGCAATAATTTCGGGAGGCAAAACTCGCAAAAACCGTCGCCTGTCGTTCTCGGGGATTTCAACAAGTACATCGGAAGCAGTTTCACCATCGAGCAAAAATTCTATCCTTTTTTGAGGTTCTCAATAATAGTTGTCAACTCAATAAAATCATTTACCGAAAGTTGTTCAGGGCGTTTTTCGGCAAACTGTTCAGGCAGATTTTCGCAAATTCCCTTTAAAGAATTCCGCAGCATTTTTCGCCTTAAATTAAAGGCGGCTTTACAACTTCAACAAAAAACTTCGCTGCATGGCAGAGCTGTTGTATTGTTCCGCGTTAACCTGATTACCGCCGATTTAACTTTTGGCGGTGGCAAAAACACATTTTCTGAAACTGTAAAAAGATATTCGATATCGTAATAAGCCTGTAAAATCACGCTGAGAATTCCGTAACTTTTATTCCCGTGCTTTGATGCAATCCGTTCGGCAACTTCTTTTTGTATCATTCCCACAACTTCAGGAATACGGTTGCGCATGCCCAGTACTTTGAAAAATATTTGAGATGAAATGTTGTAAGGAAAATTGCCGATGATACTAAAATTACCTTCAAATTTGGCTGCAAGGTCCGATTTCAAAAAATCTTCGCTCCAGATATTTTTTAATTGTGTAAAGTTTTCCTGAAGATATGCAACTGAATCCCTGTCGATTTCGATAACATGAAGATTGATTTCAGGACGATTGAGAAGATATTGAGTAAGAACACCCATTCCCGGGCCTATTTCCAAAACGTCAGCGGTTTCGGAACCCAGACTGTCAACAATTTTTCGCGCGATATTCTGATCGATCAAAAAATGCTGACCCAAACTTTTTTTTGGTTTTACAAAACTCATTACTCTCCCCGTCCATTTCTCCTGATTACTAAGTTGCCTTTTATGAAATTAACAAAACAAATTTATACTTTTGCCGCTTACGATAACGGCAGTTGTTAATTTTTTAATTTCGATTCGCAAAAGTAGGAATAATTTGGCGAAATGTAATTTTGATAAACAAAACACAGCTCTAAAATTTATCTGGTTTGAAAAAAACAGCAATTAAAATTCTTAAATTCCTTATATTCTTTACACTCGGAATATTTATTTTCTGGCTCATTTACAAAGATCAGGACATTGACCGTATAAAATCGGTATTGAAAAATGAAGTGAACTACTTTTGGGTTGCAGTTTCGCTTTTTATCGGTTTGATAAGTCATGTCAGCCGCACTTTACGCTGGGGTTTGATGATAGAACCAATAGGGCATAAACCACGTTTTGCGAATACATTTATCGCAGTAATGGTTGGGTATTTAATGAACATGGCTTTCCCCCGCATGGGCGAAGTATCGCGTTGCGGTGTGCTTTCGAGGTACGAAAAAATATCGTTTACAAAACTTTTCGGAACAGTAGTTGCCGAGCGCCTTATCGATGTGCTTTCGTTGCTATTGCTGTTACTTGTGGTTATTCTTTCGCAGTTTGGACAAATGCTGAGTTTTATACAACACAACCCCGAAATAAAACAAAAACTTACAAGTGTTTTTACATCGCCTTACCTGATTATTGGTGTGGTTGCGATTGTCGTTGTAATTTATTTATTCCGAAACACGTTTAAACAAACTTCGGTATTTAAAAAAGTAGTTGCCATACTTATAAATTTTAAGGAAGGATTTATTTCCATCCGTTCAATAAAACGAAAAGGGTGGTTTTGGTTTCATTCGGCCTTTATTTGGTTTTGCTATTACCTGATGCTTTATGCCGTATTTTTTGCCTTCGATTTTACAAGGGATCTGAACCCGATTGCCGGATTGACAACCTTTGTTTTTGCAAGTTTCGGAATGGTGGCGCCTGTGCAGGGAGGAATTGGCGCCTGGCATTTTATGGCAATTGAAGCTTTGTCGTTATATGGTGTAAGTTATGAAAACGGTGTAATTTTTGCTTTTGTGGCACATTCCACTTCTACCGTAATGATAATTTTGGTTGGTTTGGTTTCGATGATGATTTTGCCGTTTATTAACAGGAGAGAGGATGTTGTAGACAACCCGGCTGAAATTCAAAACAAATCAGTATTGAATAAAATTTAATTCCAAATTGGAATGAATACCGAACTTTTTATTTCGAACAGGCTGTTTTTCGATAAAACAAACCAGCAATTTTTATCGAAGAAAATTATCCGCATTGCGCTTTTCGGATTGCGCTTGGGTTGGCCGTGATGATTGTTTCGGTGGCGGTAATCACAGGATTCAAAACTGAAATAAGGAACAAAGTAATTGGTTTTGGATCACACATCCAAATTGTGAATTATGAATCGAGAAACTCCTACGAACTACCTCCCATTTCGAAAAACCAACCATTTTTGGGAAAATTGGATTCGTTGCCTGAAGTTCAAAAAATCCAGGTTTTTGCAACTAAACCGGGAATGATAAAAACCGACGAATCAATACAGGGTATTGTTTTTAAAGGGGTTGAACCGGGTTACAACTGGACATTTTTTCAGAAAAACCTTGTTGATGGAGTTCTTCCCCAATTAAATGACACAAGCCGGGTAAATGAAATTTTGCTGTCGGAAAATGTTTCGAACCTCTTAAAAATAAAAACCGGCGACTCGGCAGTACTTTATTTTTTGAACGAAAATGAAGTTACACCACGAATGCTGCAACTCAAGGTTTGCGGAATTTACCGTACAAGTCTCGAAGAATTTGACAATCTTTTCATCATTGGCGATATAAAACAGGTTCAGCGCTTAAATGACTGGCAAAACGACCAAATCAGCGGTTTCGAAATACTTGTAAACGATTTCGGCAAAATTGATATTATAGAACGCGAAATCAGGAATCTTGTGGTTTTTTACAGCCAGGAAAACGATGTTATCCTTCGCACAGAATCCATAACCAGGCAATATCCGCAAATATTCGACTGGCTTGCAATTTTAGACATGAATGTTTGGGTAATTCTTTCGTTAATGGTTTTGGTAGCTGGGTTTAATATGATTTCGGCATTGCTTGTTTTGATACTGGAACGCAGCACAATGATTGGCGTTTTAAAAGCTTTGGGAAGCCCAAACTGGAGTATCAGGAAAGTATTTTTGTACCTCTGTTTTTCTTACCAGCCGCGGAATGTTGTGGGGAAATGTAATAGGAATTGCAATTATTTTACTTCAGAAGGCATTTCACATCATCAGGTTAAATCCCGCAACTTATTACGTTGACGTGGTTCCGGTGAATTTTAATATTTTACATATTCTGCTGTTAAATATTGGATGTTTGGTCATTACAACATTTATGTTGATAATCCCAAGCTATTTGGTAAGTAAAATTTCGCCCGACAAAACCATAAGGTTTGATTAGTTGAATTATAAAACAAAAAGCTCTTGTGAATTTATCCGCAAGAGCTTTTTGCTTTATTTTATTCTTTTGGTTCAGGCTTTAAATGTTTATCCAGAAAACAATCATTGCCCTGTAAAAGTCGAAACGGTTTTCTTCATTCCCAAATCCATGTCCTTCGTTGTCTTTAACCATGTATTCAACATCAATTCCACGTTCTTTTAATGCATTTACAATCTGATCTGATTCGTTAATATTTACACGCGGATCATTTGCACCCTGGGCTACAAACAATGGTGCTTTAATTTTATCGACATGATAAACAGGAGATGCCTCAGCCAGCAACAAACTGTCTGTTACAGGATTTCCAACCATTTCGTAAAGCATGTCCAACATTGGTTTCCAATAAGGCGGAATGGTTTCCATAAAAGTAAACAAGTTTGAAACGCCCACATAATCGACACCCGCTGCATACAAATCCGGTGAAAAACAAAGTCCTGCCAATGTTGCGTACCCACCATAACTTCCACCGTAAATGGCAATTCTTTCCGGGTCGGCAATTCCTTCATCAATTAACCATTGCACACCATCAGAAATATCGTTCTGCATTGTTTTTCCCCACTGTTTGAATGAGGCTTCCCAAAAAGCTTTACCAAAACCAGTTGATCCACGGAAATTCATTTGTAAAACTGCATAACCATTGTTGGCTAAAAACTGTACTTCAGGATTAAAAGTCCAATTATCACGTGCCCATGGACCACCATGAGGATTAATTACAACAGGTAATTTTTCAGCTTTATAACCTAAGGGTAAAGTAAGATAACCCTGAATGTTCATCCCATCGCGCGAGGTGTAATTCACTGTTTTCATCTCGCACATATTTTCAGCTTTAAGCCAGGGACTAAGTTCTGCAAGTAAAGTCAATTCATCTGTTTCCTTGTTGTAAAAATAATATTCACCCTCCGTTTTATCGCTGAAAGTGCGTATCATAAATTTATCTTCTTCCTTATTTTCGCTGGCTATCCGTACTTCAATACCAGGCAATTTTTCTTTTAGTTTATTCATCATCGCTTCATATTCCGCATCAAAAAAACTCTCTTTCCTTTTATCGGTATACCAATTTACAGCCAACAGTTTTTTATCTTTTTTTGAATAAACCATACCCGTAAGATCAGCTTCTTCGGTTTCAAAAAGGATTTCACTTTCCTTTCCATTCGCAATATCAAAAGTTACCAAAGCCAGTTTATCGCGTTCAAGATTTGATAAAGCATAAACCATTCTATTATCAAAAGTAAAGATTAAGGGATTGACAGCTTCTTTAAAACTTGTTGTTAATACAGGTGCAAATTCATCCTCTTCTGTGTTGCGATACAGATAAGTTGTATTAACTCCGTCAGATGCAACAGCTATCCGGAGTTTCCCATCATGGTCGGTCATCCAGCCCATAATATTGCCTGGATTTTCGGCCAGCAGAGTTAATTCACCTGTTACAATGTTTAACCGGTACGGATCGAAAACTGTTGGATTACGTTTATTAAGTCCAACAATTACTTCGTCTTCAATATCCTCAAGTTCATCTATTAATGTTGTTCTTACTTTTTCAAATACTGTCAATCCTTTTAAGTCCGAACCATCGATATTTACACCATACAGGTGAAAATTTTCATCGCCCCCGGTATCTTTAAGAAATAATATCCTGTTGTTGTTAGCCCACAAATAACCCGCTATATCACGTTCGGTTTCATTTGTAATCCGAACAGCTTCTTCTGCACCAATCTTTTGGACAAAAACATTTAGCCGCGATTCATAAGGTGCCATATACGAAAAATACTCTCCATTCGGAGAAAGCATAAAAGCAGTTTTTTCAGGATTCCGAAAAAAGTCTTCCATTGGAATTAGCGGGGCTTTCTGTTCTGCGGATGGTTTGCAGGATGCAAAAGCAATTGTAATGATAAATAAAAAGATTAGTTTTTCCATTTTGCGAATTTTTAAGATTTGACCTTTATTTGAATACTTAAAATTATGGTATTCAAGTTAATGATATAATTCTACAAATCAAATAATTAAGTATGAATATTTGACAATAAATATCTGTTTCAATTTCTTTTATGAAACGAATTACCTGCGATTTCTGTAAAAATCGAATTAACATTTATCAATTAGTATTATTCACATTCTTTTCATAAAAAACCTATCTTTGACATCTTTAAAAATTAATCGAAAATGTTTTTTGTTGGAGCAACAGGTCAGATTTTAACCCTGATACTTACGGTATGTTTACCATTTGTATTTTTATTTTCTGCCGAGCCAAAATCCAATATATTAACTGAAAAACAGCAATTTGAGAACATTCAAATCTGTCAGGAAGTTGTTTTGACTGCGAGTAATTCACATCAAATCCATTTCGATTCAATTGAAATTCATCAAAACATTTTTACTGAATTCGAAGATTCTGTTATTCAAAAAATCCATTCCAAAAATGTTCGTGAAAAGTGGAAATCACCTTTCTTTGCGAATTCCGGAAACAAAGCACCACCTGTTTTTAACTTTTTACCCTGTTAATCGTTTCATTTCTGAATTTATATCATAACGAAATCTGTCTTGCGTGAGCGAAGCAGATTGAACATTTTACAGTTGTTTCGGCATTTCGAAACAAACACAAACAATTAGAATTACAATTTAAAAAGTATTATCATGAAATCAATTTTTACATTTCTATTTTCAATAATTATTATTATTCCGGCTATATCGCATGCTCAGGTGGATGTGGCTACCGGAGAAAACTATGCAAATGAAGTTTACTATAATTTTGATAATGATGTTTTGAAAACAGTTCCCCGAAACAGTTGGGACCTTGCTTTTAACACCCAGCAAATGAGTGTTTCGGTTTTGGCAAACAACGGAAGTGGCGTAATGGTTTATACCTGGCCAAATGGAGCGATTGGCAGCTGGGAAACAGTTGACACAACAGGAATGGCCTGGAAACCAATGTACAACTCGATAGTTGACTGGGAATATGGAGCTTTTAACGCCAACACAGTACCCGGAAATGAATTTGATTATGGCTGGGGAACCTACAATATGGCATCTCATTACATTTCGGGCGATAGCATTTTCATTGTTAAGCTGGCCAACGAAAGTTTTAAAAAACTAATTATCCAGCAAAAAAAGGCGGTTCAAAATGTTTGGACATTTAAATATGCCGATCTGGATGGACAGAATGATACTACAATAATACTTAATGCAAATAATTACGCAGGTAAATCGTTTATCCACTTTTCATTGGCAAACAATGCAGTTGTAGATCAGGAACCTGCCGAAAGATGGCAGCTATTGTTTACAAGATATTACGATTACAACATTCCTTATTACGTTACTGGAGTTTTATCGAATGCAGGAGTTAAAATACAACAGGTAAACGGAGTTTCGCAAAGCGAATTTAAAGACTACCAAAAATCAATGTTCAACGATACAATTTCACAATTTGGTTCAGATTGGAAATCGTTTAATATGGGTACTTTTCAGTATGAGGTTGCTGATGATATCGTGTATTTTATTCAGGATACTGTTAGTGCAGATAAATCAATCTGGAAACTGTATTTTACAGGTTTTAGCGGAAGTGCGACCGGTACTTATTCGTTTGTAAAAACCAAAATGGACGCTACCGGAATTAAAAACATTTCGGATCGTAATTTAACCGTTTATCCAAATCCGGCGTCTCAGGAAATCAATGTAATTCACGATTTTAGCGGAGTTACAGAATTTACAATTTATAACATGGCGGGTCAGGTTGTATTAAAAACCAAAAATTCAGAAAATACCGGATTAAACAAAAATATACTGAATATAAGTGCTTTGCCAACTGGCTTGTATAACTTACATGTTCGTTCGGGAAACGAAGCAAAAACGGTTAAGTTTTTAAAAAAATAAATTTTTATTAATAAGAAATACTGGTTGTTTCAACGACAACCGGTATTTCATTTCGCGGCTTTTACTCAATTAAATTGATGAATATAAAAATCATATTTTTGCTGTCTGTTTAAGTACTTTAGCTTTTGCCCAGGAAGTAAAAGTTAAGGTACTTGATGCTGAAACCTCAAAGGGAGAACCGGTTCCGTATGCAAATATTTGTGTGGAAAGTCTGGACAATCAAACAAAGGATTACTACATAACCGATTTAAGTGGCACTGTTAACTTTTCGCTCAATCAGAGAAAAATAATAAGCATCAGTTGTATGGGTTTCGAGGCTTTAATTGATACACTTTCACCGGGAGTTGCTGCAAAAACCTATGTTTTAAAACCTTCCTATTACGAACTAAATTCTGTGGTGGTAACCGGTCAATTTAAACCCGTCAGCGCCGATAAATCTATATACGATATAAAACTTATCGGCAAAGACCGCATTGAAAGTAAGGCAGCTACAAATCTTGCCGGAATTTTATCCGATGAACTGGGCATCAGGCTTTCCAATGATCCATCAACAGGAACCAGCATGTCGTTGCAGGGAGTAACGGGTGAAAATATTAAAATTCTTGTTGACGGAGTTCCTGTGATTGGAAGATTAGATGGCAATATTGATTTAAGCCAGCTAAATCTCGACAATGTAAGTCAGATTGAAATGGTTGAAGGCCCTATGTCGGTGATTTATGGAAGTAATGCACTGGGTGGTGTTATCAATATTATTACCGAAAACAGTTCGCATGCCAAATACAAAACAAGTGTAAACTCGTATTATGAAAGTATTGGAACCTACAATTTTAATTTTCTAACTTCAATTCGCCACAAAAAAAATGCTTTCGAAGTAAACGGAGGCCGCAATTTTTTCAGCGGTTATTCGCTTGAAGATACACGCTCAAAACAATGGAAACCAAAGGAACAATATAATGGAGGGCTGTCATATTATTATAATACCGAGAAAACAAAACTTCGTTTAAAGTCGGATTTATTCAAAGAACGCCTGCTTGACCGCAACGAACCTTTTGCACCGTATTACGAAAAAGCCAACGACACCTGGTATAAAACACTTCGGTTTAACAACAGTGCCGAAATAACAAATAAATTAGGTGAAAACGCCGGCTTTAATTTATTAGTCGCCTATTCGCTTTATGAAAGGCAAAAAGAAAAATACCTTGTAGATTTAACCGATTTGAGCAAAACACTCACAACTGCTTTCGAAGACCAGGACACGTCGTCCTTCAACTCGTTTATGGCCCGCGGAACTTATAATTTTACACCCGACAGCGCTAAGTTCAGCTTTCAAACCGGGTTCGATTTAAACTATGAAACCGCCCGTGGAAAACGAATCGAAAACGAACAGCAAAATATTGGCGATTATGCACTTTTTGTAAGCGCAATTTGGAAACCTGTGGAAAGTTTATCTGTTCAGCCCGGAATAAGAGCTGCATATAACACAAGATATAAAGCGCCGCTAACTCCATCTGTAAATTTAATGTACAAGCCGGGAAAAATAACCCTCAGGGCTTCATACGCACGTGGATTTCGTTCACCCTCGTTAAAAGAGCTGTATCTGTATTTCTTCGACAGTAACCACCAGGTTGAAGGAAATGACAGCCTGCAGTCCGAACGTTCGCATAGTTTTAATGCATCAGCGAATTATAAATTTACACAGGGAAAAACTACACTGGTTTTTGATCTGAAACCTTTTTACAATATCATCGATAATAAAATCAGCCTGGTTCAGGTTGACCCCGATAATTTACTTCATTATAAAAACGAAAACACCGGAAAATTTTCAAGTATTGGTTTTGAAATCTCGGGTTCTTTATATCAATCGTCATTGTTAAATATAAAAGCAGGTTATTCAAGAATTGGCCGAAAAGATGAAGCTTTCGACAGCAATAACTTCATTTACTCAAATAACTGGAATACAAGTTTTGATGTGAACTTTGTGAAAAGCAGTACAAAACTCTCCATCTTTTACAAATACTCGGGGAAATACCCAACTTATTTTTTTAACTCAGCCGAAGAAGTTACAATTGGATATATAAATGCCTTTAACAACCTGGATGTTAACGTGATGAAAAATTCTGGCAAAGCAGGTTTTCAGTAACTGCGGGGTAAAAAATATTTTCGACAATAAAGAAGTTGGCGGCCAGGGAATTGGAGGAGGAACAGGACATGGCGGCGGTGGAGGCGCTTCATCACTTGTTGGCTGGGGACGAACTTATTTTCTCAGCCTGAAAATTAATTTTGTGAAATATTAAACTGATTATGAGATTTTCAGCAATTTATATCATTCTTTTATTTGCACTTACTTCCTGTTTTGAGCAGGATGAAATAGTGCCCCCGCATGACCCCGGCAATTTAACGGTGGGTAAAGTTGAGCTTACCGAAAATTATATATACCAGATTTTTTATGATTTGGAAAGCAATACAACAGTCAAACAGAATCTGCTTTCAGATTGGGACCTGGGTTTCGAGACATCCGAAAACGGGTGGCATATTATTCTGAATACATCGAAAATGATGCTGGCCGGAAACACAGGCCAAACTGATTTTGAAAATGTAAAAAACAGCGCCGGACTGACCATGAATTTTGATCCATCGCATGGAAACCTTGACAGTACAGCCATTGGAAACTGGTATCGGGTTGAAGCCGAAAAACCTGTTTCGCTGCAAAATGTGTATGTAATTGACCGTGGAACCGATGAGGATTTTAATTTATTAGGCGAGAAAAAAGTTACTTTTCAACCTGCAGGATGAAAATACTTTTGTTGTTCGTTTTGCCAACCTCAACGGAAGCGATGAAAAAACAATGCTTGTACAAAAAGACACTTCAGTTAACTATGTATGTTTCTCATTCGATAATGGAATTGTTGACATTGAACCCAATAAAAACAGTTGGGATTTGCAATTTTGCAAATATTCAACCCTGCTTTTTACCGATGTTGGCGACCCATATCCATATCTTGTTACAGGAGTTTTGATAAATCCGTATAAAACAGTTGCAGCATTAGATTCAATTACACCGTTTGAAGAGGTAAGTTTTGAAATTGCAGAGAAACAAAACCTTGTTAATCAAAAAGATATTATTGGTTACAAGTGGAAAGACTATGATTTTGACAATGGAATGTACAAGGTAAAACCAGAGAAGATATATGTAATAAAAAACAGGCTTGCTTTTATTACAAACTGAGATTTATCGACTATTATAATTCGACAGGTGAGAAAGGATATCCGACATTTGAATTTTTGAGGTTGTAAAAAATTATTGGTTTTTTTTAATTTTTATTTCGAATTAAGATTTTTGAGTTTTTATATTTCATTACTATTGAGTTTAAATACCCGTTTCGGCGGGTATTTTTTTTAATTTTGCAGCATGTTTTTCGATGCTGAAAATATCAAAAAAGCTTTGTCGCAATCGTTGCCGGGTTCAACCTCGCACCGCAGAATGCTGCCCGTGAACCGGGACCTTGTAGCCGGCAGCAACGACCAGTCACGCATGAAACACAGCAGCGTTTTGCTTCTGCTTTATCCCGAAAACAACGAATTGCATGTGTGTTTAATAAAACGCCCCACTCACATGAAACACCACGCCGGGCAAATTGCACTGCCGGGCGGACGGATTGAAAAAGGCGAAACTGCCCTTGAAACCGCCCTGCGCGAAACATGGGAAGAAATTGGGATTACACCTGAACAAATTGAAATACTCGGAACACTCTCTGAACTTTACGTACAGGTGAGCCGTTTCCAGATTCACCCGTTTGTGGGCTGGCTCAGCAAAAAACCGGAGTTTGTCATTTGCGAAAACGAGGTGGAAAAAACAATTTCGTTCCCGCTGAAAAACATGAAAAATGCACTGGAAGAAGCTGAACTGCTTACCATTACAGGAACATTAAAAGTGCCCTGTTTTAAGTTTGACGGCGAAATTATCTGGGGTGCAACCGCCATGATTTTATCTGAATTTTATGATATTCTGGGTTTGTAATTAATTAATTTAATTGGTGTTTAAATTTTGTATTAACCTGAATTAAATATCAATCGAAGTAAAAACAAGGCATCAATCATTTATAGTTATTCTTATTTCAACCTTATATCACCCTGCCAATATTTTTGTTAAACTAATGCTGCTTTAAATTTTAATGTTAAACTACATTCATTCTATACTACAATGAATTACATATAATTGACAAATGTATCCCGGCCAGAACTTGAGCAGTTTAAATCATGTAATGGTTTAGTACAACTCAAAGGAAAGCTAAGTAGGAGTCAGTCTGTAACTGAGTACAACTCAAAGGAAAGCCAAGTAGGAGTCAGTCTGCAGCTGAGTACAACTCAAAGGGAAGCCAAGTAGAGTCAGTGAGCATCTGAGTACAACTCAAAGGAAAGCTGAGTAGGAGTCAGTCTGTAACTGAGTACAACCCAAAGGAAAGCTAGAGAGGAGGGAGCAGGGCGGCGCAACTGGAGCACCAAAGGAGAAGAGGAAGTCAGTCTGCAACCAGGGACAACTCAAAGGAAAGCTAAGTAGAAGTCAGTCTGCAACTGAGTACAACTCAAAGGAAAGCTAAGTAGAAGTCAGTCTGCAACTGAGTACAACTCAAAGGAAAGCTAAGTAGAAGTCAGGCTGCAACTGAGTACAACTCAAAGGAAAAAGGGGGAGCCAGTCTGCAACTGAGTACCAACTCAAAGGAAAGCCAAGTAGGAGTCAGTCTGTAACTGAGTACGACTCAATCATTGTTTGAATTAAAGTCAGCGGGTAATAACCTATAGTCAGTCTGCAACTTCGTTTTTACTGCCTCAACATAATTTCAGGGATTCTGTTAACCTGGTGGGATTACTATTTTTAAAACTATGTTATACAACATATTCACCAAACTACAACAACCTCATTTACTGATATTTACAAATCAAAAAAAAAAAAAACGAAACAAACCTGATTTAACTGCAGTATTATTTGATTTTTTTTACTATATATTTGCATTAACCAAAAAAAATACGAGCAATATGAAACCGAATCCTGCAAAATCCATCAACAAGTTCGTTTAACTTTTACTCCCGCAAAAATCTGCATGGGGAGGTGCAAATATTTTCCAAAAAAGTTTTTTTCAAACCGTTTTATCCGTTCTGTGACAGCAAAAAAATAGCCCAACTAAATAAACAGCCGGGCTACCTTTAAATAAAAATTATTGTTTAACCCGAGCAGAAAGTTAGCGCTCACCTGCCCGCAAAACTTTGTAAAATTATGAAAAAAAATTTGATGTATTTAGTAGTGTGTTTTGTGTTTATTTCGTTTAGTAGTTATGCACAAATTAAAGTGAATTCTAGTGGCAGGGTTGGCATAGGAGGTTTGGATCCCGATGCAACTTATAATCTGAAACTTAGCTCAGCTATTTTTGTGTCGGGAGGGAGTTACCCTGATATTATTATTTCATCCATGCCCGACGGTTACGGAAGGGCTATTTATCCCAGTTCAAATGGGCAATGTAAAGTGGGTACCTCGGACAAAAAGTTTTTATCAATTCATGGATTGTATATTTACCAAAACGGCTCTCTTGTTTCATCTGACCAACGTTTAAAAGAGAATTTCAGGACAATAGAAAAACCACTGGAAAAACTTATGCAAATGAACGGGCTGAAATATGATTTTATAGAAGAGAAACAGGATACATTAGATAGTGAAAAAGCAAAATTTGCAAAATTGGAAAAGACAGGATGGGTTTTGTTGCCCAGGATTTGGAAAATATTTCCCAAGCAGTTTTTATGATGAAGAAATAGATCGCTACTACATTGAATACAATGCAATTATACCTGTAATTGTAGGAGCCATGAAAGAACAGCAGGCACAAATTGAGGAATTAAAAAATGACCTGGCTCATTGTTGCGAAACAAGTTTGAAAAGCGGCACAATTACAGGATTCGATGATTTGGAAGCAAGCGGAAACCAGGCCAGACTTTATCAGAATAACCCCAATCCATTTTAGCACCCAAACTACCATTAGGTTTGAAATACCTGAAACTATACAAAGTGCGCAACTGCACATTTGTAATATGACAGGCACACTTTTAAAAAACAATCACCTTAACACAGAGGGAAAACGGGAATGAAACAATAAACGCCAACGAATTTGTTGCCGGAATGTATTTGTACAGTTTGGTTTGCGATGGGAAGATTGTGGATACAAAGCGATGTTGCTAACGCAGTAATGAATGGCAATGAAAATAAAGCTAACTTTTTGTTTGCAGTGTTGTACCTGGCAGGTTTCTCCCAGGTGGAATGGACTCAATCGGGGCAGAATGGTATTATACTTACAGGAAGGAGCAGCTACACCGGCAACCGGATATTACAATCTTAAATCTATCAAGGACACTTTAATTGATTCAAAACTATGTAAAGTTATTGAAAAACTTTGGTTGATTCACTGTGGAATGAATCTATTGAGGGGTTCGAATATATATATACTGACATATCCGAAAACAAGGTTTACAGGTACAAATATTAGGACTTTTATCTACTTTACGATTTCACTAAAGAAGTTGGGGATACCATTATTATTAAGGAACCATATTCCGTTGCACTTTACGATTCAATTGTTTTAATTGTTGATTCCATTTCATTAGAAGTAATTTCTGATTCACTAAAACTAAAAACATACAATGTAAATGAGATTTTAGCATTAAGTAAACCTGAACTTCAGTTTAGTGGTAAAATAATTGAAAAAATTGGAACTACTCTTATTTCTTTCCAAAAGATCAATTAGTTTGTGATGGTGGATGTCCAGATCCTTTAAGATCGTTACAGCGACGATTTGCTTAACTTTGTTTATATTATCCTTATCCCCCCTATTATCCTTACTCCTGGCCTTGCGACACTTTTTACACTTCAAGTAATTTAGTTTCCTTGTTGGATGTTAATATATACCCAAATCCATTCAAAAATTCTTTCGTAATTGAGGTCGGAGAAAGCAGCACTGACCCATTTGTATTTGAAATTTATAATCAGGCAGGGGTATAGTTGCTCCAACAAAGGCACCATTACAAACAAATACACGGAAAGTACCTCAACTTATCCGCCGGGTATATATTTTGTCAAAGTATGGAACAACAAAAACAAATATTTAAAAAACTAATTAAATTCTAAAAAATACAATATGAAAGCGTTTCTTTTAATATTATACTTTTCAACTATAATCGGAATAATTAATGGTCAAGATAAATTTGAATGCCATACATTAAATGAATATGTACCTTTAAAATCAGCATCTTGCATTGATTGGAATATTTACGATCCAGTGAATCCTGCGATACTTCTATCAAAACTGTAAGGATAACTTTCCACATAATTCAAAAGAATGATGGTACAGGGAACTTTCCTAATAATACAATTCTATAAACTGGTTAACAAACACTTTATGAACCATGTGAATTTGAGATATACAAACTTCGAAGAGATGAACCTACCAACCAGTTCGCCTATTATAACAGACAGCCGTATTCGATTTTCATTGGCTAATATATATTTTTTGCAAGATGATTATGGTTGGAGTTATAAACAGACATTTCCTTTTGGGGATTATTTGTACAATAAATTTGTTGTTAATCAATCAAATGTGTTAAATAAAGACAACTCTATTCACATTTTTATGAGCGAGGATGATGGGACACGGAATGGCCAGTGGGATTGGCAATAAAAGATGGATAACACTTTCAGGAATATATGCTAAATATCTTGTCAATCATTGGGCTCCCAAATCTCTTAAATCATGAACTAGGGCATTCTGGCTTAATGCATACATGGAACGAGAATGATGAATGCGAAGACACACCAATTAACCCAAATTGCTGGAATGTTAATGAACCAAATAATGGACAATGTGCTGTTCCATCAAATAATTTTATGGATTATAACGCATACGGGTGTGCAGCTACCATTTGTCAGGTTAATAGAATGCACAGTTCTTTATTGGGAAATATGGGCAACATTAGCGATTGTCTTATTAGTTCAGTAACTGTACAAAACCCAACTGTAAATGGAACCCCATTAATTTGCTTCTCTGGTCAAAATTATTCAATAGATAATTTGCAGCTTGGGGTTTCAGTCCAATGGACAGCCACACCATCATCACTTTTACCAATAGCTCAGGGTGTGGTAATTCCATATTTATCAAACCACTAACTGCGTCATCAACCGGAGAAGGTCAATTAAACCTGATGTTTGATTGGGAAAATCATGGATCTACTTCTTTGGCAAAGAATGTTTGGGTTGGCAAAGCATCACAATTAAATCTATGTAATTTTAATTCACCTATTTACAATGCTGGGATTATTAACATCGCGGGAACTTCGTGCCAATTTTCAATTATATTAAACGGTCAATCAATCAAATTAATTGGCGGGGAAATACTTATTAATCCCGGATTTGAAGTTCAACTCGGAGGGCAATTGGAAACTACGAACATTGGCGGATGTCAATAATTTAGTGAGTAAAGACATTTTATAGAAATATAATCCAATATTAATAATTACAAACGAATTTGTTGCCGGAATGTATTTGTACAGTTTGGTTTGCGATGGTAAGATTATTGATACGAAGCGTATGTTGTTAACAGAATAACAATTATTAATTGGTATTTATGGAGCATGTACTGATTAAATTATTAAAACTTGTTAGCATAGAGAAAATCAATTATATCGATTACTTTATTTGTTGTTTTTTATCTGGCAATTCCACAGGTATTTGCTAAGACTTAAAATTGCTGAATCCAGGAAATATATGAGTAATCTTATACAGTCCAGTCAATCAGAGAACTGTTGCACATTTACGTTTTATAAAATTTTCGGGCGATACAATTATCCAATCTCAAGAGAGTACAAAAAGTTTTGCAATCAGAAGACAGTACTCAAACCGATTGGGAAACAATTGGTTTTGTGGAGAGAAGATCCAAAAAAAGGATTGTATTACAAAGAGTTATACTACACCCAGCAAGAAAGGTTGTTATACCATTATAATTTAAAATTAAAACGACACAATAAAAATTCAGGCATTTTTGACGAAGAAGATTCGGTATCGTTTATCGTTTCAAATGTTGAAGAAGTATTGATTAATGGAAATATCAAGAAAAATTTACTCTTATTTACCCTGAATATAACAACTTCACGAAACATGGATTGAAAGTGTCGGAAGCCTTCATGGCATACTAAGAGATGGTTTTACCATTGCCTCTGTAACAATTATGCGCTTTTATGTTGTTTAAACACCGACATGCTAATTTATAAGAATCCAGATTATGATCAGTGCTATTATCACGATACTCCGACAATTGCAGTAAATCAAATTAAATCATCTCAGTTCAAAATTATCCAAGACTTTTCAACCCAGAATATAACCATTAAG
>JADIYN010000014.1 GCA_016705335.1 Draconibacterium sp. | reverse complement strand
CCAGTAATCTGGTTTTCCCGTTCCCTTTTCGGGATTTCTACCCTAAAATGGGTTGTGGCAAATACCTTCCCGAACGAACTTTTTCGGTCAGTTCCTCTTTGTCGATTGACAATAGTTCCGACAGTTTAGTTACCGGCATGTGGTCAACTCCTGCTGAACCGTGGTTCTTCTGGACTTTATACATTGCCTGTAAAAGGTTCTTCCGTGTTAAAATTTGCTCAATCATTTTAGTTTCTCATTCTTGTTTCCCTGTTCCGCTTAATGCAAGGCTCGGTAAATGCCTCCCTACAACATTTGGAACAACTTAACGTTCAGTCCTTAAGTCCGTCTGTGAGACCTCTGCCATTTAATGACAGCTCGTTTCATGAACCTACTATGACCTCTGCTGACTCCCTGGCGAAACTTGCGCCTGTCAGGGTCTCCCCAGGTAAGAGCATCTTCCTTCCTCCAATCCCTGCCGCATCTACTACAAAACATAACCGAGGTTTATAGGACGTTACAATGATGTGCTTGCTTATCCATGTTTTATAGCCTCATATGCGGTTTCTGTTCGTCAGTACCGGAGTTTGTAGTCTCGCTTCCTTCACTGCTTTGGTACCCCAAACCAGCTTGCGACTTACTAATGCTTCAGGACGTAACTCCTGCGCATAAGGGACTTACACCCTCTGGAATATTTTCATACTTCACTTATGTTAATCTTCCCCTAAAATTTGTATTTTCAACATTTTTTCAGAGCTTTCACAAAAGTGTGTACATGCTCATGCTGGGCACACACTTCAGCTACCCGTCAAGTGCGGCAGCAGTGGTTTTCGGTGTGTATCTTTCCGCTCGTGCTGTTTTTCGGCTTGACAGGAAATCGCCCGCAATCCGCCCCTGCGTGTAGCTTCCTACGTTGTAGGCAACCGTAAAAGGCATCCTGCAATTAATAAACTTGACAATTATTCCGAGACAACAAATGTTGATTTGGGACGACAAGCTAAAATGGCTATTTATATGGAGAATTCGGACAAAGATATAGGTTTTATAGAGTGGCAAAGACTTTCATTTTCAGACAAACGAGAGATTTGGAATCACTATTGGAATCCATATGAACCAGAGATTGGACACAAACAAAACAAGAAATAGTTGACAATTTCATAAAATCGACAAAGATTAAAGGTCTTCAATATGGACTTGGGTATTTTGGTTGGGGTGCTTACCAATTATTTGTAATTGTGAATGATTCAAGTATCAGAGTTCCAAAAAATTTTGCTGACATTTCGGTAAATAAAGGAATTATTAAAAAATGGATTGATAAGAATAACGTAGAAGTAAAGTTTAATTATGGTGGAACGACGACAGTAGATTTAGGACAAAAGATAATTATTAAATGATTAGAAATATTAATAAACGGCAGCCTACAACTTCAGCTACCCGTCAAGTGCGGCAGCGGTGGTTTTCGGTGGGCATCTTTCCGCCTCTCGACTAACAGTAAATCAATCTTACTCTGTGGTGGATGTTTGCAAAAATCTTATTTCCAAGGAGAGAACCTTAGTAGCAGCAGTTTCCCACGCCCGGTTGTTAACCTTATTTTCACCACTGATTTGTTTAATGTAAAATAAGGTGAATAATACCGATTGAAGAAATGTAACAGTCCAATCTTCGCACACTCGTTTGGCCTTAACATTCCCGCCTGCGTCGGGCAGGTCTATTCATCGGCATTATACCAGAATGGCTTTGGACTGATTTAGAATCGCATTTGGTATAAGGTTTTTCGGTTGGTGGTAATGCGTTTTGGCTACTAAGGAGAGGAAGAAATGAAATAAGGTTTTTTGGAAAGGTGGCCACGTTGTCCCCAGGTTAAAGCAAAAAGTTAAATATTATTTATGATGGAAATATTCAGTACGATTCAAAATTTCAGGCTGGGAAATGAATTATATTTCCAGTTTGTTTACTGGGGAATTGATTGAAAAGAGGCGGGAGCGGAGAAGCTTCCTATGTTAGCGGCATTGTAAAAATCCCGGTACGCACCTTAAATTGACGACAACACTTGACATTTTAAACTATTTTGACGTTATGAAAAATTTAATCACATCGGAATTCCAACAAATGAGGTAAAGCAAGATGAAATTCATCTTACTCATTTAAAAATGTTTGTGACTGATCATGAAAAGAGTCAGAACGGAATTCAATGGATGCGGTTTGAAGAAGGTGCGCCATATCCTGAACTGGTTTTAACAATACCGCACATTGCTTTTGAAGTTGATGATTTAGCAAAAGCAATAGAAGGTCAGAAGGTAATTATTCAACCCAATTCACCATCAGAAGGTTTAATTGTAGCTTTTATTGAGGATTGCGGTGCACCAGTTGAATTTATGCAGTATGACAAAAAGCTTGGGACCTCTACTGCAGGATGATTGAATCGTGTAGTTTGATTGCAGATTTTATGAAAGTAATTTTCTAACTTTATACATACCTGAAAATAAACTGTGTCATGAGTCGCAATTACAAATTATATAATCCGGAAGGTGAATTTTACAAGTTTTGCCGTTCATAAAAAGAAAACTGTTGAATTTTGGCGCAATATAGCTAACGATAAAAAAATTGACCGCGTTCCGGTGGTGCCGCGGATTATGCCGAAGAAAAAGGAATTCCGGAAATGGTATTGTTGTTTGATAGAATAACCCGACGTAATCGCACGGGAGCAGAGATGCAATCGCACCGGAGCGGAGTTTATACAAGACTTACAGGCAATTAATCAACCTTTCTATCACATTTAGACCTAAAAATTATGAGTAACAAAAATGATAGTCGCCTCATATTTACGAGAGAACTTGGACTATTTACATGTACCATGATTGTAGCAGGTTTAGTAATTGGGAGTGGCGTTTTTAAAAAAATAATTCCAATGGCCCAAACAAATATTGGTGAGATTCCTATTCTTATTGCCTGGGTATTAGCAGGAATAATATCATTGTTTGGTGCTCTCTCTGTTGGCGGATTGTCCTCATTGACAGAAGAATCTGGTGGCACCTATGAATATTTCAGATTATCATTTGGAAAGTTCTTTGCTTTTATTTCAGGCTGGTCAGACTTTATGATTGTTGGAACGGGAGTAAATGCGGCATTAGCTTTCTTCTTTGCCCAAACAATTAACTCCTTTATAACTCTGCCAAATCCATTTGAATCCTTAGCCTACATTTCAATTGCAAATTTTATACATCCATTTGAATATTCAGGTATAAAAATAGTTGCAATCACTACTATGGTATTTCTAACTGCAATAAATTGTATCGGCACACGGGAAAGTGGTATTTTAATAATCTAATCACTTCTGCCAAGATTATAGGGATTCTGATTGTAATTATTTTTGGATTAACCTATTCTGTTCCTCACACAAGTATTTCACATGAGGTTGTTATAAATGTTCCTACTCCCACTGGCTTTTCATTTCTTAGTGGCTTTTTTACAGCAATGCTTGCTGCATTATGGGCATACGATGGCTGGATCTATGTTACAAACATTACAGGGGAAGTAAAAAATCCTAAAAAGAAATATGCCTTTAGCCTAGTGTTAGGTATTTTAATCACCATTTCGATATACCTGATCTTGAATTTTGTTTTCATGCACATTGTCCCGGTGGAGGTACTCCGAACTATTTCTGAAAATGAAATTGGAGCTTTGGTTGTAGCAAATGCTCTTCTTGGAAGTTACGGTAAAACAATTTTGTTAATACTAATTCAGGTTTGTGTCTTCGGTGCCTTGAATAGTAACATAGTGAGTATTCCCAGAAAATATTATCAGATGGCTCATGAAGGATATTTTTTCTCTAAAGTGAAAGAAATTCATCCCCGATTCAGAACTCCTGTAAATGCCTTAATATACAGTATGGTCTGGAGTTCCATTCTGGTTTTATCAGGGTCATTTGAAATGCTCACGGATATGGTTGTTTTTACTGCATTTGTTTTTTATGGATCGTTGTGTGTAGCTTTAATAAAAATGAAAAGAAAGGGCTTGATTAAGGTTAAGGTTGCGGGATATCCATTTGCACCAATAATATTTTTAATCTTCTCAAGCATATTTCTGGTACATACTCTTTATACTGAACCCAACAAATCCCTTTTTGGTTTAATTCTAATTCTAAGCAGCATTCCGTTCTATTTTTTTACTTTAGACATATAAATAAAAGAACCGACAATATACAATAACAACTATTTTACCAATAAATTACAGGCAACAGCAAAATATGTCAATCACTCCTTCATCGGGGCGATTTAATCGCATATTCCAGTAACGCAGCCGATTATCCGGAGAAAAAAAGGAATTCTGGAAAATGTTATTGTTGGTAATTAAAACCACGACATTCAATGCCCGGGAGCGGGGGTAATAAGAAAGCTCAAACTGCAGTTTTATTTCCTGTCTTTTGACAGGCCATTTGTGTAAATATTTGGGATAATACTTTCAAGAATCATATAAATAACCACATCAGGTTTTTCTTTTTGAATTACTTCAAGATTAAAACTGTAATTCCAGCCATCCCAAATAAATGTGCTGTAATGAAATGAATTTTGTAAATAAGGCATTAAAGCATCACCAAAAGAGTCTCTGATAATAACAGCATTTGGCAAATTTTCGTTGTATGACTTAAAACTTTTTGGAATTCTCCGGTATACACTACATTTTCCGGGTGCAATATGCTTAAATCTTTCAAATGGAATTGCGTCATTTTCACACATTTTATACTTAATTCTTGTTTCAGCATATTCTTCAGCATTTCCCATCATAAGTGCTAAATTTCCTGCCGAATTGAATATGGTATCTGTGCAGAATTTTGTTAAAGGAATTTCAGGTTTCCCAAATCTACCTGATTGACAATTTCTTTTGCAACATAATAACCGGCCAAATCATTCCAATGATTATCTCCTTTATAGAATAATTCATGTTCTTTCTTTTGGGATAATAAAATATCCCTTGAATAAAAAACCTTAATATCAGAACTGTCTTTAATGCAATTCATTAATTGCGTTGCCGAACTAATTTTAGGAACCGAATTCATAAATGGTGGCAAATTCTGGATATACTGCATATTTGGTCGGATGCAATACAACAAGCATCTTTATCCCCATACTGTCAAGCACCCTTTTCTATATAAGAATTCGTGCAGAACTATATTTAACTGTTCGTCATTAAAATTTCGCTTACCATTAAACAATCCAACTCCTTATCAACATTATACAACCAATTGTTTTGTCCGATTATTACTCCATCAGGCTTCGGCGACTTTTCCCAGATATGCCTGTAAATCCAACCCATATATTTTATAAAGTAACCACGCAGGCTGAAGTTATCTCTGAAATATGATTCAAATTGATTTGGATAATAATCAAGGCGGTTAATGTTCATTTCAGGTCGTTTGTCTTTCTCTTTATTTTCGCTGTAATCCATGTCATGAATAATCGTAAACTTTTGATTGATATAGAAAAAGCCAATAATCAGAAAAAAGACGTAAACTACAATATGGTTTTTAAAGTACTTCATTTTACTATTTCTTTTAAAACCTGAAATAAATAAATGGATTATAACTATCAATTACAAGGCTCCCGGTTCCATAAAGTAATACGAATATCATGAAGCAGGCAAAAACCAAATTTTTAAGTAATTCAATCCTTTGCACCGATAAGCGAGTTATATCCAATAACTTAATCAGTAAACCTTTTATCTTCATAAATCCACCCATGGCGCCAAATACTGCTATTATAAAAACAGCAATAGTTTCATAATTTAATATTTTTACAAGTTGAAAGTAATCAAATTCGGAACTGCCCAAGCTGAAAAGTATCTTGTAGTATTCTATGGCAAAATTCAGGTTTTCTGCTCTGAATAATACCCATGCCATTACAACAATAAACAACGTGTAAAACGACCTTACAAATGACGGAAGTTTATCAAGAATATAACCAAACCTGGTTCGTTCGATAATTAAAAAGAAACCATGAACAAGGCCCCACGCCAGGAAATTCCAACTTGCACCGTGCAAAATCCGGTAACAAAAAATACAATTAGTAAGTTTAGAATTGTCCTCCCGTTTCCCAATCTGTTTCCACCCAATGGAATATACAGGTAATCTCTAAACCAACTTGATAATGAAATATGCCATCTCCTCCAGAATTCCTTTATCGACTTTGAGATATAAGGAAAATTAAAATTTTCAAGCAAATCAAATCCAAACATTTTGGCTAACCCAATTGCCATGTCAGAATAACCCGCAAATCATAATAAATCTGCAAGGAATATGCAATAATCCCTATCCACGCAAACAAGGGTACTATTGAATCAACATTTAAGGCAAACACCTGGTCTGCAACATAGCCCATGGTATTGGCAATTATAACTTTCTTCGCAAATCCAATTATAAATCGTTTTATTCCTTGTTGAAATTTATCAATCGAATGTACTCTCTGATTTATTTGTTTTTGAATATCATGATACCGAACAATCGGGCCAGCTATCAATTGCGGGAACAACGCTACATATAAGCCCAAATTTACAATGTTCTTTTGTGAACTATTTGTCCTGCGGAAAACGTCAACCAAATAAGAAATTGACTGAAAAGTATAAAATGAAATTCCAATAGGTAAAATTATTTTTGGATTTTTAACTATTGGTATTTCAAGCCAGTTAAAAGCATTATTAACATTTTCTATAATGAAATTGGTGTATTTAAAAACAATAAAAAAGCCAGATTTAAGACAATTCCGACAATCAACCAGGTTTTCCGCTGATGCCTTTTATTTATCTGGATTCCTATAACATAGATTAAGAATTATTGAAAAATGAGAATTAAACTGTAACTGACTCCACCCCACGCAAAAAAATTAAACTCGCTAAAAACAGAAATGAGTTACGAAGTTTTGGATTTATTACATAATAGATAAACAAAGTAACTTGGGGAAGATATATAAAATACTAATGAGCTAAACAGCATAATTTATTTTAAAACAGATTAGTTAAAAGGTATTTTTAAATTACAGCACCTGAAAATATAACCCAATTTTCACTTCAAAAATTTTGCCTGAAAAATCATTAAATCTTATTGATCTTTGATACTTCCAGGTTAAAGAATCTTCGTTATACATATTCACTGGTTAACATTTAGGTCAGTTTTTCATTTCGTTTTTGTTTTTTTGATTGCTCAAATATAGAATTATATTAACGAATTTGGGTTTACACATTTAATTATTTAAAACAAAAAAAGCTGCCCGAAGACAGCTTTTTTTATATATATCAAGTGTTTTGTTAGAGCTTGGCAACAGCTTTGTGTGTAGTTTTAATAATAACTGCAGCAATTTTGTATGGATCTCCGTTTGAAGCCGGACGACGATCTTCCAAACGTCCTTTCCAGCCATCTTCAACAGTTCCAACAGGAATACGAATTGACGATCCACGGTCGGAAACACCATAACTGAAATCGTTGATTGAAGCAGTTTCGTGTTTACCTGTTAAACGTTGGTCGTTGTACGCTCCGTACACTGCAATATGTTCAGGAATGTGTTTTGCAAATTCTTCACAAATGGCATCAAAAACTTTTTTGTCGCCACAGGTTCTCATTAAACCGTTCGAGAAGTTGGCGTGCATACCCGAGCCATTCCAGTCGAGATCTTTTCCAAGTGGTTTTGGGTGCAGTTCAACATCAACACCATATTTTTCGGCAGTGCGTTCCAAAAGAAAACGGGCTACCCAAATCTGGTCACCGGCACTGTGAGCGCCTTTTGCAAAAATCTGGTATTCCCACTGTCCGGCAGCAACTTCGGCATTAATACCTTCAATATTTAATCCGGCATCAATACATTGGTCTAAATGTTCTTCAACAATCTGGCGGCCAAATGCTTTTGAACCTCCAACTCCACAATAATACGGACCTTGTGGCAGCGGGAACCCACCAGCCGGGAATCCTAACGGAAGACGTGTCTGCGGATCATAAAGGAAATACTCCTGTTCAAAACCAAACCAAAAATCTACATCTTCCTGTTCGATATGCGCTCTGCCATTGGTTTCATGCGGAGTTCCGTCAGCATACAAAACTTCGGTCATAACCAAATATGCATTTTTGCGATCCGGATCAGGACAGATAAATACAGGTTTCAATAAAAGGTCTGATTTTCCACCGGTAGCTTGGTTGGTTGAAGAACCATCAAACGACCATACTGGGCAATCTTCCAATTTACCGCTAAAATTGTCAGCTAAACGTGTTTTAGCCCTTAACTGCTGGGTTGGCACCGTACCGTCCAGCCAAATGTATTCCAATTTAGATCTCATGTTGTAATAATTTGTTTATTAATATGAATATTTTCTTTTTTTCTGACACAAAAATAGGGTTAACTGAAATCTGCAAACCTGTTTTGCTGACAATTTGTAAAAATTTAATGCAAAATTTACATTAAAATTGGAATATTTATCGATACCCCTGTTAAAAACTACCATTTTTCAAACAATTCGCTTTTTTATGCTGAAGTTGATGGATTATTATATATGTAATTCAAAAAACACACCAATATATTATTATGTACCCCTAAAAAATACATAGGTCAGTAATTTATTTAAATTAAACTGAAAACATAATTTTTTTTAACCCTGTTTATAATAAAACACACAAAATTTAGTTAAAAAGTGGAAACATTTTTTCTGGTTTCGAAACTCAATTGTTTTAATTGTTTTACTTTGAAAAAAAAATCAATGTTATGAAATTAAACCGTCGTAATTTTATTAAATCGGGCACCGCTGCGGTAGCCGGAAGCATGATTCTTCCGCCGTTTATGCAGTCATGCCAAAACATACAAATTTCAGAAAACGTGAAAAGTTATTTAGATCATTTTGAGGTTTCTGCAGAAATTTTGCAAAAAGTAGTAGCTACTGCCATGAGCAAAGGTGGCGATTATGCCGATTTGTTTTTCGAACACAAAATTTCGAACAATATCAGTTTGGAAGACAGAAAAGTAAACCGTGCATTTTCGAATGTCGATTTTGGTGTGGGAATCAGAGTTTTGAAAGGCGACCAAACCGGTTTTGCCTATTCCGAAAATGTCAGTTTGGATGATATGTTGAACGCGGCAAAAATGGCTGCAAGTATCGCCAATGTAAATTCGGATTTTAATCCGGTTGATTTAACCGAAAAAGTGCCTTCAGGTTATTATAATATAGCAAAACAGTGGAGCGACGTTTCGGTAAAAGACAAAGTGCCTTTTGTACAGAAAATCAATGACATGGTTTTCGACCTCGATGAAAAAGTGATAAAAGTGAATGCTTTTTTAAACGATGAAACAAGTTATGTACTGTTTTACAATTCAGAAGGCCGGCTAACCTATGATTATCGTCCGATGATTAGTTTTGGCGTGGTTTGCATTATGCAAAAAGGCGACAAAATTGAAAATTCGTATGCAGCCCGTTCATTCCGAAAAGGTTTTGAATGGCTCGACGATAGTCTTTTAACCGAGCTTGCAAACGAAGCTGTTGATAAAACAAATATTTTATTTGATGCAGTTAAACCCAGGGCCGGTGAAATGCCCGTTGTGATGGGTGCAGGCGGTTCCGGAATTTTGCTCCACGAAGCAATAGGGCATACTTTCGAAGCCGATTTTAACAGAAAAGGAACTTCTATTTTCAGCGATAAAATGGGCAAAAAAGTGGCAGAAAGTTTTATCAATATCATCGACGACGGAACACTTGAAAACAACCGTGGATCAATTAATATCGATGACGAAGGAAATGACGTTGAGAAAACCTACCTGGTTAAAGATGGCGTTTTGAACAGTTATATTCACGACAGGATCAGTTCGAAATATTACAAGGTAAACCCAACAGGAAATGGCCGCCGCGAATCGTTCCGTAATATTCCAATTCCGCGCATGCGGGCAACATATATGGAAGCCGGAACAAGTTCAAAAGCCGATATTATTGCGAATGTGGATTACGGTGTTTATGTCGATAATTTCAGCAACGGACAGGTGCAAATTGGCGCCGGCGACTTTACCTTCTTTGTGAAATCGGGCTACCTCATCGAAAAAGGAAAACTGACACAACCGATAAAAGACATTAATATTATTGGAAACGGCCCGCAGGCTTTGGCCGATATTTCAATGGCAGCAAACGATTATTTGATTGACAACGGAACCTGGACTTGTGGAAAAGACGGTCAGTCGGTGCCGGTAACATGCGGATTGCCAACTGTTTTGGTGAAGAAACTGACGGTAGGGGGGACGAATGGGTGAAGCCCCTCCAAACCTCCCCAAGGGGAGGGACAGGAAGACAGTTTAGAGTTTAAAGTTTAATGTTGAAAGTTTAAAAAAAATGACAAAAGAAGAAAAATATAGTTTGGCAAAGTGGGCAATGAATCATGCCCTTGAAAACGGAGCACAGCAGGCAAGTGTGAACATTTCAAACAGCCAGAGCAGCAGTGTTGAGGTCCGTGAAGAAAAAATTGACAAATTGGAACAGGCCATTCAAAGCAGCCTGACAATTCGTTTATATGTCGATAAAAAGTATTCGGCACATTCAACCAACCGGTTGAAAAAAGAAGAACTGGCACATTTTATTGAACAGGCAATTGAGGGAACCCGGTTTTTGTCGGAAGACGAGTTCCGCACACTTCCCGAACCTGAGTTATATTACAAAGGTGGAAACAACGATTTAAAAACGCTGGATACAGATTTCAGCAAAGTTGATCCGCAAAAGAAAATCGATTTGGCTTTTGCCGTTGAAAAGGAAGTGCTGGGAAAAGATGACCGGATTATTTCGGTTTCAACCAATTACTATGACGGTTTTGATGAACGGGTTATGGTAACAAGCAATGGTTTTGAAGGCGACAGCGCCAATTCGCATTTTGGTATGTATGCATCGGTTTCGGTAAAAAGTGGCGATGCACGGCCCGAAGCATCGTGGAATGAAAGCGCCATATTTTTTGATCAGCTTAAAAAGGAAAATGTTGGGGTGGCTGCTTTAAAAGTGCAACCGATAAAATCGGGCAACAAAAAATAGGTTCCGAAAAAATGACAATGATTGTTGAAAACAAACAAGTTGGACGTATTTTCGGCCCGCTGATTTCGGCATTGAACGGTTCTGCAATTCAACAAAAAAACTCGTTTTTAATCGATAAACTCAACCAAAAAGTTGTTTCCGAAAAACTGACAATTACCGACGACCCGTTTATTGTTTCGGGCCGTGGTTCAAGGTTGTTTGACAGTGAAGGGTTGGCAACAAAAAAACGCCTGGTTTTTGAAAATGGCGTTTTAAAAACCTATTATATCGACACCTATTACGGTAAAAAACTCGAAATGGAACCCACCAGCGGTTCAACTACAAATATTGTTTTCGAAACCGGAAGCAAGGATTTGCAGGGTTTGGTTGCCGGTGTAAAACGCGGAATTCTTGTAACCGGTTTTAACGGTGGCAACAGCAACGGCACAACAGGCGATTTTTCGTTTGGTATCGAAGGTTTCCTTATTGAAAACGGCGCAATTGCAAAACCCGTTTCCGAAATGAACATCACCGGAAACATGAAAGATTTGTGGTCGAATATTGGCGAAATCGGAAACGATGTAAACGTAACTTCTTCGTGGCTGACTCCGTCAATTGTGTTTGAAGGGGTTGATTTTAGTGGGATTTAGGAAGCCCCACCCAACCTCCCCAGAAGGGGAGGAGTTAAAAGAAAAAAAACGGATTGGCAGTTTGTCAATCCGTTTTTTGTTTTGGGACACGGACTTTCCAAAGTCCGTGATTTTGGTCTGAATAAGAGAAAAACAGAATTCTTTGTTTTGTAAATTTTGCAACAGCCTTTTTGGTATTTACAATCGGCTTTAAAAACCGATGGATTTGTGGTCGAATATTGGCGAAATTGGTAACGATGTAAATGTAACTTCTTCGTGGCTGACTCCGTCGATTGTTTTTGAGGGGGTTGATTTTAGAAGCCCCCCCTCCCGATAACTATCGGACTCCCCAGGGGAGGAGTGAAGAAAGAAGAATTAAAACGGATTTAACATTAGATTAAGATATGCTGTAAAACATGTGTTTTAACATTGAGTTAACGTCCGATTGGTTGAAACACCCTACTTTTGAATCAAAGTTTTAGTTCATAAGTTTAGGTTTGATTAGTTTTATTGGTTTAGTTAGTGAAAAGGATGAGTGTTGACTCATCCTTTCTTTTTTTACAGATATCAAGCCGCCAAATTTCAAATCGCTTCAACCTTTTTTAAAAACCCGTTTGTCATCCGATTCAGTCCATTTGTCGAATTCTTTTTTAGTTTTTGTTCAATGCTGCTTTCTTTGTTAATATTTTATCTTTGTGCCTTTTAATTTTAACAGGAGGGAAAAGTTTTATGAATTTAGCGCTTATCGGTTACGGTAAAATGGGGAAAGAGATTGAAAAAATTGCTGTTTCCCGCGGACATAAAATAACACTGATTATCGATATCAACAATCCGGGCGATTTGACAATTGAAAATCTGAAGAAATGTGATGTCGCCATCGAATTTACAATTCCCGGTTCTGCCGTAAATAATTATAATATTTGTTTTGAAGCCGGGATTCCCGTGGTGAGCGGAACTACAGGCTGGCTCGACAAAAAGATGAAGTGATTGCAAAATGCAACAAACTTGATGGCACTTTTTTCTACAGCAGCAATTTCTCACTTGGTGTAAATTTATTTTTCGAAATAAACAGAAAACTGGCTGAACTGATGGCCAACCGCACCGAGTACAAAGTTGAAATGACCGAAGTACACCATATTCATAAACTTGATGCACCCAGCGGCACTGCAATTAGCCTGATGGATGATATACTGGAAAAACTTCCCGGAAAAACAGATTGGGTGAATGATAAAACACCTGCTGAAAACGAAATCAATATTAAATCGGAACGGGTTGGTGAAGTTCCCGGAATACATACAATAAAATACGAGTCGGAAGTTGACTTTATTGAAATTACACACAGTTCGAAAAGTCGCAAAGGACTTGCGTTTGGGACAGTTCTTGCCGCCGAATATTGTATTGGCCGCAAGGGAATTCTCACAATGAAAGATTTACTGAACATTTAAAAAACACAAAATACAATGAAAGAATTACTTTCAAATAAATGGTTTAAATTTAGCACAATGGGCGGGTTGTACCTGCTTTGGGTTATCTGGTTGGGGAATTTTTGGTGGCTGATTGGCCTCGCAGTTATTTTCGATATTTATGTTACCGAAAAAGTGCATTGGGCGTTCTGGAAAAAGAAAAACCCACCAAATGGGAGGCAAACTAAAGTGGTTGAATGGATTGATGCCATTATTTTCGCGGTAATTGCCGCATCATTTATCCGTTTGTTTTTTATCGAAGCATATACGACCAAATACACCATTGTCGTTCCCGTTTGTACACAACACAATGCCGTTAACAACAGGCACAAAATCGTATGTTGAATGGATAAATAGCCCATACAAACGGTTGGCTGGTTTTGGAAAAATCAAAAACGATGATGTGGTTGTGTTTCACTTTCCTGAAGGTGATACAGTTGCGATGAATATTCCTGCGCAAAGTTATTATCAATTAACCCGAATGTATGGCAGAGACAGGGTTTGGAGCGACAAACGCAATTTCGGGGAAGTCATTTCGCGCCCGGTTGACAAACGTGAAAACTATATCAAACGCTGTGTTGCAATACCTGGCGACGAAATTAAAATGGAACGTGGACAGCTTTTTGTAAATGGCAAACCACAAAAATCAATTGCCGGAATGCAGCATAATTATATTGTAAAAACCAACGGAACTTCGCTTAATCCGAAGGCTTTGGAAAAATTGAATATTGCTGTTGCCGACCGCGAAGCTTTTTCGAGCGAACAATACATGTTCCCGCTTACCGAAGAAAATGTGGCAAAAATGAAGGAGTTTACAAATGTTACAGCAGTTGAAATACTTACAGAAGAGCCCGGGAAGTGGGATCAGAATATTTTCCCGTCGGACAAAAATTACCAGTGGAATGTAGATAATTTTGGCCCGATTACCTTGCCGGCAAAAGGAAAAACAGTTCAACTTACAATTGATAACCTGCCGCTTTATAAACGAATAATCAGTGTTTATGAAAACAATAAACTTGAAGTGAGCGGAAGTGAAATAAAAATTAACGGCGAAGTTGCCAAAAGCTATACTTTTAAACTCGATTATTACTGGATGATGGGCGACAACCGTCACAACTCTGCTGACTCGCGTTACTGGGGTTTTGTGCCTGAAGACCATGTGGTTGGAAAAGCAAAATTCATTTGGCTTTCGATGGACAAAGACAAAAATTTCCCGGCAAAAATCAGGTTTGGCAGAATGTTCAGGTCGATAAAATAAGAAGTTTATTGAATCACACTTCCAAAAAATACTCCGTTTGCCAGCAATTTGTTGGTGCCTAACCAAATTCCGCGGAAGGTCATGTTTTCATGATAACATATGATTTTTCCGCGGTCAATATTTTGCACCGAAACAACCGGGGCGTTTTTAATTTGATCCATGTTTTTATCCGATACAAACCCACTTAAAAAAGGTTCGGCAGTAAATTTTACAGGTTCGGCATATTTTATTCCAAGCGGTTCGGCAACCTGATTTCCCGTTTTAAAAACCGGGAGGGTATTTTCAGTATATCCGTAACAAAGCGGATGACTTATATCGAGGTTTGTATTGAAAATTGCCCCGCTGATTACATTGATATTCCTGTCTTTTTCGCGACTATCATAACTTACATTTAAAGTAGAATCGGGTTGTATATCTTTTTTAAATTTTGTTTTTCCAAAATCATTTTTGGCAGCCCAGGCTGCTGCACTTTTACAGGCGATTAATGTTCCGCCCTGTTGTACCCAGCGTTTAAGGTTGTCAGTTTCCTGTTTGCCCCACTCGCTGTACGAACCGCCGGGAAGTATAATTGTATTGTATTCCGATAAATTAATAGAACTAAGATCTTCTGTATCGGCTAAAGTTACAGGTATTTTGTAGCGCTGATCGAAAAGATGCCAGATTTCACCGGCATCGGGACTGCGACTGCTGCCGCCCACAAAAAGCAATATTTCGGGTTTGTCTAAAACTGCAAAATAGTTGCTGCCCAAATCGATTCCTTGCGGCGAAAGCCCGGTTGATAACCCGTAAAAATCAATCCCTGTATTTTTTGAAACCGAAGAAACCAAATCGAAAATTTCATTCTCACTTAAATCCTGGTCGTTAACCGGAATCTGAATGGTTCCGAATGTAAAATCCTCTTTGTTTCCATTCACAGTAAAACTGAATTTTTCGGTTGCTACTTTGGTTTTTAAACCCGCCTTTTGCAACTGGTAGAGCGCTGACGGAGAAGTATATTCATTCCACCTGAAAAGATATGCAAGCTTGCTTTTTCCACCAATAATTTTGCCTTCAGTTTTTGGGTTTCCACTTTTTCTTTTGAATACTGAATGTCTTTTAAAGAAGTAATTTCGGCAAAAAGAATATTAAAAGTATATGGGAATGTCCAGGTTGAAATATCATAAAAAGTGCTGTCTGCGAAAGTTATTGCTTTGTCGAAAAGCGATTTTATTAACCTGAATTGCTTTTGTTTCAGTGGCACAACAAAACTTTTTGCAGGTTTAAAAACAACCCCGTTTTTGCTGATTTCCTTTTCGTTTGCAAAGACATCAATCTGATGCCGGTTTAACAATTCAATAAAATATTGTGTTTTCACCATGTTGTTTTCAGTCCCAAAAATGTAGGCTTTTACTGGGTCTTTATCGGCCAATTTCAATGCATCCGAATAAAAATCCTGTTGCATTTGCAGCAATTCGTCTTTTAAATTCATGGCTGCATCAAGCGTTGAAAGTGTAACTGTAAATTGGTTTCGAATTCCATAAGTCAGCTTTCTTGTTCCGTTTGCAGTTTCGCGGATGCGTCCCCTGAATCCGGCCTGCTCAAACAAAATACCAACGCTTCCGTTAATGTCGGGATATGACGATCCTTTTCCAAAATAGTAATCATCAAACTGTTCTTCCGAAAAATAGGCAGTTCCAATTTTATCGAGATATTTTGCATGAAAATCAGCAATTTTATGGGTAAGAATGTAATTACTTTCCGGAGTCAGCGGGTTGTTTCGGGTTGGCACACCGGGTTGGAAAAAGAATGTTGAATTTGCGCCCATTTCGTGGTGGTCGGTAACAATGTTTGGCATCCATTCATGAAATTTGGCAACCCGTCCAACAGACTCAGGATGAACCAATAAAAGGTAATCCCGGTTTATATCAAACCAATAATGATTTCCCCGGCCACCCGGCCAAACTTCGTTAAACTGGCGTGAGTTGTTGTCGCCCGTTGCAGTTTCACTTTGGTGCATATTTGCCCAGGTACTGTGCCGTGTAAATCCGTCGGGATTTAAACACGGATCAACTAAAATGATAGTACTTTCAAGTAATTTATCAATTTTTTCGCCTTGCGCAGCAGCCAGATAATAAGCAGTTAAAACCGATGAATTGCTTGCACTCGATTCGTTTCCATGAACGCCGTAACCCAGATTTACAACCAGCGGAATATCAGATTTTTCGGTATTTCCAGCTGAATTGGCAAATTGAATGTGTTTGGCTTTTAATTCATCCAAATTTTTGTGGTTTTCTTCTGAAGTAAAAATCAGGTGAACAAGTGGCCGGTTTTCCCACGAACGGGCATATTCCTGAATAATTGCACGATCTGAAACCCGCGCGATCTCTTTCATATAAAACAAAATCTGGTCGTGCGTTAAATGCCATTCACCCATTTCCTGCCCGAAAAATTGTTCCGGTGTTGGTATGTTTTTATCATAATCAACATCTGACGGTAAAAAATAATTCAGTTTTTCCTGCGAAACGGAAATCAGAGAAAAACAAACAAGAAGAAATAACACTATACTTTGTTTCATTTTGTAGGTTGTTAAGTTGTTTTTTAACCCGATTTATTTTTTCAACAAGATTGAAAAAAAATTGGTCTGTTCAAAAGAAAAGGTAACAGTTTTTACTAATCTTGAACTTTAATATTATTCATTGTTAAACTATTTAAATCAGCGACAATCTAACAAAGCAATTTCACACATCCCGGAATTTATGGATATTAAACTAATCGACACTAATACAGGCTATTAAATATTGAAATCAATCAAACTAAACCATATTATTTTTGTTGTAGTCCTTTTTATTTTTATAAACAGTAGTTCGTTTGCCCAAAAGGTAAATGACATTAAAATTAATGAAACCTTTCAAAATCAACCGATCAGGGATTTTCTTAACCTGCTTCATGATAAATACGGATTAAAAGTTTTCTATAAAGAGAGTTGGGTTGAACCTTTCACAATTACAAAAACTTTCGAAAATACCCCGTTGATTCAGGCATTGAACAATGTTTTTTACGAACACGAACTCACTTTTATGCTGTTTCAGGATGATGGAATAATTGTTTACAGGAAATCAATGGATGTGCGTTCAAAATTTGACAATCAAACACAAATGATGATAATTGGCGACCCTTTAAATATTGGGCGCTACAAAACCGCCGCTTTAAAAGGCCGTGTACTTGATGGAAAAACAGGCGAATCTTTAACCGGAGCAGTGGTTTATAACAACAAACTTGAAAAAGGTGCAACAACAAACAGCAAAGGCGAATTTGAGCTGAACTTACCTACCGGAGTCCATCAAATGCAACTTTCTTTTGTTGGTTTTGAAAATTCAAACCCGCAAATTAAGTTAATCGAAGATGGCTTTGCCGATTTTGAACTTTACGAGGAATCGCATAATATAGGTGAAGTTACTGTTTTGGGAATTCAACACGATTTGCCCCGATCGCAAATGAGCATGGTGCAAATGACAACTATTGAAATGAAAAAAATGCCCGCATTAATGGGTGAAGTTGATGTGTTGAAAGGGCTTACAATGCTTGCCGGAGTACAAACTGTCAGTGAAATGTCATCGGGTTTTAACGTTCGCGGCGGCAATTCCGATCAAAACCTGATATTAATTAATGGTAGCCCGGTTTTTAATTCATCTCACCTTTTTGGTTTTCTCTCACTGATCAATCCGGATGTTGTTGAAGATGTCCGTCTTTTTAAAGGTGGAATTCCGGTTAAACTGGGTGAACGCGTTTCGTCGGTTATGGAAGTTGATTTTAAAGAGGGAAATACTGATTTGGTTCGGGTTAATGGCGGAATTGGGCTTATCAATTCGAGGCTTGCGTTTGAAGGACCTTTAACAAAAAACAAGAAATTAACATTTGTCGTTGGTGGCCGTACTTCATACACAAGCTGGATTTTAAAGAAAATTCCTGATGTAAACATTAGCAACAGCGTAACAAATTTTTACGATGCATCGGGAAAAATAACCTATAAATTTAATCAGCACAATAAAATAAGTGCGATGGCTTACCTCAGTAACGATGAGTTCAGCACAAGTTTGCAAACTGTGAATGAATACGGCAGTAAACTGGGAAATCTGACACTTAATTCACGATTTGCCGAATCGTTGTACGGCGAACTGGAATTGTCGTACAGTGAGTATAATTACAGGCTGACAGATTATGCAGATCAAAACCCTGAAGAGGCATATTTATTAAATAACATGCTGAAATACAGCTCGGCAGGATACTATTTTAAATGGCATCCTACTCCGCGTCACAATGTTGAAGCCGGTTTTAAAGCCAATTACAATTATATAGAACCTGGAGAAATAGTTCCTCTCGAAGAAATAAGTTTAATTGATTATCAAAAACTTGACAATGAAAAACTGCTGGAGTGGGCAGCTTTTGTCAGCGATGAATTTGAAGTGTTGCCTAATTTTTCATTTTCGGCGGGATTGCGCTACTCGCGTGCCAATAATATTGGAACGCCTGTTGTTTATATTTATGAACAGGGAAAACCGATAAGCCCTGAAAACGTTACCGACTCATTGGAATTCGGTCCCAACGAAGTGTCAGCCACTTACAGCGGATTCGAACCCCGCCTGCTTTTCAATTTTGATGTTAATGAAAACACAACATTAAAACTGAATTACCAGCGCACCCGCCAAAATATTTTCCAGTTGAGTAACAGCGCAGTAATTTCGCCTGCCGAAACATGGAAAACAATTGATTATTACATGAAACCACTGATCAGCGACCAGATTGCAATTGGTATTGAAAACAAGTCCTGGTTCAATAAAATCGATTTTTCGGCTGAAATTTATTTTAAAAACCTTCAAAACTTAGTTGAATATAAAAATGGCGCACAGCTTTTAATGAACGAATATATTGAAACAGCATTAATTCCAACCCGCGGCTATTCGTATGGTATTGAACTAAGTGGGAAAAAAAGTATCGGGCGTTTAACTGGTTATGCCAGCTATGTTTTTTCGGCCACAAAACAAAAAAATACAAGCCTGTTTGATGAAGAAAATTTTTGGGACGGAAAATATTACCGCAGTATTTACGACAGGCCACATGATTTTTCGTTTACCGGAACCTACAATATCAGCAGAAGGTGGCGTGTTTCGGGAAATTTTGTTTTCATTTCGGGCAGGCCGGTAACTTTGCCGGAAATAAAATATGCCTTTGCTGGTGAACAGTTGGTTTATTATTCCGAAAGGAATAAATACAGAATGCCATCATACAACCGGGCTGATTTATCTATTACTTTCGACGAGAACCTGCGGAAAAACGAATGTGGAAAGGAAGCTGGACTTTTTCGGTTTATAATGTTTACGGTCGGAAAAACCCGTATTCGGTTTATTACAAAAAATCAATACCGGGCGAAAGCAACGATTACAGGCTTTATTCACTGTATAAACTATCGGTAATTGGTATTCCGGTTCCGTCGTTAACCTATAATTTTAAGTTTTAAATGAGGAAGTGGTTCACATATTGTTTTTGGTTATTATTCGCGCTTTCATCATGCGAAGAAATTTACACGCCAAATATCGAATCACGCGAAAGTGTAATTGTTATTGATGCGCGGATCGTGTTTGGTAAAAATGATAATGTTATCAGGCTCACCGAATCAAATGGATTTAATGAAGAAAGTTATAACTACCCAAATATTTCGGGGGCAGAAGTTTTTATAATCGACAGTGAAAAAAACGAAAGAGCATTAGCTGAAACAAGTGATGGAGTTTTCCCCGTTTATTTTAATTTGAAACCTAATCTGGAGTACAAAATAAAAATATCATATCGCGGAAATACATTTGAATCGACTTATGAAACTGTTCCACCGTTGCCTGATTTAGATACCGTTTATGGTAATACCGAAAATAAAATTATAAAGATAAGTGGAAATAACGATGTTGACGACATTAGAGAAATCCCCGGTGTTCAGCTTTATACCGATATTTCGCACGAAAAAGAAATGCCCTATTACAGATTTACAGCCCGAAAAGTCCTTCAATACACTTATCCGGTTGAAATACCCTGGGGTGGTGAAATATTAATTGAGCCAATGTATTCGTGGTTATCAAGTTATCCAAGAGATATATTCAATATTGCAGCTCCGGCTGAATTCTCAACAATCACAAATATTGTAAGACATCCTCTGTTTTTTATGGAACAAAAGATTGTTATCAGGCCTGATCAAACATTTTACGGATGGATTTTGATTTTGAATCAGTTTGGCTTGTCAGAATCAGCTTACAACTACTACAATGATTTAAACAAACAACTCGGTTCTGAAGGAAGGTTGTTTGATCCGTTATATGTTCAGGCGCGCAGTAATTTGAAATGCACTACAAACCCCAAACAATTGATACTGGGTAATTTCGAAATTTCATCGTACAAAGAGCATCGTTTTTATGTAAATTATATTTCTAAGGAAAAGGGTTATTTGATAAAACCAATTCCCTATTTTTATGAAATACCTGCTATGGGAGAAAAGCTTTCAAACCCGCCTGATTTCTGGGAATCAACCTCAAAAACATATCCTGATGAAAAGTAATCTCAAAATATATCTGCTGATTGTTCTGGGATTTGTTTTCGTTGATGCAGTTGCACAAAACAATGCAAAACAGAAAATGCCTGTATTGTTTACCGATCGTGACTTTTGTGTTTCAGGCGATACAGTTTGGATTAAAGTTTTTCAACCTGAACAGCTTGAAAATTTTGGAAATATTGTGCATGTGCAGCTGGATGGTAAAACAACAACCTGATTTCTTCAGTAGCTATAAAAACTGAGAATAACCGGGCACAGGGATTTATCAGTATTCCCGATTCATTAAGTACCGGACAATATTTTATAACAACATTTTTAAATGCACAACGAAATACAGCAGATCTGGAAACTTCAGGCAAATCGCTTTTTGTGTACAACCGATTTGAAGACCGGGTTGAAGAGATTGAATTGATTAAAACAAATAACCCGGAAAAAGATAAAACCAATAATTCGGCAATAAATATAAATACAAATAAAAATGAATACTTAACAAGGGAAAAAGTGGCGGTTAAAATCGACACAAATTCAAGTCATAAAATTAAAAATGCAATTGTCAGAGCTACTCTTGTTGATCCGCTTACCAAAGAAATTGAAATTGAAAATAAATTCAGATTACAAAGTTCAAATTCAGACATCCCTGATTTTACAGAAAATGATGGTATTTTGCTAAATGGCAAAGTAACAGGCAAAAATGGAGAAGTACCTGCAAATGCGCTTGTAATGCTTACTATTGACGGCGATCAGCCTTATTTTGATTATTATGTTTTGGACGAAAACGGAGATTTTCATTTTTATGTAAAAAATGCTTTTGGCAATGGAAATGTAGTTTTGCAGGCGGTTTCAAATAACGCCGGTCAGTTTACAATTCAGCTTGAAAATAATTTCATGGTACGCGCTGATGCCAATCAACTTAATCTGAAAACACTTAATCTAAAGCAAATTGACTTTATTAATACTTCAATAAATGCCAATTTAACAAATAAGATTTTCAATACTGTTTTTGAAACTCAACCAGCGAATTTCGAAATGCCGCCCAGGTTTTCAATACCATTTTACGGCAAACCCGATCAACATGTAATTCCCGATGAATTTATTGATTTGCCGGATTTCCAGGAGATATCGCGCGAAATTTTGCCCGGAGTCCAATACCGTTCAAGAAACGATGAAATTACGATTCGCATAATCAACAGTTCATATCGTTGGTTTTTTGAAGACGAACCATTGCGTTTGATAAATGGTATTCCGGTTTTTAAAAATGATTATTTTACAAATTTAAAATCAACCGACATAAGTTTTAACGACATCGTAAAAACAGAACGAATTTTTGGAGATCTGATTTTTAAAGGTGTTCTTTCTGTTTCATTGTACGACAAATCAAATTCATGGCTTACCCAGCAACCCAATGTTTTTCAGTTTAATGTCGATTTTATTCAAACTGAAAAAACGCCAAATTATGAGATTCAAAATAAATTACGCGATAACCAACCTGATATGCGACAGGTTTTTTTGTGGGAAGTTTTAAAAGAGAGCCAGTCCGAATACAATTTCAATTTGTCAGACAGAAAAGGAACCGTTGAAATTACAGTCGAAGGTTTAACTGCTGAAGATGAGTTTTTTAAATCTTCAAAATTGATAGAAATAAAATGAAGATGGTTAAAAAATATATGATGTGTTTTTTGTTGTTTTCGATTCAATTTATGGGATCGGCACAAAACTCAGGAATTTCTATTTCGAATTTAAACAAAGACTCCAACCGCTTTCAGGGAAAACTTACAGGTGAAATTTATTATTTAAGCCCGGTGAGTAACGCCAATTATTTTTTGCAGAAAGATTGGGAAGAAGGTACAATTATTTTGAAAGACGGTGATGTATTTGAAAATATGAGAATGCGTTATATGGCTTATGGTGATAAATTGGTAACTTACAATGTTAATAATCGTAGCCTTTTTGTAGTCGATAAGTCCATTGTTAAAGAGTTCATTTTTTACTCTTCCAGTGAAGCCGGAAAGTTGACTGAACAAAAGTTTATTAATATCGATTCGTTAAACCTATTGTTTAACAAGAGTTATTTCCATGAACTTTATTCAGGTACTTCAAAACTTTTGTGTTTTTATCAGGTAGAGCAAAATAAAGTTAGCCCTTATATTGGAGTTGGAGGAAAAATGTATGACGTCGAATTTCGGTTAAAAACCATGTATTATATTTTGTCAAAAGAAAAGGGACTGGAAAAAATACAATTAAGAAATCGTTCGCTTTTCAGCATTTATCCTGAACACAAAAAAGAAATAAAAAAAATACTGAGAAAAAATAAAATCAATATTTCTGACGAAAGTTCAGCAATACAGGCAGTTAAAACACTTGATTCTATGGGATTTTTCAAATAACTGCTTTTGTTCTTCTTCCAACGCAACCCTTGTTCCCTATCTTTCATCTCAATGATAAAAACAACTTAACTATGAAAAAATTGTGCTTTTTGTTTTTAACTGCAATTATCGTATTTCCTGTTTTTGCCCAACCTCAAAAAGGTTATGTTTATTTAAAGAACGGGACAATCCTGAAAGGAAAATATCAGTATTCAAATGATTTATCGAAACTGCAAATAGAATCGGCTGGAAACCTCTGGATATTTCAATCCGACGAAGTTGAGCGTGTTTCAAATAAAAAAGCTCAATTGGATGAAACTTTTGGGGAGCCCACTTCACATTCGCCTTTCTATTTACACACTGAACTGGGGGTTTTGGCCGGTAATTCCGAAAACAGCCAATCGGCTCCGTTTAGTTTTTCAGCTTCACTAAATTATTCAGTTATGCCTAAACTTTCGGCTGGTGTTGGAATTGGCTTTGAGTTTTTAAAAGAAACCTACCTGCCTGCATTTGTCAATATTGAATACAAGTTAAGAAACTCATATTCAACACCCTATCTGTTTTTGAAAATGGGATATGAAGTTCCACTGGAAGATGCAAATCCGATTTACAATTATGAAATTCAGCCTATTTATTATGACAATATGATATGGCCAAATCCTGACTATTATAGTAATGAAATGGATACAAAAGGCGGATTTATAATTAATCCGGGAATCGGTTACCAGCGAATGTTTTCGTCAGGGTTCGGTATGTCATTTGCATTTGGTTACCAGTTTCACAGGCTCAGTTACAAGGGTGAAAACGATTATCAGCTTGATATTGACTACAACAGGTTAACAATCAAATTAGGTTTTATTTTTAATTAAAATTTTACAAAAATGAAAACAGTCAGAAATATATCACTATTTATTTTATTTATTTTCTTCAATTCATGTATGGATGAATACACTGAAGTTTTTACAGCTAATTCTCCAATTTATATGTCGTTTGAAAATTTGCGGAATGCCGTTAAATCAACTGCAGCAACTGAATTGGAAAATACAGGCAAAATTTATTTCAAGGATGGGTACATTTTTGTAAATGAAGAAATGAAGGGAATTCATGTTATTGATAACAGAAACCCGGCCAGTCCGCAAAATCTTTTATTCATCGAAATTCCCGGAAACGTTGATATTGCTGTTAAAAACAACATTTTATATGCCGATAGTTATGTTGACCTTGTAGCTATTGATATATCTGATATTTCCACTCCAAAAGAAGTTAACAGAGTAAAAGACGTTTTCCCATATATGACTCCCCCACCTGTAAACGCAGATTATCGGCTGGCTTCAGTTGATAAGGATAAAGGCGTGGTTATCGACTGGGAAATCAAAAAAGTCAGACAGGAAATTGAATATCACTACTACCCCAACTACTTTCCTTATGCAGCCGAAAGAATGATGGATACAAGTTTGGGTGGCGGAGTTCAGGCTTCAGCAAATTCCTTTGGAATAGGTGGTTCAATGGCTCGATTTGGTTTGTATGATGATTATTTATATGCTGTTGATAATGCTACATTGTACATGTTTGATGTCAAAACTCCGGAAAAACCAAAGGATATTGGTAAGCAAAACGTAGGCTGGGACATTGAAACCATGTTTATATACGACCAACACATGTTTTTAGGCACACGCTCAGGAATGCAGATATTCAGCCTAAAAGTACCTACAGCATTAAATTATATTGGAAGTTTTTGGCATGTCACAAGTTGTGATCCGGTGGTAATTTCGGATGGTTATGCATATATAACTTTACGTGGCGGAAATGTTTGTGGCAGCAATACAAACAGGCTTGATGTTCTGAAACTATCTGATGACTATAAAAATAACGAATTACTGGCTTCATATCCGTTAACTGGTCCCTATGGTTTAGGTATCGATGACCAAACCCTGTTTATATGCGATGGTGACGATGGACTAAAGATTTATGATACCGAAGATAAGTTAAGTATTGACGATCACCAGATTACCAGATTTGCAAATATTAAAACTTTCGATGTAATTCCGTTTGATGGTTTCCTGTTTATGATTGGCGACGATGGTTTTTACCAATACGATTATTCAAATCTTCAGGATATTAAGCAAATAAGTCATATTCCAGTGAAAAAGAAACCCGTCTCTTAAATGCTAAATTTCAATTAGTTTTATGTTAAATAAGATAATGCACATTAAAGTTGCATTCTAATAGAAAAGAAGTAAATCGAATACTTGCCTGACATTTATTGCAAAATCCCAAATCGTAAAAACAATGAAACTAAAGCTACTTTCAGAGTTGATTTTGTTGATAAAAAATGATAAATAATTACATTTCTTCTTCTTAAAATGATTATTTATATATATTCAAAATAACATAATTAACATATAAACCTGTAAAACAATGCATTACGCGTATAATCAGAAAATTAATTTTTTCTTGAATAATTTCATTTTTTGTATTTTTTTTGACTATGTTTGTCGTTGACTTTTTGAAAATACTTTTCTAGGACGCATTATTTTATAAATATTTAGGATTTGGAACTGGTTTTTAGTTTAAGTTGTATGTAATGTACAAATGAATAATTAAAAAATGCCTTTTAGTTTTAACGTAAGGCATTAAATTTATTCCATACCCATTTGCTGTAAGTTAAACAAGCTTGTTTTTTAATTTAACTATCTGGAAATAAGTTCCAAATTAAACATAAGGTAAAAATTATAATAAGGTTATAATTTAATCTTCGTTGCTTATTTTTTAAGTTGATGAGATCTTGGGATTGATATAAAAATAGTAATTGTTTAGACCATTAAATTATGAATACAAAATTGTCTTATATCGAATCAAATGAGAATGAAATAAGGGGATACTCTGGTGCTAATCTTTTCAATGAAGAAAAAATCCGCTTGGTTAAAGAAGTAATTAACAAAGAACTTTCAAACGAACTCTACGGCAGACAGAGCATTGATACCAGATTATTTAATAAATGTTCAAGGGATTTTGTTGAAACAGAAAACGGTAGGTTTGTGCATAATGTAAAAAGCGAAGTCACCTCGTTTGAAATTAACCATTTAAAGAACCAAAATATCCTTTTAAAACAGCTGATTGCTGAATTAAGTAATGAAAACCATTTACTTAAAGAAAAACTTTCAAGGGATAATTCTATGAAAACAACAAACGAATAACAATTCTTACCGGATTAATTTAATCGAACAAAATAGATCTTTCATTCTTTGTTCGAAATAAATTGAATTGCAGCAATAAGTTTAAGTAAAAAATATTTGGTAATAAAATATTAAAAAACAGGAAAATGAAGGCAAGTATGAAAAGATTTTTCACATTCTCTTTATCACAAACCGAAGTATTTATTGATAAGCAGAACATTACTGAGACAATTAACTGTCCGTTAAAAGAAATGATGTGTAAAGTACATCTTGCCGATATAAATAAAAGTTACCTGGAATCAGAACAGTTTCGAAAAGAAAAGGACTATTTAAAATCGATTGAAAGCTTGAAAATTGCTTTTAAAAAGGCTACTGAATTAATGGATAATCCATGTACAAAATGTGCCCAGAATTTTCGGCTTAGCATTATTAAATCGTTGGCAAATATCCATGATGAACTTGAGGAATTGTCAAAAGGTTTTTTCGGAGATAGAAATTACCTTCCTGTTTATTTAAAATCAGTTGAAACTTTAACAGAATTTAAAAATGCAAAATATTTGAATTCAGTTCAGTCATTTGAATCAAAAGAACGGTTTCTTGGAAACTATCTTAATTAGTTTATTAGTTTATTAGTTATTGAAAACCTAAGAAAAAGCCTGGCAAATTGCCGGGCTTTTTTCGTTGTTATCCAACCATTATAATGTACTTTTGCCAAATTATTTTATGATTTTTTATACTAAATGAGAGATAAATGATGAAGGATAAAAAGTGGTGGAAATTTTTTTTGCCTGTTATTATTGGGATAAAAGTAATTGTATTAATTATAATACTAGGGTCTGCAAGATATGATGACGCGAAAGTTGTTGTTAAGTCAGAAATGAAATTTGCATCAGTTAAAATACCTGAGAAACTTACATTTGCAGGTGAAGAAATGCCCTTGGATCGGTATGATGTTAGGGAAGCTCTTGATCGTGAATTACTCGTAAATGCTTATTTTCACTCGCAAACCATACGTTACATAAAATTAGCGCCACGTTTTTCCGGTCATTGAACGTATTTTAAAGGAAAAAGGAATTCCTGACGATTTTAAATACCTGGCACTTGCTGAAAGTGGGTTAAACCCCCGTGCAGTTTCACCGGCTGGTGCTGTTGGTTTTTGGCAGTTTCTTGAAGGTACTGCCAAAGACTATGGACTTGAAGTAAATAAAGAAGTTGATGAACGTTACCATGTCGAGAAATCAACTTATGCTTTTTGCAATTATATGCGGCAATCATACAGTCAATATGGAAACTGGACAATTGCAGCGGCTTCATACAATGGAGGCATTGCAAGAATGCAACGTCAAATGGAACGTCAAAAAAGGGAAGATTACTACAGTTTGCTTTTTGTTGATGAAACACAACGGTATGTTTTCAGAATTGCAGCATTAAAACTGATTCTTGAAAACCCTGAACAGTATAATTTTGTTGTTGGAGAATCAGAAAAATATCCGGTTATAAAAACACGAGATCTTGAAATTAACGGACCGATTAATAATTTTGCTGATTATGCAATTGAAAATGGGATAAATTATAAAATATTGAAAGATTTTAACCCCTGGTTGCGCGATGATAAACTCACAAATGCAGCAAGAAAAAAATATACAGTAAAAATTCCGGTATTAAATTAATAAGGAATTAAATTTCAGAATGCAGAAAATTACAGAAACAAATATTGAGCTACCTGTGGATATTGATGAAACTGACGAACAAGTTGTTGTGTATGGCGCCCGTGTACACAATCTTCGCAACATAAATGTTTCAATTCCCAGAAATAAATTAACCGTGATAACAGGTTTAAGTGGCAGCGGAAAATCATCGCTGGCATTTGATACAATTTACGCCGAAGGCCAGCGCCGTTACATTGAAACGTTTTCAGCTTATGCCCGGTCGTTTCTGGGAAATATGGAACGGCCCGATGTCGATAAAATCACAGGTTTGAGCCCGGTTATTTCCATTGAACAAAAAGTTACAACCCGTAATCCGCGATCCACTGTTGGCACGGTTACAGAGATTTACGATTTTCTTCGTTTATTATTTGCCCGTGCAGCCGAAGCTTTTTCGTACAATACGGGTGAAAAATGGTGAAATATACTGAGGAAAAAATCATTCAGCTGATAAAGGATGATTTTGCCGGAAAACGCATAAATATTCTTGCGCCCGTTGTAAAAGGCCGCAAAGGTCATTATCGTGAGTTGTTTGAACAGATACTCCGAAAAGGCTTTTTATCGGCCCGAATTGATGGTGAAATTACCGAACTCAAACATAACTACCGGGTTGACCGGTATAAAAATCATTTTATCGAAATATTAATTGATAAATTAAAAGTTGACGAAGTTTCCACTTCCCGGTTAAAAGCAAGCATTCAAACCGCGATGAAACATGGCCAGGGAATTTTAATGATTTTGGACCATGATACGCAAAGAACAAAATATTACAGCCGGCTTTTAATGTGCCCGACAACGGGAATTTCATATAATGAACCAGCCCCTCACAATTTTTCATTTAACTCACCTCAGGGAGCCTGTCCAAAATGCAATGGTTTGGGAAGAGTAACTGAAATCGACATGGACAAAATTATCCCTGATAAAGGGAAAAGCATATCAAAAGGTGGAATTGCACCTTTGGGAGCTTACAAGAATTCTATGATTTTCTGGCAAATTGAAGCGCTAGGCGAAAAAATGGATTTTACACTAAATACGCCTGTCAGCGAAATTTCGGAGGAAGGCATAAATGCGATTTTGTTTGGGACAAACGAACGCATTCAACTTAAGAATACACCGCTCGGGACAAGCATGAATTACCAAATGAGTTACGAAGGTGTGGTAAAATATATCGACAGCCAGCGTGACGATAATATATCGAAAACAGCACAAAAGTGGGCCAACCAATTTGTTAAAACCATTGTTTGTGACGAATGTAATGGAATGCGCCTGAAAAAAGAATCGCTGCATTTTAAAATCGATGGTAAAAATATTTCTGAATTATCACAACTCGATTTGAATGAATTGGGTGACTGGTTTGATGGTTTAGAAGAACGAATTACTGAACGACAGCGCACAATTGGAACGGAAGTGGTTAAGGAAATTCGCGACAGGCTAGGTTTTATGCTGGGTGTCGGATTGAATTATCTTTCGCTTGACAGAACAGCCCAAAGCCTTTCAGGTGGAGAATCACAGCGGATTCGGCTGGCCACACAAATTGGCTCACAATTGGTAAATGTTCTGTATATACTTGACGAACCAAGTATCGGTTTGCACCACCGGGATAATTTGAAATTGATTTCTGCACTCAAACAATTGCGGGATTCAGGAAACTCGGTAATTGTTGTTGAACACGACAAAGAAACAATGATGCATGCTGATTATTTGATTGATATGGGACCATTGGCAGGAGTACACGGTGGTGAAGTCGTTGCAGCCGGAACTCCTCAGGAAGTATTAATGACCAACACATTAACTGCTGATTATTTAAACGACCGTCGAAAAATAAATGTACCCGAAAACAGAAGAAATGGTAAAGCCGATTTTCTTGAAGTAAAAGGGTGCTTCGGCAACAACCTTAAAATGGTGGACTTGAAAATTCCATTGGGAAAATTTATCTGTATTACGGGTGTTTCAGGAAGTGGAAAATCTACTTTGATAAACGAAACCCTGCAACCTATTTTAAGCCAGTATATTTACAAATCTTTAAAAGACCCGCTTCCATACAAATCTGTTAAAGGGCTCGAATTTATTGATAAAGTAATTCAGGTTGATCAATCGCCAATTGGCCGCACACCACGTTCCAACCCGGTAACCTACACAAATGTTTTTGGAGATATCAGAGACCTGTTTGCACAACTGCCTGAAGCCAAAATACGCGGGTACAAACCTGGCCGGTTTTCATTCAATGTAAAAGGCGGGCGTTGCGAAGAGTGTCAGGGTGGAGGATTGAAACTCATCGAAATGAACTTTTTACCGGATGTTTATGTGCATTGCGATAAATGCAACGGAAAACGTTATAACCGCGAAACTTTGGAAGTCAGATATAAAGGAAAATCAATTAGTGATGTTTTGGAAATGACAATTGAACATGGTGTCGAATTTTTTGATGCTATTCCGTCAATATCGCAAAAACTGCATACTATACAGGATGTAGGACTGGGTTATATAACACTTGGTCAATCTTCAACAACACTTTCAGGTGGCGAATCGCAGCGTGTTAAACTGGCTGCCGAACTCGCAAAAAGAGATACAGGCCGAACGATATATATTCTTGATGAACCAACTACCGGTTTGCATTTTGAAGATATCCGCGTTCTGCTTGATGTTCTGAATAAACTGGTTGACAAAGGAAATACTGTAATCGTTATCGAGCATAATATGGATGTTATTAAGGTAGCGGATCACATAATCGACATTGGACCTGAGGGCGGAAAAAACGGTGGCGAAATTTTGTGCACAGGAACTCCTGAACAAATTGCCAAAAACAAAAAATCATTTACTGCGAAATTCTTGAAGGAAGAATTGTCCAACCAGAATATTTGAGTTTTAAATGTAATTTCTGCAGTCAATTACCCGTTGCAATTTCTGGATGAAAACATGAAACAACCCAGACAGCATTCGAAAAATTCAGTTCATAGTGTTATTTTCGGAAGTTGGTCAACCCTGTTAAATAGTAGATTTGAAATACACCAATTTATTTTGATTTCGCTAAGTTTGCAGAAAAGCTGTTGCTTAAACATTATAATTTCTTAATTGTGCAGGCAACTACCGGCACAAATGAAAACTTTGAAACCAGGGATATTAAGATTAATCAGATACATAAAAATAACATTAAACTACCGCGATAATGGAACCACGAACCTGCCTCGATTGCGGCGAACCATTGCGGGGACGCGCCGACCAAAAATTTTGCAACGACCTGTGCCGCAACTCTTACAATAATAAAAAATTGAGCGGCTCCACCAATTTTATGCGTAAAATCAACCGCATATTAAAAACAAACCACGCTATTTTAGAATCCCTGAATCCAGAAGAAAAATCTACAACCATTAAAAGCGTGCTCGAAAAACAGGGATTTAATTTTAAGTATTATACAAACACATACACCACAAAAACCGGGCGTATTTACTATTTCTGTTATGATCAGGGTTATTGTGAAGTTGAAAGCAACAAATTTATCCTTGTAAAAAACGAAGAGAATTAGTTCATTATAAAACTTCCCGTTTCCCTTGTTCAAAAAATAAATTCAAATATGCACAACTTCATTTTCGAAAAAATAAAACGGATTCAGGCATTGGCTGAAATCGGATTGTATTATGCTGAAAACACCTTTGACAGAGAACGTTATGAAGAACTTCAGGAAATTGCTCTGCAAATGCTGGAACGAATTGCAAATGTTGCTGTTGAAAACATTTCACCGGTAATCCTGGAAAAAGACGGTTACAAAACACCAAAAGTTGATGTTAGGGCTGTGGTTTTCAACGATAAAAACCAAATACTCCTGATACAGGAAAAAATGGATGGAAAATGGGCGATGCCCGGCGGTTGGTCCGATATTTCATACAGTCCCTCGGAAGTTGCCGAAAAAGAATGTTTTGAAGAAGCCGGAACAAAGGTAAAAGCCATTAAATTGCTTGCAATTCTCGATAAGCAAAAGCAAAATATGCCGCCGGCATTTGAATATGTTTACAAAATTTTTCTGTTGTGCAAAAAACTTGACGATAACATTTCAATTGGCACCGAAACAAGTGATGTAGGTTGGTTCGATGAAAATAATTTACCTGAATTATCAACTCCGCGAAATACTTCAGAACAAATAAAAATGATGTTCCAATTTCACAAAGGCGAAAGAATTGAACCTTGTTTTGATTGATTAAATTGTTTCAGAAAACATAAATATTGATCACTGCAAACAGAAACTTTCGCTATTATTGTCAGGCAAAAATAAATCAGCAATTGACTCTATCCTTTTTAAATAAAAACTTCACCCTTCTCGATAAAAAAGCAGATCGATACCTTCTTATTGTTGTTGTTTTTATTTTCTGTGTTATTTTCCTTAATGTTTTTGAACCATTTAATATTGGCAGGTGGTATTCCGATTCAGGGTTTATCAAATTTCTTCGCTTGTCAAGTTATGGTTTTGTTATTGCAATTGTATTTCTGTTTACCCAGTTTCCACTGCGCAAGTTTTTAATATCACTGAATTTAAATTCAAAACCTACCTGATTTGGTTAATTATCTAAATTGCTTTAATTAATTTGGTTTACATTATATTATATGGAAACCCCATCGGAAATTTCATTAACGATTTGGGGTTTTCCCTGAAATATACTTTATTGAGCATCTGGCTGCCATATTCATTTGCAATATTGATTGTTTATTATAAAAATCAGCGTGATGAAATTGAATCGTTGAAAACCAATGCAAACAAACCCACTGAAAAAAGACTGATTGTTTTCAGGGATGAAAATGGTAAAATAAAATTTTCAGTGCTTGCCAGCGATTTATTATTAATTGAATCAACAGACAATTACGTTTCTATATTCTACATTCTTCAAAATAAATTGCAGCGAAAACTTTTGCGAAACACACTGAAAAATCTCGAAGAAATGCTGAAAGAAAATGCCATTTTTCGCTGCCACCGTTCGTTTATGGTAAACCCTGCAAATGTTGAGTTCATGCAAAAGACGGTAAAAAACTCAATATTAAAATAAAACATTTTGATAGATCAATTCCCGTTTCCGAAAAGTATTCAACCCCGTTTATCGACTTTTTATCCTGATCAGTTTTCGTTCATCCCAAAATAAAGCTTTCTACCCCCAATTTTTGGTTGGTAAAATATTACAATACAAATTTGCTTTCATAACATTTAAAAAATATTCAATATGAAAAAATTAATGATTCTTGCTTTGGTTGTTTTGGCTGTAATTGGTAGCGTAAACGTTTCGTTGGCCGCCGGTAATAAAGATGTAGTTGGTAGTTGGAAATACGAAGTTCCATCGGCACCGTATGGTTATGAAAAAGGTACTTTGGTTTTCACTGAAAAAGAAGGAAAATTGGTTGGTGAAGTTAAATTTGCCGATGGTTACAAAATCGACATGAAAAATGTGACTTACGAAAACGGTGAATTAAAAGGAGGTTTATACGTTGATTATGAATATGTAAGCGTAAAAGTTAAAATCGAAGGCAGCAAAATGACAGGTGTTGCCAACACTCCTGAAGGCGAAATGAAACTAACCGCCGAAAAACAGAAGTAAAAATATATATGAGACATGAGAATCAAGTATCAAGACAAATCGTTTTGCAGGTCTTGATACCTGATTCTCAGAATCTCACTACTAATTTTTAAGTTTAATCACCTCGCTCCCAGCCAGTAAGAATGCCCCTGTTCCATAAACTTCCCAACTTTCAGCATTGAAATTCTTTTTTGGGTCGGCGCCAATTGGTTGTGTCCAGCCAACATGTCCATCAGGTTGAATTAAACCGTTCAATCCAACCCATGCTTTTTCAACTGCCGGTAAATATGTTGCTTTATCCAAAATTCCGTTATTAATTCCCCATGCCAGTGCATAACAATAAAATCCTGAACCACTGGCTTCGCCGCCGGGATAAGAATTTGGATCGAGCAAACTTGCACGCCACAAACCATCCGTTTGTTGAAGTGTAATAATTTTAGCAGCCATTTCTTTGTAATTCTGAATATAAAAATCACGGCCAGGATAATCTTTTGGCAATTCTGAAATTACACGGACCAAACCTCCCATCACCCATCCATTTCCGCGCGACCAGAATATTTTTTTGCCATTAGCTTCTTTTATAGGTGTTATACTTGGTTCATTCCATTTGTATTTCATATCACGTGCATACAAATGTTCTTCTTTATCGTAAAGCAAATCGTAACATTCCCTGAAAAGTTTATCGTTTAACTCAAGATACCGGTCATCTTTCATTGTATTGCCCAGTTTTACAAATGCTGCAGGCCCCATAAAAAGTGCATCACACCACCACCACGTAACCGGCCTGATTTCCCCTGTTTCGTAAGGTGTTACCATAAATTTATCCATCATATCAATAAATGGCTGAATCATTTTAGGTTCGGGTTTAACCCTGTACATATCAATATATGTTTGACATATAACATGATCGTCAGCGTGTTGCAGGCGTGGCCCGGGTTTCCACTGGGTAGCATCTCCCATTTCATACATGGCATTCCATATTTTTTTCGAACCGGTTGTTTCGTATGCAGCAAACACTCCGGCGTAAAATGCGCCATTTGTCCAGTCGGTTAATTCGTGTTTTGGATTTTTCAACTGCCAGTCAAGCGCAGTTACCATTGCTTTTTTTATCGCCTTTGGTTTGAAAAGTTTTTCATTACCCGCTTTTTGCGCTGAAATTGAACCACTTAACACAAGTAATAAAATTAAGAGTGAGATGAATTTGTTCATTTGATTTTAAGTTTAATTTTTATTTTAAATATATTGATTTATTAGAGTTTAGTAAAGGTTCAAATTTATGCAACCGATTGCAATTTTCAAAACAAAACCTGAAATCAATTTTTTGTTATTAATAATAATTTAATCGTCAATGCTATTGTCAGATACCATTTTATAATTATTATTGCACAATAAAAAAAGTATAAATGTATTTTAAGCAAAAACATCACGGCCATCATGGAATTAACCAATCGAAAGGTAGGCTGTAATTGTTTTGTTTAATTTAAAACGATATTATAAAAAAGGCTTGCCATAAGGTAAGCCTTTTTTTATAGCCCCACCCAGCCTCCCCATGGGGAGGTGAAAGAGAAAAAAATATTATGAAATAAATAAATTATGGAAAACAGACTAAAGATTGCAATTCAAACTAAAGGAAGATTAAACGAAGATTCTATGCAACTGATAAAGGATGCCGGTATCGATCTTTCAATCGGAAGGCGGACACTTGTTGCAGAATCACGAAATTTCCCAATAGATGCTTTATTCCTTCGCGATGACGATATTCCGCAAACAGTTGGTGATGGCGTTGCTGATATTGGTGTAGTTGGCGAAAATGAAATGCTTGAAAAAGGCGAAAATGTTGTAATTGTCAAACGGCTTGGATTTAGTAAATGCCGGCTGTCACTTGCTATTCCAAAATCGTTGGAGTACAATGGCATTGAATTTTTCAACGGAAAAAAAATAGCAACCTCCTACCCCGTTATCTTAAAAAAGTACTTGGCTGAAAATAATATAACGGCAGATGTTCATGTTATTTCAGGTTCGGTTGAAATTGCACCGGGAATTGGTTTGGCTGATGCTATTTTCGATATTGTAAGTTCCGGTTCAACATTAATAAGCAACCGTTTAAAAGAAGTTGAAGTTGTATTGAAATCGGAAGCACTGTTAATCGCCAACCCAAATTTATCGCCCGAAAAACAGGAGATTCTTGATGAGTTGATTTTCAGAATAGAATCGGTTCAACGTACAAAAGGGAAAAAATATATATTATTAAATGTTCCCAACAGCAAAATACAGGAAATAGCAGCTTTATTACCCGGAATGAAAAGTCCAACTGTTGTACCTTTGGCTGAAGAAGGATGGAGTTCAATGCATTCAGTTATCGAAGAAAACGATTTTTGGGTAGTTATTGGTAAACTTAAAAAGGCAGGTGCTGAAGGTATTCTGGTTATTCCGATAGAAAAAATGATTTTTTGATTTGAAGTAAGTATCAGGAATCAAGAAATTAATTAAGATGAAGATATTGAAAGTGAGATTCAAGCTATATTTTCCTTGTCCTGATTCTCAAATCCAACAATCTTGATACTAAAAATTTAATCAAGTAATGACAAAACGACAATACATATTATTCATAATACCTGTACTAATATGGGGTTCAACCTGGTATGCAATTAAATTTCAGTTGGGAATGGTTGATCCTTTATTGTCGGTTGCCTATCGTTTTATGCTGGCAGGTGTAATCCTTATTTTATTTTGTCTCCTGACAGGAAAAAGAATGAAGTTCTCCCTTCACGAACATTTTCTGATTTTGTTGCTTGGATTAAGTTTGTTTGGATTTAATTACTGGTTTGTTTATCAGGCCGAAACCATTTTAACAAGCGGAGTTGTTGCTGTAATTTTTTCACTGATTATTGTATTTAATATTATTTTCAATGCGCTTTTTTTGAAAGGTAAAATTAAAAGAGATGTAATTTTTGCAGCCGTTTTGGGAATTATTGGAACTATATTTTTGTTTAAAAACGAGTTGAGTTCTTTCTCCTTAAATTCAAAAGATGCGTTTGTTTTTGTCATTTGTCTGGGAGGAATTGTTACCGCTTCTCTCGGAAATATTTTGTCGGCTTATAAACAAAAACGAAAAATACCGGTTTTACAAACCAATGCTTTTGGAATGATTTATGGCGGAATTGCAATGTTTTTAACAGTTCTGTTATTAAATAAACCAATTATTTTCGAACCAACAATAAGTTACACATTATCATTATTTTACCTTTCTGTTTTTGGTTCAATAATAGCATTTTCAACCTATTTAAAACTTTTAGGTGAAATTGGCCCCGACCGATCAGTGTACATTTCAATAATTTCTCCCGCAATCGCTATCTTGATTTCAACTATTTTTGAAGGTTATAAATGGGATTTGTTTGCAATTGCAGGTATAATTCTTCTGTTCTCAGGAAATTTTCTTGCACTGCGATTTAAAACACAAAAAACATAACTATGAAACGAGCCATCCCGATTACTCGGGACACAGATTAACCATTCTATGACGAGTTCCATCGAATACCTTAAAAAATTAACAATTTTAATGAGATGAAAACATATATAAATCCTGAAAAAACAAACTGGCCCGAGATTTTAAAACGGCCTTTAATAGACGTTTCCGAATTATACGGTAAAGTTCAAACTATTTTAGATGAAATTAAAAGTAATGGCGATAAAGCGCTGAAAAAGTTCACTTTACAATTTGATGGAGTTGATCTGGATTCAATTTTGGTAGCAAAAGAAGAAATTGATGAAGCAGAAAAATTGGTTGACAGTGAGTTAAAAGATGCGATTACTTTGGCGTCAAAAAATATTACGATTTTTCATGCAGCACAAAAATCAGAAATCAAAAAAGTTGAAACCTCAAAAGGTGTTGTTTGCTGGCAAAAACCTGTGGCTATCGAAAAAGTTGGACTTTACATTCCAGGAGGTTCGGCACCGTTATTTTCAACTGTTTTGATGCTGGCAATTCCAGCTCAAATTGCAGGTTGCAAAGAAATTATATTGTGCTCGCCTCCCAACAAAGAAGGGAAAATTCACGCTGCAATTTTATATGCTGCAAAAATTTCGGGAGTCACACAAATCTACAAATTGGGTGGAGTTCAAGCCATTGGAGCAATGGCGTTTGGAACTGAAACGGTTCCAAAAACCTACAAAATTTTCGGTCCGGGAAACCAATATGTAATGGCAGCAAAACAATTGGTAAGCATGAATGATGTTGCCATTGATATGCCTGCCGGACCATCAGAAGTTTTGGTTGTTGCCGATGATACCTCCAATCCGGCATTTGTGGCATCTGATTTACTCTCACAGGCTGAACATGGACCTGACAGCCAGGTAATTTTGGTTGCCAACCGCTTGGAAATTGTTGAAAAGGTTTTAACCGAAATTGAAAGACAGGTAATTAAGTTGCCCAGAGGAAAAATAGCTTCAAAAGCACTCGAACACAGTATTTTAATTGTACAGGAAAATCCGGATGAGCAAATTGGGTTGATTAACGAATATGCTCCTGAACATTTAATAATCAGTACAAAAAATTATACGGAGATTGCAGAAAAAATTACAAATGCAGGCTCTGTTTTTCTTGGAGAATATACACCGGAAAGCGCCGGTGATTATGCTTCAGGAACAAACCACACTTTGCCTACAAATGGATGGTCCCGGTCATACAGCGGAGTTAATCTCGATAGTTTTTTAAGAAAAATAACTTTTCAGGAGATTTCAAAAGAAGGATTAAAAAATATTGGACCTGCTATTGAAAAAATGGCTGTGGCTGAGGAATTGGAAGCACATAAAAACGCAATTAGTTTGAGGTTGAAAGAAATCTAATTATTTGGAAATCAATGGATAATTCTGAGGATTTTGAATCATGTTTAAAGTAAGATCTATATCTAATTTCTCCCAAAACAAATGTTGGTCGTTCAATAATGAAACGTCAGAAATTTCTGATATGCGCGCATCTTTAAACCAGGGAAAATCATTAAATGGAAGAAAAAACTCATTCTCTCCTAATAACAACCAAAATCCATGTACTGAAATGTTGGTAACTTCAACTTCTAAAATGTTCTTTCCAGCTATTTCTGATTTCATTTTCATTCTGTTTTATAATATTCATCAACAGCTAAATCTGTTTTTTATTGAATACAGTACTTTTAACAAGTTCAATTTCAGGTTCTATCCAAAATTTAGCTTCTCCTTCAGGGTTAATCACATGCACGTGCATTCTCTCTACTTCCCTCGAAAAAAAGAAAAACCTGTAATTTTGTTCCTTGAAAACCGTTGGACTCATTTTGCAAAGTTAAAATTTACATTTACTAATTAATAACCAATTATAAAAATGAACATCAACAACCTGATTCGAAAAAACATACAAAACCTAAAACCATATTCTTCGGCCCGCGATGAATATTCAGGCGATGCGATGGTTTTTCTCGATGCAAATGAGAATCCGTTTAACGAACCTTACAACCGTTATCCTGATCCGCTGCAAAAAGAACTGAAACAAAAAATATCATTTTTGAAAAACATTTCTGCCAACCGGATTTTCCTCGGAAATGGCAGCGACGAACCAATCGATTTGCTCATTCGCGCATTTTGCGAACCGGGTAATGATAATATTGTTACCATCAATCCAACCTACGGAATGTACCAGGTTGCCGCCGACACAAATGATATCGAAGTAATAAAAGTTTCGCTAAGTCAGGAATTTGAATTGGATTCGAAACAAATATTACAGGCAGTAACCAAAAATACAAAACTGATTTTCCTTTGCTCGCCAAACAACCCCAGCGGCAATAGTTTGGATAAAGAAGCTATGCTTGAAATAATTCAAAGTTTCGAAGGGATTGTTGTGGTTGACGAAGCTTATATTGATTTCGCCCCGGGAAAATCATTGCTTCCCGGATTGGATAAATATCCAAATCTGGTTATCCTGCAAACCTTTTCAAAAGCATGGGGAATGGCCGGAATCAGACTGGGAATGGCATTTGCATCTGTTGAAATAATTCAGGTGCTGAATAAAATAAAATACCCTTACAACATAAATATTTTAACGCAGCAAAAGGCGCTCGAACTACTTGACAACAAAGAACAAGTTGACATTTGGGTAAAAAGCTAATTGAAGAGCGTGAGAAAATGGCAAAATATTTGACAAAATTGCATTTCGTTACAAAAATATATCCATCAGATGCAAACTTTTGCTGGTTACTATGAATGACGCGCGGAGAATTTACGACTATCTAGTTGAAAATGGAATCATCGTTCGCGACAGGTCGAAAATACATTTGTGCGACAACAGTTTGCGCATTACAATTGGCACAATGGACGAAGATATTGTATTGCTTCAGGCTTTAAAAGATTATATTTGACAAGCATTATTTTAATAATAAATGAAGAAAAAAGCACTTTTTATTGATCGCGACGGCACATTGATTTTTGAGCCTGAAGACGAACAAATCGATTCTCTTGAAAAACTGGAATTTCTACCAAAGGTTTTCAGGAATTTATTTTTTATTCAGAAAAACCTGGATTACGATTTGGTAATGGTTACAAATCAGGACGGGCTGGGAACAGCTTCTTATCCGGAAGAAACATTTTGGCCTGCACATAAAAAGGTACTTCAGTCTTTTGAAAACGAAGGTGTTACTTTCGATGATATTTTAATCGACCGTAGTTTCCCGCATGAAAATTTGCCCACCCGAAAACCGGGTGTTGGAATGTTAACCAAATATTTGAATGGCGATTATGATCTTGAAAACAGTTTTGTTATTGGTGACCGGTTAACCGATATTCAATTGGCAAAAAACCTTGGCGCCAAAGGTATTTTAATCAATAATGGCGATTTGGTTGAACAGATGGAAAAACAAGGTTTAGCCAATCATTGTGTTTTGATTTCTGAAGACTGGGATGATATTTAGGCATGTGTGGCAGCTTCCGAAAGAATTGCCAAAGTTGAAAGAACAACAAAAGAAACAAGTATTTCAATCCGGATTAATCTTGACGGTTCGGGTGTTTGTGAAATTTCAACTGGCTTACATTTTTTTGATCACATGCTGAACCAGATTGGCCGTCATTCGGGAGTTGATTTAAAAATAGATGTAAAAGGAGACCTTGAAGTTGACGAACACCATACCATTGAAGATACGGCGCTGGCCTTGGGCGAAGCTTTTAAAAAGGCAGTTGGCGATAAAATAGGGATGGAAAGATATGGATTTTGCCTGCCAATGGATGATTGTCTTGCACTTGCAGCAATTGATTTCGGTGGCAGGCCATGGTTGGTTTGGGATGCTGAATTTAAACGCGAAAAAGTTGGTGACATGCCAACCGAAATGTTCCTGCATTTTTTCAAATCATTTTCCGATGCAGCAGCCTGCAACCTTAACATAAAAGCAGAAGGTACAAACGAGCATCATAAAATTGAAGCCATTTTCAAAGCGCTTGCAAAAGCCATAAAAATGGCAATCAAACGAGATATTTTTAACTTTGAACTCCCCTCAACAAAAGGGGTGTTGTAAAGCCCCACCCAACCTCCCCGAAGGGGAGGAGTAAGAAAAATACCAACAATTAATAAAATGACTGTAACCAGAAACAATCTATTTATAAACTCCTCGAAAAATCCTGTTTTTTGCAGTGACAAAAAGTCCCCCCACGGGGGATTTAGGGGGCTTTGCTTACCATTATGAAAACCATAAAACCACTTCGCGAAAAGAAAAACACGGCAATCCTGCTGATTCATTGTCCTGATAAACAGGGAATTTTAGCAACAGTAACCGAGTTTTTGAACCAAAACAGGGGAAACATTATTTATCTTGATCAGCATGTTGACCGAAAAGAAGAAATTTTTTACATGCGGGTTGAATGGGAACTGGACGGCTTTGCCATTCCGCATGACAAAATCGGCGAATACTTTGAAACACTGATTGCCAATGCTTTGCAAATGAACTGGCGGCTTTATTTTACCGATGACATACCACGAATGGCATTGTTTGTTTCAAAAATGCCACATTGCCTGTTTGATATTTTAGCCCGGTACACTGCAGGGGAATGGGATGTTGAAATTCCACTGATAATAAGCAACCATGAAACTTTAAAACCTGTTGCCGATAGATTTGGAGTTGATTTTTACCATTTCCCTGTAACAAGCGAAAACAAAGCTGAACTGGAGAAAAAAGAAATAGAAATTTTAAAAGAAAAGGAAATCGATTTTGTGGTTTTGGCAAGATACATGCAAGTGCTTTCGGGTGATTTTGTTAATCATTTCCCAAATAAAATAATAAATATCCACCATTCATTTTTACCAGCATTTGCTGGCGCCAAACCTTATCATGCGGCACATGAACGAGGGGTGAAAATAATTGGTGCAACAAGTCATTATGTAACATCTGATTTGGATGCCGGCCCCATTATTGAGCAGGATGTTACCCGCTGCAGCCATATTGACACTGTTGAAAAATTAATCAGGAAAGGACGCGATTTGGAAAAAATTGTACTTTCGCAGGCGGTGTATAAACACCTGCAACGTAAAATACTTGTTTATCGGAACAGAACGGTTGTGTTTAATTAGAAAGAAGTTACAGGTTGCAGGTTGCGAGTTAAAACAGGTAACATTCAATATAAAAAAATGAAAAACGAATGAAAACTATAGTATCAATTCTACTTTTATCCTTATTTACAACTTGTGCTTTTGCACAGCTAACAAAAGTGCCGAAGCAGGATATTCCTGCTGAATACGGATACCTTGTAAAACAAGGTGATTCAATGCCTGAAATTGAATTCACCCTCGCAGATGGGAAAACTATAAAAACTGCAGATTTGAAAGGAAAGGTAGTGATGTTGCAATTCACGGCAAGTTGGTGTTCGGTTTGCCGAAAAGAAATGCCACATATTGAAAGTGAAATCTGGCAGAAACATAAAAACAACAAGAATTTTGTACTTTTTGGCGTTGATATGGATGAACCTGTTGAGAAAGTAAAAAAATTTGCCAGTGACATGAAAATTACCTACCCGCTTGCTTTAGATCCGGGTGCTGAAATATTCTACACCTTTGCTGCAAAAGGCGCGGGAGTGACACGAAATATCATTATTGATAAAAACGGAAAATTGCATACCTCACCCGGCTTTACAAGGAGGAAGAGTTTAATGAAATGAAGGAAGTAATAGATTTGTTGTTAAAGGAATAGTTGCTGGATGCTGAATACCGGTGATTTACTATTTTTTTATTTACAATTTACAATTCTCTGGACAATGTTCTCGTCAGAGATAAAATTCGAAACCTGGAACTTAAAATATGAATATCGTTATAATAAAATACAATGCAGGAAATATCGAATCGGTTAATAATGCTTTATCCCGGTTGGGTGTCAAAGCTGAAATTACCGCCGATCATGAAAAAATCAGGAATGCTGACAAAGTGATTTTTCCAGGTGTTGGAGAAGCTAGCACTACAATGGAATATTTGCGAAATCAGGGACTTGATAAACTGATTGTTTCACTTAAACAACCGGTTTTGGGTATTTGCCTCGGTTTGCAATTAATGTGTTCACATTCTGAAGAAAACAACACCTCATGTCTGGGAATTTTTGATGAAAAAGTTACACGTTTTATTCCTAACCCGGGAGAAGAGTTTATTACAAAAGTACCACACATGGGATGGAATTCGATAACCAATTTAAAAAGCAGAATTTTTTCGAAAGAAACTGAAAACCAATATGTTTATTTTGTACACTCCTTTTTTGCAAAGCTTGGAGAACACACTACGGCAACATGCAATTACATTAATCCATTTAGTGCAGCTCTTCAAAAAAATAATTTTTATGCTACCCAGTTTCATCCTGAAAAAAGCGGAACTGTTGGTGCAAAAATCTTGGAAAACTTTATAAACCTTTAAAACGTAACAAAACTCATGGACAGGATTACAATTATTAAAGTTGGCGGAAAAGTAGTCGAAGATCCGCAATCATTGAATTCACTTTTAGATCAGTTCAGCAAAATTTCGGGATATAAAATCCTTGTTCATGGTGGTGGCACAACAGCTACCGAAATAGCGGCAAAATTAGGTATTGAGACTAAAATGGTTGATGGTCGCCGGATTACGGATGCAGCAAATTTAGATGTTGTTACAATGGTTTACGGTGGTTTGATAAACAAAAAAATTGTTGCCGGATTACAGGCCAGAAATTGCAATGCACTTGGACTAACCGGTGCTGATTTAAGTTTGATGCGGGCTAAAAAGCGCGTTGTTGGCGAAATTGATTATGGATATGTCGGCGATGTGGAAGATGTAAACTCCCGTGAACTTCGGATGCTTTTAAACGAAAATGTTATCCCGGTAATTGCTCCGCTTACGCATGATGGAAACGGGCAGTTGTTAAACACAAATGCTGATACAATCGCAACAGAAATTGCAACCGAATTATCACGGTATTTTAATGTCTATCTGTTTTTCTGTTTCGAGAAAAAAGGTGTCATGTTGAATCAAAATGATGAAACCTCGATAATTTATGAATTAGATAATGAATTGTTTCAGCAATATAAAGAGGAAGGTATTATCAATTCGGGTATGATACCTAAACTTGACAATGGATTCAATGCTAAAAAGAAAGGTGTAAAAGAGGTGCTCATCACCAACGCTCAAAACATAGCAACCGGCAGAGGAACAAGGTTAATTTAACAGGAGACTTAAAAGTTTTCATTAAATTCTGTTTTTTAATCATTAACACTTTTTTGATCTTTCAGGTTTGAAATTTTATGTTTCGAACAAATGTATTTTGAAAAAAAATATCACTTAATTAATTGATAAATGTCAAAATATTATTAAGTTTCCAATGTTTTAGTTTGATAAAAAAGGCAAAACCATTAAAGTTATTCTATTTATATACAGAAGATTATTATGACCATGGCAATAGAAAAGGATTGCGTTGATTGTGAAAAAGGTAAAAGTTGCTGCAATATGAGTTGCTTTGTAGAAAACGAAGCAAATATTTTTAAGTCATTATCAGAAAAAGAATTACACTTTCTGATCGATAAAAAACAACAAATTAAGTATAACGTAAGAGAAACAATAATCAAACAAAATACTTCCTCAACTTTTGTTATTTGTATGAGAGATGGATTGGCAAAAGTTTTTATTGAGGGAGAAAAAGGAAAAAATCTTATCGTAAAAATAATTGGCCGTGGAGATTTTATAAGTGGCGGAGGTCTTTTCAACGGTAATGTGCAACATTTTACAATTTCAGCATTAACACCAGTTACTTGCTGCCTTATTGATGCCAGTAAACTAAGTAACCTTTTTGCCGAGAACAATAGTTTTGCAGTTGAATTACTTCGCAACCACACCAAACAAAACAACTACCTGCTTTCAAAAATGGTTAGTTTAACACAGAAATATATGCCTGGTCGTGTAGCTGAAACTTTGCTCTATTTAAAAGATGAAATTTACAGGAAATCTCAGTTCACAATTGATCTTTCACGACAGGAACTTGCTGACATGTCGAACATGACAAAGGAGAGCCTTGTTAGGATACTCCAACAATTTAAAGAATCAAATATCATTAAAACTCAGGGAAGTAACATTGAAATATTGGACGAAGGTTCCCTAATCCACATTAGCAAAAACGGATAAATTGACATTTATCAATCCCGGTTAAATCATTTATCATTCTCCCAATACGTTTATATCACCCTTAAATCCGCGTTTCATCTGGCAATCCATTGTATTTTTAGCCCTTATTAAAAACTCAATAATTAAAAATTATTTATTAAAACTTATTGTTATGAAATACAACTCGCTTTTAAAACTCGTTTTATTCGGATTTATCTGCGCTTTTATGGCCACATCATGTGTAAAGGAAGGACCAATGGGACCTGCAGGTTCTGATGGTTCTGACGGTTCTGATGGTGCCGACGGAGTTGACGGAAAAGTATCATGTCTGGCATGCCACCAAGGTACAAACATGGAAGCAAAAGAGGCAGAATTTGTTATGTCGGCACATAAAGTTGGTGCTATTGCTGTTGATTACGCCGGTGGACGTGCAGCGTGTGCACAATGCCACTCACATGAGGGTTTTACCCAATATGCAGTATTCAACAAAGTACTTGGAGATATTACTAATCCGTCAGCATGGGAATGCAGTACTTGCCATGGATTGCATGAAGATTTTGAAACCGGCGACTATGCTTTGAGATTAAAAGCTGCTGTAGTATCAGGAGCAGACAAAGTAACAGTTTTGGACTTAAAAGGAAACAGCAACCTTTGTGCTGTTTGTCATCAAACACGCACAGCCGAGCCTAACAAAGCAACACCAGGTGAAACTTTCAGAATTACAAATACACATTATGGTCCACACCATGGACCACAGGCTAATTTAGTAGTTGGAGTTGGATTTGCAGAAATTCCGGGATCAGTAGAATATCCGGCAGCAAATACTTCAAAACATTTAACTCAGGCTTCTTGTGTAGGTTGTCATATGGCTCCATTTAGCAAATCATCAGGCGGACATTCATTTAAACCAAATGTTGATGCCTGCAACACTTGTCACGGTGCAACAAATACAGATTTCAATTACGGTGGAGTTCAAACAGAAGTTGAACATTTACTGGAAACATTAAGAGACCGATTGGTAGAATTGGGAGTAGTTGAATTTGTTGAAGCTGATGCAGCTTATGAACCAAAAGTAGGAACTTATCCAATGGTTCAGGCTCAGGCTTATTTCAACTGGATTGGAATTGAAGAAGACCGTAGTTTGGGTGTTCACAATCCGAAATATATTAAAGCTCTACTTTTAAATACCATAGAAGCTTTACAATAAAAATAATAATGATAAAAAAAGACTTCTGGTAAACAGGAGTCTTTTTTTGTTAGGTTTATATAAATCAAAAAAAATTGCAGCAGTATAAAATCATTTAATCAAGTTTTATTAGTCGCAATCAAGTATTTTCTTTTCAATTTTAAATTAAGAAACAAATGAAAATCTTAAAATTACTAATGGCAGTTTTTGTAGTAGTCTTGCTGTTTAGTCAATGTAAATATAATTTTATTGTACCCGAAGATGTTAGATCCTGGTAATCCTGATGGTCAACCGATAAGTTATTTTCAGATGACAGTTCAACCTATTTTTACAGATGGAAATAACTTACATGTCAGCAAGTCATGTTACGGAAAACAGGCCCTGATTTAACACCAGATAAAGCATTTAATCAGGTTAAATCGTAGCAGATATTTTGATGCACACCGGAGGAAAGTAATATTTATTAATACCCGCATCCGGATACCAGTACACATACATGGAAAAAATATAACTCATGCAAGCTGCAAAATTTTAAAATGGATACAGGAAGGTGCAAACAATAACTAACCTATTAAAAAGTCAGAAAAATGAAAAAATCAATACTATTCTTACTATTAACAGGATTTGTTTTTAGTTATATCAATGCACAGGAAGCTACTGAAAGTTATCCGGTAACAACATTTGAAAGCAATTATATTGTAGATGACCAAACCACAACGGTTTTTGACAAAAAAACCCTGGGTTTTGCCATTCAACACAAATTTGGTACAATAGACAATGGTATATCCGATTTATTGGGTATTTACGGTGCGGCTGGAAACATTAGACTCGGGTTGGATTATGTTCCAATGAAAAACCTTCAGATTGGGGCCGGGATTACAAAGAGCAACATGGCAACAGATTTAAACGCAAAATACAGCTTAATTAAGCAAACGAGTGACAATAAAGTTCCTGTTAGTGTTGCCGTATATGGTGTTCTTTCTATTGATGGCCGTGATGTTGATGCATTTGAAACAGGTAAAGTTCGATATCCTGATGAAACCAATCCTCAACATACATATCCTGCTCATGATATTACATTCACCGACAGATGGTCTTATTTCTCACAGGTGATGGTAAGCAGAAAATTTGGTGAATGGTTAGCGATTCAGGGAGCAGCCAGTTTTACACATTACAATATGGTAAAAGAAACCGGAGATCACGATTTGATTGGATTACATGGATTGGCAAAAATTAAAATCAGTCCACAATCATCACTGACTTTTAATTATAATGCTCCTTTGAAAATTCAGTCACTTTCAGAACAAACTGAAGTACCTGATTATAAACCAACAATTGCTCTTGGTTGGCAGATTTCGACATACACACATGCTTTCCAGATTTATGTGAGTAATGCTCCCGGAATGTTGCCGATGGACAATATGATGAATAACAGGACAAAATTTGACAAAGAAGGTATAGCTGTTGGTTTTACAATTACGAGGCTTTGGGCTTTTTAGCATAAAACCGAAAATATATTAAAATGGTAATATCTTTCTTTATTGATATTACCATTTTTCATTAAAATCAACCAATTATTTAGATTTCAAAACATGAATAAACGATTAATTTTTCTAATATTTTTACTTTACATTAGTTCATTAGATTTGAAAGCTCAATCAGTTTATGACGATGCTAAAAACCACGTTTGTCTGAAATGTCACTCCTCTCAAATTATTTCATTTCATAACGAAGTAATTGGTAAAGAACAGAAGAAATTGATGAACCCTTATTATATTATTGACACTACTGGTATAAAAAACGGAGTTCATCAAAATTTTGATTGTACGGATTGCCATTCATTTGAATATTCCACATATCCACACCTTGCCAATCTGAAACTTGAACCAATGGCATCATGTTTGGATTGCCATGGTGGAGACCCGTCTTACGCTACTTATCAGTTTGAAAGGATTGATGAGGAATTTAAAAAAAGCGTGCATTTTAAAGTTAGCGGCGAAGACTTCACCTGCGGAAAATGCCATAGCCAACATACCTATCGTCCTACAGCTAGAAACAGTGACAACGTAATGGAGATTGTTGAATACAGCAACAGTTTATGCCTTTCGTGCCACAACGATATGAATAAATATGAAATGGTTGCAGGCCATGAAAATCCTAAGCTGGTTCAGGTACACGAATGGCTTCCAAATCAGGAGCTTCATTTTAAACATGTCAGATGTATTGAATGTCATACTGAAGTTGCAGACAGTTTAATGGTTTCACATAACATACTCAGTAAAGATTTGGCGGTCAGGAAATGTGCTGAATGTCATAATTCAGATTCAAGGTTAAAAGCTTCGCTTTACAAGTACACCAATTTACAAAACAGGAGTGATGGATCTGTAAAATCAATCTTGTCAAATGAGTCGTATGTTATAGGTACACAACAATTTCCATTGTTAAAGACACTCAGCATCATTATCTTTTTCCTGACAATTGCAATAATGAAAAAATCATGAGTTCAGAAAATACCAAGCTCTATTTCTACCCTGTATGGTTACGCATTTGGCACGCTGTAAATGCAATTGGAATTATACTGCTGATTATTACCGGATTTTCTTTACAATCGGGTATTGATTCAACATTCATTAATTTTAAGTTAGCAGTAAATATCCATAATATCGCCGGCATTACTGTAGCTATTAATTACCTGTTATTCTTTATTGGTAATTTTGTAACCCAAAACATAAAGTTCTATCTGATAAAACCGATGGGTTTTATCAAACGCCCAATGAAACAAGCGTATTATTACGCTTTCGGAATGTTTCGCGGAATGAAAGCTCCCTACCCTCTTTCTGAAAAAAGAAAGTTTAATCCATTACAGAAATATGCCTATGTTGGTATTATGTATGTCGTTGTACCAATTGTAATTATATCTGGGTTTGCATTACTTTTCCCTGAAATAATAATAGAAAAAGTATATACACTAAGTGGTGTTTTTCTAACAGCAATTACACATTCGGCAGCCGGATTTTTTATTTCAATATTTTTATTAATACACCTTTATGTGGCCTCGATTGGCAAATCACCTTTAGAAAATTTTAAAAGCATTATTACCGGCTGGCACAATATTCATTAAATTATTTTCCAGGTATTATTTACCAGTGGGACAATAAAAAAAATATTCGATATGAAAGGAACAAAAATGAAAGAATCAAAGAAGTTGGAGCCCCTGAATTCCGGAAGTATCATTTTTTTAATGAATCAATTAACCAAAATTAACTGGTTTATGTTTTTGTATTCCTGTTATTAGGAACACAACAATCATTTTCTCAAACCAATGATGATTGCCTTTCATGTCACAATGATCCTGATTTATCTAAATTCAGGGCGGGGAAAAAGGTTTCGTTGTACGTAAAACCGGAAGCTCTTAATAACTCTGTACACAGTTCACTGGAATGTACTTTTTGCCATTCAGAAGCTGCGGTAAGTGAATTTCCTCATCCCGAAACACTTGCTCCTGTTAATTGCGGTGATTGTCATGATGTGGCAATGACCGATTATTTGGGCGGAATACATGGTGATGCATTCTCTAAAAACGACAAAAATGCCCCTACCTGCAAGGAATGTCATGGTACACATCAAATAATTAATCACCAGGACCCAAAATCGAAAACATACAAAATGAACATACCCTTTCTTTGCGGCCAGTGCCACAAGGAAGGAGCACCGGTTTCGCGGGGTTACAACGTTTCGCAGCATAATATTATTGAGAATTACAGCCAGGGCACACATGGTGTGGGTTTATTTCATAAAGGATTAACTGTTACTGCTACCTGCAACAATTGCCATGGTAATCATAAAATTCTTCCACATACAAATCTGAATTCAACCGTTTCTCGAAAGAATATTGCCAATACATGTATGCAATGCCATGCGCGGATAGAAGATGTTCACGTTAAAATAATCAATAAAACACTTTGGGAAAAAAGTCCCGGAGCAATTCCGGCCTGTACCGATTGTCATCCTCCACACAAGGTTGAACTAAAAAATGTATTAGACAATATTTCCGACAAAACCTGCCTTGTTTGCCATGAGCAGAATAATGTACATAAAACTGTAAACGGCAACCAGGTTTCACTAAAAGTTGATGTTACAAACATTGCAAACTCAGTTCACAAAAACATTACATGTGTAAAATGCCACACTGACATTACACCAAATATTACGCGTCCATGCGAAACTGCAGATAAAGTAGATTGTTCCAGTTGTCATGCTGAAGTTGCTGATATCTATGCTTCGAGCGGACACGGGGAAGCTTATTCAAGAAAACAGGAAAATGCACCATATTGTACTACCTGTCACGGTACTCATCTGGTAAAATCAAAAACGGATGAAACTTCACCGGTGTTTAGATCAGCGGTTCCAGGGTTATGCGGAAAATGCCATCAAAGCAACGGACAGGCATTAATTGGCACCGATTTAAAAGAAAAAGATGCTTTGCACGATTATTCAACAAGTGTACATGGAAAAAGCCTTGTAGAAAAAGGTCTGTTGTCAACTGCAATTTGCACCGATTGCCATACAACACACTTTAATTTAAAAGAATCAGATGAACGGTCATCCGTAAATCCTAAAAACCTTGCAGCAACCTGCGGTAATTGCCACAAGGGTATTTATGACCAGTTTAAAGCCAGTGATCATGGTTATTTCAAAGATCTAAAAGGTCAAAAACTTCCTACCTGCGAAACCTGTCATACTGCCCACAATATCTCAAATGTTCATGAAGATAAATTCATGGGGGAAATAACTGGTCAGTGCGGAAAATGTCATGAACAACTTGCCGAGTCATACCTTGAAACTTATCACGGTAAAGTTCACCAACTTGGCTATCAAAATGCCGCGAGGTGTTCCGATTGTCATGGAGCCCACAATATTTATAAAATGGACAATCCAAAGTCAACAATTAATCCAAGAAATATTGTAAAAACCTGTCAAAAATGTCATGAGGATGCAAACATGAAATTTACAGGTTATCTGTCGCATGCAACCCATTATAATAAAGAAAAGTTTCCGTGGCTGTATTATACATTTTGGGGAATGACAACATTATTGCTAAGCGTATTCCTGTTTTTTGGTCTTCACACTTTACTTTGGTTTCCACGTTCAGTCGGGCACATGTTAAAAAAACGCAAACATGCTAAAATAGAGGGTCGTCAAAAATATATAAGACGATTTACTTCAACACAAAGGGTTACCCATATTTTTGTAATTGTCAGTTTCTTAACGCTTGCTCTTACCGGTATGATTCTCAAATTCGCATACATGGATTGGGCCAAATTTCTTGCAAAATTAATTGGAGGTGCCTATGTTGCTGGCGTATTACACCGTATAGCAGCAGTTATGACATTTGGATACTTTGCTTATCATGTTGTCTCGTTAGTTAAAATAAAAAAGCAGAAAGACCTCAGTATAATGAGTTTTATTTTCGGAAGTAATACCATCATGTTTAACAAACAAGATGTCAAAGATTTCTGGGCATCGATGAAATGGTTTGTTGGTGCAGGTAAACGACCGCAATACGGACGTTGGACATACTGGGAAAAGTTTGATTATTTTGCCGTTTTCTGGGGGGTTGCAATTATTGGTTTTACCGGGCTAATCCTCTGGTTCCCTGAGATTTTTACCAGGTTCCTTCCAGGCTGGTTTATTAACGTTGCCCAGATTATTCATAGCGATGAAGCGCTGCTTGCAGTAGGTTTTATATTTACGATACATTTCTTTAATACACATTTACGTCCAGAGTCTTTCCCAATGGATACGGTTATTTTCACAGGTCATGTTCCGCTTGAAGAATACAAAAAGGACAGACCACGCGATTATGAAAGGTTGGTTGAATCGGGAAAACTGGATAGTTATGTAGTTGAAAAGGAGTTTTCGAAAAAGAAAATGCGTATGGTAAAAATATTTGGGTTCACTGCACTAGGAACAGGAATAATATTGGTTGTTCTTATCATCTATTCTTTGATTTTTCATTAACAATTCAAACATAGTTTCATTGTCAAAAATGTTATAAAGAACTCATCTAAATTGCCTGTGAATGTTGAATTTATCAGCATTTTTTACAATTTTGCAGTAGTAAAAATGAACGCTTTTAAACAGTAAAAATTAAATTATGAAATTACCGTCATCAATTAAAAACTGGATATCAATTGGCGGAGCAGTTTTGGCTGCTTTTAATCTCGTTTCAATTTTATTGCTGGCATTACTAACTACTTTTTTCGATTTTGGTGGTTCATACGTTGGTTTATTTATTTATATTATTTTACCCGGTTTTATGGTTGTTGGGTTAATTCTAATACCAATTGGTATGCGGATTAACCGGGTGAAAGCCAGAAAAGCAAGACAGGAAGGGAAAGATCTGGACTGGCCCGTTATTGATTTTAACAATCCATCAACCCGAAATGCAACAATTATATTTTCAATTGGCACAGTATTTCTGCTTATCATTTCATCAATAGGAAGTTACGAAGCATTTCATTATACCGAATCGGTTGAATTTTGCGGCAAACTTTGCCATAATGTAATGGAACCTGAATTTACAACTTATCATGGTTCGGCACATGAACGCGTTGCGTGCGTTGAATGCCATGTTGGTGAAGGAGCCGGATGGTATGTAAAAAGCAAACTTTCAGGTTTATATCAGGTGTATTCGGTATTGGCAAAAAAATATCCGCAACCTATTCCTACTCCAATAGCAAATCTTCGTCCGGCACAGGAAACCTGCGAAAGATGCCACTGGCCCGACAAATTTTATGATGACAAACTTCGTATAAAACATTCATATTTAACAGATGATAACAACACCGAAGTAATACTTCAGATGTTGATCAAAACAAGTTCAAAATCAACACCCGATGGAATTGAAAAAGGAATTCACCAGCATATTAGTCCCGATGTAAAAATTGAATATAAAACAACATCGGCTAACAGACAGGAAATTCCATGGGTTAAATATACAAACACCAAAACCGGTGAAAGTTATGTTTATATGGATAGTGATGTAAGTTTAACTGAGCAACAACTTGATTCATTGGAACCCCGGGTAATGGATTGTCTTGATTGCCACAACAGGCCATCTCATAATTACAATGCTCCTCAAAATTTCGTTGACAAATCAATGGCGATCGGAAAAATATCTAAAACCCTGCCCGCTATTAAAATGCTTGCAATGCAGGCCTTGTATGTTGATTATTCAACAAAAGACAGCGCTTTTATGGCAATAAACTCTGTTGTAAACGATTATTATTCGTCAAGTTATCCTGAAATTCTGGAAAACAGAAAAAAAGAAGTTGACGAAGCAGTTGCTGAAATTCAAAACGGATATGCAAACAATATTTTCCCGTTTATGAAATCAAACTGGAAATCATATCCCAACAATATCGGCCACATGGAATCAAATGGATGTTATCGTTGCCACAACGACAGGCATACAACTGATACGGGAAAAGTGATTTCGAAAGATTGCAGGTTGTGCCACGATATTAAAGCTGAGGGAATTGCTGACAGTATGGTTTATGCGAATTCAGGTGAATCCCTTGAATTTCAGCATCCGGTTGACATTGATGATGCCTGGAAAACTGAACTTTGCTCAACTTGCCATTCAGCACTTTATTAACTCAATAAAAGGCATTTTTGGTGTGATATTTTTGGTTGAATTAAGATTTTAATGCATATTTAGCTAAACAAATTTTGAAAATTAAAACTTGCAATTTTGAAATAAAACAATTATAAATAACTCTAAAATCTAGGAAAATGAGGTACTTAAAATTAATGTTTGTATTAGGGTTTGCGCTTGCAATAAGTTCTGCTTCTTTTGCGCAGGCAAAATATATCGGAGCAAATGGCTGTAAAATGTGCCACAATAAACCCGAAAAAGGAGCTCAATATGCTCAGTGGCAAAAAACCGGACATTCACAAGCCTATGCAAAGCTTGAGGATGCAGACAAGAAAAATGCTGAATGTTTGAAATGCCATTCAACTGCCGGTAGTGTTGACAAAGCTTTGTTAGCTACAATTAAAGTTGATGAAGGTGTTTCATGCGAATCTTGTCATGGACCGGGCAGTTTATATAAAACTGCTTCAGTTATGAAAAACAAGGAGTTGTCGCTTTCAAAAGGAATGATTGAACCAACTGAAGCTACATGTAAAGCTTGTCATTTGGGTAAAAAACCGGAAGGGCACAAAGAAGCTAAAAAACCGTGGAATTTTGCAGAATTTAGCAAAGCAATTGCTCATCCTGATCCTACTGCAAAAAAATAATCCAAATAATTTTTTTTGTGAAAATTCCTTTGTTTTATTTAATTAAAACAAAGGAGTTTTTTTATGTACTGATTTTTACTTTTCAATTGCTTTCTTTGCTAAAATAAACACAACAAAACAGGTACCAATGAAAAAAATAGCTTCATTCTTTTTCTCCATGCTTTTCACAGGAATATTAGTTGTAATATTTGCCATATCAATTGGTTATGCAACCTTTATTGAAAACGATTACGGTACAGTTACTGCAAAAATCCTTATTTATAATTCGAAATGGTTCGAGATTTTATTGTTGATAATTTGCGTAAACCTTATCGGAAGTATTTTTACAAATAAGTTAATTGCCAAAAAAAGATACCCGGGAGTGCTTTTGCATTTTTCGTTTGTAATTATTTTTGTTGGTGCGGCAATAACCAGATATTATGGTTATGAGGGAAGCATGCACATTCGCGAAGGTGAATCATCGAATACAATTATTTCGGAGCCAACTTTTATAAAAATTACAGCAAAAAAAGGCGACCAAACTGAAATAATTGAAAAGCAAGTTCTGTTTTCTCCGTACACAGCAAACAGGTTTTCAGAAAAAATAAATATTGGTGGACAACAGTTTACAATTGAAAATGCAGGTTATATGCCATCTGCCGAAGAGGTTTTGGTAGCCGATCCCAATGGAAGCCCTGTTGTTTCAATTCTTGTTGTTCTTAATGGTTCCGACAGAGTTGACTTTTTACTACAGCCTGGGGAAATAAAAAAAATAGGTGAAACTACTTTTGGTTTTGAAATCCCCGAAAACAATTCGGATATTAACTTCAGTTTAAAAGATGGACTTTTACTTGTATCTGCCTTCGACTCAATTTCTGTTTTGGAAATGATGGGACAGGAACCGCAGGTAATTGCACCTCAAATGAATATTGAAATTAATACTCAAAAAGCTTATTCTGTAGGAAGTACAAGTTTTGCCATAAAACAATACTTCACAAAAGGAATTTCAAAACTAAACTATGTACAGCCAGAAAATGATGCGGCAAATAAAGATGCAATTCAGGCAGAGATTACTGTTGGAAATACAATCAAAAAAATCAATGTTTTTGGCGCAAAAGGTGAATTGGGAGAAGAATATTCAACCAATGTTGAAGGAGTTGATATTTCAATAACATACGGATCAAAACTAATCGAAATTCCCTTTTCCATCTACCTAAATGATTTTCAACTTGAACGTTACCCGGGTTCAAACAGTCCCTCTTCATACGCCAGCGATGTTGTTCTCAAGGATCAAAACACTGAAAAACCATTTAGAATTTACATGAATAATATTTTGAAATACAATGGGTTCCGTTTCTTTCAATCGTCATATGATCGAGATGAAAAGGGGACAATTTTATCAGTAAATCATGATTCTCTTGGAACTTCGATTACTTATATTGGATATCTTTTAATGGCAATAGGGATGATACTGATATTTTTTAATAAAAACAGCCGGATTAAAGCGTTGATTAAAACTTCAGCAAAACTCAGGGAAGAAAGAAAGAAATTCTTCGCTATTCTGGTATTTGGATTGTTTTTGGGAATAAATGCCAGTGCACAAAATACGCAATACAACAAAGATCATGTTTCGGAATTTGGCAAAATGCTGGTTCAAAGTGCACAAGGCCGAGTTGAGCCGGTTAACACTTTAGCTTCTGAAATATTACGGAAAGTTGCCCGAAAAAACAATTGGCAGGGAATGTCGTCAACCGAAGTTTTTCTTGATATGCAGGCAAATCCTGAGAAATGGAAAGATATTCCGATAATTAAAGTAGGCAATTCCGATTTAAAGAAACTTTTAAATGCCAACGGAAATTTTGTTTCCTTCAATTCATTGTTCAATCCGGTAAATGGACAATACAAACTCAATCAACTGGTTGCTGCTACTTATGAGAAAAAACCAAATGAACGCAACAAATATGACAAAGAAGTTATGAATGTTGATGAGCGTGCCAATATTATGATGGAAGTTTTTCAGGGAGATTTTCTTACAATATTACCAGTTCCGGGCGATGATAACCACAAGTGGATTTCACTAAAAGAGTCGAATTTACTTGGTTCAGAAGGCGAAACTTTTGCAAGGAATACAATTGGCAATTATTTTTCATCGGTTCAACGAAACGACTGGGCAACAGCCACTTCCCTATTAAACCAATTGAAAAACTACCAGCAAACACAAGGTTCTAAAATTATTCCTTCGCCAACAAAAATTAATTTTGAAGTTGTTTATAATAACCTGGATATTTTCGGAAAACTTTCGAAGATTTATATGCTGCTTGGGCTGGTTTTACTGGCAATGAACTTAACTACCATTTTCAACCCAAAATTTAAACTTACGGGATTGAAGAAAATATCGCTGGCAGTAATTTTCATTTTGTTTTTAATTCATTCAACCGGACTTGGAATCCGGTGGTATATTTCGGATCATGCACCATGGAGCAATGGTTATGAATCGATGGTATTCATAAGTTGGGCAACCTGTTTGGCCGGATTGATTTTTGCAAACCGCTCTGAAATAACGCTCTCAACTACTACTCTTCTTGCAGGACTTTCATTGATGGTTGCCGGTTTTAGCTGGATGAGCCCGGAAATTACAAACCTTGTCCCGGTATTAAAATCATATTGGTTGATTGTACATGTGGCCATAATAACCTCAAGTTACGGTTTTCTGGGCGTTGGTGCTTTGCTGGGAATGATAAACCTGATATTAATGATTTCAAGAAATAAAAATAATTTGGCAAGGGTGAATTTTACAATCAGGGAATTGGTAAATATCATCGAAATTGCCTTGTTGATTGGTTTGATAATGGTGACACTGGGCTCGTTTCTTGGCGGAGTTTGGGCCAACGAATCGTGGGGACGTTACTGGGGCTGGGATCCAAAGGAAACCTGGGCACTTGTTACAGTTTTGGTTTACACGTTTATCAGCCACATGCATAAAATACCCGGTTTTAAAGGAAACTATGCAGTTAGCATGGCTGCACTTGTAGGATTCAGTTCTGTACTAATGACTTATTTTGGTGTGAATTATTATTTGTCGGGATTGCACTCTTACGCTCAGGGCGAACCGGCTCCAATTCCAACCGGTGTTTATGTTGCGGTTGTTATTGTTTTTATTTTAGTAATCTGGGCATATATAAAAGACAACGCTTTAAGGAGGAAATAAAATCGAAAAAACTGAATAAAGTCTGTTTGTAATTCAAATTACAAATTGGATTTCGTGCAAAAAATCCGACAGGCAGTTTGATACTGTCTGTCGGATTTTATTGTATGAAATACCATATTTTCAACATAAATATATTGATGGATTTCAATTACTTACCAACCCAAAAACAAAATTCCACTGGCGCTGACAAGAATTAGAACTCCCGCAAATAAATGGAGGTATTTTTCATGTTTTTTGAATTTCACCATTGCCGCACCTTTATGTCCAATAAACACAGTCAGCATCATGGTAGAAATTGTGGCAATGCCAAAAATAAGGGCAACTGTTAACATTCCGAATGTGCTGTTTTCGTAGGCTGGAAAAATCAACAATGGAATTAGTACTTCACAGGGGCCAAAAACGAAGATCAAAAACAAGAGCCAGGGCGTTAATTTTGTATTGTCTTCTTTAATTTCCTCAGTTGGAAGGTGCTGCAAACCTCTAATTCTTTTTGGCACCATAAAATCCGGTAAATGAAAATGATGTGAATTTTTAACGTATTTATAAAGTCCGTACACTGTGTAACCAATGCCAAACGCAAACAACATCCAACCTACAATTTCACCACGGAAAGCTTCTATATATTCCAATTTATTTAAACTGATTCCCAGTGCGATTCCAATTATACCGATCAATACTGAACTTCCAACATGCCCAATTCCCGAAATAAAAGTAATCCACATCGTTTTATTACTCGACCACTTTCGGGCTTTGCTTAAAACAATAAATGGCAAATAATGATCGGGACCCAGAATTGTGTGCACAAATCCGAGCGAAGCAGCTGAGGCATAAAGCAAATATAATTCCTTCATAACTTTAATTTATAATTGATTGATTAATGAAGCCTGGCACGCAGCACCAAAACCATTATCAATATTAACTACACTAACACCACTGGCACAACTGTTTAACATTGCAAGCAAAGCCGACAATCCCTGAAAATTAGCGCCATAACCAATACTTGTTGGCACTCCTATTACCGGTTTATGAACCAATCCGCCTACAACACTGGTTAACGCACCTTCCATTCCGGCAACTACAATAATAACCCGCGCATTGCGTATGATTTCAAGTTTGTTAAACAACCTGTGAATACCGGCCACTCCAACATCATATATAGTTTCTACCCTGTTACCCAAAAACCGGGCTGTTACAGCAGCTTCTTCAGCAACCGGCATATCCGAGGTTCCCGCAGCTACAATTGCAATGTAACCCCTGCTTTCAATCTCACCTGTTCTTCTGTAAGAAACTGTTTTTGCCAATTCATTGTACTCAGCATCAGGAATTACAGTTTTCACAGCGTCAGCCATTTCCTGAGTTACCCTTGTTGCCAAAACATTTATTCCATTTTGATGCATTCTTTCAGCTATCATTTTCACCTGTTCCACTGTTTTCCCCGACGCGTAAATTACTTCCGGAAGTCCGGTTCTGCGCTGACGATCAGTATCAATTGTGGCAAAACCCATCTCTTCAATACCTCTGTCGGGAAAATGCTCAAGCGCTTCCGTCAGATCAATTTCGCCATTTTTATATTTTTCAAGAATATCTTTCGGGTTCATGTTCAATCGGTTAATTTATTGACTGCTTTTTCGATTTCAGAAATTGTTGTCAGGTGCTTTTCGGCTAACCTTTTACAGTCATCATATTCAGGCTTTGACCGAACTTTTTTGCCATTAAAAAAACTCTGTTTTACTCTAACTTCGCCGTAAATTGTTTCAATTGTTGATTCTTCGCGTCTAAGCATACTCTTTTTTACTTTGTATTCCCTAATTCCAATTGAAGTGCTGTTGGTAAAAACAACTTCTTCCATTTTGTCAGCAAGCTCATCTTTACAAAGAACAGAAAGTGTTGCACCGGGGCGTGATTTTTTCATAATAACCGGACTAATCCATGCATCGCTGGCACCAATCTGAAATAATTTTTCCAACAAAAAATCATAGTGTTCCGGGTTCATATCATCAATATTGCTTTCCAGAACAACTGCCTCTTCCGCATTAACATCCATTAATATTGAAGAATCTTCGCATAAATAAACACGCAAAACATTGGGTATCTCGCTGTCTCGGTTGCCAATTCCATAACCGGTTTTTATAATCTGAAAATCCATTTTATCAGTAAACTCGTTAACAGTTGCTACCAAAATTGCAGCACCAGTCGGTGTTGTGGCTTCATGATCTACAAGTCCTGTTTTTACAGGGACATTCATAACAATTTCAGCAGTTGCAGGCGCAGGCACAGGCATAATTCCGTGGGCACATTTCACCATTCCACCACCAAGCTGAATAGAAGATGACATCACTTTATCAACTTTCAAATAATCAAGACAAATTGCTGCACCTACAATATCAGCAATTGAATCAAGTGCTCCAACTTCATGAAAATGAACTCTTTCTTTCGAAATATTGTGAATTTTTGCTTCAGCAACTGCAATCAAATCGAATATTTTAAGTGCATTTATTTTTATCTGTTCAGAAAGCGAACTGCCGTTGACAATTTCCTCAACATGCCTCAAATGACGGTGCTTTTCGTTTTCCTGATTTTCAATTATCACATCTGCTTTTGTGCCAGTTATCCCTCGCCGCTGATCCTTTTTTATTTCCAAATGAAACCCATCGATATTTAGTTTTTCAAGTTCCGATATCAAAAAGTCTGCATCAACACCCAGATCAATCAGCGCTCCAAGATTCATATCACCACTGATGCCGGCAAAACAATCATAATACAATATTCTCATTTCAGTATTTATTTCTTTTCTGTGTTTAAAACTCTATTCAATTTTCCTGAAACCAGTCCTTCTTTATCGATTCGCAGCTCTATAAATCCAACTTTTTTAATTTTATTTAATACCTCATTCTCGACAAGCAAAAGTTTCTCCAACTCATCCTTTTTGACTTCAATTTGCCCATAAGTTCCGTAATGCCGAACCCGAACATCATTAAAACCAAATTCATTCAAAATACTCTCTGCATCTTCAATCTGTTTTAGCTTTTCTCTTGTAATCTGATGGTTATATGGCACTCTTGAACTCAAACACGGACTGGCCGGTTTGTCCCAGTTGGGCAAGTTCAAAATGCTTGGCAATTTGTCGTAATTCATCTTTCGATAAATTGCAATCGACCATTGGCGACAAAACCATATATTTTGCAGCCGCTTGCAAACCCGGACGATAATCGCCCAAATCATCGTAATTTGTGCCACTTAAAACATCAAAATCGGGGTATTTTTCTTTAATTGATTGCAGATCATGAAAAAGATGTTCTTTACAAAAATAGCATCTGTTAACCGGATTCTGATAATAACGTTCATCAACCAGTTCCATGGTTTTTATTATTTCAAGATTGATATCGAAGGTTTTACAGAATTCCTTGGCAAGTTCAAAATCCTTGCTTTTTAAACTTTCTGAATTTGAAATCACCCCGACTGCATTTTGTTTTCCCTGAAATTTACGGGCTAAAAAAAGCACAAGCGTTGAATCAATTCCACCTGAAAAAGCCACAATTGAACCCTTTCTTTTTGAAAACCACTGTTCTAAAAGTGAAAGTTTATTTTGAAGTAATGGACTTAAATCATTCATTGTTTTTCATTTTAGTATTTACCTGGTATAATTAATTTAAACAAGAAACAATACCATAAAAAAATTAATCGGCCCTGCTCATGGTTAGTTTTCCATTTTGCATTCCCTTTTATTGTTATTAATTTATCTGCCAATTCTGTCAATCGGCTGGCAACGCCTTTAATAGCAATCACTTCCATGTGCTTTGGCTTTTCAAGTATAACCCGTTGTGTCGATAATATTTCCTGATGGTAATCGACCTGTATGTCAGATATTTGATTTTGTATTTCGCGGCGGTGCGGATCGTAAATTAATGTAACTGAACCTGCCACATAATTGTTGCATTGCCATTTTTGCTCAACAGTATTCTTGTTGACCAAATGGCGAATAGCCTGCGAGCGATTGGAAAAATGATTCACTTTTACATATTCATCAAGTGAGTCTAAAAGTTCTTTTTCCAACGAAACACCAATTCTTGATACTGCCATAGTAACACCTATTTAAAAAAAGTAATATTAACAAATATATAAAAATATGGACTAAAGGAAATAGTGTTCAGGTAAATCGGCTAAAAAAAATAGCGTTCATATGTAAGTTCTTGTGAGAAAATTTCATTTTGGATTGTTTCCATACCTTTTTTCACACTACTCAATTAAGCGCCTTAAAACAGTAAAAAAGGTATTGGATTGATTAAAATCCTTCATTTTCTTGAGAGTTCATAACCCAATTTTTCGTTTATATCAAAATTTCAATGACTTATTTCAAAAATTCAATGTTAAAAATAAACAATCCGGTTATTTTTATAATTTTAAACCCTTGACGCTTAATCTTTTGATTTATTAAAACCTTAATTTAAATTCAATGAGAGAATTCTTTCTAATCTCCATTCTTGTAATACAAGTTGTTTTTGGCTTTTCACAAAATAATAAAAAGACCTCAATTCAAGATTGCCTTTTGAAATCGGATATTGTTGTTGAGGCTGAAATAGTTGGAAATCATTCATTTTGGGATTTGCAGCACAGAAATATCTACACTGCATTTGAATTAAAAATAATCACACCTCTGGCTGGTTATTCTGATAAAAATCCAAAACTTTTATTGAAGGGTGGAAAAGTTGATGACATTTTACAAATTGTAAGCACTTCACCCAAATTAGAAATTGGTGACAAGGGAATATTTATGTTGCAAAAATTAACGGGTCAGAATAAAATCAGCATCAATACCGATAATTTCTACTTATTACATAATTCCGAATACAGTTTTATCTTTTTAGGTGATGAAAATCAAAGAGTTGAAAGTGCTGATTTGAATGGATTTATAGATGACACTTTAAGCGAAATTGAAAGAATTTCGGGCAAAAAAATAAAAAATAATATATCTGCTCCTGTTTTGAAATCAGCAAAAAGCACACAGAATATTACTGGATTTACGCCAAAAACTGTAACTGCAGGTACGGGAACAACTTTAACTATTAATGGTGAAGGTTTTGGAAATTTACAGGAGGAAAGTTTAGTTTGGTTTACAAATGCAGATAACCCGTACCAGATTTTTTCAAATTCTGATTTTAAAATTCTTTCATGGAGTAACACTCAAATTCAAATGGTAGTTCCTCCAGAAGCTGCAACAGGTAAAATAATAGTTGAAATTGATGGTGTAAAAGCAGAAAGCAGCGAAAAATTAACCGTTAAATACAATGTAATTCAACAAAATTACAAACCGGTTTATTTAACAAATAAAAATAACAAGGGTGGTTATACTTTTCACCTTCACGGTAATGTGAGTTCATTCAGCGGAGCGAAAGAAATAATTGAAACCTCAATAAAAAACTGGATCTGTGCAACTTCTGTTCCTTGGGAAATCGGGAATACATTAAATATTGAGCATTCGGGCGGCGAAACTTTGGGACAAGCTTCCTATTTCCTTGAATCGGCAGGATCTTCGGATCCAAATGAATATGTACTTTCAGAAGTTGATATTGTTTTTTCAAATGCCGAAAACTGGTGCTTCGACAACAGCAATATCAGTCAGCAGCAAATTGATTTTGCCTCGGTCGTGCTGCACGAACTTGGTCATGCCCATTTAATTGGCCATGTAAACGAGATTAATGATTTGATGCACTTTAGCCTATCAAACGGCAAAACAAGGGATGTTGGACAAAATAATGTTTTGTGTGGTGAATATATTGTAAACAAAAGTCTTGCATATAAAAGTAATTATTTTGAAACCATCAAAATAAACAATTCAACCCCGCCGACTTTTAGTGTGATAAAGATTCATTGTATTCAATAAAAGAATTCAATACATATCAGTGGTTGCTTAACGGATCGAAAATAAACAATGCAACACAAAGAAAATATGTGATTTCGGCTTCAGGCGAATACGCGTTGGAAGTAACCGACGAAAACAATTGCTGGCTTATCTCGGAAAGTGTAAATGTTGTAAAATCCGATCCGGGTTCCAACGACACTGTTTTTACTTTCATTTGCCCGTCAAATTTAACGATTGACTGTGCGGATAATTTTCCCCAACCATTTACTAATCTTGCAAATTTTGTGTCAGCCGGAGGGCTTGCAATCAGCACGCCGTCACCTGTTGACGAATCGACATTTGCCTGGGAAAACGATGTTTCCAACAATAAAACCTGCCCCGAAAAAATTACACGAACCTACTCAATACAAAATGAAAATGGTGATATTCTAAAATGCGAACAACGTATTTATGTAAGTGATACAGAATATCCAAAATTGGTAATGGGAAATAAAATAGTATCATGCCCGGATGATAAACCAATGATTTATACAAATAAAGTACAATTTGAAGCAGAATTAGGAAACTCAGCCAGTGATAATTGTGGGTTGGATTGGACGACATTCAAATTTAATAGCCAGGTAACAGACGGTAATTATTGCTCCGAAATCAGTGTGCGGTCCTATGAGATTAAAGACATGTGCGGGAATAGTATGGAAGCCTCAGAATACATCATAGTTGAAGATCTGATTCCACCATCATTAAAATGTCCGTCAGATGTATCGTACAATGCCGGTCTCGACAATATGAAAGACTTTACCGGACTCGCATATTCTGAAACAGAAAAACAAATTCTTTCCTCTAGTTATACCCAACTTGACATTTTGGTAAGCGACAACTGTTTAATTGAAAAAGTTACCTACAATGATATTATATCAGGTTTTTGCCCAATCAAAATTTCACGTAATTTTTCCGCTATCGATGCCTGTGGCAACACCAGTACATGCATACAAAAAATTGAACTTACAAAAGGAATTACACTTTCAGAAACACATGAAAATGATGGAGCTGATAATCTCAATACCGGCAAAATTAACCTTGAAGTTTCCTGGGGTGTTCCTCCATATCTGTTTCAATGGAGTAATGGAGAAACAACTGAAGATATTGAAAATCTGCCTTCAGGTTCTTACCAGGTTGAAGTCCAGGATTCAAACGGATGTACTGATTCTCTTGTTATTAATATTGAATCTGTTTTGGCATCAGTCAGCATAATATGTCCTTCATCATTGACAATCTCCTGTAAAAAAGATATCGATCAGTCGGTTTATTCTGATTTTAATGAATTTATTGCAGCAGGTGGCAGTGCATTTAGTGAATGTGGCATTGACACCGGTACTTTTGTCTGGGCAGGCGATGAGATTGTAGATGGTTCAGGTTGTTTGAATATTGACAGAACCTACGAAGTATATGATTCATGCGGAACAAAAGCCTTTTGCGTTCAATCGATTTTGATTAACGATGAAGTAGCCCCTGTGTTGACCTGTCCCTCAAAAATTGCTGTTGTTGGGGAAATTAAACCTGAATATTATGAAAGTTATTCGGCATTTGCTGCAGCAGGAGGATTTGCAGATGATAATTGTGAGATTGATGAATCTTCATTTAAATGGATAAATGATTCATCGGATGAAAAAACCAATCCTGAAACCTTAACCAGAACTTATCAAATTGCGGATTTTTGCGAAAACGTTGCAAGTAGCGTGCAAACAATAAAACTTTACGATAATTCGGGGATTTTTATCAATTGTCCGCCGGACATGACAATTCTTTGTTCAGAGAATAAACCTGATACACCTCTGACTTATGCTGATTTTATTGCAGAAGGTGGAAATGCTGGTAGTTTTCCTGATTTTCCAATCGTTGAATCTTCTTTTCAGGTGGAAACAGTTGAAAACAATGATCTTGACAACTGTAAAGAATTCATTACACGGAAATATTCAATTATGAACAAAAATGATGATTTGGCAACCTGCGAACAACAAATAGTAATTATTAAACCATCTGCATCAACCTTAACATGCCCTCCTGATATCTCACTTAATAAAAATGAAAATATTCCGGATGGATCAAATTCATTAAATGAGTTTATTATTGCCGGCGGGAATTTCTCAAATGAGTGCGGCTCTGAATATGACTTGTTTTATTCATTTTCAGAATACAAGGATACAATCGTTTCTCCTAACCTGGTAGAACGCACTTATTTCATTACTGATAAATGTGGAAGCAATAATTTATGTATTCAACAAATAAGTATCGAATCTACTACACAATCCATTAATAATGAACGGAATGACAATTTCAATATTAAGGTTTTTCCAAATCCCACAAAAGGAAAGTTTAGTTTTGAAGCTGAAGGCATTATAAATAAAGAAATATCACTGACAATTTATAACAGTATTGGCGACAGAATTTTACAGGACCTTCTAACAACTGTTAACGGCAGGTTAAATAAAGACATGGATTTATCTGACGTTGCCTCAGGAGTTTATTACATCAAAATTACAGACGGGAATAAATCAGATACGCGATCAATTATTGTTGAATAAGAAAATGAATACTACAAAAAGCAGCTTTAAAATTCCTTTGGGCCCGCCTCCTGAAGCCTTTACCCGTGATGTAAACAAAATATTCCATAAATGAAAAAAGGGAGAAAAAATCTCCCTTTTTGTCTCGTCTGTGACGAGAGGACTCGAACCCGTCTCGCCTTAGGCGAGATGACAGGCCGGTATTCTAACCAAATAATTCAGTGATTGATAATGTTGAATTCCTGATGAATTAGCCAGTTGATATAAGTTGGATTAACCCGTTTTAATTGTTTTTCCCTTATCAATGCTGTTTTCTTATCCGGCATTTTTCAAGAAACCACCAGGGACCGGGATGCCGGTCTTCCCATTTTCAACCTCGCGCAGGTGACTTCCCCGGTGTTCCTCCAACCTTAAGAAGGAAGGGAGCTTAACGAAACAAAAGAAAAAAGGGGAGAAAAATCTCCCTGTGACGAGGACTCGCCCGCGCCTTGGCGAGATGACAGGCCGGTATTCTAACCAAATAATTCAGTGATTGATAATGTTGAATTCCTGATGAATTAGCCAGTTGATATAAGTTGGATTAACCCGTTTTAATTGTTTTTCCCTTATCAATGCTGTTTTCTTATCCGGCATTTTTTCAAGATAAACCATTTTCCAGGGACCTTTGTTGGCAGTGTATCGACTTTTCCCGCTGTTGTGTTCCTCCAACCTTAATGAAGGATATGAAGTGTAGCCTTTATAAAATACACCCGACTGTTCTGATTGAATGATGTAAACAAAATATTCCATAAATGAAAAAAGGGAGAAAAAATCTCCCTTTTTGCGGTGCGGACGGGACTCGAACCCGCGACCCACGGCGTGACAGGCCGTTATTCTAACCAAACTGAACTACCGCACCATTTTATTTTTCCTTTCGGAAAAGTGATGCAAATATATACTTTCTTTTTTCCTGCAATACAAAAAATTATTTTTTTCACTAATATCATATAACACTAACAGACAGCACGTTGCGTATCAAATCTATTTCTTTACATGAACTAAATTGTTGGCATCCAGCTCCTTTTCACCATTCCATTGGTAAGCAGTTAAGATTTTTGTGCCTGCAATACATGAATCAACACAACAAATGTTAGGTTTAACAATGTGCGGACCGTTGTGACGACAATAATGACCAAAAAATACGATAGGTGCATCTTCAGGGTATGGATTATTTTGAATTACAATCTGTTTGGGAATTTCATATTGCGGCAATGTAAACTTGCTTTCAAATGAAATCTCCTCAAAAGTTTTACCAGTTGTTTCCTCCCACCATCGCATCCGAAACGATCGGGGTGACACTCCTTTATTATTGATAATCTTCAAATCTCCGGGCATTTTAAAATCAATTCCTTTTGTTAAAATTGAAACACTTTTACTTATTGGCGATTTTGCCTTTTTATATGCCTTCCTAAAAATACTTTTACGTGAACGTCCTTCAGCCTCAGCCATTTTTAATGTATCAATTGCCGTTTCCGACCAGCAGGCATGCACAATCCGTATTTCAGTTAAATCAAGGTAAAGCGGTAATTCCTGCATCCATTCACGGTGGCTTTTCCACTCTTCGGCATAAGCAGAAAATTGATTGATTGTTTTATACAGAGATAAAAAATTCTTACCGGGAGTCTTTATCAGTGGCGAACCATCCTTATCTTTTAAATAATAAACTATTGCATTAATCTCATGATTTCCAATTATTGCAAATGCGTTTCCATTTTCAACCATTTTGCGGATAATGCGGATAGTTTTTCGGATTTCAGGGCCACGATTCACAAAATCGCCAACAAAAACAGCTTTTCGGGTAGGATGTTTAAAACCGTTTTCAGATTTTTCATATCCAAGTTGAAGTAAAAGTTTCTTTAATAAAGAAGCATAACCATGAACATCGCCAATAATATCGTACATATTCAAACTTTTGAAATCTTTAAAACGAAAAAAAATGTAAAATAACTATTTTCTGATAAATCAAATGTATAAAAAAAGATGGGAAAGAAGGAAGACATGAAACCGATGTTGGGAAAATCAGGAGTTAAGGGTTTGAATCAGATTAATTAAAGCGTTCAACAAAAAGAAACCTTGAATTCAAAAAAAAACAAGACCTGGATCCGATGAATATCTGATCCAGGTCCTTAAAATAAAAAATCATTTATTTGGTATTACCATGATTCAACAATTTTCATTACCAGAAATAAGCATAGAAAATTAGAATAATGGTAATAATTATTGCCGAATTTATCATATCCCAGTAATTGTAAGAAGCCCTTGTTTCGGCGCGTTGTTCTGCTGACGCCGAACCAATTGTGAGACCAATAATTGAATTTGGATCTTTGCGTTCGGTAAAATAACTGATGATTATCATCGATACAATTACAATAACAAACAAGTAGATTTCGTAATGCAACCAGTTGTGTGAAAGGAATACCGAGTAAAGCAGCGAATCATCACCGACTGAACCTTCAAATATTTTCAATCCCAAACGTAACATTCCCAGAGTGAAACCGATTACCAATCCCCAGATACCGGCTGCAGGTGTGGTTTTCTTCGAAACGATACCAAGAAGGAAAACTGCAGCTATGCCGGGAGCCAGCAATGACTGTACATCCTGCAAATATTCATATAAAACTTGGCCCAACCCTTTCATCACCGGAATCCAGGCTATTCCTAAAAGAACAATTGCAACTGTTGCAATACGGCCGATAATCACATAATGTTTTTCCGATTCGTTTGGTTTGTATTTTTGATAAAAATCAATTGTAAACAGCATTGCAGAGGAGTTAAAAAGCGATGCAAGTGAACTCATTAAAGCAGCAAGAATCCCTCCAACGACAATTCCTGTAAAACCTTTTGGCAGCAAAACTTTTACCAAAGTAGAGAAGGCTGCATCATTACTTGCCAGATTTAACATGGGTAAACCGGTTGATGGATCGATCTTTTGTGTAAGTGCATAAGCAATCATTCCGGGAATCAGAAAAATAAAAACCGGGGTAAGTTTTAAATATGCGCCAAAAATAGTTCCGCGGCGCGACTGTTTCATATCACGGCCAGAAAGTACGCGTTGCACAATATACTGATCGGTGCACCAATACCAGAAACCGATGATGGCAGAACCAAGGATTACGCCGGTCCATGGGAAATCGGGATCTTTTGTTGACCGCATTAAACTTGTCATTGAATCGCCATGAACAGTAACATTGGCGCGGCAAATTTCCATCATTTCGTTCCATCCACCTAATTTCACCAATCCAAGAACCAGCACCGCAACCGACCCAATCAACAAAATCGGAGTTTGCAGAACAGAAGTATAAAGAACAGCTTTCATTCCGCCAAACGTTGTGTAAATACCTGTTAAAACAACAAGCCCAATGGCACTAATCCAAAAGAAATCAATACTATAACCGAAAAACGTAACATATTCGATATTAAAAACATCTTTAAAAACGACACCGCCGGCATAAACGGTTACGGCAACTTTGGTTAAAATATAACTCACCAACGATATTATGGATAAAAATGAACGTGCCTGCGGATTATAACGGCGTTCAAGAAATTCGGGCATGGTAAATACTTTACTCCGCGAATAAAACGGGACAAAGAGCCAGCCCAACATCAAAATCATCCAACCGTGCATTTCCCAGTGCGCCATTGCCATACCGCTTTCAGCACCGGCACCGGCCAGCCCCACAAGGTGTTCAGAACCAATATTCGAAGCAAAAATTGAAGCGCCAATTGCAATCCATGTTGCATCGCGTCCGGCAAGAAAATAATCTGTTGTGTTTTTATCCTTTTTGGCCACTACCCACACCACAATACCACTCAAGGCTACACAAAACAGGCCTAATACAATCCAGTCCAACGTACTCATAATTTCTTGTTTTTGGTTTAAAATAAGTTATGTTTCAAGTGTTGAAAATACATTTTATTTTCAAATTCCGGTCAAAAAAACCTAAAAGGAAATACTGCCTGAATTTTCGAAATAAAGTTTTGCGATATAGCATATTCCATTGATTTTTAATCATTTCAATAGAATTAAAATCTAAAATGTTTTATTTTTAATTATCAGTTACAATTATTTACTAAATACTTGTATTCAAAAATAAAATTTACAGAAACTGATTTTGTAAAAAAATGCAACTTCGCCAAATCCGAAAAGAATTAAAACATATAAAATGAAAAACTAAATGTACTTGTACTTTTGTTGGCCCTTGTTTTTCAAATTCAGGCTCAAAATCAGGAAATGCATACTTTTGTTGGCAACCTCATGAAAAAAATGACTTTGGAAGAAAAATCGGACAATTGAACCAGTTGGCTATTCCAAATTCATTTGTTACCGGGGCAACAGTAAGCACTGATGTTGAAGGAAAAATTATTGCAGGAAATGTGGGTAGCATTTTAAATAGCCTGAATCCTGAAGTTACCCGAAAAGCACAGGAGCTGGCAGTTACAAAAGCCCAAACAAAATCCCGATTATTTTCGGAATGGATGTCATTCACGGATTCAAGACCATTTTTCCAATTCCACTTGCATTGTCAAGTACATGGGATGTCAGTCTGATTGAACAAAGCGCCCGTATTGCGGCTTCGGAAGCAAGTTCTGCTGGAATTGCCTGGACTTTTTCGCCTATGGTTGATATTGCCCGTGATGCCCGCTGGGGACGTATTGCAGAAGGTGCAGGCGAAGATCCGTTTTTGGGTTCAAAGGTCGCAACTGCAATGGTAAAAGGTTATCAGGGTGATAATCTTCAAAACGAAAATACAATAATGGCTTGTGTAAAGCACTTTGCTTTATATGGAGCTGCCGAAGCCGGACGGGATTATAACACCGTGGACATGAGCAGACTATCGATGTATCAGGATTTCTTTCCACCCTACAAAGCTACTATTGAAGCCGGAGTAGGTAGCGCTATGACTTCATTTAATGTGGTTGACGGAATCCCTGCAACAGGAAACCACTGGTTGCTAACCGATTTATTGCGCGATCAATGGAAATTCGATGGATTTGTTGTTACCGACTATACAGCAATAAACGAAATGACAGCACACGGTTTGGGCGATTTACAAACTGTTTCGGCACTTGCACTTAAAGCAGGAGTTGATATGGATATGGTTGGCGAAGGATTTTTGACTACATTAAAAAAGTCTCTTGCCGAAGGAAAAGTTACAAATGAAGAAATTGACCTGGCTTGCCGTCGTGTTTTGGAAGCAAAATATAAACTCGGGCTTTTTGACGACCCTTATCGTTATATAAATACTGCCCGGATGGAAAAAGAAATTCTTTCGGAAACCAACCAAAATGCAGCCAGAAAAATAGCAGCCAGTTCGGTTGTTTTACTTAAAAATGACAAACAAATACTTCCACTTAAAAAAAGCGGGACAATTGCACTTATTGGACCATTGGCGGATAGTAAGGCTGAAATGCTGGGAACCTGGGCAATGGGTGGCGATGCTGAAAAAGTGGTTAGCCTGTTGGATGGTTTGAAAAATGTGGGAGGCAGTTCGGTTAAAATTCTTCATGCAAAAGGTGCCGAATTTACCGATGATCCTTACTTATTAAAAAATATGCAGTCGCCACTTTCACCTTCCACAAGTAATAATGGGGCAAACGTAACGAAATCAAATGATGAACTGATTCTGGATGCAGTTTATATAGCTGCTCAGGCAGATGTTGTTGTTGCGGCAATTGGTGAACCTGCTGCCTGGTCGGGAGAAGCTGCCAGCCGCACGGATATAAGTATTCCTGAAACTCAGAAAAATTTACTAAAAGCTTTAAAAGCCACTGGAAAACCTGTTGTAGTTGTTATTTTCAGCGGCAGGCCACTTACCTTGGTTTGGGAAGATTCCAATTTCGATGCAATTCTTGAAGCGTGGCACGGTGGAACCCAGGCAGGAAATGCTGTTGCCGACATCCTTTTTGGAGATACAAATCCATCAGGAAAACTAACCGCGACTTTCCCTCGCAGCGTTGGACAAATACCAATTTATTACAATCACAAAAACACAGGCCGCCCGGCGAGCCCAAACAATAAGTTCTCATCAAAATACATCGATTCACCAAACGAACCTCTTTACCCGTTTGGTTACGGACTGAGTTACAGCACATTTGAATATGGCGAAATTTCACTAAACAAGTCCAATTTGAAAGGCGAAGAAACGCTCACTGTAACTGTTTCCAGTAAAAAAACACTGGAAAATACAAAGGTGAGGAAGTGGTTCAAATGTATATTTCCGATCCGGTAGCTTCAGTTTCGAGGGCGGTAAAAGAGTTAAAAGGATTTCAGAAAATATTGCTAGCCCCGGGAGAATCAAAAGAAGTAAAATTCACGGTTTCACCTGAACTATTGAAGTTTTACAACAGCAAGCTTGAATATAACTGGGAACCCGGACAGTTTGAAGTACAAATTGGAGGAAATTCACGCGACGTAAAAAAAAGCGGAGTTTAATTGGATGAAATAAAAAATTTATACCCTTAATAAAAAAATCCTGTTGATTTCTCAACAGGATTTTTTTATGGAAAATATGTTTAAATCCAAGACTCACTCAACTACTTCCTAACTTATCTATTCATTCTTTTTTTGTTCACAAACTTGTTAAATGCCCAAAATGTATTTATTCCTGATGATAATTTTGAACAAGCATTGATTGATTTGGGATATGACTCTGGAAAACTTAATGATTCCGTATTACTAAGCTCAGTAATCAACATAAAATATTTGGATATTTACAACAGAAATATTACAGAACCAACTGGTATTGAACATTTTAAAATGCTCGAACAATTATATTGTTCTTCTAATAATATTAAAACACTTGACCTAAGTTTAAATAAAAACCTGGAACATTTATCTTGTGAAGATAATAAAATGACATTTCTAAATTTATCTAATTGCCTAGGATTACAATACTTATATTGTAGAAAAATAATTTAACAAGTCTTGACTTAGCTTGAATTCTAATTTAATAAGTTTGGATTGTACTGAGAACCATCTTTCCAAATTAAATATTCAAAACGGGCAAAATAGTAAAATGCAAATGCATGCCAAATATAATCCTGATTTGCAATGTATTCAAGTTGATGATCCGGACGCATCATACAGCAATGATTATAGTTGGGATAAAGATCCAACATCAGGGTATTCAACAGATTGTACCGTTTACAAATCAGAAATGATTTTTATACCGGACGATAACTTTGAACAAGCTTTAATTGATTTTGGTTGGGATATTGATACAATACTAAATGATTCTGTACCTGCATCTGCTATAATAGGTATCAGTACATTGAATATTTATAACAGAAATATAACAGATCTTACAGGGATTGCCAATTTCAAATTTCTTAAATATGTAAATTGCGGAGGCAACCAAATAACTGAACTTGATGTTTCAGAAAATCAGGAACTAAGTTCACTTTACTGCCAGTCGAACAAAATAAACACACTTGATTTAAGTAAAAACAGTAATTTGCACCAATTAGATTGTTCATTTAATTTACTTACTAACTTAAATTTAAGAAATGGAAGTAATCCGGAAATGTACTTAAATGCGTTAAACAACCCTGATTTAACCTGCATCCAGGTGGATGACCCATCTTCATCCTACAATAATCCCAATTGGAATAAAAACGGATATGCAGCATACTCAGAAGATTGTTTAACTTATGATTTACGAATGGCATACGTTCCTGACGATAATTTTGAACAATTTCTTATTACTTCATCGTATGATTTTGGCGAACTTAATGATTCAGTTCCTATAACAGGAATAGAACAAATTAGAGCACTTGATATTTCATACCAAGAGATTCATGATATTACCGGTATTGAAAACTTTGCAAAACTAGATAAACTTAATCTTAGAGGGAATTATCTTAATTATTTGGATATTAGCTCAAATATTGATCTAAAAGAGATTAATTTCAAGTTTAATAAAATAAAAGAAATTGATCTTAGTTCCAACATAAATCTAAAAGTCCTTGATTGTAGTGAAAATGAAATCGAGTTAATTGATCTACATTTAAATCAAAAATTAGAAACTTTAGTTTGCTCAAATAACTTTCTCACAAAGTTGGAACTTGCATCAAATAAGTTTTTGATAAAACTGGATTGTTCATTTAATGAAATAATAAGTTTAGATTTAAAAACAAACTCACAATTAAAGTTCTTAATCTGTCCTAAAAATCTTCTAACTTCATTAGATTTAACATCAAATGATTCATTAACCTTTATACATTGCGGTTATAATAAATTAAAACTACTCAATCTTAAAAATATCGAAATTAAACAATCTACATTTGATATTTTCCCTAATCCAGCCCATTCAAGAATTTTTATTCAGACTGGAAATACCCAGGTAAAACTTGAAATCTTTAATTCTGCAGGTTCACTGATTTATTGTAAAGATTCTTTTATTTCTACATGGGTAGATATCGAGAAGTACGATCCGGGAATTTATATTTTCCGAATAACCGCGGAAAATTCCGACACTATACTTAACAAAAAAGTGGTGGTTGAGAAACAAAAATAAAAAGTAAGTTAAATAAGAATGGCTGAAAATAATTTCAGCCATTCTTATTTATCTTAGTGTCTGATTACTTCACCTCACCAATTCAAACGGTTCAAACATTCCATAATCCATCAGAAAATATTCCGAAGCTTCGGGTATTTTTTTGGGTGCGTAATTCCACGAGTGCGGGCCAAAATCCAGTTGTCGTTTTTCTTGTAGAAAAAGCCAAATGTATTTTCAGGCTGCCGGTAATTTTAACCGAAATTTCATTTTCACCCTCTTTCAGCAGCGAAGTAACATCCTGTTCATACGGTTGCCATGCGATTAATCCTGCAGATTGTCCGTTCACAAAGACTTCTGCAAGCGAGCCATTCCACTTTTTCAGTTTTACTTTGTACACTGTATTGTTGGTTTTTGAAACATTGAAATTTTGAGTGTACGACACTTTCTGTGAATAAAATGGCAAACCGGCTTCGCGCCACGAACCCATCGTATTAAACTGACTTGCTCCCGCAATTTCGAATCCCTGTTTTGCAGGCAGAACAGAAAAATCGCCAAGCAAATAAACAGGCATTACTTCGGCCAGAATATGCATTCGCGGAGCTTTGATTGTAAGTGTGTTTTTGCCCGGTTTCAGGAATTCGCCAACCGCAAACTCCGGAAAACTTTTTTCAATCCAGTAACTTCCTTCGGTTTTTGATACTTCATTTCCGTTTATACTTATCGTCCACAATTCAGGACGTTCAACCACTGCACGGATTGATTTCATGAATGTTGCATCGAGACTGGAATTGATATTGAAATGATAGCTGGCTTCAAACCACGAATCGTCCTTGAACAAACTGTCCATTTCGAGCCAGGTTTTTTTGTACTGAATTTTATGTTGCCACGGATTCCCCATTTCCACACCGTTTTCGTTGAATAAACCAATCAGTGCATCCATAAAATAGACTTCCTTTTTATCGGTTTTTGACGTTTTCAAATCAAGATAATTAATCATCATAATGTTATCCGATTCCCTTTTAAAGGCAAAATTTCCGTTACTTTCAATCACCGTTTCTGTTCCTGAAACCGATGTGTATTCCGGCTCATCAGTCTTTTTATTGCTAACTGTAAACAAGGCGCTCCCAACCGGATCGAGTTCAACCTGAAATGTAACTTTCCCATTATCAGTTTGAGCCGGATAACTGTAAATTTCACCCGAAACCAAATCAAGTTTGGTCACATATTTTCCTTCAACAGAAATTTCGGCAGTAGCTTTTTGGGAAGTGTGCGAATTAACAACAAACAACAATTGTCCATCGTCCAAAACCCTGCGTTGATGGTATAACATGCCATTTTTGGTAAGGTCGTTCATTGTAAATTCATCGCGGCCAAGCAATTTTAACACGGTTGCATCATTCAGATTTTCGGCAACAATCCAGTTTTCAGGATATTTGGCGGCAAGTTCAGCAACTTTGGCTGATTCTGTTCCGTCGAGTAAGGTAATGTTTGAATTGAATGACAAAACTTTCCCACCATTATCGAGGTATTTTTGCAACAGTTCAAATGTTTTCTGGTCGATATTTTCCATTTCTGCCGGAATAACCACCAGCGAATAATCGCGTTTGCCAACACGAAAAGTTTTCCCTTCAACGCTTCCGATTTCTTTCAGCACACTTTCTGAACCCAAATCATATTCAAGGTGATGCTGTTCCATTTGGTAGACAAAATTTTTAAACCCATTGCGAATATCATTGATTGCATGGTTTTTATCTTTCCTCGAAAAATACATCCAGGCGGTTGTATTGGGTTGAAGTACCAAAGTTGTGTTTATTTGTTGTCCTGACGACATTGCCATGGAAATGCGGCCAATATAATCACCCATCAGTTTGTAGTGTTCCCACCAGGGTTCGTGGTACGAAAACGAAGGTGGATAATCGAACTTGCGCACACCATTCAGCGAATAATACGACAAGTGCTGATTGACAAAGTTGACGCCCAACACCACTTCCCAATCAACCAAGCGTTTTTGGGTTTCAAAATTCATTTCCCAGCCGCCGCCGCCATAAGTTTCGCTCAAGGTGCGTGCTCTTCCGGCCTGATTGGCAGCACTTCGCAATTCGCGAACCGCACTGTCGTTCCCGAATTGACCACCCTGACCGGCAGTGTCGAGCCGGTTTCCAAGCATATCAACACCCGGCATCTGGTGCCAGATATAAAAAGCCGCCTCATCCATTCCGTCTGTTGGTTCGGGCCAGCCATGTTCCCAGTAATGACCTGTCCAGTCCAGATTTTTTTCATCGCAGTATTTGCTCCACGGTTTTGCCCAGCGATCAACAAACAGTTCAACCAAAAGCTCGTAAAAATCGTGACGGACTTTTTTCCAGTTGCCTGTTTCTTCAACCAGAGCAGGAAGATTCACTTTCAAATCGTAACCCCAGCGTTGCTGAAAAGCATCCAACAAATCGGGTGTCCAGCGCAACAAGGAACCTCTCGCCATGGCAGCTTCCAGGTTGGGTTCATCGGTAAAAATCCCATTAAAGTTTGCCCAAAATCAGCACTGTTTTTCTCATAACCTTTGGTCATCGTAACATCCAGAAATTTTTCAGTGACTCCGGGATAAATCAGATCGACATACGTAAAACCTCCGTACCAGGGCGACTTTCCGGGATATGTTTTTCAGAAACCACAACATTTAACTGTTCCTGAATTTCCATGCTTAGTCCCGTGCCGTGTTTGTATGAATCGGGCATTTCAGCCGGAACATGACCACCGGCAAAACCCGAAGGATACGAGTTTTCATCGTAAATCCATACATTCATGCCAAGTTCCTTGCCTTTCTGAACCGTGTAATCAAACAGGTGAAACCAGTCTTCGGAAAGGTATTCAGTTAGCAAACCCGGACGCGGATGCACAAACACACCGCCAATTCCGGCCTTTTTAAATTCTTTCATCTGAAAATCAATTCCCTCTTCCGAAATCTGTTCGTTCCAGTCCCAAAGCGGTGCGCTTCTGTATTCCGAAGGTGGATCGGCAAAAAGTTGTTTTAGCTGGGTTGTGGATTGGATTCCTTCGGGAATTGGTTTTTTGGTGCAAGCAACAGCGATAACCATTAAAAAAAGTAGGTTATGGTTTTAGGAAAATTCAGGTTTTCATAAGGTAATTTTTTTTAAAAATATAACGATTCAGTTACAGTTTTTCCATTCTCAACTGATTGATTTCTGTCATGGTATTTATATTTCGCTCCGCTGGAGCTTAGTTCCTCATATTTAAGATTTTTGCTACAAAGATTACGCGACTCTGTCGCTTTTTAATAGCTGCAGAGCAGCGACATATTTGTAGTCAAATAGTTGTACTAAAATATAAAGCTACGTAGTAGCGAAATTTTTAACCTGTCAAATTCATTTTTACCGGCTCATCCATTAACCAAATCAATGGATTTCGGATGGGTAAATTTCTTATTACTTCCGGAGTTTTTGGATATCCTTCCAAAGATTTCCAAAGTTCAATGTATTCAGGTTTGTTGTAAGCTAAGCCTGCAAACAGTAAAAATGGCTGTCGCACCGGCCACTCTTCAAAGTACATTACATCGGGCGGATAAGTCCATGTGGATTTATCTTTTACAAACTGAAAAAGAAATTCAGCTCCCAGTTGTAAATTTAATCCATCAGAGCTTGAATATGCATACAAATTATTGTCTTTATCCGATAATATTTCGGCAGTAACCATAAATGCATCGAGATTGAAAAGCGAATAACCGTATGGTTTTGTACGTTTTAGTTCGAGCGGAAATGAACCATCGGGCGCCATTTGATTTGGAAGCAGTACATTTTTGAAACGTTCGCGACACAGTTCCAAAACCTGTTTATCACCGACTAGCCGGGCAAACATTCCCACCTGCATCACCCAGCAGGTTCCGTGGTTGTTTTTGGCGTTCATCTCATCAATTCCATACTGGTGGGTTGTGAGCCAGGTAACAAATTCCGAAAACCAGTCTTTAACTTTTGAACTTGTTTCATAGGGCAGAACACCGTTTTTCTCAAGAATTTCGACAGAACGTGCCACTTCAATTAAATGAATGGCATCAATTATTCCGATACCCCGGCCTGTAACTTTTCCTTTTATAGCCTGAACATACAACAGGCTTGGATTCATGCGGGTTTCGGGATTAACAAACCAGGCTTCAAGGTGTTTTTGCGTGGCTTCGATAAATTTCTTATCGCCGGTTAACAAATACGCCGAAGTTTGCATGGCTACAATCTGGCTCAACCGAATCATTGCCAAACGATGCGCAACAAAATTTTCGGGATTGGTTTGCCCGTCTTTCTGAATGTATGGTCCGTCGCGATTTTCAGGGTCGGGCCACCAGTAATCGCCTTCGGAATAAAAATCGTGTGAATTGCCTGCACTGCGTTCGCAAATTGCGGCGGTAACTGTAACCGGAAAACTATCGAGATAAGCAGTGGCAGTTTTGATTATGTATTGTTGTTCGACTGTTGAAATGACCGGAACCGGTGATTTGTTTTGGCAACCGTAAATAGCTGTTAGAATGTATATAATAACAACTTTATTTAAAACTCTAATTTTCATAATTATCACTGAGTTAAGAATTAACGGCTAAAGCCGAATATAAAATTCATTGATAACCCCAGGCTAAAGCCAGGGGCTATTTTTACTTAGCTTCAGTAATTACAATCTCATTTTTTCCGCTTGCTTTCTGGTTATTTATGGTGAAAACAATTCTTGTAATTGTGGTCCAGTAACGTTTTAAACCGCTGTCGGTAATTTCAGTTACTTCAATTTTTGGTGTTAAACTTTTAGCGTTGTAATTCATGTTCATCGTAAAACCTTCGCCTTCGAGTGATAAAATTCCGGAGCCATTATCGCTTACCTTGCAATTGGTTACAAAGTTTAAAGTTGAGGGAGTTTTTACTTCTTTTAAACTGTAATTATCCTGAATTGTAAACTTTTTCCCGCGTTCGAGCGTGTACGTGCGAATCCATTTATTTACGCCTGCTTCTTCGGGATATGCTTTAAAAATATCGGTTGAGAAAACTGCTTTTTTTGCATCGGCTGTAAAAGTTGAATTGGTTGCCACAAATTCCCGCCCCTCTTTTTGATCGACACCGTTAATTTTTGGCAGGTTGTGGTATTGCGACTGCATGGTCCAAATCTCGTAACGGCGACTGCTAAATGTTTTGGCTGTGTAAGTTTCGCGGCCAATATCAACCAGACAGGGTTTGCCATTGAAATACAAAACGCAGGTTCCCAAGTCGTTGTGGTTGTGACTTTCGGCATTGTGCCCGCCTTTGGCAGCAAAAAAGAATCCATCAGATGAACCAGCTTTATCACGGGCACCGGCAACCTGTGTTTCGGGCAGCCAAAAATCGCTGATCAAAGCATCTTCGGCTTCGGCATTTTCAATCTCCTTGAGGTGCATCAGTTGCATAATTTGTTCATCCACTTTTCCTTCAGGAAGATCTTTTCCCCAATCCTGTTTTTGGCCAGAAATGCGCCAAACTTTTGCATAACCGGGTCGCCAATATCTTTTCCGTAACTGTAAATAATTTGCGGACGGCCACCGGTTGTTGCATCGGCATCAGCAAAATTGATAAAGTACGGATATTCAATGTATGCCTTGTAAATGTAGCTTCCCATATTTTTTACAAGCTGGTTGTCATAAACATCAAACTTGCCGTCGGTAGCCCTTTTGAGTAAATCAAGACATTGGTACAAAGAAGCCCCTGCCCTGCCCCAGTAGGAAGGGCCTTCGTCGCAACCACCGTCATTGGGGTAAACATTGATAAATTGGTCGAGCGATTTAACAACCTTTTCAACACCTTTTATTTTTTTTGCCTGATCGTCTTCCAAAATTAAAATCGCTGTGAGCATGTTATGGTTTGTCCATGGATTCCAGTTGTTTACGTCGCGACTGCCATCCAATCCCTGCCACCAGAAATCGTTGCGCTCATAATACGGGATTACAGCTTTTTTCATGATTTCATCTTTCAACCGTTTCGCAATAAGCGGGTGGATTTTATCGAATTCATCTTTAAACAAAAACCAGGTCCACGAAAGGATATTTGTGATTTCGCCAACACCGAGGTCAATTACAGGTTCATCGGCATCGGGCAGACCATGTGGTGCTTTTTGGGCTGTTAGGTGCGCCGACCAGCCCCACCAGGTTTGCTCGCTGTAGTACCAAACACCGTTTACAATCTGGTCGGTAAAACGTCCTTTGCCTTCAGCCAGTTCGCCCATTACCAGCGCCATTAAAGCAGCGCGCGGAGCAGCATAAACTTCCTGCCGGCGGTCGCCCGAACGGATAATTTCGAGATAATCCGTGGCTTTTACTACCGGCCAGTTGTAATCAACCGACTTTTCAGCTTCTTCAATATATTGCTTTTTTAACCCCTCGGGAAGATTGTTCCAGAAAGTACGGTTTTGATAATTCGGAAAACCAATTTCGGAGAAGTTTTTTACCAATGCCTGGGCCAGATTAATTTGCTGTTCTTCTTTTTGAAGCACATCACGTTGTTCCTTTGAAAAGCCACTGATTGCAAATGTGCAAAACAGTAAAAGAATGAATAGTTTCTTCATGATATAATCGTTTTAGTTGAATTTAGATTGTACTAATTTTTAATATTTTCCAGTTTATAAATGTACAAATAATTGAATATTGTTTTTCCCTTTTTTTGTGGCGTGTGGGGGCAGGTGCCGGTGAGCAAACACTACATTTTCACAGTAAAACTATATTTCCCTGATCCCAATTCCTTTGGTTCTTTTGAATCTGGTAAAACTACAGTTGCCGTCGTATTTGCAGGAATTTCAACATCATATATAAAATTTCCACCGTCGATTTTCCATGCCGATTTTATTTTACCAAACATCGATTCAAATTCAGCCTCAGCATTTGTTAAACCACCACCGGGATGCGGCGCCAAAACAAAATGTTTGTATCCTGGATGTTTTTCATCGATCTCAATTCCGGCAACATGTGTATATAACCACTCTCCAATAGCCCCGTAAGCATAATGATTAAAACTATTCATGCCAACAGTCTGGAAGGTTCCGTCAGGTTTTTGTCCGTCCCAGCGTTCCCAGATAGTTGTAGCTCCCTGTGTTATTGGATACAACCATGATGGATATTCCTTTCGGTTCAGGAGCATAAAAGCCAGATCATCGTAACCCTGATTCGACAATGTTTTACAAAGAAGCGGAGTGCCAACAAAACCTGTTGTGAGGTGTCCCATTTTTTTAACATCATCAGCTAAATATTTTGCTGCTTTTGGAATTAAGTTTTCAGGAAGCAAGTCAAATGCCAGCGCCAGTGAATAAGCGGTTTGTGTTGGCGATATTAACCTGCCGGCTGGTGTAACAAATTCGCTTACAAAGGCCTTTTTTATTTTTCCTGATAAATCAGCATATTTTTCTGCATCTTCATTATTACCGATAATTTTTGCTATTTCCGAAAGTAATCCACTCGAATATTTGAAATAAGCCGTGGCAATCAAATCTTTTTCGGTGGTTGCGCCAGTGTAACTCGAACTTGTTGAGGCAAAGGCAAGCCAATCGCCGTAATGGCCATCATTTGTCCACAAATAATCTTCCCCTGCCTTTGTCTCCATATATTCAACCCATTTTTTCATGCTCGCATACTGTTCTTCCAGAATTCGTTTATCGCCATAAGCCAAATACATTGTCCACGGAACAATTAACGCAGCATCAGCCCAGGCTGTTGAGCCGCCGCGTCCAAAACGTACATCGGGAATTACATCAGGAACTTTTCCATTTTCCAGTTGATCGGCAGCCAAATCTTTGAGCCATTTTGTATAAAAGGCTGCGACATCGAAATTAAAAGCTGCAGTTGGTGCAAAAACCTGTGCATCGCCCGTCCAGCCAAGTCGTTCATCGCGTTGCGGACAATCGGTGGGCACATCCAGAAAATTTCCTTTTTGCCCCCACTGAATATTATGCTGCAATTGATTTATCATCGGGTCGGAACAGGAAAACGACCCTGTTGGATTCATGGCAGAATGAATCACCACACCCGTTATCTGGTCGAGTTTTGGTGTTTGTATGAAACCTTCAAGTTTTACAAACCGAAATCCGTGAAATGTAAATTTTGGCTCCCAAATTTCCTCACCTTCACCTTTTAAAATATAAGTATCTGTACATTTTGCAGCCCTTAGATTTTCCATATAAAAGTTTCCTTCCTTGTCCAAAACCTCAGCAAATTTCAATGTTATACGATCACCTTTTTCTCCTTTTACTTTAAGGCGAACCCAACCAATCATGTTTTGCCCCATGTCCATTACCACCTCACCTTTTGGGGTAGTAATTAATTTTACAGGGTTAATTTCTTCAATGGCTTTTACCGGAACACCTCGTTGAGCGACTAAAATATCTTTTGAATGATCAATAATAGATACATCTTCCCATTTTCCTGCATCAAATCCTGTGTTAGTCCAACCCTTCATTTCCAGACGGGCATCATAAATTTCACCATTATAAATGTCAGATTCAAGAATTGCCCCAGTATTTACTTTCCAGCTTTTATCGGTTATTATTGTTTCCGAACTTCCATCGGTATAAATTAATTGAAGTTGAAGCAGCAAAGCCAGCTTTTCGCCATAACAAAGATTCTTTGCTATGCTTCCTCTAAACCAACCATCTCCGACAATTGCCCCAATTGAATTTTTCTCATTCAACATTGCGGCAACATCATAAGTTTGATACTGGAGGCGTTTGTTATATGTGGTCCAACCCGGAGTAAATAAATCGTCACTTACCTTTTTCCCGTTGATATATAACTGATAAAGCCCCAGAGATGTAACATAAATACGGGCAGATTTCACCTTCTTTTTTGCCTGAAATTCTTTTCTGAAAAACTGACTCGGTTTTGAACCTACTTTTTCAATTTCGTTGCCAAATGCTATCCAATTGGCTTTCCAGGTTTCAGACTCCAGGATCCCCATTTCCCAGAAAGCCGGTTCGCTCCAGTCGGTAACTTTGTTGTTGTTATCCCAAATCCTTACCTGCCAAAATGCCCTTTCCATCGATTTTAGTGGTGAACCACCATATTCAACATTTACTGACTTGTCGCTTTCCACTTTCCCAGAAGTCCAGATTAAAGCACTTTTTTTATTGAGATTTTGCGGGGAATCAGCAACCCTGATTTCGTAGGCTGATTGTTTTACATTTTGCCCATCGGAAATTATTTGCCAGCTAAACCGTGGCTTTGAAACATTAATACCAATGGGATTTTCGAGGTATTCTGTCACTAATTTTTGTACCTGGGTTTTGGCAAATGCTGAAAATGTTAAAATCGACAGAATCAACATGGATAAAAACAATTTTAATCCCTTCATTTTAATAATTCTTTATTATTCGAAACAATCTGATAAAATATTCACTTTTGAATTTTTAAAACGAATTCACTTTTACTTCAATCTCATTCACGCCTGGATTTAAACGAATTGTCCCAAACGAAAGGTTCACGGTTTCGCCATTTACAGTAACAACATCGTCGGCTGAAAATCCGGCGTTGAATTCACCCACCATATTTGCCGGAATTTCGATTGAATATTGTGTTACCCGAGCATTTACACGTTTGTATTCGCCTTTGATTTGTCCTTTAATTGTAGGTACAACAATTGAGCTGTTTATCAAACTACCCATTTGTGGTTTTATTGAAACCACACCAAATCCGGGTGTTTTGGGTTGAATTCCCCACAAACCACGAGGAATTATATTTGCCGGAGCAGCGCCCCAGGCATGGTTCCAGTCGGAGTTGGGTTTGTATTTCATGTCCCATGCTTCCATCGAAATTGTTGAACCTACTTTTATCATGTTATACCAGCTTCTGTCGTTTGTTGCGGTCATCAGTTCAAGCGCGTAATCGGCTGCTCCGGCGTTGTAAAGTGCCTCCATTAAAAACTGTGCACCATAAACACTGCATCCCATTCCGCGGGTTTTAACGTAATCGGCAACCTGTTTTTTCCATGAATCCGGAACTATTCCGAAGGCAAGCGGCAACATGTTTGAATGAATTGCACCGTGGTCGGTTTCAATTCCATCTTTATAAAAACCTCCGCTTTTGTTAAACAGATATTCATTCATTGATTTTTTCACTTTTGCAGCGCGCATTTCAAAATCAAGTTCCTCTTCAGGTTTGTTTAAAACGCGGGCAAATTCTGCCATTATTTTTAAATTCTGATAATAGAAACTATTGATAACCGTGCTGACTGGTGTAAATACAAAACCGTCTCGTTCGCCTTGCGGCCAGTCTTTTGGCAATTTCCAACCCGTATCTTTTTGTGCAGGCGGCCAGTCAACAATATCGCGAACACGTTGTGTTGTATCAGCGAAACCTAATTTTGCCATAAATTCACCATTCATTTTTGGCGAACTGGTACTAATTAAACCATGTTGAAATTCAAGTTCCATGAGCGTTTTGTATTTCAGGGGCTCGTAATATTTCTCAATCAATTCGGTGTTTCCTGTGTACATATAATCCTGATAAAATAGCAATGCAACGTGCAGTTGCCACTCAGTTGGCCAGGTTGGGAAGTCCATAAAATATTCGATGGTTTTACGGGCGATTGCATATTCGTTGTCAACCGAATAATGACTCAATTGATTTAAGTAGGCATCGGCTTCATAAGGAATTCGCTCACGATCGCCGTCAACATAATATCCGGCAAAAGAAGTTGCTTTTTGCGAATATTTGCAAAGGTCCCAAACCTGGTTCAAAATACTGTCGGAACTTGTAAAAGAGCTGGTTGTGTTGTCGAAATAGTTGAAATAGGCGATTTGGGAGAGATCATCAGCTTTCAATTCGAAGATCCTTGAATTAGAAAAGTCAAGGTCCCGGTCCCTTTCAATTTCAACATAACGGAATGGCGTGATAACAGGAAATGAATCGGGCAATGCAACTGCCACAGATTTTGTATTTCGCTCATCGGGAACAAGTTCGATTTGGTAATTTGTTTTATTAGGTGTTACATTCAATTTCAATTCTGTAAACCGGATTGTTCCGCCGGGATTTTTGTCGATTTTACCGTCAAGCAGCTTTTCACCCAAACGGATTGTTAATGTTTCCGGGGATTTTGCAGAATAATTGATTTCAAGTGTTCCAAAAGCATCCTTTCCAAAATCGGTAAAATAACTTCCGTCGCTGTTCTTTTTAAAATCGACAGGTTTTATTTTTTCAATTTGAAACCAGTTGTGAGAAGTTATTTTTTCGCCAAAAACACCCGTTGTAAATTGTTGTGGAGCTGAATATTCCGAAAGCCGGTTGTCTTTGTCAAAAACGCGTACTTTCCAGAAATAAGCAGTATTTGGTTTTAAAGGTTCGCTCCCAAATTCCACATCAGTTGAGCGGCTGCTTCGCACATTTCCACTGTTCCAGACATCGCCAATGTTGTTGTCAATTTTTTCTTTTGATGAAGAAACAAGAATTTGATATCCTTTTTGAATTACTGCCTCCTTTGGTACTATCCAGCTAAACTCGGGTTTACTGTCGATAATTTTTGTGAAACGCGGTTCACGAATGTATTCAACTGTTAATCCTGACGGAATTCCTGAAAAAGAGTCGGCATATTTTTTTGCCATTTCATCATTTTTACGGCGAAATTCCTGAAGCACATTTTGATATTCAGATTTGCCTGCCAGATTATTAATTTCCCTGGAATCATTCTTTAGATTATATAGTTCTTCGGAAGATTTATCGTTTACATAACGCATATATTTCCATTCGGCAGTGCGCACACCTTCGCTTGGAGGAATATTTTCAAACTCCCAGAGGTGTTCGATTAAAATTGTGTCGCCGTTGAGCGATTTTTCTTTTCCCGAAATAATGGACACCAAACTTTTTCCCTGATATGCAGCCGGAATTTTTACGCCTGCCAAATCCAGAATCGTTGCTGAAACATCAATATTTAAGGCTATTTCATCTGAATTCAAATGTTTATTCACACGCGGATCGTAAATAATCAGCGGAACCCGGATTGAATTATCGTACATCAGCCATTTCCCGGCGAGCTGCCTTTCACCCAGAAAATAACCGTTATCGCCCATCAATATAATTACAGTGTTTTTGTCGCGACCGGTTTCAGCAAGCTTTTTCCTTATTTTGGCAATTTCCAAATCGATACCGTAAATCATTCGATAATAACCTTTAACACTATGCTGGTATTTTTCCGGTGTATCAAATCTCCAGGTCCAGCGCAGGCGGTTAAAACCTTCACGCACCGGCAGTGGCAAGGCATTAAAATACTTATCTTCAGCCAAATCCAGCGCTGGCATTTCTATATTCTGAAATAAATCATCAGTTTCAGGGATCCAGAAATACTGATCAGGAGCATTATCGTGGGCGTGTGGTGCGCTAAAACTTAGTGACAAACAAAACGGTTTATCAGCCGGTGCTTTATCTATAAAATCAAGCGCCTGTTGTCCGGTGTAACGTGTAAGATGAACTGTGTCTTCTCCCAGTTTTTTGTAAAAATATCCGCGGCGATCCGGAAATTGACTGTTTCTGTCATAATCATCAATTACATCAAACAAACTTTCCTTTTCAGAAAAGTTCACACCAAATTTTCCAAAGAATCCTGTGAAATAACCGGCTTCTTTTAACAATTTTGGATAAGCCGTTTCCATAAATTCACTACGCATATCACCGGTTTGAAAAGTGTATTTGTGTGTACGCTCGTGTAAACCACTAAAAATACTGGCACGACTGGCAGCACAAATGGGTGTAGTAACAATGGCATGACTGAAATATGCGCCTGTTTCAGCAAGTTTATCCATTTCGGGGGTTTGAATAATTTTGTTGCCGGCATAATGAAGCGCATCAAACCGCTGATCATCAGTAAGAATGAATATGAAATTTGGCTTTGTGTTTAAAGAATGTTCCTTCTTTTGACAGAAAACATTATGATTTGCAAAGAGAATTATAAAAAAGAGAATTGTAGTTCGATTAAATTTTATAGTCATAGTTCTAAATGTTTTGTTGGTTTAAAGTTAATACTCTGAAACTAAAAAAAGCATGCGTTAAAATCAAAAACCAATTTTGACTATAAACTGCTAATTTTAAGGTTTCAGTTACCAATAAACCATTAAAAAACATTTTCAGTATCCCGCTCTGTCTGGTTTTTCTGAATTGTACTTTATTTTTTGGAATTACGTAACACCAATTTTCCACCCAAAAAGCTATTGGAATGTATGCTCAACCAAATCAACAACTGTAAACCACAATGGAGAAGGCAACATTAGAATATTGGCAATACCACCCGCGAGGAAAAAAACACCAACTACAAGTGCCAACTGCATTTTGCGGTTAACTGAAATAATTGCAGCTAGTAAAGCGCCTGCAAATGTACCGATTGCATGAGCCAGAAACGGAAATAAAAAATGCTTTGGCAGGAACAAATGCATCCCGGCTTTCAAACCTTCCATTGTTGTATTATCAACTCCTTCAGGTGGCAGGATGATCGAACCACTAATCATAATAATTCCCATGTTTACAGCGCTTCCAAGCACTAAACCGGAAATAACTGCCAAAATATTTCTTGCGATTGGATTCATAATTACATTCTCATTTCAGATTTCCAAATATTTAATTTTGAGATTTTTAAGTTTCGATGAGTTACAATTCCTTATTCAAACAAAAATTAATCTAAAGAATTAACTGCCGACAAACAGGTTTTTATATCTACCAAATCCAATAGGTGATAATAAAAGCAACAACCAATAAAGAAGTTAAATGATAACCTGTATTAATTGCAAACAGCTTCCATGAATTTTTCTCCCAAACCGTTGCACCTAACTGACCCGGCAGATAAAAACCCAGCCATGTAAAAATTGCAGAATTTAAAGCGCTGGCAAACGGGCTCATTTGATCCATTCCCGGTACAAATTTCCAGGCTGCAATATTATGCGACAAAACATACGCAAAAAGAAAATTGCCAATCACCATAAAAGCCAACCCTTTAAACATAACCGATTTATCGGGTTTTTCGTTGGGATCATAACCCATTTCTTTTCCCCAGACTTTACCAAAAAGTGGTGTGTACCAAATAAATCCAAGTACAAAATTTGCGACAACTGCAACAAGAATTGCATACATGTTAATTTCAAGTTCCATAATTTAAGTTTATTAAATGATTATAAATCAGGTATTTCTTTTCTTTTCGAGGCTTTGGCGTATTTGTTGAAATCGAGGCACAGGTTAATCCAGTAATCAAATTCGGCATTTGTTTTCATACCTGTTTCATCAATCAAAACATAACCTAGCATTGGTCGTTTTGTAAAATCCATTGTCCGGCAACCTCTCATTTCAATTGCAGCTTCGTGAAAAATTCTGTCGATACGACACATCATTTCATCCTTGATAATTCCAATACACATTTTATCGTTTACCATAAAAACCAAACCTCCCATCATTGTTTTTTCTTCAATGTCCGGGAGGTTTGAGAGGCGTTCCCTTATTCGGTTTGCCAACCTTTCGTTAAAAGCCATTTGAAATGTTATTTGTAAACTAAAGAAACAAAATATTAAAGTTTTTGTTTTGTGAGGGATTTTCAATTTTGCTTATGTTACAGCCAGTTTCTGTATGCCGATTATTTTGTTAACTGAAATAACAAAATCTGCCAGGTACTATAACTCCAAAATCTCTTTCATTTTCTTAATCTGACCCGGGCTTCCTAAAACAAAAAGCTGGTCGTTGCGTGAAACGATCATTTTGGGATCGGGGTTAAAAATATACCTTGAACCTCCGGTTTTAATACCAATTATGTTTGCCCCCGATAATTCACGAACTTTTAAATCAAGTATTGATTTACCGACAAATTGTTGCGCCAGATTTCGGCATGAAACTTCTTCAAGATTTACATCAAGTGTTTTTTGCAAAAGTATATATTCAAGAAACTCAACCACATCGGGCTGATGCACCAATTTGGCCATACGTTGACCACCAATACGTTCGGGCATAATTACGTTTGTTGCGCCTGCGCGTTTTAGTTTCATTTGCGACCCTATTTCCGAAGCGCGGCTTATTACTGTTAATCCCGGGTTCATACTACGTGCGGTAAGTACCACAAAAACATTGTCAGCATCATTCGGAGTTGTGGCAATTAACGCACGGGCATCATAAATCCCGGCTTGTTCAAGTACTTCTTCATGTGTTGCATCGCCTTTGATATAAAGTAGTTCGCGATTTTCCCTAATACGTGAAATAACATTATCGCGCCGGTCAATAATAACAAACTCAACACCATGTTCGGCCAGTTCAACGGCTGCCTGCTCGCCATTACGGCCAAAACCAACGATGATTACGTGGTTCTTTAGTTTTGCAATTTTTTTGTCCACCCTGTATGTTTTTATATAATTTGCCAAATCGCCATCAAAAACAAAACGTGCTATACTTGTACCAACATAAGCCAAACTGCTTAAACTTGTAACAATCAGTCCCATAGTAAATATTTTACCACCGGTTGAAAGAGGGCCTACCTCCTTAAACCCAACTGTCGCAATGGTAATAATTGTCATATACAAACAATCAATAATCTCCCATCCTTCAATTAAATGGTAGCCAACCGTTCCAATCGCAACAAGTGAAACAAGCACGCCTATCCCAATTTTAATTGTGTTGCCCGAAACCTCCTGAAATTTATTGTAATTCTGCTGGTTCATTTAACGTAAGTACTTTTCACCAATTTAACGCCGATTTGGCAATTTAAACATTTTTTCTGATCGCAGTATTTATTTTTAAGCTGAAGGAGCGCCTGACTTTCGAATGCTGAACGAGAAACTACACCTAACTTTTCCCACTTCTCAATAATTGAATTAACCTCGGAAGGTAACTGTTCCAAAAATTCAAGCGCCCTGTTTTCAGGTATTCTTTGTTTTGCTTTTCTCCATACACAAAAGAAATGGGATTACCACATTTATTATCAGCATTTCAACCGAAGTTTCGCCAAGTTCTTTTGTTGAAATTCTTGGCGATTTCTTATTAAAACTGTAATGAATTTCCAATATTCAGATGCTTCAACTTTGAAAAGTTTTTTAGTTCTTCCAGATTTTCAATCTCTAAAATCTTCGAAAACAAACCATGCGAGCGATGAATTAATGCTGCAAACTGCGAAATTCGGATAGTTGGAAAATTGCCGGGACGCAAACGCATAAATTTCCATAAATGGCTTTCAATTCCTTTGAGCTTGTATTTTTTATACAGAAAAGAATATTCGTTTCTCAGGTTGAGATAATAATCGTCGCCCAAAAGCTGGTCGTTCAACAAACCCGAATTGCCAAAAAGCAGCGCTTCTGTTTGAAAAAGAGAACTTTTGTGTTTTGCCAGAACTTCGAGTGGTAATGACTTGGCGAGCATCTCAAACGGAACGGAATTTACTTTAAACCCAAACATTCTGGCGAGTATTTGATAAAAAGTTGTATTCCAGTCGTTTTTATTTTGTTGAAGGCGGATTAAAATGTCGTCGGTTTTGTTTTCAAGCCGTTCAATCATAAGCCGGTTAAATCCGAGCTGCAAAATAATAGGGTCAATTTTATGAAACTGATTTTCACATGCAATCCAGGTTTTTGCGTCAAGCAGGTTTTGGTAATTTATTTTTAGAATTTCAGGATATTTTAATACGAAAACCGGAATTTCTTCGCCGTTATTGCGTCTAATCAACTGGTCGGGCGTTTCAACAATATGCAAAATCACGTTATCAAAAGCTTTATCGGATTGATGATTGTGTATATTCCAGTCGCTTGCTTTTTTGTGAATTTCAATATTCCCAACCCAAATTGTGTTTCCGATTCTTATTTTGGCATTGAAAAAATCGGGGCCGGAATCTGTATTTCTTTTGCCGGTATTAATTATTTCAAGCGATTCCCCTTGTTCTGTTTTTAAGTTTTCGGCTATAAAAAGCCTGTTTTCCCAAATGTATTGAAGAAATTCTTCCGGTATAATTTTCGGGGTGTTCATAAGTTATTTAGTTTAATTCGGAAACTAAAATAGTTAATTTACTTTCAACTTTTGAAAAAGGCCTATAATTTGGAATTTTGTAGCCTGCATTTTTCCGAAAATATCCCACAAAATAATTCCGGCACTCACCGAAACGTTAAATGAATGCTTGGTTCCAAACTGTGGAATTTCAATACTTCCGTTGCAAATATTTACAACTTTCTGCTGCACACCCTTTACTTCGTTGCCAAAAACAACCGCAACTTTTTCGTCTTTATCAGGAAAAAAATCCGGCAATAAAATGCTGTTTTCCACCTGTTCGATTGCATAAACTTTAAATCCTTCGTTTTGAAGTTGAGTAACTGCATCTTCAGTTTTTTCGAAATACTCCCACGCAACCGATTTTTCGGCATCGAGCGCTGTTTTGTGGATTTCGGCATTGGGAGGTGTAGCAGTAATCCCACACAAATACACCTTTTCAACCAGCAGCGCATCCGAAGTCCGAAACACCGAACCGATATTATTGCAACTTCTGATATTGTCGAGTACAACTACCAGTGGGGTTTTCGAAACCGATATGTATTCATCAACTGACAAACGGTTTAATTCGCTGTTTCTAAGTTTTCGCATATTTTATAAATTCATTTTACCATTTCGAACTTAACTTTTCCAATACTTTAATCAGCAGCAAATAATTATTAATTGTATTGAATTCGATATAAGTAAATCAGATTGTTATTTTTTTGTTCAGTTTTTCATCCCTCCACTCGGGGTGGAAAGGAGGAACTTTCTACCATTCAACTTCCCCTCTTTTTACAGGCATTGTCATGCACCTTGCACCACCACCGCCCCGCGCCAGTTCAGAGCCGGCAATTAAAACCACGCACTTTTTATAATCGTCAACCGAAATTTTGCCATCAATTACATCTGCGGCTTTTAAAACTTCAAAACCATTGTTGTTCAGTTCATCGATAGTATGGCTGTTGCGCTCATAACCAATAATTTTCCCGGGTGCAAACGCAAAAAAGTTGGCTCCGCTATGGTATTGTTCGCGTTCCTGCACCCATGAATCGGTTGAACCTCCGCAAAAAACAGGTTTTAAATCGATGCTAATTTTTTGCAAAGCCACCAAAATATTTGGGTTCTCTTCAATTTTAGTCACTTTCCGGTTTTCAATCTGGATGTGAATAGTCCGCAGTCGGTTCATTTTTGTAATTATCGGCTCGTAAATCATACACGAATCGGTATTTAAAAAGGTAAAAACCATATCGAGATGTATAAAAGATTCGGGTGTTGACGGCAATTCCTGAACAATAATATGCTGTTTACCAGACTTTAACTGCTTAATATTTTCTATTATGAAATCTATTCCCTGCGTGCTTGTTCTAACTCCTGTTCCAATTACAAAAACATTTTCACGTGCTACCTGAAAATCACCACCTTCCAAAGTGGATTTTGAGTTTATTACAATTCCATTATCCGGCTTTGCAGGATTTAGAATTTTTGTTTCAAATAATGTATGATTGTTGAAAATGGCATCCATAATCAGGGATTCTCTTTCACGTACAGGATTTGCCATTTTCCCGATTATCATGTGGTCGTTCATTCCCATTGCCGAGTCACGCGTGAAAAACAAATTATGTAACGGACGAAGCAAAAAGCGTTCGTTACTCAAATAATTTGTGAGGTTATTTTTCTCCAGCACAACCCCTTCTATTAACAGATTTGCCAGGATTTCCGCGGTGTTTTCAGCAAGTAAATTTGGATTGGCAACATTTCCCTCCCTGCTGCAAATTTCTTTCAGCAGTTTCACTTTAACATTTTCATCCTTCAATATTTCGGAGAGCAGATTTTTTACATAAAACACCGAAGTAACCTTTTTAAGAACTCCTTCCAATAAAGCAAATTCTTTTGATGCGATTGAAAGGTTTAAAATATCGCTGTAAAGCGCTCGTTCAGCGTTTTCCGGGGTCATATTTTCAACTTCAGAACCGGGTTGATGAATAATTACTCCTTCCAATTTTCCAAATTCAGAATTGATGCTGGGGTCTTTCATTTTGATTTATTTTTTTCTGTAAAAAAGTCAACTTCAAAGATATAAACTTTGCAGAAGTGATAATTGCGGAATGAATTAAACGTTCTACTTTTATACCGTAAATTGAATGGATTTGAAAAAGGGATTGTTCATATTGCTTATAATTTTGGGTGCGCAGTTACTGAGTGCGCAACAGCCTGATTCATCGAAACTTGTAATGGGTATAATTCAGGGAAATGATACCATTATTACTGTTAGAGTTAAGGAAATATGGGTTTTCCCAGAACGAAAATTCTCGAATAAAAGAGAACAGCGGTATTACTCACGATATGTTGCAAAAGTTAAAAAAGTGTATCCGCTGGCGGTTGAGGCTCGCATTCTTTTAAAGAAATACGAACCTCAGTATTATGCGTTAACCAGTCAGCGCGACCGCAGAAAACTGATGAAAAACCTTGAACAGGAACTACTTGACCAACACAAGGACGAATTAAAAAAATGGTCGATATCTGATGGGAAAATACTTTTAAAACTTATAAACCGGGAGACCGACCGCACTGCGTACACATTAATAAAAGATTTCAGGGGCGATGTAAGTGCGGTATTTTGGCAAGGAATTGCCCGGTTGTTTAAGAACAATTTAAAAGATGAATACAATCCGGATAATGAAGATAAATTTCTTGAAGAAATTGTGCGGAAAATTGAATCGGGGTATTATTAAAATCACCTTATTCCAAACTCCTCTTCATATCGATTAAAAAATGGAAATATTTTATTTTTATCAGCTTTATTAAGCAGGAACGTCAATGAAACTTCACTGGTTCCTCCCGAATCAGCACGCAATCCGGAAACAGTAAAATCGTAACTGTAATTAAACTGCCAGCTTTTTTCATAAAACCAACTACAAAAATTACTGCGTCATACCTCAAACCAAAATTCTGACGAAACCAGGCTCCCGCAGTTAATCCACGTTTTGTTGCAAAAACACCGTAATTAAACTGTTGAAACTGGCCCTGCAATTGTGCAATTACCTGTGGAGAAATATCAAACTTTTTGCGGTTGTGACCGAACAAATAAACCGGTAAACGTGCACCAAAATGTGCTGTGTATTTTCTGTCGAGTTTGGCAACATCTTCACTGCCAATATAAAACGACTGATTAGGCTCGGTTAAATGATGAACTGCAATCCCATAAAACAAATGTTTACTGTACATTAAAACTCCTGTCGAAAAATCAACAAAACCATAATTTGGATCTGTAATTGTTGCCAATTCGCCTGAAGTACCATGATTTCCGTAGTTTGGATCAAGATTGTCAGCAAAAACCAACTTGCCTGTATTTAATGAATTTTGGTTAAAACCAACCTGAAATCCGCCATGTAACCGATAGTTTTCGCTGAGACGAATAAATACAGAATATGAAAAATTTACCTGTAAAGTATTTAAAATCCCGTCAGCTTGTGCATCGTTTAAAACATAAGCACCAATTCCTCCCTGCAACTTTTCAACCGGTATATCAAAAGCTGCGCTGTAGGTTGTAAAAGCATTGTTAAACCCGTGCCACTGGTTACGGTATTGCAATGCAATCCTTGGGATACCAACCGAACCCGAAAAAGCAGGATTTAGGTATAAGGGGTTGGCGAAAAACTGCGAAAATGAAACATCCTGAGAAAAAGCAGAGCCATAGCACATTACAAAGAAAAGAGATATAATATAATGAATTTGTTTTCCCACGTGATTTTCCCGAAAGTTAGAAACCAAATATAATTTATTAAAATCAGCTTAACTAAAACAATGAATAAAAAAAGAGGCTGTCCGTCAACTGACGGACAACCCCTTAAAAATCTAACTAAACTAATCGCGTATAAACTAATCTCCAAACTATTTCCAAATGTTGTTGTCAGTCATCCAGTTTTCGACTAACAATTCCGAATCACTGTCCATTGAATTCAAATCCCATATTTTCTCATTCATCATCCAGCTTTCAAGAGACATTCCTGTTTCTGATTCCTCCACAAAATTGTATGCTGAATTCCAAGTTTCAGAATTTGTCATCCAATTTTCAAGTTCAAGTGTTGTTTCAGTTTCCTGAACAAAAACTGCAGCGTTGGCAGTGTTTGTGTTCCAAATCGCTTCATTTGTCATCCAGTTTTCCAATTGTAGCGATGTTTCAATGCTCTCATGGCCTGAGGCTTTTACTTCTGTTCCTTCAGCTTTAACATTTCCGACTAATAATAAAAGTGCGATAAATGTTCCTGCTGCTAATTGTTTCATTGTAGTTTTCATATTTTCTGTTTCTTAAATCGTTTCTGTTTCTTTGTTTGTTTTCGTCTTAATAGACTCTAAACTTGTACAAAGGTTACACGGAAAAATCTTAAAAAGCAGTGAAATCTTGTTAATGAAACCTAAACATCGGTAAACGGCGAGATTCTAACGGTAAAGTAAAATACCTTCTGGTATCTTATTTTCCAATTCTGTCGGCAAATGGCGAAAAATTCCGAAGACTGCTGAACCGCTGCCCGACATGGAAGCATAATTTGCACCCAAACTATAAAGCAATTGTTTTAATTCGGCAATTTGAGGGTATTTTGCGTAAACACTTTTTTCAAAATCGTTTACAATCAGGTTTTTCCAGTCGTCAATGGGTGTTTTAACTATTTCAGTTAGTCGGTATTTTGGATTTCGGGGAATCACATTTTTGTATGCTTCAGGGGTGCTTACAGTAATACTGGGTTTTAATATTATAATCTCATAATCATCAAGATCAAGTTCGAGGTTATGAAATATATTGCCAATTCCTGTTGCAAAAGTCGGTTTATTCTGAATAAAAAACGGACAGTCGGCGCCTATTTGTCCTGCATAGTCTTCCAATTCTTCAAATGACAGCCCAAGATTAAAATAATCATTCAGCATTTTCAGTGTAAAAGCTGCATCTGATGAACCGCCACCAAGTCCTGCACCAAAAGGTATGATTTTGTGCAAATGAAATTTCAGTTTTGGCAGGTTAAAATTGGCCTTTAAAATTCCATAGGCTTTTATGATCAGATTGTCTTTATGATCACTGTCAATCTGAATTCCTGAATTGGTCAGACATGTTTCATCAGCCTCAGCAAATTCAAGTGCATCAGAAAGTTTTATCGGATAGAATATGGTTTCTATATTATGGAATCCATCTTCCCGCTTGGAAACCACATTCAATCCGATATTTATTTTAGCATTCGGAAAAACAATCATTTTATAATATTATCAATTTGAAAACGATTCATATTCTTCAGGAGAACCACAGGTACAAATTAAATTTCTGTCGCCCCAGGCATTGTCAACACGACCCACAGAAACCCAATATTTATTATCGCGGATCCAACTTAACGGATAGGCAGCTTTTTCTCTTGAATAGCTGTAATCCCAATTATCGGCAATAACTTTTTGGGCGGTGTGCGGCGCATTTTTCAGCACATTATCCGTTTTGTCGGCAACGCCGTTTTCAATCTCTTTAATTTCCTTGTAAATGTTATTAAGTGCATCGATAAAACGGTCAATTTCCTGTTTCGATTCACTTTCGGTGGGTTCAATCATTAGAGTACCGTGAACCGGAAACGATACTGTTGGCGCATGAAAACCGTAATCCATCAAACGTTTGGCGATATCTTCCTCTGTAATTCCGGAAGTGGATTTCAAATGGCGGCATTCTAAAATCAATTCATGGGCAACACGTCCATTTTCTCCTTTGTAAAGAATTCCGTAGTTATTTTCCAACGCTTTTGCAATGTAATTTGCATTCAGAATTGCAACTTTTGTAGCATCCGTTAATCCACTGGCGCCCATCATTTTTATATATCCGTAAGTGATTGGCAACACCGAAGCACTTCCCCAGGGAGCAGCTGAAACAGCGTTTATGCCAACGTGTCCGTTGTTCATTATTGAGTGCGAAGGCAAAAACCCGATCAAATGGCTTGCGACACAAATCGGTCCAACACCCGGACCACCGCCACCATGCGGAATAGCAAAAGTTTTATGCAGGTTCAGGTGACAAACATCGGCACCGATAATCCCTGGATTTGTCAACCCTACCTGTGCGTTCATATTGGCACCATCCATATAAACCTGGCCTCCGTATTGATGAATTATGTCGCACATTTCAACAATTGCCGACTCAAATACACCATGTGTTGACGGATAAGTAACCATAAACGAAGACAGGTTGTCTTTGTATTGCTCAGCCTTTTTGCGTAAATCATCTACACTGATGTTCCCGTTTTCATCGCAACTAACCACAACCACCTTCATGCCTGCACTGATTGCACTTGCCGGGTTTGTTCCATGAGCTGAAGAAGGAATCAAAACTACATCGCGCTGGTTATCGCCCCGGCTCAAATGATATTTGCGGATAACCATTAACCCTGCATATTCGCCGGCAGCACCCGAATTAGGCATTAAACTAACGTCTGCCATTCCTGTTATTTCGGCTAAATCGCGACGCAATTCCTCCATCATTTCGTGATAGCCACGTGCCTGGTTTTTAGGCACAAACGGGTGGATTCCGTTAAATTCAATCCAACTCAAAGGAAGCATTTCAGTGGCAGCATTTAATTTCATTGTACATGAGCCTAATGAAATCATTGAATGTGTGAGTGAAATATCTTTTTGTTCCAATCTTTTCAGGTATCGCACCATTTCAGTTTCAGAGCGGTATTTGTTAAAAACCTCCTGGGTCATAAATTCCGAAATACGTGCAAATTTTTTGTCAATTGTAGCGTTTTCGGGATATTCATGAATAACCTGCCAGCGTTTATTTGCAGCTTTTGCAAAAACCTCAAGTATCCAACCCATGTCTTCGCGGTTGGTGGTTTCATCAATGCTGATGCCCACCTCCCCATTTTCGAAATACCTGAAATTCATTTCAAGTTCAAGCGAAAGCCATTCAATATCCTCGTGTTTTACGTGTTTTGGCAAAGCAAACCTAATAGTATCGAAATAGTTCGTATTCAATTGCTTATAACCCAGTTTCTCAATTTCGACAGAAAGAAAAGCAGCAATGCTATGTATTCTTTCGGCAATCATTCCAATTCCTTCAGGACCATGGTAAACGCCAAAAAAACCAGCCATATTTGCCAAAAGCGCCTGGGCAGTGCAAATATTGGAAGTTGCTTTTTCGCGTTTAATATGTTGTTCGCGGGTTTGCAGTGCCATGCGCAAAGCACGGTTTCCATGGATATCTTTTGTAATCCCGATAATCCTGCCGGGCATTGAACGTTTATATTCGTCGCGGGCTGTAAAAAAAGCTGCATGCGGACCGCCATAACCCATAGGCACACCAAAACGCTGGCTGCTACCGAAAACAATATCAGCACCCCACTCGCCTGGAGGTGTTAAAATTGCCAAAGACAATAGATCTGCGGCAACTGCAACTTTTATCTCTTTTTCGTGAGCAGTTTTTACCAATTCAGCGTAATCAATGATTTCGCCGTCAGAATTTGGATATTGCACAAGAACACCAAAAACATCATCAGTAAATTCAAAGTTATCTTTTGGCTGAATTTTTAGTTCAATACCAAGTGGCTGCGCGCGTGTTATTAAAACATCGTGGGTTTGCGGCCACATTTTTTCATCAACCAAAACTGTGTTTACATTGTCTTTCACCATTTGGCGCGAACGCAGGTTCATCATCATTATCATAGCTTCGCCCGCAGCGGTAGCTTCATCAAGCAATGAGGCGTTCGCAATTTCCATCCCCGTGAGTTCGCAAACCATTGTTTGGTAATTTAAAAGTGCTTCGAGTCTGCCCTGCGAAATTTCGGCCTGATAAGGAGTGTAAGATGTGTACCAGGCAGGATTTTCAAGAACGTTGCGTAAAATTACTGCAGGTGTTACTGTGTCATAATAACCCATTCCGATATAAGTATTGAAAACCTTGTTTTTAGAGGCCAGCTTTAATATTTCCCTGAAATACTGACGTTCAGTTAAACCTTCTTTCATTTTCAGGGGTTCTTTTAACCTGATATTTGCCGGAACTGTTTGTGAAATTAATTCCTCCATTGATGAAGCACCAGTAAACTCAAGCATTTCCTGTATTTCATTGGCCCGTGGACCTAAATGACGATTAACAAATTTATCGTGAGACATAGTTATATTTTGTTTTTGAAATTATTTGCAATATTAAAAAACCGAGTGGTTTGAAAAAATGATTTTAAACCACACTATAAAAGTTATTGTAATTGGAAACGTTAATTAAGTCAAAAACGGATTTGTCCTTTTTTCAAACCCAATTGTTGTTTCAGGACCATGGCCACTATAAACAACTGTGTCATCAGGTAAGTCAAACAGTTTGTTTTTAATGTTTGAAATCAAAGTTTCGTAATCTCCACCGGGTAAATCAGTACGACCAATACTTCCATAAAAAAGGACATCACCTGCAATCAGTTTTTTATAGGATTCGCTGTAAAAAACCACATGACCCGGAGAATGACCCGGAACGTGAATAATTTTCAGTTTAGTATTCCCAAATTCAACAAAATCATTTTCCGCCAAGAATGCATCTGCAGGCGCAACATGTTCCATTTCGAAACCAAACATTTTACCCTGATCAATAGCTTTTTCAATCCAAAAAGCATCATCGGGATGAGCAAAAAATGGTATATTAAACTCATTCCGAACAAATTCAACTCCCATAATATGATCGAAATGACAATGTGTATTTGTAATTTTTAGCGGAGTAAGATTATTGATCTTCAAGTATTCCCTTACTTCCTCGTGCTCTTCTTCATAAAAAAAACCGGGATCGACAAAAATACATTCGCCAGTTTCGTCGGAGATAATATAACTATTTTCGCCTAGTGGATTAACCACAAACTTTTCTACTTTAATCATAATCAGAAATTTACTGTCCCTTTAATAACGGAACAAATACAAAATCGCCATGTTTTTCGCTTTTGAATTCATCTTCGGAGACTCGTGTAATAACATTCATTTCCTGTCGTTGTTCGTTGCCCACCGGAATTACCATTCTGCCATTAACGGCAAGTTGTTTCTTCAAATCTTCAGGAATATAAGTGGCTCCAGCTGTTACAATTATTTTATCGAAAGGGGCAAAATTGGGAAGGCCTTTGTATCCATCGCCAAAAAAACAGGCAGGATTATAACCGATTTCAGGAAGAAATTTATGAACTTTTGTATAAAGTTCTTTTTGCCGTTCGATAGTAAAGACTTTTGCACCCATTTCAAGTAAAACTGCAGCCTGATAACCTGAGCCGGTTCCAACTTCCAAAACCTTTTCTCCCTTTTCGATTTGCAACAACTGAGTTTGCATGGCCACAGTAAAAGGCTGAGAAATAGTTTGTCCGGCTCCAATGGGAAACGCCTGATCTTTATAGGCAAACTGAATAAATGTGCTCTCCATAAATAAATGCCGCGGAACTTTCCCAATGGCATCGAGCACCTTTTCGTTTCGGATTCCTTTTATTTTTAAACCTTCCACCAGTCTTTTGCGCATCCCCTGGTGGCGGGGATTTTCAATCATACCCATTCTTCAATAATATTGTGCAAAATTAACCCAAAAAACATTTTTTCAGTTCAATTCCTGATTCAATATTAACAATAAACGTTGATAAAATATAAGCCGGATAAACAATAGGAACGATACCGATTTCTATATTTGTGCAATTACCATAAAAGAAGCATGTTATGCTAAACGTTGGATTGATCGGAAACACAGAAATTCTTGAACCTTTTGTAAAAAGTTTCAGAGAAAACAAAAATATAAATGTAATCGGCAAAACATCAGTTGGCGCCACTGCCCAAATGAACAGTTTTCATTTTTCGATACCTGAATTTAACCGGGTTGAATTGATTGAACGGGCAGACCTTATAATAATGGATAATTCGCCGTTGATGCCATTCAAAGTACTTACGGAGATCGTCAAAAAATCGAAACATGTATTTATGGCGGGTTATTTGGATCTCACAATCGACGAATGCACACAAATTGTAAAACTTACCAACGAATCGGGTTCGGTGGTACAAGTTAGCAATCCATTATTTTTCAAACCGGCAATCCAGTGGTTGAATAACAATATTTTATCTCCGGTTTATGTAGATATATTGGATTTTACAAAAATTAACAACAACGAAAACCTTCTGTATCCTATAATTTTAATGTTGATTGAATTAACTGGAATCAGCCCCAAAAAAGTGGGCGCTGTAACTTTCAATTCAAACACAAACCAATCGGACTTTACAAATGTGAGGCTCGAATTTGGAGATGCTTCGGTTGTTAATATAAGTTATGGATCACTTGAATCGCTTGAAGAGTTCAAAATCAGGGTTTTTTCGCGAAACCAATTTATAAACATGAATTTTACGCGTGACACTTCTATTTGTAATAATATTCCAATTGACTTATCGGCATATTCAAATAGCAATGAATTCGATTATTTTATCGAAACAATTCAAAATAAGACGAAGAAAAAAAGTTGCATTGAAGACTATTTAATCGCGATGAATCTTGTACAAAAAATCAACAAAAAAATTACCCAGTTTTTTGCTCAATAAATATTCAATCTAAATTACTTTTGGCGCAATATTTTTTACCTGAAACCGTTCATGTAAACGACTATACTTTATTGAACTGAACTTAACTTTAATATGAAATATGAATAGACCCTTGCAAGTTGTTAAATACTTGTTTTTCGATATTTTAGCCGCCGCAGTTAGTTGGGTCGTATTTTTTGTATACCGAAAAACCATAATAGAACCCCAGCGTTTTGGAATCGATATTCCTGTTGAATTTAATACCCGTTTTTTTCTTGGGCTTGTTTTTATACCCATTTTCTGGATTACCATTTATTACATCACAGGTTTTTATAAAAACATTTTCCGTCGGTCGCGTTTGATTGAATTAGGCCAAACTTTTACTACCACACTTGCCGGTGTTGTGGTTATATTTTTCACATTAATTCTCGACGACTTTATCAATTCATACAAAAATTATTACCAGCTGTTTTTCACATTGTTTTTACTGCATTTTCTGATAACTTACTTTTTCAGGCTAATTATTACAACTCAAACTATCCATAAAATCCATAAACGGAAAATTGGATTTAACACTTTGATTATCGGGAGCAACGAAAAAGCTTTGAATGTTTTTAATGATATGAACAGCCAAAAATATCCTGCAGGAAATAAATTTGTTGGCTTTGTTGGTCTTGAAAACAATAACGATGCTTTATTGAGCAATTACATTCCAAAACTCGGAGAATTTTCGGAACTGCTGGATGTGATAAAAAACAACAAAATCGAAGAAGTTATAATAGCTATAGAAACTGTTGAACACAAGCGGTTAAGCGAAATACTTACCATTATTGAAAACCGGCAGGTAACCATTTGGGGAATTCCCGATTTATACGACTTTCTATCAGGAATGGTAAAAACAAACACCATTTATGGTAGCCCGCTGATAAAAATATCAAACGGTTTGATGCCCGGCTGGCAGGAAAACACAAAACGGCTTTTGGATGTTTTTCTTTCGCTGATTGCATCCATAATCTTATTTCCGGTTTTTGTAACTCTCGCCATAATTATAAAAACAACATCAAAAGGTCCGGTTTTATACAAACAGGAACGGGTGGGACGATTTGGTAAACCATTTAATATTTACAAACTGCGCAGCATGTATAGTGGAGCAGAAAACGGAACCCCTGCCCTATCTTCAATAAATGACGAGCGAATAACAAAAATAGGCAGGTTTATGCGAAAAACGCACCTCGATGAAATCCCGCAATTTTATAATGTGATAATTGGCGATATGTCGTTGGTTGGGCCGCGCCCTGAAAGACAATATTATATCGACCAGATTGTAAAAAAGGCTCCACATTATACACACCTTCATAAACTTCGCCCCGGAATTACTTCCTGGGGGCAAGTTCGTTACGGTTATGCTTCGGATGTTGATGAAATGCTGGAAAGATTGCCTTATGATATGATGTATCTGAAAAACATTTCGTTATACATCGATTTCAAAATAATGATTTACACAATTATGGTCAGCATGAAAGCAAAAGGGAAATAATTCTTATTTTTCAAAACCATAATCGCGCTCGACTTTTGCAATCCGTACTTTAAAATTTTCATACCACATATGCCGGCCATTTTCGCGGGCTATTGCATGGGCAGTATTTTCTTTCCAGTTTTTAATTGATTCCAAATCCTTCCAGTAAGAAATTGTAATTCCAATGTTTTCCCTTGCCGATTCTAAACCCAAAAGCCAGGTTGAACTTTCACAAGTTTTTCCATTTCTGTTGCCATTTCGGCATAACCATTTTCGATATTTGTTCTTGTAGAAGTGAAAATTACCGCGTAATATGGTGGTTGTGGCGTTTTTGCTAACGTATCCATTTAATTAAGATTTATAATTTTTATTGCTTTGTAAGTTGGTCCTTCTGTACCTAAAATACTCTGGTAAAATATTATTTCAGAAACTATAACCGTCTGAATTTCAGAATTACTGAACCTGTTTACCTGTGAATTAAAATCATCTTTGTTTTGAATATATTTAATTCGAGCTAAAGTTAAATGTGGATTATATATGTTTTCCACAGGCGTGAAATCAAGGGGTTTAATCATTTCATTAATTTCCAATGCCAGTTGTTTCAATACCAAATCATTTTCTATTTGTGCGAAAAGTACATTCGGTCTGTTACTTTTTTTAAAAACTGAAATACCTTTCAGTTTAAATTGAAAAGGTTGGAATTGTTTTGAAATCAGTTCAAGTATTTTAACTATTTCAACCGCCTGAATTTGATTGGTTTCACCAAGAAAACGAAGCGTTATGTGCAGATTATCAATATCCACCCATCTGATTTCTTCTCCGGCAAGAGACTTTTTAAAATCTCCATTCAAATCGAGCAGTTTCTTCTCAGCCTTAATTTTTATGGCAATAAATGTTCTGATGGTATCTTTCATTTTTTTAAAACCCGAAAATTTAACACCTCAAATTTTTATCGAATCAGTAAAACCTGTCCTTTTTCATTGTGTTCAAGACCTTGTATATCAAAATATTTAGCTATCCAAACGTAATTCCCCACAGGTGCGATTTCTCCGTTTTTAACTGTTCCGTTCCATGTATTAAATATTGAATGCGATTCAAAAACCTGTTCGCCCCACCGATTAAAAATTTTCAGGTTAAAACGCGAATCATCGACACCGGCTCCAACCGGCATAAATGTTCGGTTTTCCGAAATGTTGCTTTCCGGACGAAATGCATTTGGCGAATAAACCGATGACGGGATAATTTTTATCTCCATTCTGATGGTATCGGTGCAACCATAAACTGATTCTACCAGCAAACTTACATAGTAATCACCCAATTCGGTGTAAGTATGCCGTGGTTCGAATTCAATTGAAGTTAAACTGTCGCCAAAATCCCAAAAATAATTCTGAGCCCTTTCGGAATAATTTATAAAAGAAATTTCTGCGTTATCAATCAGTGCAACTTTATAATCGACTTCAAATTTCGCATACGGATTTCTGTGCACCCAAATCCAATCAGGTTTTATCAATGTATCCAGGCAGCCAGTTTCATTTGAATATGCTATTAACGATATATCGAATTTGCCTGTGTCGGGTAGAAATACCAAATTTGAGATGCCGGTTGGATAAGGTAAACTATCAGCAACCCACGTAAAATCAACTGAGTTGTCATTGGTCTCGGCAAAAACCTCAAAAGTAAAAGGCTGGCAACCTTCTTCACTTTCAGTGTAAAAATCGAAGTTTGGCTTTCTTTTTAGTTGCATTTCAACCGGCAAACTGCTGCAACCATATTCATTTACAGTGAGTTTAACATTCTCGAACGGATTATCCAAAATCATTGTAATCGAATCGTATTCGAATCCGGAGTACATGTTATTATTGAATTCCCAGATATAAAACGATGAATCGATATGATTTGTGTAAACCAGCAATGCAGAATCGGGGTAGCATAAATTCGGATCTGCCGAAATTTGGGCAACCGGAGTTGGAAAAACCATAATCATACTGTCGATTGTAAAACCGTTAGTACATTGTGTAACAGGATTTGTAATGGTAAGATTGACCTTGTAAAAGCCTGTTTCCGGAAAGTTCCTTGTAACATTTTGTTGATTTACAACTTCGGTATCGTCAAAAGTCCAGGCAAAATCAACAATATCAGGAGTTAACAATTCGCTTGTGAAATTTACAGATAACGAATCGCAACCTCTGGTTTGGCTGGCATCCATCAAAAAGTTTGGTTTTGCGCCCAGAATTTCGGAAAAAGTATTACTGACACAACCATTATCGTTGATTGTCAGAGAAATTTGTGGTGAACTTTGCAAAAATGCCCCAACCGAAATATTATAAATATGTTTTTGAGAATCTAATGTATCAACAAACTGGCAGCCATCAAGATCCCAGTCAAAGTAAGCGCTGTCTGTTGAAGAACCTGTAAATACGAGTACTTTACTATAGCCTTCGCATTTTGCATCGTCCCCGAAAACAAATTCTGAAACTGGCTGAGGGTGAAACCTGACATTAAACGTGCCAGTAGTTTCGCAATTATCTATGGTTTTCAACCTATAATATATTTCAAAATCACCCCATATCGATTCCACAAATAAGATGTTCACCCTGAATTTCAACTTCGGGGACAGGAAAAACAGTCAACCCAAAAGTATCCCTAGCTGCACATCGGTATTCATCAAAAACAGTCAACCTGTATTCGCCGGTGTGATCTGCTGAGATTATTTGATTTGTTGATAAAGTATCGTTAACCTCATTTTGCCAGAGATATTTTTCAAATCCATCATTTCCATTCAGTTTTACAATATATGGAGAGCAACCTTCATCAAAGCGGTCGCCAATATCAGTTTGGGGTTTACTGGGAAAAACAAAAACTGAATCAAACAACTCACAACCCTCGATGGTTGAGGTTCTTACCCAGTACAAACCTGGCTGGCTTACAACTATTCTGCTTGTTTTTTTGCCTGTGTTCCACAAATAATTGTCGAAATATGATCCGGCATCCAAAATCAACGAATCACCTCCACAAAGTAATAAAGTATCGTTTTTAAAAAACTCGATATTTTCGCCCAGATCGAGGACTAAATCAAGATTGAAACCCACGCCGTAACCATAAGATTCAACTCCGCCAAAACCGTAAACATAAGCCAGAAAGCCATCATCTTTATTCGTATTTTCAATGTGATGAACGCCAAATTCAACTTCTTTTTGGGTATATGAGTAGTTTGTTCCCTGAAACTGAACAAATTCATTTTGAATTGATTTATCGTTAAACCTAATATTTTCAACCTCAGTTGTTAAAGCAATTATGTTGACGTAATATTTTTCAATTCCCGTGTAGGTTGTGTCGGTATTTATTTCGGGGGAATCATAGGTAACAAACGTTACATCGTTTTTCTTTTGGTTGGTCGAACTCAAAATAATCATAAACGGATCGCCGTTTCCGCCGGTAAAAAGTGGATCAACATCGCGCGACTGGCTAAATTGTGCGACCAATATAGGTTTATCAGAAAAAATCCGCTTTGGTTCATTCTGAAAAAAAACAAATTCTTCAAATTGACCTCTGTTTAAATGAATAGGCTCGAGCCCGGTTATTTGAACAGTCGTGTTATTTTCAGAAGCTAAAATCCGGTACCTGTCTTGTTGCCGTGTTTTTAGAGGAACAGTAAAATATTCGCGACCCCATGTTTGCACCGGCGGAATCTGTTCGTATAAATGATCCCAGCAACACTGCCCAAAAGGAATCCTTGTACTTAATGCTCCCGAATAAAATGCGACAGGCTTGTTGGCCACAACATGACTTCCGGTTAAATCTCCCTGACCGAAATTATTCGATCCCACTTCGTTTTCCGATTGCACCTGATAAACTTGCCCTTTATTTAGTGTAACAATGAATGTTGAATCTTTAGGATGTAATTTATCTGTGATTTTCGAAGGAGTAATTTCTATTTTGGTGTCATCCATTGATGCAACAATCAAAAATTCGCTGTTCCTGCCATTTCCGGTGAATGGGTTTGCCAAATCAATATCGGGTTTGTAACACATGGCAAAATATTCATAACCAAGCGATTCAACTGGATAAATAACAGCAACATCCGCCGAATTCTGATCCCAGTTCAAAGCATAAACATTCACAGGTTTTTGAGCAATTAAATGAATTCCCTTATCCTGAATTTCTTCGGAACCCATAGTTTCAACCGTTTGCCAGGGTATTTCAACCTGAATTGAACTATCCGCAAGAACAGTGAAAGTTCCGTTGAATGGTGTTTCTGAATTACCTATTTTAATTTGAAAAGTTGTTGTTTCGGTGGCAGTAACTGTTATTTCAATAAAATGGTTTGGGTTGTAATTCCGGCTTTCCATAAATCCAAACCAGAAATCAGTTCCTTCCGTTGATTTTCGGCATAAATTGTCGCTTTGGGCAAAAACATAAATACTACAAAACAAAAAGGTTGTCTGCAATATTAACAGTTTAATGATTTTTCTTGTTTGCACCTGAAGTAAGTTATTCAGTAAAAATAAAAAAACCGTACAAAACAATGCACGGTTTTCTATGATTCAGCAAAATGATTACTATTTCTTTGGTTTTATTTCTACCATTAAATACCGGTTCGGAATTACTTCATCCTTTTTAACATTGATTTTTACGATCTCCCCATCAAAAGGCATTCGAACCTGATTTTGCATTTTCATTGCCTCAAGCAACAAAATCACCTCCCCTTCTTTCAATTTTTGTTTGGGCTTTACATAAATATCTATGATTGTTCCCGGTATAAATGAGTACAACATATTCACATCAGGAGCTTCCCAATTTACCCGTTGTTCAAATTTTCGGGTAAATGTAGTTTGATAAACAGCTCCCTGAATGATCAATTCTTTCATTTCTCTTTTTTCAGACATATATGAAACTTAATTGGTTAAAATGGTGGAATTCCATGTTTTTTATTTGGAAGGAAAACACTTTTATTTTCCGAAACCTGTAAAGCATGAAGAATTCTTGCACGTGTATCTTTTGGTTCGATAACTTCATCGATATAACCCTGTGCGGCTGCCACATATGGGTTTGCGAATTTTTCCTTGTATTCCTGTATTTTTTGTTTTCGCATTTCATCAGGATTTTCAGCTTCAGCAATTTCTTTGCGGAAAACGATATTCGCAGCGCCTTCAGGTCCCATAACAGCAATTTCGGCAGTTGGCCAGGCAAACACAAAGTCGGCACGTAAATGGCGGGAGTTCATAGCAATATAACCGCCACCATAAGCTTTTCTTAAAATAACTGTCACTTTAGGAACAGTTGCTTCGCTAATCTGTAATTGTCTTAATTATATCGCGCATATCATACGGAATACGTGGATCGAGCGGAACGATGTCTTCAATCTTTCTTCCTTTAACTGGTGGTTTTGCAGGATATGCCAGAGCTTTTTTCGCGTTACTACGCGGAATGTAGCTGATGAGTGTTTTTATCTGTTCAAAACATTCCAATTCGGTTTTTGCAAAGAAGTGCGCATTTCCTGTAATTTCAGCATGAACACGTGCACCCCCAAGTTCTTCCATCGAAATTTCTTCACCCAGTACCGATTTAATAACACTTGGCCCTGTAATAAACATTTTTGAAATATTTTCTACAACAAAAACAAAATCGGTTAATGCAGGAGAATAAACTGCACCACCTGCGCAAGGTCCCAGAATTACCGAAATTTGAGGAATAACACCTGAAGCCAATGTGTTACGGAAAAATATCTCACCATAACCTGCCAGTGAATTTACACCTTCCTGGATACGTGCGCCCCCTGAATCGTTAATACCAATTAGCGGAACCCTCATTTTCAGGGCATGATCCATTATTTTTGTGATTTTACGGGCATGCATTAATCCCAGTGAACCACCGGCAACAGTGAAATCCTGTGCAAAAATACAAACAGGTTTCGATTTGATTGTCCCGGTTCCAATGATAACACCATCGCCATGAAGTACCTTTGATTCCATTCCGAAATCTTTTGCACTGTGCTCCACAAACAAATCGTATTCGTGGAATGAGTTTTTATCAAGAAGGGCGAGAATACGTTCGCGAGCAGTGAGTTTCCCCATTTTCGCCTGCATTTCCATGGCTTTTTCACCACCACCCATTTGAACTTCCTTTTTCCTTTTTCGAAGGTCAAGAATATTGTTTCTCAGTGACATAAAGTAGTTTTAAGTTTATAATTCCCCGTAACTCCGGGATGATTTCTTTTTCAAATTATGTGAGGGCAAAATTATAATTTTTTTTTTACGCCTCCCCGAAATAAAACTTTCAGGCAGGATTAAGACCCAGCTATTTCACATTGTTCTCGAAAAATGGTATTTAATGTTTGAAAATTGCCTGTAGAAAATTGAATTATAATAAAAGTGCAGAACCGACATTGAATAATTCATTTATTTTAAATAGACTGATCTTTTTATATAAAGAAATAAGACAAATAAAAAGATTTAGTTAAAAGACGGATTTTCAGGATAATTTTCCCAAATAGAATAACGATTCCCGGCTTTTTTTACAAAATCGGCCCATGATGAATTATTTGCTTCCTGCATAATTAAATTTTCATCAACATCGGTAACCAACCATGAATCCTCCTTTATTTCATCTTCAAGTTGTCCGGCATCCCAACCTGAATAACCCAGGAAAAAGTGTATATCTTCTGTGTTTACGGCTCCTACAGTAATAAGATTTTTAAGCACTTCAAAATCGCCACCCCAATACAAATCACCTAATACATTTATACTACCCGGCAATTTACCTCCTAATTTATGCACATAAAATATTGAATCAGCAGAAACCGGTCCTCCTATAAAAATATTGCCTTTGAATTCAGGAAAGTCGGGAAAGACGTCATGCAACTGATATTCAATTTTTTTGTTTAATATAAAACCAACTGCACCCTTTTCGCTGTATGCCACTAAAAACACAACCGAACGGCTAAAATAATCCCCATGTAAAAAAGGTTCAGCAATTAATATCCTGCCTTTTTGAGGAGGAATATTGTTTGACTTTATTTTAAATATGTCGATATTCTCTTTCATTTCAAGTACCAATATAAGAAATTTTAAAAACCCTTCAAATAAAATTCTGTTTCGTGCAGCACTCTGCATTCAAAAAATTATAATAACTAAGTTTGAAGTCAGGTTAATTTTAAAACGAAATTCCGGGGTTTAGAAGGATAAAAATTCTATAAAAATGAAGAAGTATTAAGATTTTTTATGATTTAATCATCATCCACAACTACAAAAACGTCTTCGTCTGATTTTGACATATAATATTGCTCACGCGCAAATTTTTCGAGTTTTTCTTCTCCTGCTTTTAAATCATCAAGTTTTTGTTTATCCACCTCAATACGTTCCCTGTAATATTCTTCCTGTTGTTTAAGTTCATAAAGTCTCCTTTTGTTTTTCTGATGCGATACAATGCTGTTTTCATCAAAAAAAACAATCCAAGTTAAAAATAAAATAGAAGCGATAATCCACTTATTTCCAAGTATTCTAAAAACACCGCTATTAAAATCTAATTTCCCCATTTCAAAAAAAATTGATTCAACAAAAGTAGGATTTTCGAAAGGATAAAAAAAGGGCATTGAAATGTTTCAATACCCTTTTATAAACATCCTCCGGTTTATTTCAAACTTTATCGGGTTGAAAATTAGGATAGGTATAATTTTTAGGTGTTACAAAAGTTTCCTTGATTGTGCGGATTGAAGTCCAGCGCAACATATTAAAAATTGATCCGGCTTTATCATTTGTTCCTGATGCCCGTGCCCCTCCAAATGGCTGTTGACCAACAACAGCACCTGTTGGTTTATCATTAATGTAAAAGTTACCTGCTGCATTTTCCAGCCGCTTTGTAATTTTTTCGATGTTGTAGCGATTTTGAGACATTACTGCGCCGGTAAGTGCGTAAATCGAAGTATTATCAAGTACTTCAAGTGTTTTGTCCATTTCTTCATCTTCATATACAAATACAGTTAAAACTGGCCCAAAGAGTTCTTCTTCCATGGTAATGTAGTCCGGTTTTTTCGCCAATATTACTGTTGGTTCGATAAAATAACCAACCGATTTGTCGCAATTTCCACCAAAAATCACTTCAGCATCTTTATCGTTTTTAGCCCTGTCAATAAAACCTTTAAGTTTATCAAACGAAGCTTCATCAATAACTGCATTAATAAAGTTTGTAAAATCTTCAGGAGGTCCCATTTTAATAGTGGCCAACTCGTTTCCAAAACGTCTTTTCACATCTGGCCAAATGCTTTCAGGGATATAAACCCTTGAAGCAGCCGAACATTTTTGTCCCTGATATTCAAAAGCACCGCGTACCATTGCAATTGCAAGTGCCTGCGGGTCGGCAGTGTTGTCAGCAAAAATAAAATCCTTTCCACCAGTTTCGCCAACAATTCTTGGGTATGTTTTATATTTCGAAATATTGTCGCCAATATTTTTCCAGATGCTGTTAAAAACTCCTGTTGAACCAGTATAATGAATACCTGTAAAACGTGGATGTGTTAAAACCATGTCAGCAACAACTGGTCCTGATGCAAATACCAGGTTAATAACACCATCGGGTAAACCAGCTTCCCTAAATATCTCCATTATAACGGCTGCTGAGTAAATGGCGGTTTTTGAAGGTTTCCAAACTACCACATTCCCCATTAAAGCAGGTGCAGCGGGCAGGTTTCCGGCAATTGAAGTAAAATTGAAAGGAGTGAGCGCAAAAACAAAACCTTCCAAAGGACGGAATTCATTGTAATTCCACATTCCCGGGGCTGATTCGGGTTGAATTTTATAAATGTCGGTCATCACTTTTACCCCGAACCTGAAAAAATCGGCCAGTTCACATGCAGCATCAATTTCAGCCTGAAAAGCATTTTTTGATTGACCCAGCATTGTTGCAGCATTAATTTTTGCCCGGTACGGCCCTGCCAACAAATCAGCAGCTTTTAAAAATATGGATGCGCGGTGCTGCCATGACAGGTTTGCCCAACTTTCGCGGGCTGCGAGTGCCGCATCAATTGCCATTTCTATGTGGCCCGAATCGCCCTGGTTGTAATATCCCAACGTGTGCGCGATATCGTGTGGTGGAAATATCCTGACTTTTCGGTCAGTATAAACTTCCAATCCTCCAATAACCATTGGCAAATCAACTTCAGTTGACCTTAATTCATCAATTTTCTCTTTTAACAGAGTTCTTTCCAAACTTCCGGGTGCATAGCTTAAAATAGATTCGTTTTTCGCAACCGGCACATTAAAAATTCCCTTTGACATAACTTTCTTTTTTGTGTAAAATTCATTTTATACAAAACTATGGAATCAAAATTTGATAAATCATAACAAAAATCAGTGACTTAAAAAATATTTCATTTGTAAAGCCTTAATTTTCAACCATATCACATTTGCAGAATGATAAACAAAACAAATGTCAGTTTTTAGGAATCATACTTTAATGTTATTTAGAATTGAATTATATTTGAACGGACGCATTTTTTGACAGTGTTGACAACTTTAAAGTATTGATTACAAAATTATTTACAATATTATCCAACACATTTTGGGTTGAAAGCTCAATCCAGGATAAGAAAAAGCTTTGGCAATTGCTCATTGTTTGGGTGGTTTTTGAAGTTTTTGCGCTATTTTTTCTATTATACAATTTAATTTTTGATGACGACAGTACCTGTCTGATTTGCAACATTTTGTTTATTGCAATAGCAACCTTACCCATAATTTGTGCAATTAACGGAAGGATAAACTGTTCTGTTAGCAGCATTTTTTTATTGCCGTTTGCACTTTACGCCTACTATTTTTCCGATTTTAATCAAAACTCTCCAACATCGGAAACCATATATTTAACAGTCTTCTGGTTACATATAGGGATGATTTTTCTGCTCCATTTTTCTGATACTAATATTAAAATCAAAACCTACTTCTTTATTGGGCTGATAACAGTTATTTTTCAAATGTTAAAATTGAATCTTCTGATTGATTCATATTCGCTGTTCAGTCCATTTGTTATCAATCCTGTTTTTGTTTTTGTTCCAGTGTTTCTATTTGGATATTTAATGCGCGTTTATTACAAATCAATTATCAAAAAAAGTCAAAGCCAAATAGATGCATTCATTCAAAGCGTAAATAAAGTAGTACAGGACTCAGGGTTTTCAATTGCACAAATCAGAGCCGACAGAGATGAAGCGGGCAACATTGAACAATTAATAGTTGAAAAAGTAAACAATGCTTTTGAGAGTAATTTTAAAATAAACCTTTACGAAGTTCAGGAACAGAAAGCTGATTACATTTTCAACTTAATTTTTAAAACCAAATTCGATTTGAATAAATACGTTTTGTTGCATTCGAAACAAAAAAAACTACATGAATTTTATGCTCGTGCTCTTGAACGCTGGTACAACATTCATGTTTTGCAACCCGACTATAAAAAATTCTATATTATATTTGAGGACGTAACGAATATTAAAAACAAAATTGCTGAACTGGAAGAAAGCAAACGCCGATACAAAGTTTTACTAGAAGCAATTCCAGATATCTTTTTTGTAATTGACAAGGATGGAACTTATGAAGATTTTGTAATAAAAGAAAGTGATTTATTTAAAATTGAAGATGCAAATATTATTGGCAGTACAATATTTGAAGTTGGTTTCCCAGAAAATATGGCCGAAAAAATATTCAGTTGTATTCAAACTTCAATTAAAACCAATTCGATTGAAACCATCGAATACCAGATGAACACGCCAAACGGAACTTTTCTTTTTGAAATGCGGTTGACAAAACTAAATGCCCATTCGGTAATTTCGATTGCCCGTGATATTACAAAACGGAAAACAGCTGAGTTTAAACTTGAAAAAGCTTTAATACGTGCAGAGGAATCGGACAAGTTAAAATCAGCATTCCTTGCAAACCTGTCGCATGAAATCCGCACTCCAATGAATGTGATAACAAATTTCTCGCGAATTCTGGCAGATTCGGATTTGGAACCTGAAGAAAAACTGGAATTGTCGGATGCCATAGCAATTAATGGAAAACAACTGTTAAACATGATCGACAACACAATTCACTTGTCGAAAATTGAAGCACAAACCATTGAAGTAGTAAATAGGTTTTGTAATATAAATGTGCTGATGCGGGATGCCTACAACAAATACCTCATTTTGATACCCGATTCAAAAAAGATTAAATTAAACCTGAAAATTGATGTGCCAAACAAAGAATTTGGGTTTGAAACCGACACGAATATTCTTAGTGAAATTTTGTCGTTACTTGTTGATAATGCGGTAAAATACACATTGAAGGGTGAAATAAATATCAGTTATGAAATGATACGGAATGAATGGGTAAAATTTGGAGTTTCCGACACGGGAATCGGAATCCCCGAAATAGAATTTAAACACATTTTCGATCGTTTTTACCGTGTTCAGAATCAAATAAATGAGTCAACTTCAGGCTCTGGCCTTGGATTAGCTATCGTTCAACACTATATTGCTTTACTTGGCGGTGAACTTGAATTTGAATCGACACCCGGAAAAGGAAGTAATTTCTGGTTTTCGCTGCCTTTTAAAAATGGGAAAGGATATTTAAGTATTGTTAGTTAACACAAAAATCCATCGTAAATTTTCCTATTTCTCCTTCGAATTAAAAATCCGGTATCCCACAAGTCTGTCATATCTTGCAGAAAAATCGCTGTAATAAACATACAACTGGTAATCATTTTCGGTTTCCCAAAAACTGCCTTCAATGTTGGCGGCATCGGCAACAAGCGAACCTTGCGGAACATAAACATATTGATAATTGTAATAGCCTTGTTTCAGGAGAAGTGTAAGTTCGTAGGCACTCGTATTAAAATTCCATGTCATTTCGTTGCTTTTGTTGGCGTTCCATCCGGTAAGTGCGCCAAAAACATTAACTGATCCACCCAACAAAATGGAAGGCAGCGGAAGGGTAAAATGTACGAATGTATAATCACATTCCGTATCCGGATCACTTACTTCCTGATCCTGGCTTTCAATAGTATATCTGCCATTCATTTCTTTATACTGAAAAAAATCCTTGTTAGCGCGTACTTCATCTTTCATTAAGGTTTTGTGAAAATATGGCCTTTGGAATTCAGTTGATTCAACATATTCGCCGTTGTATTTATTTGAACGGTTATCGAAATATCTGAATTCATTACCTGCCTTAAAAACATTTTCATTTTGATAATCATATTCAAGCCGGTTTCCACGGATAAAAAGTGGTTTCAAATCACGAATTGCATTGTCGTGCCTGCCATTTTGCATTAAAATAACTTTAACATCCTTCAACGGATTTTCAATTACCACATCATTGTGTGTTATCACAAAATCCACTTCCTGGTTTGAACCTTCAAACGGATCATTTGAAGCCCGGTGCACATTTCCCTGTATATCAACCTTTTGTTCTACTACATAAAAACGTTGTGTAATTACAACTTTTTCCTTGTCGTTGTCTTCATAAACAACAATTACATAATTTCCTGAATAATTAAATTTTACATTATCATTTGGCAAAAGAACCTGATAATTGGTATAATTAAATGTGGTGTTGAAAGACAACTTATAATCATCTATTGGATTATCTGTGAAACCATTCAGATATTCACTTTGTCCGATGTAACTTTCATTCCAGTTAGCATCGCAATGAATAATTGTATAATAGTAGTTTTTCCCTTCATCCGACAAATCATCGAATTTAAATAATAGTGATGCATTTTCATTGAGCATCAGCACCGGATAGGATAGTTCAAATCCATCCCGATACATTTGCACCGATTTGATATATTCTTTATAAACAGCATTTTCGTAATAATACTTTTTGTCCTGCGAAAACCCCTGCAAAACCGAAACAAATAAAAAAATAACTACAAATTGATAATTTTTCATTTCGAATAATTTTAAAAAACCTCTGCTGAACTTATTGAAAAGCCATATTATTTAAACGATAAAAATGCCAAATTAATCTGTTCTGTTAAATTTCACGGAAAATAAAACAACAAACTGAAATAAATAATGTTGAAAATAAAACAGTGTCAACTAAAAATAAAGAATAATTACAAATAGTTAAGATTGCAAATCAAAAATTGCCACTACTCAATAAATTATATACTTTTGAAACTCGAAAAAAATAACACTATCAGAGTTAAATATGTCAGAAACTATTAAGTTAAGGAAAGGGCTGAATATTAAGCTAAAAGGGGGTGCTAAACAAGAACTTGAAACATTACCGTTTCCTGTAACCGTTGCACTGAAACCCACCGATTTCCCGGGACTCACTCCAAAACTCATGGTAAAAACCGATGCCGTTGTAAAAGCCGGCGACGCTTTATTTTACGATAAGTATCATCCTGAAATATTTTTTACTGCCCCAGTTGGCGGAAAAGTAGTTTCGGTAAACCGTGGAGAAAGGCGTAAAATCCTGGAGGTAGTAATTGAAACCGATGAAAAATCAGGTTCTGTTGAGTTCAAAAAAGCTGATCCAAATTCCCTTTCGGAAGATGAAATCAAAGGTTTACTTTTGAAAAGCGGAATGTGGCCGTTTATTAAGAAACGTCCTTATGGAATTATTGCTTCTCCGGCCGAAACCCCAAAATCAATTTATATATCAACTTTTGACACAGCGCCTTTGGCACCTGATTATAGTTTTATTTTGAAGGGGCAATTAAATACCTTTCAAACAGGAATTAATGCGCTTGCAAAACTAACTTCAGGAAAGGTAAATTTGGGCGTAAATGCCAATTCTGCTTTTACCGGAATTAAAAATGTGGTAATAAATACATTCGAAGGGCCACACCCCGCCGGAAATGTAGGAGTTCAAATCCACAATACTTCGCCAATTAATAAAGGTGAAGTGATTTGGACAATCAACCCTCAGGATGTGATTTTTTATTGGCAGGTTATTCGAAACCGGAAAAGTTGATTTTAGCAAAACAATAGTACTTGCGGTTCCGAAGTTGAAAATCCAAAATATTACAAAACAATTTTGGGTGCGCCGGTTTCTACTATTATCGACAAAAAATTAAAAAACGTTGATTATAAACAACGCATCATCAGCGGCAATGTACTGACTGGAATCAGGTTAAAACCCAAAATTTCCTGAGTTATTATGACTCAATGGTAACAGTTATTCCTGAAGGTGACGAATATGAATTATTGGGATGGAGTCTACCAGGTGTTGATAAATTCAGTGCTTCAAAAACTTTCTTTTCAAGTTTATTCCCAAGAAAAGAGTATGAAATGAACGCCAATTTACACGGCGGCGAAAGGGCTTTTGTTTTATCAGGCCAATATGAAAAATTAGTTCCAATGGATATCTTGCCTGTTCATTTGCTTAAAGCGATAATAGTTAACGACATCGATAAAATGGAGCAACTTGGAATTTATGAAGTCATCGGTGAAGATTTTGCGCTTTGCGAATATGCCTGCACTTCAAAAATAAAAGTTCAGGAGATATTGAAAAGCGGAATTGACGTTATGATAAAAGAGTTAGGTTAGTTTTAAGAAAGAAATTAAAATCAGTCTTTAGAAGATGAAATTCATAAAAAACTTTTTTGAAAAAACAGAACCACTTGTACAGAAAGGAGCCAAATATCATTGGCTAAATTCAGTCCACGATGGTTTTTTACATTTTTGTATGTCCCAAAGAAAACATCAAAATCGGGGACACATATTCATGATCACATCGATTTAAAACGAACCATGTCGATTGTAGTGCTCGCACTTGTGCCTGCATTGTTATTTGGCATGTACAATACAGGATTTCAGCATTATAATGCTATAGGCGAAATCGGAACTACCGGTTTTTTTGAAGTCTTTTTTTATGGCTTGCTTAAAGTACTCCCCATTGTAATCGTTTCATATGTTGTAGGTTTGGGAATCGAATTTGTTTTTGCCCAGTTTAGGGGTCATGAAATAAATGAAGGTTTTTAGTATCGGGGATGCTTATTCCGTTGGTAATGCCAATAGAAACACCACTTTGGATGATTGCAATTGCAACAGCTTTTGCAGTAATTATTGGCAAAGAGGTTTTTGGTGGAACAGGGATGAACATTTGGAACCCTGCTTTAGTTGCCCGTGCGTTTCTATTCTTTGCTTACCCGGCGCAAATGTCAGGTATAAAAGTTTGGGTTTCGTTAAGCGACACCGACAAAGTAGTTGACGGTTTTACCGGAGCAACTCCATTAGCCGATGCTGCAGCCGGTCACCTTAATTATAGTGTGGCAGATGCTTTCTTTGGTTTCATACCGGGTTCAATTGGTGAAACATCAACACTGGCAATTTTGCTTGGAGCAGTTCTTTTAATAATAACCGGAATTGGAAGTTGGAAAATAATGGTATCAACATTTGCCGGCGGTGCTATTATGGGACTAATTCTGAATGCTTTTGCAGGCAGTGCCGGACTTTCTCCTGAAATTGCTACTTATTTCAGTATGCCGTTTTGGCATCACTTAATTCTTGGCGGTTTTGCATTTGGTGCGGTTTTCATGGCTACTGACCCTGTTTCGGGTTCACAAACCGAAACGGGAAAATGGATTTATGGATTTTTAATTGGATTCATGGCGATATTAATCCGTGTAATAAACCCTGCATATCCTGAAGGAATGATGCTTGCAATTTTGTTATTGAACACTTTTGCACCGTTAATTGACCACTATGTTGTAAATGGCCACATTAAACGTCGTTTGAAAAGGGCAAAAATTACTGCTTAACAGAAAAATTACAGATCATGAACAGAAACGGTAATACATATACAGTTTTATATGCGGCAATTATGGTAATTCTTGTTGCTGCTTTACTGGCCACTATTTCAATGTCGTTAAAAGATCGGCAGGTCAGGAATACAGAAATTGAGAAAAAGCAAAGTATCCTTGCTTCGGTAAATATTGAAAGTACAGTTGCAAATGCTGAAGAGATTTATGCCGAAAAAATAAAAAAAGAATACGTTGTAAATACAAAAGGCGAACAAATTGAAGGAGATGCGTTTAATGTAGATCTCAAAAAAGAAAGGGCAAAAGCACATGAGGATATGTTACTTCCGGTTTTTGAGTGCCAAACCGATGACGGACTAAAATATATTCTCCCTTTGAGGGGAACCGGTCTTTGGGGTCCAATCTGGGGTTTTGTTGCATTAAATGATGATATGAATACAATTTATGGCGCCAACTTCGACCACCAGGGAGAAACCCCGGGATTGGGAGCTGAAATTTCCATACCTGTATTTGAAAAGCAATTTGCAGGCAAAAAATTATTCGACAATAATGGCAAACTGACATCAATTTTAGTTGCCAAAGTTGGACAGGAAGCCCCGGCAGAACACAAAGTTGACGGTATTTCGGGAGGTACAATTACAAGTAAAGGATTGGAAAAAATGCTTCTCGACGATTTCTCAAGTTATCAGGAATTTTTAAAAAAGAAAAAATCATAAGCGATGAGTGAACCATTATTTTCAAAGAAAAATCTGAAACTGCTTTCGGATCCACTCAATAACAGCAACCCTATTACTGTTCAGGTTTTAGGAATTTGTTCGGCTCTGGCAGTAACAGCACAGTTAAAACCGGCAATTGTAATGTCAATCTCAGTTACGGCAGTTGTCGCACTTGGAAACGTAATTATATCACTTTTACGAAATACAATTCCAAACCGCATCCGAATTATTGTACAACTTGTTGTACTTGCCGCACTTGTAATATTGGTTGATCAGGTGCTGAAAGCATATGTTTATGACGTTAGCAAACAACTTTCAGTATTTGTTGGGTTGATTATAACAAACTGTATTTTAATGGGTCGGTTGGAAGCATTTGCACTGGGTAACCGTCCGTGGCAATCATTCCTCGATGGCATTGGAAACGGTGCAGGTTACGCTGCTATTTTAATCATTGTAGCTTTCTTCCGTGAATTGCTTGGATCTGGTTCAGTACTAGGATTTAGGATTATACCTGAAAGCTGGTACATTGTTAATGGTGGTTTTTATGCAAACAATGGAATGATGATACTTCCACCGATGGCATTGATAACCATTGGAATCATTATTTGGGTACAACGAAGCCGCAATCGTAAATTAATTGAAAATTAGTAAGCCAAAAAAGTAAATATTATGGAACATCTAATTAATATATTTATCAAATCGATTTTTATCGAGAACATGATTTTCGCATACTTTCTGGGTATGTGTTCGTTCCTGGCAGTATCAAAAAAAGTTAGTACAGCCGCCGGTCTTGGGATTGCAGTAATTTTTGTACTTGGCATAACACTCCCGGTAAATTACCTGTTGGAAAAATATGTTTTGACTGAAGGAGCTTTAAAATGGTTAAGTCCATCTTTTGTAAATGTAGATTTAAGCTTTTTGTCATTTATCATTTTTATTGCAGTAATAGCATCAATGGTTCAGCTTGTAGAAATGGTAGTCGAAAAATTTGCGCCGGTTTTGTACAACCAATTGGGTATTTTTCTTCCGTTAATAGCTGTAAACTGTGCTATTCTTGGAGGTTCCTTATTCATGCAGCAAAAAGCCTTTTTAAATATTGGCGAAGCATCTGTGTACGGATTAGGTTCTGGTGTTGGCTGGTTTCTTGCAATTGTTGGAATTGCAGCAATACGCGAAAAAATCGAATATTCAAATGTTCCGGCTCCATTGCGCGGATTGGGAATTACATTTATTGTAACCGGATTAATGGGACTGGCTTTCATGGGATTTATGGGAATTAAATTATAAAAACAAAAATCAATTACCAATGATATTGTTACAATCTACTTTCAATCCTACAGTTGTAATTACCAGTATAGTAGTATTTTTAGGTGTAGTTTTACTTCTTGTTGTGATATTGCTTTATGTGAAAAAGAAACTCACACCCTCGGGCACTGTCAAAATTAACATCAACGATGGGTATCTTGAACTTGAAACTGAGCCTGGAAATACGCTTTTAACTACGCTTGGAAACAACAAAATACTTTTGCCCTCAGCTTGTGGTGGAGGTGGAACCTGCGGAATGTGCCGTTGTCAGATTGAAGATGGTGGTGGTTCAATACTTCCAACCGAAACAGGATTTTTTACCCGCAAGGAACAAAATAACAACTGGCGCCTGGCTTGTCAGGTAAAAGTTAAAGAAAACTTGAAAATCGATATTCACCAGGAAATTCTTGGAGTTAAAAAATGGGAATGTACTGTGGTTTCAAACAACAACGTATCAACCTATATTAAAGAATTTGTTGTGAGGTTGCCTGAAGGCGAAACACTTGATTTTAAATCGGGAGGATACATTCAGATTGATGTACCAAAAATCGATGTCGATTTTAAGGATATGGATGTGGATCCAAAATACAGGGAAGAGTGGGAAAAATTCGGCATTTTCAACCTGCAGATGAAAAATCCGGAACCTACTTTCCGTGCTTATTCAATGGCCAACCATCCTGCAGAAGGGAATATTGTGATGCTTAATATACGTATTGCAACCCCACCTTGGGATCGCGCCAATAATGCTTTTAAAAAGGTAAATCCAGGTATTTGTTCTTCCTATATTTTCTCACGCAAACCGGGTGATAAAGTAATGATATCAGGTCCATTTGGTGAATTCTTCCTGAAAGAATGACAATGAAATGATGTTTATTGGCGGTGGTGCAGGAATGGCACCAATGCGTTCGCACCTTTTCCATCTGTTTCATACGGTTAAAGAAACCAAAAAAAATGTCACTTTCTGGTATGGAGCTCGTTCGTGGAAAGAAGTTTTTTATTACGACCAATTCCGTGAGATCGAAAAGAATTTTCCAAACTTTAAATTCAACCTTGCATTATCTGAGCCACTCCCGGAAGATAAATGGGAAGGTCCTGTTGGTTTTATTCATCAGGTGATTTACGATAACTACCTGAATAAACACGAAGAACCGGAAGAAATTGATTATTACTTGTGCGGTCCGCCAATGATGAACGATGCTGTGCAGAAAATGCTTTATAATCTTGGCGTTCCGAATGAAAACGTGTTGTTTGATGATTTTGGATCGTAAATAAAAAGTATAAATTATTTTGTATCAATAATAAGAAAACCATCCTTCAATAGAAGGGTGGTTTTTCATTTTAGCAGCATTGCGATATATTCCTCTATTAACTTAACAAGAATATCTATCTACAAAACATTTACTTATTTCTTTGTTGCCAACATAGGCAAACAACAAATTATTTTTTTATTTGGAATAATTGACAATGAATCAACTTTTACAACCATAAAAGTCAATCTTTCAGGTCGGTTAATATTGATTTTTTAGTTCGACAACGAGTTTTTCATCTTCGATTTCTTTTATGGGTATAGTGACGTAGAATTTGGACCCTTTGGTATAAACAGATACAACCCAGATTTGCCCATCCAGTAATGCAACAATTTCCTTCGAAATGGTAAGGCCAAGTCCGGTACCATTAATTCTGCTATTTACCGAATCAGCTAATTTTGAAAAACGGTTAAAAATTTCTTTTTGATTTTCCGGATGTATGCCAATTCCAGTGTCCTGAACCAGAAACAGTACATCTTTTTTGTCTTCTGTTAAAGAATATGTAAAGAATATCTCACCTTCCCTGGTAAATTTCAAAGCATTCTTAACCAGATTAATAATAACCTGTTTCAGGCGAAGTGCATCGGTGTATAAATGAAAATCATCCTGTTTTAAATTATCTATGATTTTAAAACTTACATTTTTGTGTTGAGTACTGATAATTTTTTCGTCAAAAGTATGTGCGATTTCATTTATAATTTCCCTTAGCGGAACATTGCTTTTTGTAATTTTTAAATGTCCTGATTCTATAACTGTAATATCAAGAATGTCGTTTATCAGGTTGAGTAACATTTCACCACTCTCAGAAATAATTTTTTGAAAATGGTTTATTTCATTAATATCTTCAATTTTAGAGTCTATAATTAAATTTGAAAATCCAATAATACTATTTAAAGGTGTTTTCAATTCATGGGACATATTACCTAAAAAAATGGTTTTTAATTTATCTGCTTCTTCTGCCTTTTGCTTTGCAGCCAGTAATTTCAATTTTTCTTCGCTGAGTTGGTTTTTCAATTTTAAAGTTTGATTAATTGTGTACTCCAATCCATCTATCAATAAGCTAACTGAAATAGCAGAAATGCAGTTTACTATAAATAAATTTGATCCCAATGAAATCCATTTTGATAAATTGTACGAAACAAAACTTTCGATATAGATAATTTGATTGTAAGATAAATAACCAATTATAATAACTGTAACCGTGTTAACAGCAATTGTAAATATGGCAATTTTTGTCCCTCTCCATACTGAAGCAGCAACTGAAAATGCAACCAGATAGATAAATCCGCCTATTATGTATGAACCTCCCATAAAGGTTAGTGACACACCCAGAATATAGATTGTTATTAAAAACAGTGTTGATTTTAGCTTATAGGTAATTCCTGGATATAATGCAAAAAAGAGGATTCCTGAAAAAACAGAAAGATCAATAACTATTTGAACATACAGCCCATCATTATAACATGAAATTACACTGGGGATTAAAGTTAAAAAGCCAAGAAATGCAGAGCTTAAAAGAATGGTGTAAAAAATCTTTTCACGCCAATATGATATTGAATAAGTACTCTTGTTTTCCCTTGGTGTTAAAATGGATAACAGTTTTCTTTTCCAGTTTAGCATCGGTTTTTTTTATGTGTAAAAGTAGAAAAGTATAATAGAATGAATGTGATTTTATTCATATTTGGCAAAACGGTATAATATACTGCATTACAGCAATCTAACCTTAAATAAAATCGAAATTGACCAATTAAACTCATAATACATTTTTTTATGCTTGATTCTTACTTAATGAAATTCAATTAAAAGTTTATTAACCTTACTTATTTGCATTTTAATGTTGTTGATTTCAGGCAAATCATACTTTGCAAACAATAGAATCTTAAGCTTTTCGTTTTTTATTTGTAGTTTTGACCATCAAAAATCAATTAAAAGAAAACAGAAATGAAACAATTTAAGCTTGTGTTACTAATGTTTATAGTTATTGGATTTACCAATTGCAACAATGACGATCCGATTGCGGAAGAAACCCCGCAAATAACCATAAATGAACTGCTTCCAAAAAATACACAATATGGTTCCGATCAGGATGGTGAATTTGACGATTGGATTGAAATATACAATCCTGCCGATGAAGACCAGGATATTTCGGGTTATTACCTCACCGATAGTAAAAAGAATTTAACAAAATGGAAATTCCCGGCTGGAACCAAAATTACTGCAAATGGTTATCTGATTGTTTGGGCCGATGAAGATTCAACACATGTTTCAGGATTACACACCAATTATAAATTATCTGCTGATGGCGAAAACATTGTTTTATTGTCGCCAACCCAGGAAGTAATTAATTTAGTTGAATATCCGGCAACTGTGCTTGAACAGTCGTATGCCCGAAAACCTAACGGCACAGGTGATTTTCAATGGGCGACACCAACATTTAACGGTGCTAATGATTAGATCTTCATGCAAAAACAAAAAACTATATAATCCGTTTTCATAAAAAAGTGGGGGAAATCAATTGATTATGATTTCCCCCACTTTTTTAATTTGATATAATAGACAAAAATAGTTGGTAAAAAGCTCTGGGATGCCAGTGTTTTCAACCAATAGGAGGAAGTTAATTGAAATACGTTTCAATTAACTTTTTTTGTTGTCAAAAAGATGAAGAAAAACTTCATGTTGGGCCTGCCAAAGTTTGGATGTTATAGGCTGGGGAATCCAAAATGGGAAGCAGCGATTTAGGTAAATTTGGGAATTCTCTTCACACGGGTCAATAAAGGAGTTCAACAATCTAACTTGTATGGTTTCGGCAATGGATTTTTTTAAAACAGACCTTGGAAGTTATATCAGAAATGAGTGGTTATTCAACCCGAACCTTAAAGCGCTTCTTTCACATTTATTTATCTTCTCCTCCCAGGCTAAGTGTTTTTCCATCAGAGAAAGTAAATCTGTTAATTGATGGGACCTACTTTGGCAAGGATTTATGCCTGATTGTTTATCGTGATAACACCATAAAGTTTACCCAGCTCTACCGGCTTAGTAATGGGGAGAAGTATGTGGAAATGAAAGAAGATCTGGAGAACCTACTTGCTTTAGGTGTTCAAATTGAAAGTATAACATGTGATGGTCATCCTTCATTATTAAAAGCCATTAATAAGGTTTGTAAGGACATTCAATTACAACGTTGTCTGATTCATATCCAGCGAATGTGCCGAATATGGTTGTCTTCAAGACCAAAAAGTGAAGCTGGCATTGAATTAAGAAAGATCATTTCAACTGTTCATCTGATCCAAACCGAAGTCGATAAGCAAAACTGGATTATAAACCTAATTGACTGGCACAAGAGGTATGAAAACACATTAATCAGAAAGCTTAATGAAGAAACCGGAAGGTATGGACACCACAAATGGACGCGGCATTACCGTGATAAGAGGCATGCCAAGTTCATTTCATCAATAATCCAGTAACACAAACGGCTGGAATCATTTGGCCACTGAAAGATAACCTAAGCATTCATAGGGGATTATCAAAACAGCACAGGAAGAACTTTATTAAATGGTATCTGTATTTTAGGAATTCTTCGAATTCCAGGTTTTCTAAGCCATGAGCAAGAAGAATAAGAAAGCCTCCCAAAACGAGAGGCTCTTATTCCACTTGGTAAATCATATTGCTCACAAGTTGCTCCTCAGCATTGCTTGTTTCCCCTTCTGATTTACAATCGTATTTTAAGAAATAATTTTATCAATTCCACCAACTATTTTTGTCACCATTACCTTTAATTTCACAACGATTCTATGAAAAACTTACTTCACATTCATTTGCCCTTCCGAATCAGAATTTTTCAAATTCCTTACCTGAGTCGTTCCACCTTCATTTAAAGTAATATCTACCGGTTTATTGGTTTGCCATTTACCTCTTGTAAAATCAGGAATTTCAATTGGTGCCGAACCATTTGCAATCGACCATTCACTCAACGGAGTAATTGAACTCCAGGCTGCTGCATCATAAACATCCATGTCCATTGGCAAACCATTTCGCAAACAGTCGATTAAACGCCAGTCCATCATAAAATCCATTCCACCATGTCCGCCAACTTGTTTGGCCATCTCTCCCATTCGTTTTACAATTTCGGGCTGATATTTTTCCTGCAATTCCTTCATTTTTTCTTCATCAACAACTTCGTGCCCAAAAGCAATTTGTTCCAAAGGATATTTCTGTGCAAAAGCTTTTGTCCCGCTTAGCTGGTGAATCCGCGAATATGGACGTGGTGAAGAAATATCGTGTTGAATCAGGATGGTTCTTCCTTTGTTTGTACGTATCATTTGCATATCCATGTTTCCACGCATTTCCCAACCCACAAACTGTTCGAAAAACGGGTCTTCTTTTGCCTTTTCGGCGATGCGTTGTTTCAATGTAAAATCATTTCCCATCATTGCTGTCAGATAATCCATTTTGTCACCCCGATTAATATTCATGGCCTGACAAATTGGGCCAAGACCGTGTGTAGGATAAACATTTGCTTTTCGTTTATTTTCATGCAAACGCCACATTTTAGTGTAAGCACCATCTGTCATTTCACTATCCTTCGGTTTGTTAAAATGCCAGTAATCGAGGTTATGTATATACGCGCCTTCGCCATGAATTAAATTGCCAAAAGCTCCCTGACGAACCATGTTAAGGGTTAAGAGTTCAAAGAAATCATAACAGCAATTTTCAAGGATTACACAGTGTTTCTTTTTGTACGTTCGGATGTTTCAACAATTGCCCAGCACTCGTCCATTGTTTTAGCTGTAGAAACTTCAATGGCTGTATGGCAACCAGCTTCCATTGCAGCCAAACCAACGGGAACGTGCCATTCCCAGGGAGTTGCAGTATAAACAAGGTCGCACAAACCGCTGTTGCATAAATCTTTAAAAGTAAGATCGTTACCAACAAATTCTTTTGCTTTTGGTAACCCGGCTTTGGCTAAAATTGCCTGGGCACCGTCAACTGCTGCCTGCCGAATGTCGCATAAAGCAACAATTTCAACACCGTCAATAAAAGTCATCCGTTCAACTGCATCAGAACCCCGATCGCCAATTCCAACAAAACCTATCCTTACTTTTTCAAGTTTTGGCGCTGCATAACCGCTCATATTAAAACTCATCGCTGGGCTGCGTTCAGCCGCCTTTCTTATTTCCCTGAATTTTTCCTTTTCAGCCGGAATTGCAGACCCCATTAATGGTGTTGTTGCAATTACACCCGCTCCCAATCCTATATTCTTTAAAAACGACCTTCTATTAGTACTCATAATATATATTTTTTCACTTGTTTATAAAATTAAAAAGATAACCCCAAACTTATTAAATTATTTGAAAAGCTTCGCACTGTATTTGTCATTCTTTTTAAAAAATATATACTGAAAAATGTAAAATGAAATTACAATTTCCCTGTAACTGCCCAGTTAGGAAAGACATTAACATCTATGTTAAAAACAAAGGTGCCCCAGAAGTACATAACAACCGTTATTATTATTATTCCAACAAGATTTAATAGAAATCCAGTCTTTACCATGTCTTTAACCAGAATGCGGTTGGTACCAAAAATGATAGCATTTGGAGGTGTTGCAACCGGAAGCATAAATGCCAGGGAAGAAGCCAGTGTAGCAGGAATCATCAGTAATAAAGGATTTAATTTTATTGTAACTGACAACCCAGCCAGAATAGGCAATATCATTTCAGTGGTTGCTACATTTGAAGTAAGTTCTGTGAGAAGTGAAATAAGCGAAACATTTGCCAGTGTTAATATTATTGGATCAACATTTGCCAGCCCGGCCATTTGTTCGCCAAACCATACAGATAAACCGGAATCAACAAATCCTTGAGCTAAAGCAAATCCCCCACCAAAAAGTAAAACTATTCCCCATGGAATTTTACCTGCAGTTCCCCAATTCATCAACTTTTCTCCTTTTTGCGTTTTTGAGGGAATTATAAACAATAATATTCCAAAAAATATTGCAACTGTTCCATCGTTTATAAAACCCGGGTGCTCAAATAAACTATCCCAGCCGGGAATCACAAATGACTGAATAACTATTTCAGATCTGAAAATCCAAAAGAAAACAAGCAACACAAACATCATAAAAACCACTTTCTCCTCGGGTTTTGCCTTACCCAAAAGTTTATATTCACTTCTGAAATCGTGTATCGAAATGTTTTCCCAGTTCTTTTTTGGTTTGTACATCAGGTATAAAATTAACCAGGCTGCAAAAAACAACAAAACAGTTATTGGCAGCGCAAAAATAAACCAATCAGCAAATGATATTTCAGCCATTTCAGGAAAAATAATACTTGAGATTCGAACAAACGATAAATTTGGGGAGTTCCAACAAGCGTTGCAATTCCTCCAATTGAAGCTGAATAAGCAACTGCAAGCAACAATCCAACAGCATATTTCGCAACTTTTTCCTTTCCCAGACTCTCTTCCAGTTTCAGTATAATTGAAAAAGCTATTGGTACCATCATCATTGCAGTTGCAGTGTTCGACATCCACATTGAAAGAAAAGCAGTTGCAAGCATAAAACCCATTAAAATACGCCCGGGCTTACTCCAAAAAGAATTAAAATTCGCAAAGCAATTCGGCGATGTAAATTCCAGCGTTCCATGGCAAAAGACATTAAAAATCCACCAATAAAAAGAAAAATTACATGGTTAAAATAAAGTGCAGATATAGTTTTACCATCAACAACACCCAGTAAAGGAAATAAAACAACAGGAATTAATGCAGTAACAGCCAGCGGAACAGCTTCTGAAATCCACCAAGCGGCCATTAAAAAAGCAATAGCAAAAGTAATAGTAACATTTTTATTGCCCGGGTCGAGATCAGCAAAAATAATTATTAACAAACTTAATAAAGGTGCAATAAATAACATTGATTGCTTTAAACTGCCAAATACAATCTTGAAATAACTTAACATGTATTGAAGTAAATATTAATAGAAAAAGAAATTCAAAACCTTTAAATGTAATAAAAGAATTCAGTTTTGCCAATGGTATTGAATCTCATTGCTATTTTGATTAACTTGTATGACTTAACCATTAAAAAATAAATTATGTATCATTACAAAGCAAATGTTGAAAGAATAGTTGATGGCGATACTATTGATGTAGTAATCGATCTTGGGTTTAAAATCACTACGTTCCAGCGAATTCGTTTGGCTAAAATTAATACTCCTGAGACTTACAATGTAAAAAAGGATTCTGCAGAATATCAAAGCGGGATGTTATCAAAACTATTTATTGAACAGCGAATTGCTGCCAATAACAATGAAATTCAACTTGAGACTGAGAAAGTTCAGGAAAAATACGGACGTTATATTGGCACAATCTGGCTGGCTGATTCAACAACTTCTTTAAACGATGAATTGGTTGAAAAGGGGTTTGCAAAATATGTTCAATATTAATCACTTAAATATATTTCGATGCAAATAATTTTAGGTTCGGGAGGAGCTATTGGAAAGGACCTGGCAAAGGAATTAAAAACATTTTCAAATGAAATTTGTCTGGCAAGCAGGAATCCCATAAAAGTTAATGACAATGACGTATTGGTAAAATGTGATTTAACAAAACCTGAAGAAGTTGAAAACGCCATGAAAGGGTGTGAAGTTGCCTATTTAACTGTTGGTTTGCCTTACCGTGTAAAAATATGGCAACAACAATGGAATGTTGTTATGAAAAATACAATAGAAGCTTGCAAAAAGCACAAAACAAAACTCGTTTTTTTCGATAACATTTACATGTATCATCCAAACAAATTGAATCCAATGACCGAAGAAACCGAAGTCTCGCCTTCAAGTAAAAAGGGTAAAGTGAGGTCTGAAATTGCGCAAATGGTTTTAGAAGAAATAAACTCAGGCGTTTTGAAAGCTATGATTGTAAGGTCGGCTGATTTTTATGGGCCAGGTATAAAAAACAGTGTCTTAAACGAAGTGGTTTTTAACAATCTGAAAAAAGGTAAAAAAGCCAACTGGTTCTGTTCTGTTGATTATTTGCACAATTTCACCTTTACACCCGATGCAGCCAGGGCAACAGCGCTTCTCGGAAATACTGAAAGTGCTTACGGACAAATATGGCATCTTCCTACAGCTTTACCAATCACCATGAAAAAGTGGATTGAAAAAATAGCAAATGAACTTGGAGTTCAACCTAAGACGCAAATTGCCTCAAAATTTATTGTTAAAATGATAGGACTTTTCAACCCAATTATGAAAGAGTTTGTTGAGATGCTTTACCAATACGACCGGGATTATAATTTCGACAGTACAAAATTTGAGACTACTTTTAAAATAAAACCAACATCAATAGATGATGGAATAAAACAAGTAATTAATGCAGGTTGACCCAAATGAATCAGAAACTCAAAAATGTTCCTTTAGGGGCAAATTAAAAATAAAATGTTTTGCCAATGTAAAAACAATTAATACATTTGCACGCACAAAAAAAGAGGTTACAACCTCTTCGTTCATTTAGTATGGTGAGGTGGGTGAGTGGCTAAAACCAGCAGTTTGCTAAACTGCCGTACGGGAAACTGTACCGCGGGTTCGAATCCCGCCCTCACCGCATTAAAACAATTTCGGGGTATAGCGCAGTCCGGTTAGCGCACCTGGTTTGGGACCAGGGGGTCGCAGGTTCGAATCCTGCTACCCCGACGAAAACAATAGAGTTACAAATTTAATTTTGTAGCTCTTTTTTTGTGTTTAAAAGTCCGGCTAGCGCATCCCGATTTGGAATCGGGAGGGTCGCAGGTTCGAATCCTGCTACCCCGACGAAAGCAATAGAGTTACAAATTTAATTTTGTAGCTCTTTTTTTGTGTTTAAAAGTCCGGTTAGCGCATCCCGATTTGGAATCGGGAGGGTCGCAGGTTCGAATCCTGCTACCCCGACGAAAGCAATAGAGTTACAAATTTAATTTTGTAGCTCTTTTTTTGTGTTTAAAAGTCCGGTTAGCGTATCCCGATTGGGAGTCGGGAGGGTCGCAGGTTCGAATCCTGCTACCCCGACGAAAGCAATAGAGTTACAAATTTAATTTTGTAGCTCTTTTTTTGTGTTTAAAAAGTCCGGTTAGCGTATCCCGATTGGGAGTCGGGAGGGTCGCAGGTTCGAATCCTGCTACCCCGACGAAAGCAATAGAGTTACAAATTTAATTTTGTAGCTCTTTTTGTGTTTAAAAGTCCGGTTAGCGTATCCCGATTGGGAGTCGGGAGGGTCGCAGGTTCGAATCCTGCTACCCCGACGAAAGCAATAGAGTTACAAATTTAATTTTGTAGCTCTTTTTTATGTTTAAAAGTCCGGTTAGCGTATCCCGATTGGGAGTCGGGAGGTTCGCAGGTCCGAATCCTGCTACCCCGACAAATTTTTTTCAAAAGTTACAAATTCATTTTTGTAACTCCTTTTTTCCATTAAAATGTAAATCTTCGAATGTGATACAGGCTGTAAATAACAAAGCCCTTCGGTTAGTACCGAAAGGCTTTACAAATTTAATTATGCAAGAAAAATTAAGTGCTTTTCTTTTCACTACCGGCAATAGAATCCCGCATTGAAGTATCCGCCATTATATTTTTGTATTTCATATAATCCATAATTCCCAGGTTTCCATTTCTGAATGCTTCAGCTATTGCCATCGGTATCTTTGCTTCTGCTTCAATAACTTTTGCTTTCATTTCCTGCGCCTTTGCAATCATTTCCTGCTCAAGGGCAACAGCCATTGAACGTCGTTCTTCGGCTTTAGCCTGTGCGATATTTTTATCAGCTTCGGCCTGATCCATTTGAAGTGCTGCCCCAATGTTTTTACCAATATCGATATCAGCAATATCAATCGAGAGAATCTCGAAAGCTGTACCCGCATCCAAACCTTTTTCCAAAACTACTCGTGAAATAAAATCGGGGTTTTCCAACACAGATTTGTGGGAATGAGATGATCCAATAGAGGAAACGATTCCCTCGCCAACACGCGCCAAAACAGTTTCTTCACCAGCACCACCAACAAGCTGTTTAATGTTGGCACGAACCGTAACACGGGCTTTCGCAATTAACTGAATACCATCTTTCGAAACAGCTGTAACCGGTGGTGTATTGATAACCTTTGGATTAACCGACATCTGAACGGCCTCAAAAACATCACGACCCGCCAGATCGATTGCAGTTGCCATATTAAAAGTAAGTTCAATATTTGCTTTTGCAGCCGAAACAAGTGCATGCACAACCCTTGCAACATGTCCGCCTGCAAGATAATGGGCTTCCAAAGCATCCATGTTTAAATGAACGCCTGCTTTCGTACCTTCGATTAATGCCCGGACAATTACACCCGGTGGCACCTTTCTGAAACGCATTAAAAACAGTTGTAACAGAGATATTTTAACGCCCGAAACCAGCGCCGAAAACCACAGTCCGATTGGGACAAAATATAGCATTACAATTAATAATACTATTGCCGCAATTACTACTCCTAATGATCCGATTTGTTCAATCATATTATTCTTTTTTTAATGGTTCAACAATGATTTGATTTGATTTGATTTTTATAATTCTTATTTCAGTTTGATGATCGATAAATGCACCGGTTGATTGTGCCTCAACAACTTCGCCATTTACTTTTATTTTTCCCATCGGCGCCAACCGCCCTATTGTTTTTCCTGTGTCGCCAACTTTCAGATTTTCAGGATCGAAATTCTCAATTTTCCCATCAATCTCCGATTCCAGTATCATTTTTTTCCCTGTTCGTGATGTAAAGAAATAATATATCATAATTGGAGATGCTATCAAAACAACTGCCAGGGTAATAAAACCGGCAATTTTACCAATTCCGGTAAATGCAATATAAACACTGCCGATCAACAATAAGGCACCACCAATTCCGGCAATAGTAATACCCGGAATTACTGCAAATTCTATCAAAAGTAAAAGTAATCCGAGCAATATTAATAAAACAATGGCGAGTATTGTCATGTTAGTCAATTGTAGCGTTTAATTCTCTTTCAATCAGCGCGTCCTTTAAAGGTTTCAAGGTTTTAACACCTCCTTTTTAACATCGCATTTTCCTTTGTAATGTGTAATCATTGTACACTGAGTTGCCTGTTCAAAACTATGTTTGCAAACTTCAATTAAGGCGTGGGTCACATATTCAAATGAGTGCACATCATCATTATGTAATATCAGAAATTTATTTTCAACAATATCATTGTCGAAATTTTCTGTTGGCCTTCTTTTTGTTTCTTTTGATGTCATTGGATATTGTCGATTTCTTTAGCTTTTTCCAAAGTTATTCTTTTTCCGTTTAAATAGGCAGCAATTATCGGATCTTTTATTCCTTCCTGCCGAACCTGTTTTTGCATTACAACAGCATCATCATAACTGGTGAGATTGCCGGTAGTATAAACTACAACCCTATTTTCGTCGGTATAATTTTCAACTTTTCTTAAAATAGAAATTTTATTGAAAACTGCTTTCTGACTGTTTGGTATCCCCCTGCTGTATGCTCCCAACTGAATTTTGTAGGTAATACCCGATCCTCTTGCATTTGAATTTTCATTTTTTATTTCTTCATCCTGAATAAGAATCGGAGGTATTATTATTTCCGAATTGTCTATTGTATCTGTTGTTTTCTGCTCACTCATTTTTGTGGAAGCGATATTTAATTCTTTGATAAAATTCTCAGTTTCTTCCTGCGAAGCGTTTGACCAGTAGCTGTTTTCAGCATTTTTTGCCTGCATAAAGAATTGTTTTGTTGAATTTTTCAGATCATAAGCTTCACCTTCCAAAGAAAGAATTACCTGCCCTATTGAATCTTTTTCAGCTCTTGAGGTTGCAGATTTATATTTATCACGAAGAATTTCTGTCCTGATCATTACTTTTTGCAGTTCTTTTTCTTTATTCGTTCCCTCTTCAAAAAAGGTTTTACCCTCTTCAGTTTTAAAATTGGAAAGTGATAAATATGAAATCTCGCTGTTAACACTAAAATTTATTCTTTCGTTTAGCGGAATTGCTTTAACTGTTTCTTTTACTTTCTCTTCATTAACCATTTGACCCGATAAAGTATCCTGTTCTGGTTCAATGTTATGATTTGTACTGTCTGTCAAAATTGTCAATTCCGGTTCAGTATCACTAAAAACAGCAGTATCCTGATTTTCAGAATTTATTGAATCAATCTCCGGCTTTAAAATCAATTCATCGGCACTAATTGCTTCAGCTCCGGCCATTTCCGGTTTTTCATTTTCAAAAATCACTGAATCTCCTGCAAGTACGTGTTCTTCAGAAGAAGCAAATGGATTTGAATGGTTTTGCACATTGTTCCATTTTCAATTCCAATTAACTTTCTCCTGTTCATTTGCACTGGCCACCGATTTATACAATTTATAATACACCAGTGCTTTTTCCCATTGATTTTTAGCATGATATTGTACACCCAGATAATAATCTATATTCAGCGGGTTAACTTCTTTGCTTGCTTTTACAAGGTAGTTTAAATCCTGCTCACTGTAATGTCCATTTTCAGTTCGGCAGGCGCCATAAAAATAATTAACCATAAAATCATCAGGCCGTTTATCGAGTATATTTTTAAAAAGAGGTTCTGCTTCTGTATACTTCTCTTTATCAAATAACTGAATGGCTTTTGTTAATGGATTTTCCTGAAATGAAAATGCATTTGACACAAACGGTACAAACAAAAAGTGAATTAATATTGTTAGGAATATAATTTTAAAAACTTGACTCATATTAACTTGAATTCAAACATTGTTCAGGGTAAAAATACAAAAAAAACGGCGGTGTATTAAATATTATATGCTTTTAGAGGAATAATAATGAATTGTAAATAAGCTGAGATTTATCATTAATAACATATATTTGTGGAACTAAAAAAGTTGATTTATTATGTCGAAATTTAAAGCAGGAGATAAAGCTCCAACGTTTGAAGGAGTAAATCAGGACGGGAAAAAAATCAGTCTAAACGATTTTATTGGAAAGAAACTCATTCTTTATTTTTACCCGAAAGACGACACACCCGGTTGTACTGCCGAGTCGTGCAATTTGAACGAAAATTATGAAATGTGGTTACGCAAAAGGTTTCGAAGTTGTGGGTGTGAGTCCTGACAGTGAAAAATCACATTTGAAATTCATTGATAAATTTGGGTTAAAATTCAACCTGATTGCCGACACAAACCATGAAATTCTTGAAAATTACGGCGTCTGGGGAGAAAAAAGTATGTATGGGAAAAAATACATGGGAGTTATTCGCACAACTTTTGTAATTGACGAAAAAGGCATTATCGAAGCAGTTTTTGAAAAAGTGGATACTCAAAATCATACAAATCAAATTATTGAAACATTAAATATCTAACCTAAACAAAACATGACAAAAGAAGAAAAACTCGCCATGAACAAGGAGAAGCTGAAAGCACTTCAGCTTACAATGGATAAAATTGAAAAAAGTTACGGAAAAGGTTCGATAATGCGCCTTGGCGACCGCCCAGTTGACGACGTTGCAGCAATTTCATCAGGCTCAATTGCATTGGATGTTGCCCTTGGAATTGGCGGATATCCCAAAGGCCGCGTAATCGAAATTTACGGACCTGAATCTTCAGGTAAAACAACGCTAGCAATACATGCAATTGCCGAAGCGCAAAAAGCCGGTGGAATTGCAGCAATTGTAGATGCTGAACATGCATTCGACCCGTATTACGCTAAAAACCTGGGCGTTGATATCGACGAATTGCTGATTTCGCAACCCGACAATGGTGAGCAGGCATTGGAAATTGTAGATAACCTGGTTCGTTCGGGAGCGATAGATATTATTGTTATCGACTCAGTAGCAGCTTTAACACCAAAAGCTGAAATCGAAGGAGAAATGGGTGATTCAAAAATGGGATTGCAGGCTCGCCTCATGTCACAGGCGCTTCGCAAACTCACGGCAAATATTAGCAAAACAAAAACCTGTTGTATTTTCATCAACCAGTTGCGCGAAAAAATCGGCGTTATGTTTGGTAATCCCGAAACCACCACAGGTGGTAATGCTCTAAAGTTTTATGCTTCGGTTCGTTTGGATATCAGGCGCATTGGCCAGATAAAAGACGGAGAGGAAGTGCAGGGAAATAATGTGAGGGTGAAAGTTGTTAAAAACAAAATAGCACCACCATTTCGTAAAGCAGAATTCGATATTATGTTTGGCGAAGGTATTTCAAAATCAGGTGAAATTGTTGATTTGGGAGTTCAATACAACATTATTAAAAAAAGCGGATCGTGGTTTAGTTATGGTGAAACAAAATTGGGACAAGGACGTGAAACCGTGCGTAAATTAATTATCGACAACCCCGAATTGGCGCTGGAACTGGAAACCAAAATTGTGGGAGCAATTACAGGAAATACAACATTGGTGTAATAATATTAAAACAGACAGTAAAACTGGGTGAACCGCTTCTGTCGATTCATCCATTTTTTTTAAAAATCAAAGGTTTTTAGTTATCCATCAAGAATATGAAAGTCTTAAAATTTGGCGGCACTTCGGTTGGTTCAGCCGAAAACATAAGAAAAGTAAAAAGCATTGTTGAAAACCAAAACTGTGACGTTATTGTGGTTGTTTCAGCACTTGGAGGCATTACCGATAAAATTCTTGCAGCAGCTCGAAAAGCGGCAAAAGGCGATGACAACTTCCACAATGATTTGGCTGAAATTAAATCCCGCCACCATGAAACAATTCATCAGCTTTTTAATGGCTCGGAACCTATAATACAAACTGTTACCAAACTTTTAGATGAACTTGAACAAATACTGACCGGAATAACACTTGTAGGCGAATTAACAGCAAAAACACTCGATCGTATTGCCGGAATTGGCGAACGAATTTCTTCTCATATTGTTTCTCAGTTTATTGGTGCCGAACGTTTTGATTCTTCTGAATTTATAAGAACCGATAGTAATTTCGGAAAAGCAATTGTTGATTTTACTGTAACAAACAAAAATATTCAGGACATTTTCACTGATTTTAAAGGAATTGCAGTTATTCCGGGTTTTATTTCGAAAAATATTAAAGGAGAATTTACAACCATCGGAAGAGGGGTTCTGATTATACCGCGGCTATTATTTCAGCAGCTCTTGATGTAGAAATCCTTGAAATATGGACTGATGTAAATGGCTTTATGACTGCTGATCCACGAATCATCAGTAAAGCATACACAATTCCCGAACTTACTTATTCTGAGGCAATGGAACTGTCGCATTTTGGAGCAAAGGTTATTTATCCGCCAACCATTCTGCCTGTGTATAAAAAACTTATCCCCATTCTTATTAAAAATACATTTGAACCGGAAAACCAGGGAACAAGAATTTCCCATGTTGCAAAAAATGGCCATGAGCGTATAATTAAAGGTATTTCATCCATTTCGGGAATTGCACTTGTAACTTTGCAGGGAATTGGAATGGTTGGTGTTACCGGTATTTCAATGCGTCTGTTTACGGCACTTGCACGCGAAAACGTGAATGTAATACTTATTTCACAAGCTTCATCCGAAAATTCTATCAGTATTGCAATTGAAGAAAATGCAGTGGAAATTGCAAGAACGGCAATTCAAACAGATTTTGAAAAGGAAATAACCAATGGGCAAATCAACAAAATTTTTATCGAAACCGACCTTTCAATTGTGGCAATTGTAGGCGAAAACATGAAACACTCAACCGGTATTGCAGGAAAATTGTTTTCTACAATTGGCAAAAGCGGTATAAATATTATCGCCATTGCACAGGGTGCTTCGGAATTGAATATATCGTGGGTGGTACGAAATGAAGATTTGCGCAAAACCTTAAATGTGGTGCACGAATCATTTTTTCTTTCTGAAAATGTTGAACTGAACGTATTTTTAATGGGAATTGGAACAGTTGGTGGAAACCTGCTTCAACAATTACAAAAACAACAGGAGAAATTGTTGAAGAAAAACACCTCAATATAAAATTAACAGGAGTAGCCAATTCGCGTAAAATGGTTTTCGACCGCGATGGAATTGACATTTCCGCATTTAAGGAAAACTTGAAAATTCTGATAAAAAATCTGATTTACAAGGTTTTGCCAGGAAATTAAGGAAATGAATATTTATAATCCTGTGTTTGTTGATTGCACAGCTTCTGATGCGGTATCCTCTATTTACAAAGATATCCTTCGTTCAAATATCTCAATTGTAACTGCCAACAAAGCAGCGGCATCATCTGATTATGAAAATTATTCCGAAATAAAAAAAATTGGAAAGCAAAAAGGAGTGAAATTCCTTTTCGAAACCAATGTTGGAGCTGGTTTACCAATTATAAACACTTTAAATGATCTGGTAAATTCGGGCGATAAAATCCTAAAAATTGAAGCAGTTCTTTCAGGCACTTTGAACTATATTTTTAATACAATTTCATCGGATATTCCATTGAGCCTTACCATTAAAATGGCTAAAGATGAAGGGTACTCTGAACCTGACCCACGAATTGATTTAAGCGGAATTGATGTTGCCAGAAAAGTACTTATCCTCGCCCGTGAATCGGGTTATGAAATTGAAATGGATGAAATTAAAATCAACAGATTTGTTCCTGATTCATTTTTCCAGGGAACGCTTGATGATTTTTGGCAAAATATTTCGAAACTCGACGAAGAGTTTGAACAAAAACGTATAAAACTTGCTGCTGAAAATAAAAGATGGCGATTTGTTGCCCGTTTTGAAAATGGTATTGCTGAAGTGGGTTTACAGGAAGTTGATTCGAAGCATCCGTTTTACGATTTGGAAGGCAGTAACAATCTTGTAATTTATACAACCGAAAGATACCAGCAATTCCCCATGTTAATCAAAGGATACGGTGCCGGTGCGTCAGTTACCGCCGCCGGGGTTTTTGCCGATTTAATAAAAGTTTCGAATATTTAGGTGGAGAAAGTTTAGAGTTCAGAGTTTAGAGATCAAAGTTTAAAGTTCAGTGTTCAATATCCTCTAAAATCATTATATAATAAAGACAATTAAAAAATGAAATACATTATCATACTCGGCGACGGAATGTCAGACGAGCCTCTCGAGAATTATGGTGGAAAAACACCTTTGCAAATGGCTAATAAACCTCATATTGATTGGCTTGCAGAACATGGTAAATCTGGTTTATTTACAACTGTACCGGCAACAATGCACCCCGGCAGCGAAATTGCAAACATGGCCGTTTTGGGTTATGATGTCGAAAAAGTTTTTGAAGGAAGAGGCGTTTTGGAAGCCGCAAGTATGGGAGTTGAAATCAACCAGGAGATTTGGCGCTTCGCTGCAATTTGCTGACAATTGAAAACGAAAAATAAAAAACCATTCAGGAGGACATATTTCAACCAGGAAGCTACTGAACTTATTCATTTTTTAAACGAAAAGTTAGGAAGTGAAACGATCAGGTTTTATCCCGGAGTTTCATACCGTCATTTATTGATTATTAAAAATGGCGTTAAAAACTTGAAATGCACTCCTCCTCATGATGTTACAGGAACACCATTCAGGGATGTTTTAATTCAGTCGAAAACCGTGGAAGCCAAAGAAACAGCAGATGTACTAAATCAATTGATACTTAAATCTCAACAATTACTGGAAAATCACCCGGTTAACATCAAACGCAAATCAATTGGAAAAGATCCGGCCAATAGTATCTGGCCCTGGTCTCCGGGTTATAAACCGGCAATGCCAACATTAAAAGAGATGTTCGGTATTGAGAAATCGGCGGTAATTTCGGCTGTTGATTTATTACACGGAATTGGCGTTTATGCAGGCATGGAAGTTATTCATGTTGAAGGTGCAACCGGATTATACGATACAAATTACGAAGGAAAAGCAAAGGCAGCCATTGAAGCGCTAAAAACCAATGATTTAGTTTATTTACACATTGAAGCCAGTGACGAAGCCGGCCACGAAGGCGATGTTGAATTAAAAACAAAAACAATCGAATATCTTGATAATCGTGTTGTAAAATACATTATAGAAGAAACCGGGAAGATGAAAGAACCGGTTGCGATTGCAATACTGCCCGACCACCCAACACCTTGCGCTTTAAAAAACACATACCCATGACCCTGTGCCATTTACAATTTATTATCCGGGTATTGAACCTGATAACGTAAAAGTTTATGACGAATTCAGTGTTAAAAAGGGCGCTTTCGGAACTATAAAGGGAAATAAGTTTATTAAGATATTTCTATTTCAAGACTAAACGCCTTTTACATTCATGACTTTTATCATGTATTATGAACAGATTATTAAACTTTCTTAAAATTCAGTAGTTGTTTATAAATGATGAAAGTAGTTTTCTAATTTTGGCTTCACAAAATTTGTTAATTATTCTAAACCTGCAAATGAGATATTACAGCACAAATAGAAATACACCTGAAGTTTCATTAAAAGAAGCAGTTGTAAAAGGATTAGCTGCAGATAACGGACTTTTTATGCCCAGCCATATTAATAAATTTGAACCATCTTTTTTTGAACATATCCAAAATCTTACATTTCAGGAAATTGGTCTCGAAGTAGCAAAAAAATTCTTTGGCGAAGATGTAGAAGAATCAAAATTGAAGGAAATAGTTTTTGACACCTTGAATTTTGATTGTCCGGTTGTAAAAGTAACAGATTCAATTTATTCACTCGAACTTTTTCACGGGCCAACACTTGCATTTAAAGATGTTGGTGCCCGTTTTATGGCACGCTTGCTCAACTTTTTTAAGCGACAGAAAAGAACAGGTTAATGTACTTGTAGCAACTTCAGGTGATACAGGAAGTGCAGTGGCCAATGGCTTTCTCGGCGTTGAAGGAATACATGTTTTTGTTTTATATCCGAAAGGAAAAGTGAGTAAAATACAGGAATCTCAATTCACAACGTTAGGAAAAAATATAACAGCTTTAGAAATAGATGGAACTTTTGATGACTGTCAACATCTTGTAAAACCGCTTTTCTTGACGAGAATTTAAATAAAACCTTGGTTCTTACCTCAGCCAACTCAATTAATGTTGCACGTTTCCTGCCTCAGGCTTTCTATTATTTCAATGCCTATGCAAGTTTAAAGAAACAAGGGTTGCTCGAAAATAAATCGCTTGTATTTTCAGTGCCAAGTGGGAATTTGGGAAATATTACAGCCGGTCTTTTTGCCCGTGAAATGGGTTTACCGGTTGAAAAGTTTATTGCTGCAAACAACAATAACAATGTGGTTTACAAATATCTTAAAACCGGAAATTATCAACCACAACCCTCAGTTGAAACAATTGCAAATGCAATGGATGTTGGAGCGCCAAGTAACTTTGCCCGGATTCTTGATTTATATGATAATTCACACAAAACAATTTCAGAAGTTATTACGGGAAGTTGTTACAGTGATTCGCAAATAAAGGAAATCGTTAAAAAAGTGTATCTGGAAACCGGATATCTGTGTGATCCTCACGGTGCCTGTGGCTTTCAGGCATTAAAAGAGAATTTGACAGAAAATGAGATTGGTGTATTTTTAGAAACAGCACACCCGGCAAAATTTACCGAAACGGTTGAAGAGATAATAGGAAAAGGAAATGTTCCGCTTCCTGAAAAACTTGAAGTTTTATGAAGGGAGAAAAGAAAAGCAAATTGCTAAAAAATGATTACAATGTGTTTAAGGAATGTTTGATGAATGAAGTAGTTTTAAAATAAAGCTTGAACAAAATTACAAAGTGTCCGTTTTAACGTATAAAAAAGTACAATTTGTATTTGTGAAAAAAATTATAACTTTAACGCCTTGTTTATCAATTTATTGTTAACAAATTCAACATATGAGACAGCTTAAAATTTCAAAACAGGTTACTAACCGCGATACTTTATCGCTTGACAAATACTTGCATGAAATTGGTAAAGTGGAGCTTCTTACTGCTGAAAAAGAAGTTGAATTGGCCAAACGAATCAAAACAGGAGATCGTGTAGCTTTGGAAATGCTTATTAAGGGAAACCTTCGTTTTGTGGTTTCTGTTTCCAAACAATATCAAAACCAGGGATTAAGTTTACCAGATTTAATAAACGAAGGAAATTTGGGATTGATAAAAGCTGCCGAACGATTTGACGAAACCAGGGGATTTAAATTTATTTCCTACGCCGTATGGTGGATTCGTCAGTCAATTTTACAGGCACTTGCCGAACAGGCACGAATTGTGCGCCTTCCGTTAAATAAAATCGGTTCGATAAATAAAATTAATAAGGCCTTTAACAAACTTGAGCAGGAGTTCCAGAGAGAACCAACAATTGAGGAGATTGCAAGTTTAATGGAAAGTAAACCTGAAATTGTGGAAGATGCGCTAAACTTCTCCAATACACATGTTTCGATGGACGCCCCGCTTCGCGATGAAGAAGCTGGCAATTTGTATGACGTGATGTTAAACGATGATTCCCTTGATCCTGAAGAGGAATTGATGAATGTTTCATTGCGAAAAGAAATTGAACGCTCTTTATCGACGCTTGGTGAGCGCGAGGCTGAAATTTTAAGACATTATTTCGGATTAAATGGTTATCAACCTTTTACCCTGGAAGAAATTGGCGATGAGTTTGGATTAACCCGAGAAAGGGTGCGGCAAATTAAAGAAAAGGCCATCAAAAAATTAAAAAACCAATTTCGAAACAGACTCTTAAAAGCCTATCTCGGCAAATAACTTAGTTCATATAATGGGACGAATAATTGCACCTTCTATTTTAGCAGCCGATTTTAATAACCTCGGAAAAGAAATTGAAATGATTAACCGTAGCGATGCAGGTTACATTCATTGCGATGTTATGGATGGTGTTTTTGTACCTAATATTTCTTTCGGAATTCCTGTAATCGAACATGTAAAAAAGATTGCACAAAAACCTTTGGATGTTCATTTAATGATTGTTAATCCGGATGGTTTGATTGCAGCATTTGCAAAAGCAGGAGCTTCAATAATAACGGTTCATTACGAGGCTTGTAACCATTTGCACCGTACAATACAACATATTAAAAGTCATGGAGCAAAAGCAAGTGTTTGTCTGAACCCGCATACTCCAGTTGCACTTTTGGAAGATATAATTACTGACCTTGATATGGTTTTATTGATGTCAGTAAATCCCGGTTTTGGGGGACAGACTTTTATTGAAAACACTTATAAAAAAGTAAGGCAACTGAAGGAACTCATCGAAAAAAATAATTCAAAATGTTTAATTGAAGTTGATGGAGGTGTGAATTTCGAAACCGGAAAAAAACTTTTTGATAACGGCGCCGATGTATTGGTTGCCGGGAGTTTTGTATTCAATTCAAAAATCCTTCAGAAACAATTCACCAATTAAATTTGCTATAAATTACCCTGTTTTCAGTTTTTCACACAAATTAATTTCTTCCCTTATTACAGGGTTTTACCGCATCCCGAAGCATACATTCGGCTGAACAGTCGGAACAATCATGGTGCAAAGAAATTGTATCTTTTTTAAAATCTACTTTTTTCGAAGGTTTTCTTTTAACGCGAAATTTCCTGACTGCCTTTGAAATTGCAAGTGCAATTGCAGCCCCAATAATCATATATGTAATAATTTCCTGAATCACCTTAAACGAATAAATTACCAATATTATAAACCATAAAAGCTGTAATCCACGCGAGAGAAGTTGTGTAAAATACAGCAAATGCTGCCCATTTCCAAGACTCGGATTCATTTTTTATGGCAACCACCACCCCAATACAAGGAAAATAAATCAATATGAAAATAAGAAAAGCAAGCACCGTAGGAGTTGTAAAAACAATTTCACCTTTGCTTTTCCTGTTTCAAATTTTTCACTTTTTAATTTTTGCTGCAGATTAACCGAATTTCCATCATCAGTTGATTGATAAATTACACCCATCGTGCTAATTACAATTTCCTTGGCCGGAAGTCCGGCAACCAAAGCAATGCTCATCTTCCAATCAAAACCAAGTGGACGCATCACCGGCTCAATAAACTTTCCAATTCGTCCAAGATATGAGTTAATCAGCCTGTCAGATTCAAGTTTTACTTCCAATTCTGAAAGAGCGTTTTCTTTTTCAATAGGATTTAATGTGGTATTTTGAGCAACAGTCTGAATTTCCTTTTTTATTATTCCGGTATTTTTAGATTCTCTTGGAAAGTATTCAAGCGCCCACACAATCACAACACCAACCAAAATAATTGTCCCTATTTTACGCAAATAATGCTGGGTTTTGTCCCACATGTGATACACCACGTTTCTTAAAGTTGGCAAACGATAAGTTGGCAACTCCATAACAAAAGGCGTTTCTTTGTTTCTGAAAAATGTTTTATTCAGAATTTGAGCGGTAATAAAAGCAAAAACAATACCTACTGTGTAAATCCCAATTAAATATAAAGGTTGATACTTATCGAAGAATGCCGAAATAATCAGTATATAAACAGGGAGCCGCGCACTGCACGACATAAACGGAATTATAAGCATTGTTAGAATTCGGTCGCCACGGTTTCGCATTGAACGGGTTGCAAGTATAGCTGGCACATTGCATCCAAACCCCATAATCATTGGGATAAAAGAGCGGCCATGAAGTCCGAAACGGTGCATAATCTTGTCCATAATAAATGCTGCCCGTGCCATGTAACCTGTACCTTCGAGAAGTGAAATAAACAGAAATAAAATTAGGATATTCGGCAAAAAAACAAGAACACTTCCCGTACCGCTAATTATTCCTTTTACAACCAAGTCTTTCAACATTCCGTCGGCCAATAGTCCGGAGATTAAATCACCAAATGCAACAACTCCCCTTATCAATCCAATCCATTGGATATGCACCCAGTGTGAAAGTAGCGTAAAAAATTAAAAACAGGATGGATGAAAAAATCGGAAACCCTAATACCGGATGGGTTAAAACACTGTCTATCTTTTCTGAACGTGTTTTCTCACTTTGTGAATTGTCTTTAAATGTTTCTTTAAGTGCACCGGTTATAAAACTATATTTTGCGTTGGTAATTACGGTTTCACTCTCTTCATTCTCAAGTATTTCAATTTTATGGATTTCCTTTTGAGTAGTTCTCTTAATTTCATCATAGTTCTCATAATGAGATAAAAGCGATGCTACCTGTTCATCTTTTTCAAGCAATTTAATGGAGATAAATCTCGATGAAATTTTATCTGTTATAGGCCTGTTTTCTTTAATTTTCTGACGTACAATACTAATTGCATTTTCAATATCCTTACCATAATTAATATGTACATGACGGGTTATTTGCTCTTTCCCTTCAAAAACGTCAATTACTTTATCAATTAAATTATCCAATCCAATCCCCTTCGAACTAATTGTGGGAACAAATGGAATCCCGAGTAGTTTTGATAGTTCATCCTTGTCAAAAAACAGGTCCTTTTTTTCAAGTTCATCATACATGTTAAGTGCTGCCACAATTCGCACATCCATGTCAATAAGTTGAGTTGTAAGAAAAAGGTTTCTTTCAAGGTTTGTTGCATCGAGCACATTTATCACAATATCGGGGGTTTGCTCATATATGAATTCACGAACAAAAATTTCTTCTTTTGAGTAAGCTGTTAAACTGTATGTACCTGGTAAATCATAAAAATTGAAAGTATAACCCTTTGTTTTAAATGTGGCCTTTTTAATGTCAACCGTAACACCACTGTAGTTGCCAACTTTTTCTTTTGAACCCGAAATGAAATTAAAAAGTGTTGTTTTTCCGCTGTTTGGGTTGCCAACAAGTGCAATATTTATGATTTTTGTCCTTTCCGATTGATCAATTAGGTGGATATCCCGGTCAATAACACCCTGATAATTTTCGCTTTTCGCCTTTATAAAATCACGTAATGGTACCACTTCAATTAAATCTGCTTCCGATTTACGAAGCGACACATTATAATTGATGATCTTAAATTCAAACGGTCCATTGAAAGGAGCGCTTTTAATTACCTTTACTTCTTTTCCTTTAACAAAGCCCATTTCTGAATTCCTTTTCCTAAATGAACCATGTCCGAGAACCTTGGTAATTACAACAATTTCACTATTTTTTACTTCACTTAATTTCACCTCGCCACATTCCCCACTTTAGTGTATTTATAATCATTAAAAATAAGCTGCACAAATATAGTCCATTTCCTTCTAACGAGACTACGCAGTTAAATTGCCACCTTTGATATTGAGGACTAACAATCTTAATCATATTAAATAAAATGCAAATCTTCTTTAGTTATTACAACAAGTAACTACTTTTGTTCGATTGATTATTACAAATGGAAGAGAAACAATTTTATCAAAACATTAGGAAAGTACTTGACGATTTGCCCGATAATTTTAGCATTTTGGAAGAACAGATCGATATAGATTTGCAGATGAAGTATTTCGAACGTGCCCAACAAGTGCGTTTGAAAAACAATGAGAAGGAATACTTTGAAAACCGCGAACAACTTTTTTTATCGGAAATAAGTGATGAACGAAAAAAAGAATTACTGCTGTCAATTGCTATAATTGATGACGTAAAAGCTTTTCGTACACTTGAAAAATTTGTTAGTGTGGCAGTGGGTGAAATTAAACAATGGGCTGTACTTGCATTCCAGGAAAGCAGAATGCTGATTCAAAGTTCATTGCTTGATGAACAGTTGGTATTTATTTCGACAGGATTGGGCGGAAAAGGACAGAAATTGAGATATTATGTAGTCTTTATCAATAAAAACAAGGAGATATTATTAAATGCGATACAGCAAAAACTACTGAAAGATGAAGTTATTTTTGAACTGAACAAACACGACGGGGAGTTTGAATCGATGGATTTTTCAGAGGGTTTTTCTACAGTTCTGGCAATGCTTCCGCTTCAATCGGATTTAAAACAGATTTTCAGGAATATAATCGACGAATGCAACCAATATGGCGATTTCCTTGATGACGACATGATTGTTACGAATGTTAAAATAATGTCGCGCAACGAAATTCTTGAAATGCTAAAACACAACGAAAATGAGCAATTTGATGATTTTGAAGAAGAAGACGAAACAGATGGAGATTAAACATTAATGGTTCGGGTTAAAATTTCGGTTATAAACTTCTATTTTTAGAATAATTATCAAAAAATATTATATTTGCACCGCTTTTAAAGTAAACAACAAATGGCCCTGTAGCTTAATGGATAGAGCATCTGACTACGGATCAGAAGGTTGGGGGTTCGAGTCTCTCCAGGGTCACAATTAAAAATCAACTACTTTTTAATTTCAGTAGTTGATTTTTTCTATTTTAAAATATAATGAAAAATATTTTTTAAAGTTGAATTTCTACTTTAAATTCGGTTTTTAAGAATGTTTTATATAGAAAGTAAAATTCAGTATTCTGTAAAATTATCTTCTATAAAATTAATTTTTATAAATAAAAAGACTGATATTAAGGGTCAAATATTTAAAATATAATTTTCCTGTAAGACTAATTTCATTTCAAAAGCATCACAAATCGGTCGTTAAAATTAAAAAGCTATTAAGAAAAGGGATCAAACGTAAATATCATTCCTTTTACTCACTTTCAAATTTGTAATCACTATTAACCAATAGGTTAAGCTTGAATTTTATTTAAGCATCGACTTGTCAATTCCATCAAATATCAACTCACGTTTATTTGCATCAAATTTGGAAAAACCACGATCGAAAATTGTAAAATCTCTTTTGATTGGAGCGCTTTTCTTTGCAATTATTTCAACTCCTGTAATTTCTTCAATTGTCCTTTTAAGCAATGCCTCATTTTTATCACCCAATGGAAGCGGTGAAAATACGTCATCCTCAGCAAGAATATCCGGAACAAAACCATCTTTAAAGTCAGTTACTCCCTGTGAATTTGCATACTTTAAAATTATGGGCTGAATCGCCCAGTTATCAAAATCATCGTAATCACTTGGATTTGTATAAAAATCTTCCGGTTTCAAGGTAATTGAAGCAGTATATTTACCATACGTAGTATCGCCCACCGTAGTAAGGTCCATGTAGGGTTTTAATCCGGTAATGGTTAATTCCGATGCCGAAGCTGTTCCACTCCCCGTAATTACATAAAGTTTTGAAAGACCCATTTTGTGCGCAACATTATCGACAAAAGTAATTCCCAATTGATCTGGATAGTTTTTCTCTTTCCAGTATTTCTGGTATTTATCGTTCCACTGAAATTTCACAAGCGTTTTTTTCGCTGTTACATCACTAACCGGGGCCAGTGAACTACAAAGGTGTTGTGCAGCATCAGTTGTTCCGCCCGGATTGTAGCGTAAGTCAAGCACAACATCGGTTACCTGGTTTTCAATAAAATACTGAAGTGCAGCATCAATACTACTGTTGTAATTACCAATAAATTGTGCATAAAACATATAACCCATTTTATGACCTCCATGTTCTATAACATTTGTAAACTGCACGGGATCGAGGTTTAATTCAAGCGCATTCAGGTTTAATGTTTTCGTATTCGTTATCCCTGATTCGCCATATTGTCCATAAGAAAATGTTATGCTTGTGCTGTTTAGCAAATCCATATAATTTGTTTCTGTTATATCTCCTCCGTTCATGCTGAAAATAAAATCGCCACGTTTCAAACCTGAGTTGGCAGCTGGTGTATTGGGATAAACATATTCAACAACTGCAAAAACAGTTTTAGTATCCGAAAAGGTTCCAAAACCAAGAGACCAGCCATATGAAGTTTCTATTCCTTCAAAACTGTCTTCCAGCTTTTTAACATCATCCGTAATAAATGACCATTTATCTTCTTCGTTTAATAATTTTTCGAAATATGCCTTTGAATCGTGTTCGTAATTTATATCAATAACCGGCACAGTTAAATACCACAGGTAAACATCGTTCATTACGAATTCTATAAATTCATTCACAGCAATAGTTAAAGCTGGTGCTTTCGGGTTCTCCCCTTCCGGTTCCGGTTCGGGAACATCAGTACACCTCATTGCAACAACTCAAATCAGTAATAAAAGGAATAATATCCTTTTTAAACCATTTAATTTGCTTTTCGAATTATTCATTTCTATGATTTTATGGGGCAAAAATAATTACTTTTTAATCTTTTTCCTCTTTTGGGTATTCAATTCTCACGTGATAAATATTAATTAACTTATTGAGCAGCGTTTCTTTAATAATGTTAATATCACTAAATGTTAAAACCGAATTGTCTAATTGATTTAGCTTGATTTTATCATCTATTATCTTATTTATCAACTCTTTCAGATTCTCATAGGTTTTGTCCTTTAAACTTCTTGATGCAGCCTCAATTCCGTCAATAAGCATTACCACTGTAGCTTCTTTTGATTTCGGCAGCGGTCCGGGATATATAAACGGATCAGCATCAACTATTTTATCACCGCTTTCCTGACGCTGTTTCAAGAAAAAATAATTTGCCTTTGTAGTTCCATGATGTGTGGCTATAAATTCAATTATAGGTTCGGGGAGTTTATATTTTTGCGCCATTTTAACGCCATTTTTTACATGGTCGATAACAAGTTCCGCGCTTTTTGTATAACTCAGATCGTCATGCGGATTCATTCCTGCAGCCTGGTTTTCTATAAAAAAGTTGGGCTTCGTGATTTTCCCAATGTCATGATAAAGCGCTCCTGCCCTAACCAGAAATGGATTGCCACCTATTTTCAAAATCACTTCTTCAGCCAGATTGGCAATTTGCAAAGAGTGTTGAAATGTACCGGGTGCTTCTTCGGCCAGTTTCCTTAACAAGGGCTGATTACTGTCCGATAGCTCGATTAAAGTTACATCGGATACAAACCCAAACAATTTTTCAAAAATATAAACCATTGGATAAACAACCATAATGAATAAGCTGCTTCCTGCAAACCATTTCATCATATTATAATTGAAATTCAGGATTGATCCTTCAAAAATCAGGTTTAGAGCTGAATACACAAACCAATACGTAAACATCACCAATAACATTGCTTTTACAAGATGAACTCTTCGGTGCATTTTATTTAAACTGAAAACAGCAACTACTCCGGCAGAAAATTGTACCAGAATATATTCGTAATTGTTTGGCGCATAAAACCCAATTATTAAAGTGATAACAAAAAGCATAAAAATGGCGGTTCGTGAATCATAGAAAGTGCGCACGATTATTGGGAAAATAGCCAGTGGCACCAAATAAATATGCAGACTTGGAAAACTGTTTATAAAATAGGATACAGAAACCATTCCTACTAAAAACAGCATTAAAAAAGCGAGCTTCCGCTGCTGTGTTAAAATATCGTGTCGATAGATGAATATGAATGCGAAAATAAGCCCAAGCATTGCAAATATGAAAAAAACCTTACCTAACGCACTCATATATGATGCGAAACCTTTACTGTTTTCCTTTTTAAAACTAATTTTTAATGATTCGAGAATCTGGAATTTCTGCACATCAACAATTTCGCCCTGAAGAATAATCCGCTCTCCAACCTGCACCATCCCGCGTGTTGGAGAAAGTTTTGCAGTGTTTTCAGCAATTTCTTTATCGGTTGTAGTTTTATCGAATTCAAGGTTTGCAGTTATATATTTCTCCGGTGAAATTATACTCAGCCACTCTTTAAATGCAGCGTGTAATTTAATCTGTTCCTGAATAATGTCGTGAATTTTATTGTATGCACTTTTTTCAGCATATAAACTGGCAACCTGAACTGTATTTACATTTGCGCCTGTCCGTTTTTTTATTTCAGTTTTACCACTCAGTTCTTCATATGATTCAACCGACCGCTGCAGAATTCCTGCCCGGTAAATTTCTGTTAAATTCCTTTTGAGTAAATTGTAGATTTTTACTTTATCCTGACTTACTGGTTCTTCCGAGACTTTTAAATCGGCAGCCAATTTCGTAATGTTGGTTTTAAGCAGCGTAGTATCAAACTGAAAATAAGGAATAATTGACTCCAGTATTTCTGCCTTTTCACTGGCAATTTCAGCGTCCGATTTCAGAATTGCAAAATCGAAAGGAGCTACAAGATTTTCATGTTGCCATGGAAATCCCTTTTGATATTCGTATTTGAATTTGGGTTCACCCGGTAAAACAAGATAAAGTAAAATCGTAGTTACTCCAAACACTAATATCCAGTAAAAAATTAATGCATAACTATTTATTTTTTTTTCGAAATCATTCATACATAGATTGAATTAAAAGCAATTTAAAATAGCGACAAATTCCACCAATGAACTACTTTAATATGTTAAAAACAAAATTTAGAAGTAAACTGCACACTTCTAACATTTTTTTTTTCATAGTTTTGTGTAAACTCAGTTAGAAACATTTCTGTTTAAAAAATAAAATTAACAAATTATTTGAATGAACTACGGCATTTCAAACCTCAGTATAATACCCGTCAGAAAAGATCCATCGGAAAGAAGTGAAATGGTAACACAAATTTTGTTTGGTGAACATTTTGAAATAAGGGAACAAATGGTAGGGTGGACAAATGTTAAACTTGATTACGACGGATATGAAGGCTGGGTTGATTCGAAAATGATAACTGTTATACCCGACCGCGCGGTAAATAAAATTGAAAAAAATCCAATTGCCGTTACTACTGATATTATAACAATCGTGCCAGTTAATGCTGAACAAAGTTTAATGCTTGTTGCAGGAAGTACGTTACCTGGCTGGAGGCCCTACCTGAAAAGGTTTTCGGTAGGAAAAGAAACTTACCCGTCAACCGGCGAAGTATGTTACGGACAAATTGATAACCAACGCGAAGAAGCCATAAAACAAGCGCTTAAATATTTCAATGCACCCTATTTATGGGGCGGACGAACGCCTTTTGGTATTGATTGCAGCGGTTTTACGCAGATCATTTATAAAATGATTGGAATCAAGCTACCACGCAATGCCAGCGAACAGGTAAAAATTGGCACAGCCATGAGTTTCGTGGATGAATCGGAACCCGGCGATTTAGCTTTTTTTGATGATGATGAGGGTAAAATAGTTCATGTCGGTATTATCTGGAAACGAAACAAAATCATTCATGCCTCGGGAAAAGTTCGGATTGATAATGTTGATCAGTTTGGCATTTTCAACATCGATACGCAACGTTACACCCACAAAATGAGGGTAATGAAAAAAATAATCAACCAAAATGGAACGAATTAAATTACTTATTTATATTGTAATTGCTGTGGTTGCTCTGCTTTTAGTAATTAAATACTGGAAAACCGGCAGGGATAAATGAGTTGAAAGTTCAAAATTTAAAGTTTAAATCTTAATTATAAAGAATTCATTTTGGGGAAAGAATTAAACAACAATAATTAAAATGAAATGAGCCGGGTAATTGCCCGGCTCATTTCATTTATTCGATTTTTTATAAATCAACTACAAAAATTTAAATCCTAATGAAATCATAAAAGTCTGGTTTTTCCCGGCAACTGTAGGATCTGAATATAACTCGCCTAACCCATTTTCCATTCGTGCATCCAGGGTTAAAAACAAGACATCTATACCCACACCATACTGAACTCCAAAAAAATGATTTTCATAAAACGAAGTATTTGCAAGGCTTCCACCTTCTACATCTGTTGAAGTTATTCCGCTAAATACCGGTCCACCCACAATTTGCAAATCAACCAATTTTCCTTTTATTAGTTTTACACCAAGTAAAAGTGGTACATCAACTGTTTTGAAATTAATATTTGTCAGCGTTCTTTGCGGATCGGTGATATCTCCACCTTTACCACTGAAATACACTTCCGGCTGAATAAATACCCTGTCCCATCCAATTCGCCCAAAAGCACCAAAATGAGTTTTTGTTACCGATTCAGCAGAATAATCATCTTCATCGAAACTCATTTTCGAGAAGTTTACACCTCCTTTAACTCCCAGATCGAAATTAACCTGAGCAGATAAGGAAAGAACAATTACCAGATATACGATTGTAAATAATAGCTTTTTCATTTTCATTACATTTAATTGTTTAATTAAAAACGCTTGCTTTAGGTGAAAATTACTTTTAGATGCGATTATTTTAAAATGGTGATTAACACAGATATTTATTAAAATCTTTATAATCCTGAATTATTTTAACTGATCGTGGCAATACAGGGTTGTTATGCTGAATTTGCCAACCTGTAACAAAAACCTTCTGATGCTGAAAAGTTTCTTTCAATTCTACAAGATAATTCTCCAGTTCTTCCTTGGGTATTGCATTAATGAAAGCAGTAAAAACATAGTCGATTTTTATATGTGTCTGAACTTTTGCCAAATCCTCAAAAGGTACATACTGACCCAGATAAATTACGTTATAACCATTTTTTTGAGCGAGGTATGAGTAAAAAAGCAAACTCATTTCGTGTAATTCACCTTCCGGTAAAAAGAAAAGTATGGTTGACCCATTTCTATTTTCAAATCCCAATTTGTCAATTTCTGCAATTAGTTTTTGTCTTAAAATACTTGTTACATAATGCTCCTGTGCCGGAAAAATTGTTCCAACCTGCCAGTATGTGCCAATCCGCTCAAACAATGCAAAAAACACTTTCAATACAGCATCTTCAAAACCTTTTTGTTTAATTATTTCGTTTGTAAAATTGTAAAAACCAATATTATCAAAATTCAACATGTGCAAAATTAAACGATCAACATAATCTGATTCGCTTGTTTTATTTTCAGTAATTTCAATTACCGAATTCTTTATTTTTTGTTCATCAAGTTTTGCAACTTTCGATATTTTAAAACCACTGTTTACAAGAAGTGATACATTTAAAATTCTTCTCAAATCACCGTCACTGTAATACCTGATATTTGTGTCGGTTCGGCCCGGAGACAACAAATTGTACCGCTTTTCCCAAATACGAATTGTGTGTGCTTTAACTCCCGACAAAACTTCCAAATCCTTAATAGAATATCCCTCTGTTTTCATTAAAGTATAAAAAAATTGATTTTTTAAAATTGATTAGCAATACTAACAATATATCACCAACTTTGTTTAATGTTGAACATTCCAATTGTAAACAAAATTCTGTTCGTGTTCAAGTCAACTTATATTCACATTTCGCACATTTAAAAATTTAATTGAAAATATTTCAAGGCTCACTTAATTATGGCATTTTTGCAGCAATAAAAAAGATTTCAAAATGAACATAAAAGGATTTCTTTTCACAACTGTGTTGTCCGTATTAATACTTTTTGCCAATGGGCAAACAAAATATGCAATTGTTATTCATGGTGGTGCGGGAGTTATGTCGGAAGAAAAGATGTCAACTGAACAACAATCAGCATATAAAAGCAAATTAAACGAAGCACTCGAACTAGGCAACAAAATGTTAAAAGAGGGTGCAACGGCAGTTGATGTTGTTGTAAAAGTAATTAACATACTTGAAGACTCCCCGCTTTTTAATGCCGGGAAAGGTGCGGTTTTTACAAACGATGAAAAAGTAGAATTGGATGCTTCGATTATGGAAGGCAAAACCTTAAATGCCGGGGCAGTGGCAGGTGTTCAGGATATTAAAAACCCCATAAATGCTGCTCGGGAAGTAATGTACAATTCTGAACATGTTTTTTTGAGTGGAAAAGGCGCTTCTGAATTCGCAAAAAAACAGGGGTTGGAAATAGTACCAAACAAATATTTTTATACTGATTCGAGGTATGAATCGTTGATGCAACTGAAAAAACAGGAACGCGAACGGACACAAAAAGACAATACTGGTACAGTTGGATGTGCAGTTCTTGATACGCACGGAAATTTAGCTGCCGGAACATCAACAGGTGGAATGACAAACAAAAAATATGGAAGGATTGGCGATGCCCCAATTATTGGAGCCGGAACTTATGCAAACAATAAAACCTGCGCTGTTTCCTGCACCGGTCATGGCGAATATTACATCAGACTGGGTTTTGCACGCGATATTTCTGCTTTAATGGAATATAAAAACATGGATGTAAAAACTGCATGTCGCGAAGAAATTGGAAAATTGAGCGAACTTGGCGGCACAGGTGGTGTTATTGCAATTGATGCAAATGGAAATATTGCGATGGAATTCAACACAAGCGGAATGTTTCGGGCATATTTAAAATCGGATGGAGAAAAAGAAATCGCAATTTTTAAATAGATTGCCACAGATTAACAATAATGAATACCACTGATTCACAGATTTTTCGATTTTAATATTTCCTAATCTGTGAATCTGTGGCAAAAATAATCTTGATAATCAGATATGAAATTTTTATTTCCGGCATTTTTATTCGCACTTTTTACAATTGCAATTCCCATAATTATCCACTTGTTTAGTTTCAGGCAGTATAAAACTGTGTATTTCAGCAATGTTAGTTTTTTGAAAGACATAAAAAAGGAGTCGCAAAACAAGTCTCGTTTAAAGCAAATTCTGATTCTGATTGCCCGCATTTTAACCCTTATTTTCCTGGTTTTTGCTTTTGCACAACCCTACATTCCCGTTTCCACTGACACAAAAAAACAAGCCAACCAGATTATTGGCGTTTATATCGACAATTCGTTCAGCATGAATGCGTTTTCTGAAAACGGGCAATTATTTGAACTGGCAAAAAACAAGGCCCTTGAAATTTCAATGGCCTATTCTGCAGGAACAAAATTCAAGCTTTTTACAAATGATTTACAGGCAAAACACCAAAACATATTTAATAAAGAGCAATTTATTCAACAGGTTGCCGAAATTCAACCTTCGCCCGTAGTTATTCCGCTTTCGATGATTTACAACCGGTTTGCCGTTCAAAAATCGGAAACTGATGAAAGCGCAACCGATAAACATCTCTATTTTATTTCTGATTTTCAGAGAACAATTACCGATTTCGAAAATTTTAGCAAAGAACCTGTATTCACCTACTTTCTTGGTCTCCGGGCAAACGAAACTGCCAATTTATATATCGATTCATGTTGGGTTGAAGTTCCGGCCCACCGGCTGAAACAGGAAGAAGAAATGTTCGTGAGAATAAAAAACAGTTCAAATCAGGATTACCAAAATCTCCCGTTAAAACTGACTTTGAATGATTCAATAAAATCAATTACAAACTTTTCGGTAAACGCACAAAACGAAATAACCGCCAGTTTGAAATACACAAACAACACAAGTGGTTTGCAATTGGGGAATATCGAAATATCTGATTATCCGTTTACGCACGACAATAATTGGTATATCAGCTATTTTGTTGAACCACAGATAAAAGCACTGGCTATTTTTGAAAACAGCCAAAAATCAAAAGAAGGCTTGAATTATATTTCAGCCTTATTTAAAGAAGATGATTTTGTGGTGCTTGACGAAATGAATGTACAAAGCTTGCAAATCAGCAAATTGAGCGATTACAATACAATTTTCCTTGTCAATCTTGAAAGTTTTTCAAGCGGTTTTTTAAGCGAATTAAAAAATAGTGTGGAAAAAGGAACTTCAGTAGTAGTATTTCCGGCTGAATTAAAAAATCAAACACCAACCAACGAATTACTTGCTGTTTTCAACGCAAACAAAATAACAGCGCGGGATACAACAAAGCAAAAAATTTCAGGTGTCGATTTTGAAAACAAATTCTTTACCGATGTTTTTCGCAAAAAAGAAGAAAACCCTATTTATCCTGAAATATCAGGACATTTTCAATTCGAAAACAATTCACAATCAACAGAAACGCGTTTGCTTTGGTTTCAAAACAACGACAAAGCACTTTCGTCAGTTAATTTCGAAAACGGTAAAGTTTGGGTATTTGCATTCCCATTGGAACAAAAAAATGAAGCTTTTGCCCGCGATGTACTGTTTGTGCCAACCATTTACAACATTGTACTATACAGTTTGCCCAACCAGGAAATGTCGTTTGTTGTAGGACGAAACACATTTTATGAGATCCCACGCAAACAAAATATCAGCCTCGAATCAAAAATCGAAATTGAAAACGTGAAAAAACAGGAAAAATTCATACCCTCAATAAATGTTTCAGCGAGAGGTACGCTAATCGAATATCCCGGACAAATTGTAAACGATGGCCACTATTTAATCCTGAATGAAGATACTGTGATCGGTTCGCTGGCTTTTAATTACGACCGAAAAGAGTCGGATTTAAGGTATTTCAATAACAAGGAACTACAGGAAAAAATTGAAACAACCCAACTAAAAAATGCGCAGGTTGTGCAAAATGCCGAAAAGAATTTTTCTGAAATTTTCGATGAAATCCAAAATGGACAACAACTTTGGCTTTGGTGTATTTTATTGGCACTTCTTTTATTTTGGCTGAAGTGGCGTTAATCAGGTTTTGGAAATAGATTTTTTGGTAGAGTTGAAGACAAACCTTAAAAGCGCTAACCCTGACGCTCAGGGGACTCAGACGACGTCGAAGTTGGCTAAACTAAAATCCAAAAACATGACGTTTCTCACTGCTATCAAACACCCCTTTTTATTTTTTTGTTCGCATCTAAAATTGTAATTCTGCACAAACTAAAAAGAACAAAAAAATGACAATACTTAATCAAAAGACTACATGGCCAAAGAAGATAAATTTGGCGCACACAACTACCATCCGCTTCCGGTTGTTTTGGCAAAAGGCAAAGGAATTTATGTGTGGGACGTGGAAGGAAAAAAATATTTTGATTTCCTGTCAGCTTATTCTGCAGTAAATCAAGGCCACTGTCACCCGAAAATAACCGATGCACTTACAACCCAGGCTAACACACTTGCTTTAACTTCGCGTGCTTTTTACAACAATGTGCTGGGCGATTGGGAAGAATACATGACAAAATTATTTGGCTACGACAAAATGCTGCCCATGAACTCGGGCGCTGAAGCCGATGAAACTGCCTTGAAACTTACCCGGAAATGGGCCTACAAAGTAAAAGGTATTCCGGCAAACGAGGCAAAAATCATAGTTTGCGATGGTAACTTTCATGGCCGCACAATCACAATTGTTTCCATGTCATCCGATCCGGATGCCTACAATGATTATGGACCTTACACCCCCGGATTTATCCACATTCCGTTTAACGATATTGAACGGTTGGAACAGGAACTGAAAAACCCGAATGTTGCGGGCTTTTTGGTTGAACCCATTCAGGCTGAAGCCGGTGTGTATGTACCCGACGAAGGGTATTTAAGGAAAGCAGCAGAACTTTGCAAAAAATACAATGTGCTTTTTATTGCCGATGAAGTGCAAACCGGTTTGGGACGGACAGGTAAATTATTAGCCTGCGACCATGAAAATGTAAAACCCGATATTTTAATCCTCGGGAAAGCGCTTTCAGGGGGAGTTTATCCCGTTTCGTGCGTGCTTGCCAACGATGAAATAATGTTGACAATAAAACCCGGCGAACATGGAAGTACATATGGAGGAAACCCAATTGCTGCGAAGGTTGCAATGGCTGCGCTCGACGTTATTCAGGACGAAAAATTGGTTGAAAACTCACAACAAATGGGAGAAATTTTCAGAAGGGAAATGAAAGCTGTTGATTCGAAAATGATTGAAATGGTGCGTGGAAAAGGCCTTTTAAATGCTGTTGCGGTGAAACCAAACAATGGAAAGACTGCGTGGGATGTTTGCTTAAGATTAAAGGAAAACGGGTTGATAGCAAAGCCAACCCACGAACATATTATCCGGTTTACTCCCCCACTTATTATTACTGAACCAGAATTAATGGAAGCAATTGAAATTATTAAGAAAACTTTTAGGGAGTTTGAAGATTAGTTTTAAGGTTTTTATGAGAACCATTTTTTTGCATAACATAAGAAGAACGGTTCTCTTTTTCCTCCAAAATTAGGTTTTCCAATTACACTTTTTTGAACAACTTCGAAATTACGGTTATAGGAAATTACTGAAACTCCTTCATTCATAAAGCCTCCAGCGGATGAAACTCTTTTAAAATAATAGTTTCCCTGTAAAAGTTTTGTGTTCATGTATGGCAGGCAATTCTCAAAATCTTTTCCATAGAAATGAATGGCATTCAAAAAATACCAGGCAACATCAAAACCCTGAACGCCATAACTATTGGGTTCTGTTCCAAAGTTGGCAATACGGATTAATATATTTAAAATTAAGGTTGTGAAAATGCGCCATTTCAATACTCGGATATTTTGCTGATAGTTGCCCGCACCGATCAAAGTAATTGGAAAGTCCCTGGCTAAATTATTTATATTCGAAATGGCAACACTAAGTTCACCTTCATCAGAAGTTGGGATAAAAACAACATTTTCCTTTTCCGGCAACAATATTTTTGATAAACCACTGGCTCTTTCCTTTCTAAAATCATAAACTGTAAAATGGCCATCGATTCGGGCACCTGAATTTGAGAGCTTTTTTCTGATCGATTCAACCATTTGCCATTCCGGAGTTCCCTCGTAAGATGAAGTGCGTACAACAATAAAATTAGTATTTGAATAATTTGCTGCAATCATTTCAACAGTTGCTTCCGCCAAGATATTCGCGTGTTGGATTTACCTGGTAAAACTGCGGATTGTTATTTATCAAACCCGATTTTGGAGTGAAGGGTGAAATTAAAGGTATGTGATTTATTGCTGCAAACTGGGCAACTTCTTTTTGTACGTTTTCATAAACCGGGCCTATTATTAAATCGGTTGTTTGGAAGGTTTCAGTATTTATAATTCTTCTTATCGACCCGGGATCCTCTTTTGTATCATAAACATTAAGGATAACTTTCATTCCAGCCTTTTGCATTGAATCAACCGCAATCACCACACCTTCATAAAACTGAAGAAAATTCTCGCTGTTCCCGTAAAACTTTTTAAGTAATTGTACTGGTTTTCTTCCTCAACAATTGTGTCGGAAGTTATTTCATCCAATATTTCGATTTGTTCGAGTGTGTCAGTTACCGGTGCCGTAAATTCCTTTATTTAGCTGATTATTGGCATCTAAAAAAGAGGCAGAAAAAGGGCAACAGTAACTGGTCCGTTTTCAACAATATTTGTATTGGGCAGGCAATTTGCCGGAGTAGTTCCCGAAAATATTGCTTCTGTTTGAATCGGTTCAATTTCGTTGCCTGAATGAATTTCATCGGGTAAGTTTTCTTTCACCGGAATGCGGATTACAGCACCTGAACGGAATGCGGTTCTCAATTCAGGGTTTAGCTCCTTTAACTCTTCTTCGCTTATGTTGTATTTTTTCGTTATACCATATATTGTTTCTCCGGGCTCAACCGTGTGCTTCATATATTTCTCCTGGACTTTGTCAGCAGAAATAATTTCCTCTGATTTATTATTAACCGTTTTTTTTGGCAAATACAATTTTGCACCGGCTGTCAGGTTTTTTGCGTCAGGGTTGTATTTCCATATTTCGCTTTGTGTAAGCTGATAATATTTCCCTATGGAATACAGTGTTTCACCTGATACAACTGTGTGTTCAATTAAATTTTCATTATCTGAATTCTGAGTTGAAACAACTGCTTCAACTTTTTCCGGCTCCGGTTTAAACTCCCATTGCGGAATTTTAAGTATTATCCCCTTTTTAAAACTATTTACAGTCGGGTTATATGCATAAACCTCTTCAACTGTTATTCCAAATTGTTTGGCGATTGAATATGCAGTTTCGCTTCTCGATTCGATTGTATGATTTATAAAACTTGTAGGATCGCCTTTTTTTAAAAGTTGGAAGTTTCGACAACAGAACATTTTCGTTAAAAGGCACTTTCAGAATTTCTCCGATATTTAAACCATTTGAAATATTTGGGTTGTGCTTTAGTAGTTGCGAGGAGTCAATCTTAAAATCGCGGGTTATTGAATAGATAGTTTCTCCGGTGCGAACCTGGTGAAGAATAAATTTTTCGCCCTGGATAATTACCATTTCATTTTCCTTAAAATTTTGGCCATTTACAAAACCAGGGATGGTGAAAAAGAACAACACTAAAAATGATAAATGAATAATCTTCATTGAACAGACAGCTTAAATGATTCGGCAAAAATAACAATTATTGACCAACCCTTGTTTTTGAATCGGTTTTAAATGAAACAAAATTTAATACATGCATATATAAAACGAACTGGTTTATTTTCTTGTTGTTAACATCAACTCCATTTTAATGAACAATACAATTAACATTCATGTGTAATTTTTACTTTTGCCCTGAAATATAGAAATCAATAAATTAAAATAAATTTCATGCAAGAAAAAATCCTGATCCTCGATTTTGGCTCTCAATATACTCAGTTGATTGGTCGTAAAGTGCGCGAATTAAATGTTTATTGTGAAATTCATCCATTCAATCATTTTCCGAAAATCGATGAAAACGTAAAGGGGGTGATACTTTCAGGAAGCCCGTTTTCAGTGCGCGACAAAGATGCTCCAAAACTTGATTTATCGGAAATTAAAGGAAAAATACCGGTTCTTGGCGTTTGTTACGGCGCTCAGTATATGGCACATTTTTTTGGCGGCGAAGTTGCACCTTCAAACAGCCGCGAATATGGCCGGGCTAATTTAGGTTACATCGACCACGATTGCATACTTTTCAAAAATATCAAACTACACACGCAGGTTTGGATGTCGCATGGCGACACAATTGTTACAATGCCAAAAACATACAAAGTAGTGGCATCAACTGAAGATGTTAATTTTGCAGCTTTTAAAATTGATGATGAACAAAGTTGGGGAATACAATTTCACCCTGAAGTATATCACACTACCGAAGGATTACAGTTACTCGAGAACTTTGTGTCTGACATTTGCGGATGCCAGCAAAACTGGACACCGGATTCGTTTATTGAAACCACAGTTGCCGGCTTAAAACAAAAACTTGGAAACGATAAAGTGGTGCTTGGTTTATCAGGTGGAGTTGATTCTTCGGTTGCTGGCGTTTTGCTCCACAGGGCAATTGGCAAAAACCTCACCTGTATTTTTGTCGATAACGGATTACTTCGGAAAAATGAATTTGAAGATGTACTGAATTCATATAAATACATGGGGCTGAACGTAATTGGAGTCGATGCAAAACAAAAATTTTATGACGATCTGAAAGGAATTACCGACCCCGAGAAAAAAAGAAAAGCAATTGGTAATAATTTCATCGAAGTTTTTGACGAAGAAGCGCATAAAATACAGGATGTAAAATGGCTTGCACAGGGAACTATTTACCCTGATGTAATTGAATCTGTTTCGGTAAATGGCCCATCGGCAACCATAAAATCGCATCACAATGTAGGTGGATTACCTGAAAAAATGAACCTGAAAATTGTTGAACCACTTCGTTTACTTTTTAAAGATGAAGTTCGGCGGGTGGGTGCAGCATTAAATATCAAACCTGAACTTTTGGGCCGTCATCCTTTCCCGGGTCCTGGTTTGGGAATCAGGATTTTAAGCGATGTAACTCCGGAAAAAGTCAGGCTATTACAGGAAGCAGATACCATTTTTATCAACGGTTTAAAAAATTGGAATTTGTATGACAAAGTTTGGCAGGCTGGTGTAATGTTACTGCCTGTTCAGTCGGTTGGTGTAATGGGCGATGAACGCACTTATGAATTTACAGTTGCCTTGAGGGCAGTGGCTTCTACTGATGGAATGACAGCCGATTGGGTACATCTGCCTTATGATTTTCTTGCCAAAATGTCAAACGAAATCATTAATAAGGTTAAAGGGATAAACCGTGTTGTGTACGATATCAGTTCTAAACCACCTGCAACAATTGAGTGGGAATAGTTGTTAGGATATATAATCTACTGATTGTCTGATTTATTAAACTGGTCTGGAAATTGTACTGCAGTATTTATAGAATTCAAAAAAAATAAACTGATGGATAAAAAAATTATTGGAAAATATAAAAATATTGGAATCTTATTATTGCTTTCTGTTATGTTTACTTTACCGTCCACAATTGTTTCGGCACAGGAATCGGTTCAGCAAAACCAACTTAAATTTGGAAGATTATTGCGATTAATTGACAGCTATTATGTTGACTCAGTTAATATTGAAGAAGTTACAGAGAAAGCAATTGTGAGTGTGTTAAGCGAGTTGGATCCGCATTCAGTTTACATGTCGAAAGACGAAGTAGATAAAATGAACGAGCCGCTTGTGGGTAATTTTGAAGGAATTGGTATTTCTTTCAATATATTTAAAGATACTTTGTTGGTTTTAACTACAATTTCTGGTGGACCATCTGAAAAAGTTGGACTTATGGCCGGTGACAGGATTATTGAAGTTGACAATAAAAATATAGCCGGAACAGGTTTGAAAAACAGCGATGTGTTTGATTTGTTGCGGGGCGATAAAGGTACCAAAGTCGAACTAAAAGTATTACGCAAACATGCTCCCGATTTGCTTGACTTTACCATTATCCGCGACAAAATACCAATCTTCAGTCTCGATGCGTCTTACATGATAAATAAAAGCACCGGGTTGATCAAGCTTAATAAATTTTCTGCAACAACTAACGATGAATTTATTGAAGCAATGAAGGATTTAAAACTTCAAAATATTCAGAACCTGATTTTGGATTTACGCGGAAATGGCGGTGGCTATTTAAATACAGCTATCGAAATTTCAGAACAGTTTTTAAACAACGATGAACTAGTTGTGTACACTAGCGGTTTAAACGAGCCAAAACGTGAATACAAGGCATCGTCAAGCGGAGAATTCAAAAAAGGGAACCTTGTTGTATTGGTTGATGAGTCATCGGCATCAGCAAGTGAAATTGTTGCCGGTGCAATTCAGGATTGGGACCGTGGAATTATAATTGGTCGTCGTACATTTGGAAAGGGTTGGTACAAAAACCCTATTATTTAACCGATGGCTCAATGGTACGATTAACTACAGCACATTATTATACACCAAGCGGAAGGTGCATTCAAAAACCTTACGACGAAGGTGTAAGTGAATATCGGAAGGATTATGAAAATCGCATTTTAAGCGGGGAAATGTTCAATGCCGACAGCATCATATTTTCTGATTCGATAACATACAAAACACTTCTAAACGGAAGGACTGTTCATGGTGGTGGCGGTGTTATGCCTGACATTTTTATACCGCTTGATACTTCCGTTCACTACAGTTATATAAATAAATTGCGTAGAAACAACATTATTTACAATTTTGCTCTTGAGTATATTGACCAAAACCGAAACGAAATCAAATCAAAATATCCTGATTTTAAAGACTTTAATGCGAAATATGAAATATCGGAGAAAATGATTTCGGATATAGTGGAAACCGGCATAAAAGACGGTATTGAGAAAAATGAAGAAAGCCTTTTGTTTGGAAAAGCTGATTTAAAAAAGGAAATAAAAGCAATTATTGCCAGGGACATATATTCGCGAGATGATTTTTATAAAATTTATTACAATGATGATGAAGCTGTTATTGAAGCATTAAGAGTCATCGAAAACCAAAAAAATTACAACAACCTTTTAGTTTCTACACAGCATTAATTATGGTGCAATCTGCAACCGATTGGCTCCTGGTCAATAGAAATTGAATTACTGGGAGCCATTCTTGGCATTTTATATATTCGCTTTTCAATAAGGCAAAACATATTTACATGGCCAACAGGTATTTTAACCTCAGCCATTTACATTATTGTGTTTTTTAAATCGGCACTTTATGCTGCAATGGGATTACAATTCTACTATGTTGCAATCAGTATTTACGGCTGGTTTTACTGGTTAAAAGGGAAAAACACCGACAACAAGTCTCAACTTCCGGTTCGGGTAATTAACAAAAAACTGTGGATACAAATCGGTGTAATTTCTGTAATGATTTATTTGTCAATCCTGTTTATTTTAGTCAAATTTTCTGATTCCGATGTTCCATTCATGGATGCTTTGACAACATCATTTAGTATAGTAGCAACCTGGATGCTGGCTCGAAAATATATTGAAAACTGGATAATTTGGATTTTCGTTGATTTTGCTTCAGTTGGGCTTTATATTTATAAAAGTCTTTGGCCAACTGTTATTCTTTTTGCTGTTTACACAGTTATGGCATTTTTTGGTTATTTTGAATGGAAAAAAGATTTAAAATCGGAAAATTGAAAATCAAACCTAAAATAATAGTAATTACCGGTGCCGAATCAACAGGTAAAACAACACTAACTGAACAACTTGCTGCTTATTTTGGTGTACCGTTCCTGCCAGAAATTGCTCGCGAATATGTTGAAAATCTGAATGGAAAATATACTTTTTCGGATGTTGAAAAGATTGCGAAAATGCAAATCGAACAGTTTACTAAAATTTCAAAATCCAATGCACCATATATTTTTATTGATACATGGTTAATCGTAACAAAAATTTGGTTTGAATTTGTTTATAAAAAAGTTCCGAACTGGCTAATTTTTGAAATTGAAAAAACCAGGATTGACCTTTTTTTGGTTTGCGATATCGATTTACCCTGGGTGTTTGACCCGGTTAGGGAAAATGGAGGAGAAAACAGAAAAATACTTCATAATAAATATATTGAGGAAATAAACAAATTCAATTTTAACTATAAAATAGTAAAAGGAACTAATGAAACAAGACTCAATAATGCACTTCGTTTTTTATCCGAATTGAAATAAATCATCAACAAGTGCAATGATTCTATGTTTAATTATCATAGTAATAGAATAGTATGTAGTTTTAAAAATTAATATTCCGAATTGACATGACAACAACCAACTTTGAAAATAAAATATCCCAAACAATTCAAAAACTTAGTGATCCAGGTTCTTATCAAATTGTTTGTCACCAGCATAAAATGGGTGAACCTTTGCCATCAATTACCCAACTGAAAAGAATAATTGATTTGGTACGTGAAATACTTTTCCCGGGTTATTATGGGAATACGTCATTACGCACAAATACCACACAACACTATATGGGAGTTTATGTTGATGAACTTTACGGACTTTTAAGTGAGGAAATTCTTGCTGGAATGTGCTTTGAATGTTATGATAACAGCATAAATAAAGTTGAAAAACACCAACGTAAGGCAGAACAGGCAGCGCTCGAATTTATTGAATTTCTACCGGAAATACGCCGCCGCTTGGTTACCGATGTTGAGGCCACTTATCTGAACGACCCGGCAGCACGAAATCTGGGTGAGGTTATATTTTGTTATCCGGCAATCCGTGCAATTTCCAATTACAGGGTTGCCAACAAACTTCTGCAACTTGAAGTTCCATTAATACCAAGGTTTATTTCGGAAATGGCACATGGAGAAACAGGAATTGATATTCATCCCAGGGCCGAAATTGGAGAACAATTTACAATAGATCATGGAACAGGTGTAGTAATTGGATCAACTTCAATTATTGGAAAAAATGTGAAAATTTATCAAGGGGTAACTTTGGGGGCAAAAAGCTTTCCGCTTGATGAAAACGGGAATCCAATAAAAGGTATTCCGCGCCACCCTATTGTGGAAGACGATGTTGTAATATATGCCGGAGCAACTATTTTAGGTCGGGTTACTATCGGGAAAGGATCGGTAATTGGTGGAAACGTGTGGGTTACAAATGATTTGCCACCAAATTCACGTGTTGTTCAATCGAAAGCAAAAGAAACAAGTTTTTCGCACGGAGCAGGAATTTAATATTAAAAAAATTAATAAACATTGAAAAATTTTCGATTAGCTGCAAAAACCTCATTTGGTCTTGAAAATGTTTTAGCAGATGAAATAAAGGCGATTGGCGGGCAAAATATAACCTTGGGAAATCGGGCGGTTTTCTATGAGGGCGACTTAAAAATAATATACAAATCAAACTATTTTTTAAGAACTGCCTTGCGTGTTTTAAAAGAAATTGATTTCTTCCAATTTAAAAATGTAGAGCAGTTTTATTTGAAATGCAAAAGCTTTGACTGGCAGCAGTATTTTGGGGTTGAACAAAGCTTTGTTATTCACAGTACAGTTGGCAATTCGAAAGATTTTACCAATTCAATGTTCGCTTCTTTAAAAGCGAAAGATGCCATCGCTGATTACTTCCGCAATAAAGTTGGCAAACGTCCAAATGTAGATACAGAGAATCCTGAAATTGTTATCGACCTGCATATTCATGGTGATACCTGTGTCATTTCACTTGATAGTTCGGGCGAATCTCTTCATAAACGGGGATACAGAATGAATCAGGGTGAAGCACCATTAAACGAGGTTTTGGCATCCGGCTTGATACAATTAGCCGGATGGTCGGGAAACAGCGATTTTATGGATCCGATGTGTGGCTCCGGAACATTACCAATCGAAGCTGCCATGATTGCACAAAATATTCCGGCGGGCAGGTTCAGAAAAAATTATGCATTTGAAAATTGGAACGATTTTGATCAACTCCTTTTTGAAGACATTAAAAAATCAACTGTTAAAAAGGAATTTAATTATGGAATTTTTGCTTCTGATATTTCAGGAAGTAATTTATTAAATGCTCAAACCAACGCACGTCGTGCTCTTGTTTTTAATAAAATTAAATTCCAGGTTTCCGACTTTAAAGATCTGCAAACAGACTTTGAAAATGGAATGATTATTATAAATCCACCCTACGGTGAAAGATTGAAGGAAAGCGATTTAACTGATTTATATGCAATGATGGGAGAAAGATTAAAACATCAATATGCCGGAAGTACTGCATGGATTTTATCTTCTTCTGTTGAAAGTTTCAAGAATGTGGGCTTAAAACCTGAGATTCGGCTTGATTTATACAATGGTGCATTGAAATGCAAGTTCAATAAATACAAAATGTTTATTGGAAAACGAAATGAAAGGTCATAAAAAAGGGGAATAAAACGGTTAATGTTTTAATCCCCTGTAGAATGTACTTATCTTATTCTTAATTGGGTCTGTATTTTGTGTTTTAATTAATCCTAAAATTATTTGATAAACACATAAATAGCTTAAAAACTATATCATGTTCATCTTCAACTCAAAATTAACGAATACACATTATAAAATTATTATGTAATCTTAATTGTGAATTTAACATTAATGTTTTAATTTATTCATTCACCTATTAAACATAACAAGTGTTTTTATCAATAAAAATAAAACAATAATTTAAACTTAAAAAATTGATTTTGACCTTGGAAAAAAAGCAGAGATAGATAATTAAATCGAAAAAAATACTATTGCTCTGTTTCATCAAAAATTTCACGTGGTCTTGAAGTTGGTTTTGGTACAACACCACCACCGCGAATCTGTTGCATTTCACTTTCGTTTAAAAACTCAACACTGTTTACGCTAAATTCTCTTGATTTGAAATTTCCCAATAAATTTTTCATGATAAATAAAATAATTTGTAAAACTTAATAAACACACATTCTGTATATATATTCTTAAATCGTAAAAAAGGTAACCCTTTTAAAAAATAAAAATGAAATTCTTTTTAAATTGCCTTACTAAAAACAATCATAAATGAACTTATTTAACAAGTCTATATATCTCTCTTTCTTATTGTTAATATCCTTTATCTGTCCAGGTCAAAAACATAATAATTTTTCAGACAGTATACATGTAATCAATTTAAACAGAAATGCCATTCAGCTATTTCAAAATGGATTAATTTCTCAAGCACTTGATTCTTTTATGTTTCCTTAAATATTAGAAAAAACCTTTGGGGAAGTAAAGCGAAAAGCTTGCAAGTACATATTTAGGAATTGGTATTATATACGGACGAATGGGACAACTTGATCTTGCTATTCAAAATTACAATTTAGCTGAACACCAATATTTATTAGCAAAAATTATCCTTTTAAATCGATGACCTTATTGTATAATAACATAGGGATTACATATCGATTTAAACTTGATTTTGATAAAGCACTACAATATTTTAACCAGGCTTTAACCCTTTCAGTTACAGAGTTGAACGCTCCACAAGAAGATATAGCAAGAATTAATTATAATATTGCTGAGATTTATTATATAACGAACAATTACAATAAAGCGATTGAACTGATTAACAACAATATAAATCATTCTTACATCGAAGACAAGAAATCGTATTATGAACTTCTGGCCTTTATTTATCAGATACAGGGCGATATAATAAAATCAAAACATAACTACCAGAAAGCACTTGATTTGACACTTTCAATCTATGAACCGAATAGTATAGATATTGCTATTTCTTATATAAACTATTCCAATTTTCTCATTTCCATCGATCAACTATCTAATGCTGAAGAGGTTCTGGAAAAAGCTTATTTAATTATTCAGCAAATGAAACCTGTTAATGGAATGGTTTTGTCTGAATATTACAAAATAAAAGGCTTAATTTTAAACAATATGCCGGTTGCAACCCAAAACATCGAATCTTTTAAAAATCAAAGAAATAAAAATTTACAGGAGGCAATAAATTGGTTCAAGAAAGGATTAATTCCACTTAATTTCACAGAAAATTACCAAGCGGTTAATACATTGGAATTGAATAATCTGCTTTCGATAAAAGAATGTATTGTGCTTCTTAAGCTTATAGCTGACAATTATAACGAACTTGCCAAAATAGAACAAACGAATGATAAACCCGTTTTAACTGAATCGATGATGCAGGCTATTGATAACTATCAGGTTGTAGGTTCATTGATTCAAAGGGCACGAAAAGCAATATCAGACGATAAAAGTAAAATAGAATTAAATACACTTGAATATGCTACGTTTAACCGGATTATTGATATTTCTTATATCGCATACTCAATAACAAAGGATTTCAAATACCTTGAACTGGCGTTTCAAAATGCTGAACGTTTAAAAAGCAGTTCTCTTTTCGATAAAATTTCAAATCAGCTTGCACTAAAGAACAGCCTTGTCCCCGACAGTTTACTCAATCTTGAATACAAATTAAACAGCAGTATTACTATCTATTCTGAAAAATTAAATAATGAAAAAAATAGCATCTATCCTGACAGCATTTTAATTAAAGAATATACTAACGAACTTTTCGCAGCCAATCGTGACAGAGAGGAATTACAACGACATATTGAAACTGATTATAAAGATTTTTACAATCTAAAATACTCAAATTCAATGCTTTCATTAAAAGTCATTCAGCTTAAGCTAAATAAAGGTGAAGTAATTTTAGAATACGTTTTTAATGAAACAGATTCAATTCATGAATTATATACATTCGTTATAAGTTCCGATAATATTGAATTCAACAAGCTAAAATTAAATGTCGATTTTATTTCCTCAATTGAGTTTTTGTTCAGATTCATGTCCAATACTGAATACATGTTTACAAAAAACGAAGATTCCAAACAATTCTGCGTTTCATCAAATCTTTTATACAATCAATTAATTCTGCCCTTAAAAGATCGATTAAATAATAAGAATATTACAATAATTCCTGACGGAAAATTAAGTTATATACCTTTTGATGCTTTACTTGAGAATTTACCTGATACCACAAGAAATATAGAATTCAACCAATTGGATTATTTAATTCGAAAATATTGTATCAATTACTCTAACTCAGTTAATTTGCTTTTCAATCAAATACCTTCCGGCAAAAAAAATAAAATTAATACAATAGCATTTGCCCCTGTATACAAGGATGGAGAATTTATAGAAATTTCAAATATAAAATATCCACTTATTCCGTTACGTGGGGTGGAAAAAGAAGTCTCTCAAATTTCAAAAATTATTTCGACAGATGTTTTTAGTGGCGAAGACGCCACCGAAGATAATTTCAGGAAAAATGCTGAAAAATATGATATATTACACCTTGCCATGCACGCATTTATTAATGATTCTTTACCTGCCAATTCAAGTTTTGCATTTACCCAATTTGACACAGAAGATCCCACAAAAAACGGGATGCTAAATACTGCAGATATTTATAATCTTAAATTAAATGCAAAACTTACTGTTTTAAGCGCTTGCAACACTGGATCGGGTCAGTTGAAAAAAGGTGAAGGTATTATGAGCCTGGCACGTGGTTTTCTTTATGCAGGATGCCCTGCAATAATTATGTCATTGTGGGAAGTAGAAGATGAAAGCGGAACTCAGATTATTACATCATTTTATAAAAATATTAAAAAGGGAAAACGAAAAGATGAATCATTGCGATTGGCAAAGCTTGAATACCTTAATTCAGTAAGTTCCCGCAGAGCTCATCCTCATTATTGGTTAGGATTTGTAAGCATCGGAGATAATTCTCCCCTTTACATTAGTTACGATTTCTATTTTTTTGTTCTACTGATACTGGCATTATCCGGCATTGGAATCGATCAAACAATACGAATAAAAAAAGCCCGTAAGAAACGGGCTTTGTAGAATGTGTTTATGTGTTTATTTTATTTTACTGGAAAAACTGAATGTGTGTATAATAACAAATTAAATTTTATTTAAAAGAATATTTCAAACGTCTGATTATTGCTTTGGCATCATTTTCAAAATGTCCCTTTCTTTCAATTACTGCATATAATTCTGATCTCGATTTCTCATAATTTTTAAGTTTTAAATAACACAGACTCCTGTACCACTCTGCTTCTTCTACAAACAGGTTATCACCGTGATTTATTACTTTTGAATATTCAACAATTGCACTGTTATAATTTTCCAGCCCTTGCAAACTGGCAGCTTTATAAAAATCAAAAACCGGGTTTTCAATACCATTTGATGGTGGTTGTCCTAATATTTCTACTACCCCTTTAAAATCACCATCTAAATAAGCGATATTTGCTTTTTGTAACAAGGTTATATCACTGAAACTGACCTCTCAGGAGACCATTCAGGTACATTAAAGTAACGCTCATAAGTATTGTCGGACGACACAAAACTTTTCCCTAAAACGCCCGCTAAACCTATAAGAACAATTAAAACTGCCACACTGCTTCTCCAGAATTTCAATTTTTCCGATTTTGAGTCCGGAATAATCATATTTATCTTTTTTACAGTTACGGATTCTTTGACAGTAATTAACTCTTTTCGAAGATTAAAAATATCTTGTTCTTTTAGTGATTCATTTATTTGATTTCGAAGCTTAAGTTCTGCAATCAGATCAGTATTGTCGTGTAACTCCAATTCAAATTCGTCAAGCAATTCACCCTCCAAAACACCATCGATATAATCTTCAATGCTTTTTTCACTTACGTTCCATGAAGATTCAGTTCGAATGATATTCGAAATTTGACTTCGCAATTCCATAATATCAATTTCATTAATTGACATATCAATATTCTGATGCAATTTTATTTCATCACGCAGTGTACAATTTTGAGATATATCTTTTTCAAAATCTAGCAAGTCACTACCTGTAATTTCTCCACTTAAGTAATCATCAATTTCTTCAATGGTAAACTGAGGTTCAATAGATTTGGCAACCTGTTTCAAAATCTGTCGAAAATGAAGGATATCTTTTTCAAGAATTGCTTCCTCCAAACCTTCAAAATCTTCAAGATCAAAATTTGCAAATTCTTCTTCTACATCAAATGCTTCTACAACTTTTTGTTCTTTATAAAACTGATGAACATTTTCATTTGACATTGATTCATGATGATATGCATGCACTTTTGGCAATGAGTCGTAGAAATTTATTAATTCCTCGCTGGAAAGAATTTCAGTTAGTTCCTGTATATCAGAAAATTCGTTTAAAAAATCAAATGATTCATTGTTTGAAAAGAAGGGATTCTTAAGGGTAAAACATTTTTCATTTTGTCTCGAAGCGCCAAAACATCCTTTTCGGTTAATGCGCTTTAATATCAATCCAAAAATCCAATTCACTTTTGAGTTTAGGGTTTTTCTTTAACTCGGCTTCAAACTCAAGTTTGTGTTCTTCTTTTAACTGCTCGATGCAATAATCTTCGATTCTATCGAAAAAATCTGTTTTAGGTATCATCTTCAAGTATTTTTTTAAATTCTGCGTCCTGTTTTATTCTACTAATAAGTAATTCTTTACACTTAAACTTACGTTTCTTGGCGTATTTTTCGCTTTTATATCCCATCACTTTTGCAATTTCTTTAAGCGAAACTTTTTCGAAAAACAATTGCAATAGTTTTTGGCAATCAGTGCTAAGTGTGCCAAAATGCTTTTGATATAATCCATACCTTTCATTTTTTTCTACCAGTTCATTAAAATTGTCATCATATAAATCTTCCTGGTAAGGCAATGAATCATTCAGTTTTTCTTTTTCAATTCGTCTTTTCTCCAATTGTTTTAACCACAAAAATCGACAAACCGAAAATAAATAACCTTTAAAAGAACTTTTCTCGAAAACTAAATCGTTTTCTTTAATTTTCCTGTAAATAATAATGATAGCTTCCTGAAAGATGTCACTTGCATCATCTTCATTTCCTTGATTCTTTCTGATAAAATAATTAATGTTGTAGTAATACTGTTTATAGATATACTGCAAAATTAAATTATCATGTCTCAAAATTCCTTTCAGAATTTGCTCATCACTATATCCTATCATCTTCTTTATATTATTCGATTATTATTAAAAAGGTAACCCTTAATTTAGATTTATTCTTTGATATTTTTGATTCAGAACGGTTTAAAAATTACAAATAAAGCTTGTAAACAATCAATTAGGTGTAAATATAAAAAGTAAATTCTTTTTTTAAGGAAAAAAGTTATTAGAAATTGAAGGGGATACAATTAATGTGAAAAAAAACAAAAAGGACAGGTTCAACAACCTATCCTTTTCTCATTAAACTAACTAACCTAACTAAACCTAAACTTATGAAAATAAACGTACCACAAATATAATTGCAGTTTTAATACTGTACAAAATATTGTTGTTAAATCATGTTAAAGATTAATTACCATTTAACATTCATTATTGCGCAATAAAATTATAATGGATTGTTCCTTTTTGTAATGCCGGTGCTTTGGGGTCAGCATTAAACAAAGTTTTCGATGCAGCTGTTTGAGCATACATAACTATTTGCTGATCACGAATTTTTTGCCCGGTAGCCAGATTTGCATCAACAACTTTCCCTTGCCGGTCCACATTTATTTCAATTACTATCCTTCCCCCTCCCTGAGCCAAATAAACCGGAATCGGCAAACTTACATGGTACCGGTTTTCCAGATAATATATAATATTGCTTTCGCCTGTGTAAACAATGTTTTTTATTGAATCCGGATCCATTCCCTCAGTACTTTCAACAGGCATTTTAATATCTTCAATTTTTACCTTTTCTTTTGCAAGTTGATTATTTACATCCGACACAAGGTTTTTTGCAGCATTTACTTCTTTTAAATAATCCTCATCAAAGAATTTGTCCTTTGAAGTTACATTATTTTTAACCGATAGTTTATTGGAAGCAGTATTCGTAAGATTATTGGCAGTTTCATTTTTAGAGTCCAAATTCTCCTGTTTTATTTCTTCAGGAATTTTATCTTCTTCCGGCAGGATATCAGGAAATTCAATTACCAAAGGCTCTTCCTTAATATTTCCCTTCATATCAACTTCGGCAAACAAAAATGCTGCTATCAGAAAAATATGAAACAGTAATGTCCCCATTACACCATAAATATAACGCCGATATATTTTTACAAAATAATTCACAAAACAAAAATATAAAATAAACCCCGATTTTAAACTGAAGATTATACAACGACCATATTACTAAATCGCTGATCCCGAAAATTGACTTTAACGTATTTTAACAAGAGTTGCTTTGAATGACAATTATTAAAATTGTTAAATTTCAAAACAGTTATTCCAAAGTATTAATATTGTCGGTAGCTTTCTTGTTATTTAAGTAAATAAATGAATAGGTTTTTACTTTTTTTTATAATGCTGTTAGGTTTAGTAATGGTCAAACCTGTTAACATGCTGGCTCAGTTGACTGATGCAGACTCAATTGACAATAAAGTCATTCAGCAGCAAAAACAAGAACAATTTTATGACAGTTTGAAATATAAAGCCAGCCAGGGTAAGTTTACCCAACTAATATATGATTTCCTTATTTCTCCTCCCAGACCTTACGTAGATAAAAAGGAATTGGCGTTAAATTATTATAGTCAACTGGATGGGAAGATCATTTCTGAGATAAAAATAAAATCACTTGATGTATTTGGACCCACTTTTCAGGATACATCAAGAACCGCTTCAAGCAAACTCGAAAAAGCTGCCAATAAAATCCACACTAAATCAAATTTACCATCTATAGAAAAACTTTTACTGTTTAAAGTTGGAGACGTTGTTGATGCTGAAGTAATTTATGAAAACGAGCGACTTATCCGATCTTTGCCATACATTAAAGAAATAAATATTTTACTTGAACAAGACTCTGCATATTCGGGATTTGTAAAAGTACTTATCTTAATTAAGGATCGTTTTTCATTTGGAGTTTCAGGCAATGTGCATGGCATTCAGTCTGCTGCGTTTGAAATTTATAATAATAATATTTTTGGAGTTGGTCATGAAATAGCATTTGTGTTTGCCGGACATGTAAACAAACAACCCTATCTAGGAGCAGAAACTTATTATAAAATAAAAAATATTCATGGTAAATTTGTTGACATTTTCTTTGGATATTTAAATACATTTAAGAGTGAAGGATTCCAATTCAACCTCAACAAACCGTTCATAACAACTTCAATAAAATGGGGCTACGGAGCAACAGCCATGAGAATGTTCCGTGCCAATTATATTTTTCAAAATGACGTAGTATATTCTGAATCAGCAATGGATTTTTTATATTACAGTGCCTGGGGCGGACATAGTTTCAATGTAAAAAAGTATCTGCGCGAAAATGCACAAATAGTGTTAACTGCCGGGTTCAATAGGCAGGAATTTAATGTCAGGCCTGTTTACGACGCTGAAAATATTAATTACTTTGCCGACCGAACTTTCCTTTTAAGTGGAATTACTTTTACTCAAAGAAGATTTATTCAGGATGAACTTGTTTATAGTTACGGAATTACAGAAGACATACCTGAAGGCTTTAAAAATGAAATTGTTTACGGGTATGATTTTAACGAGTTTGGCAATCGTCATTATGCACATTTACTCCTTTCCAACGGAAACCTGTTAATCAACAAAAAAGGTTATTTATATACTGAAGCTGATATAGGCGGTTATTATGGTGCGAGAGGTTTTGAACAGGGACAGATTGACGCGCGGGTTCACTTTATTTCGAAGTTGTTAAATACAAAACAAAAAGGGGCACGAATTTTTATTAACACTGATTATACAATTGGATTACATCGATTAGATATAGAAAGTCTGAACCTCAGCCGGGATAATTCAGTCAGAGGTTTTAGCAGCAGGCAGGCATTTGGCAAACAACGACTAAGTTTTAATTTAGAGTATGTACTTTTTCTGCAAAAAGAGTTTTACAAATTCAATATGGCTCTTTTCGGATTTACTGATATTGGAATTATAGGTTCAAACAAAGAATTTATTTTAACACAGGATTTCTACAGCGGGTTGGGAATGGGAATCAGGCTGCACAATGAAAACCTTGTTTTTAAAACCATCCAGTTGAGACTGGCTTTTTATCCGTTTCATCCCAATAATATGAGTCTTGTGGGTTTTGTACTGGAGGAACAATCAAAAGGCCAGTTTTACAGTTTCGAACCAACTCAACCTCAACCTCTTCGATTTGAATAATTTTTCTTCAGCCTTAAATAAACAATTCATTTAGCGCCCCAAAATAATCTTCATCCCAACCATCTGAAATGTTTTCATATGCTTCTTCAGGAATGTTTGTATGCGTTAATTCAAGACTGGTTCCTTTTTTATGTGGATGCAATTTCATTGTAACAATTGAATTCTCTTCGTCTTCAAAAAACCATTTCTGAACAATTTTTTTGTTTAGCTCAAATTCGAGATTAACACCTGTAATACTCCCACCCCACAACGAAAAAACAGAGCCTTCAACCGGTTCCATTTCGGCTTCTTCATCTGTCCAAATCTCCAGCATAGTTTTATTTGTCAGTGCATTATAAACATCTTTGGGTTCAGCATTCAAAATATAATAACGTTTGATATTTTTCATCTTTTCATATTTATTAAGGCACTCGTTTTGAATGCGTTACATTGTGGTTTATTTTATAGGTGAAGCCTATCGAAAAATATTCTTTTACTTGAAGTTTTGTTTTCTCACCTATTTGATCACCGGTAACTTTAGAATACACCGGATATTTTACATCATCGTCGTAAATCAAATGTAATAAAAACCTCACATTAATAAATTCATTCAATTTAACAGAAATGTTATTTTCCCAGTTTAAATCGAACTTTTGGAATGGCCTTTGATAATTGATGAACATTTTATATTTTGTTTCATACGAAATATTATCTTTTAACGATTTCCTAAAATATATATCAGCGTTTAAACCCGGCTCCCAAAAGCTATTCGCATTGGCATCAATTCCAAAATTAGTTTGGTCATATTTGGTTGTATCACGCACATAAACATTTTTAAGCGTTAAAGGTGAAAGCAACAACGAAAAATCTTTCGATGGTTTATACTCCATCCCTAATTTGAAAAATAAACGTGACGGGGCCAAAAAACCTGAAATAGGGTCGGGATGTTCTTTTTTAGGATAAATATATCCGTTAAACAACTGTGTATTAAAAGTAAACTCGCTTGAGTAATACCATTTTTTGTATGCACTTACACCAAAACGTGAGGTGATTTCAAATTTATCATCATTTTTTTGCAGTTCCTCATCTTTTCCGCCAGGCCTAACCCAGCCATTTCGCATTTCACCCGAATTATCCCACTTTATTTTACCATCGGGACGCTTATAATTAGCAAATCCCTTTAGCACAACCAACGAGGAGATTGCGCTTTGACCCCCTTTTTCCCAATTATCCAAATAGGTTTGCGAAAATCCAATATGTCCGTCACCACCAATTACCCAGGGAGTTTCCACCAGATAAGGTTTCCCAACTGCTTTCAGAGATGAAATATTTTTTTCAAGCGATTTGAAACTGAAATCCTTTGTTTCTTTTGGTTTATAACGTGATATGGTAACTCCATCATCTATAAGCATAAACATTCCACGCTTTCCAACATTGCGGACAAGCACGCTCAACGAATCGTTCTGTACATTTTTTAACCAAAACCTCGAATATTTTTCACCACCACTTCTTAAACTTATTTCAGAAGAATTTCCTGAAAGATTGTACATGGTAACTTTTACCGAATCAATGTAATCAGCGTAATCCGAAAGAGTTCCAAGTACAGCAGAAATTGAATCGTTAACTGCATTAACAACCGATTCATTATAAACCCGCAATAAATTAAAGTTATTCACCTTAACAGAATCTGTCAATCGTTTAATTTGATAATTATATGCCTGTTCAAACGCTCTTTGTCCAAAAGCATTAGTAACAGAATCAGTATAAGCAGCAATAATTGAATCATTGTATTGCACCCTTTTTTGCTCTACATAAACGGAGCGAATACTATCAATAGTTACCAATTTCTGAAATTCGGCAGGAGAATTAATAACTGAATCGGGGATAACTTCAGGAATCATTAAATCCTGCGGCATTCTATAAACAGCATTTGCGAATAATTTCATTCCCTCTCCTTTTGGAACCAGATTAAGTTTTTCATCCAAATTTTCAAGTACACCCGAAGGAACATTTGCCTGCTTCTTTTCAAACTCCTTTTTCAGTTCAATGCCAATATCACTTATTCTCTTTTCAACAAGTGGAAAAGGATAATACCCGGGTACATTCAAACTGTCCTCCACATTTTCGGGCAACCTGAAAACATAGGTTTGCTTTTGAGAAAATGATTTATAAATATTATTGACAATCGAATCTATCGGTTCATCTTCTATAAAATTTATTAATCCCTTCACATCATTAGCCACTGTCGGTTTTGTAATGTACCAGTGGTTATCCTCGTAAAAATACCGCTTAAGAATTTCAAGCCCCAATTCAAGTGATTTGTCTTCGTCGTCATTATTTGTTGATTGCGCCGTAACTTGAAATGAGATGGTTAATATGGTAAAAAATAGCAAGAGGGTTTTCTTGTTTCCAAAATTCATATTTACTGCTTTTAGTTTTCCGTTCAAAAAAAACGTAAAAATAGGATTTATGTTATCTATAAAAAGGTAATTTATAAATGTTAACATTGAATTTAACCTGGATAAGTATTTGGAGAGCCACTATTTTGAAAATGGATTTTTAGAAAGCCATGAGTTGTAATAATGGTAATCAAAAGTCACTTCGTCTCCCACCCAATCAGGTAAATCAAAGTTTTGATTTTCATGTTCAAGTTCGATTTCGGCTAAAAAAAGCCCTTTATTTTTACCCTCAAAAACGTCAACTTCCCATAACATATCCTTGAATTTCTCTTTATACCTGGTTTTTTCAACAATAAATTCATTGCACATTTTTAAAAGTACCTCTGCTTCATTTTTTGGAATTTCATACTCAAGTTCAGTCCGGACTATTCCTTTTACCTTTCCTTTAATTGTCAGAAAGCCCTGTTCATCGGCAATCCTCACACGAATAACTTTTTCAGAATCAATGGAAAGATACCCCTGGATAATTTTTTCCCTTTTACTGTTGGTTTCCAACTGTCCGTTTTTATTAAAAACTTACGCTCTATTTCTACCATTTTTCTATTTTATTGATTTCAGAACTGCCCTAAAAATGCCTAAATTAGTTATAAATTTAACCGCATTAAAAACAATTAACTTAAACCGCCTTAAAATGATTTCAAGAGAAGAAGCCATTCAATTGTTAAAAGATAATGTATCATCGGAGAATATGTTGAAACACAGTTTTGCATCGGAAGCCGTTTTACGCGGAATTGCGAAAAAATTGGGCGAAAATGAAGACGAATATAGTATTGCCGGACTTTTACATGATATCGACGTTGAAATCACAAATGCCGATCCGTTTACGCACGGACCTTATGCCGCAAAACTTTTAAATGGAAAATCACAGATGAAATGCTCGACGCAATTGTTATGCACAACGAAATTGCAACAGGAAAAGAGCGATCAACCCGATTTCAACATGCACTGGCAGCCGGCGAAACCTTAACGGGATTAATAACCGCAACAACACTTGTTTACCCCGATAAAAAAATTTCCTCAGTAAAACCAAGCTCAGTAACCAAGCGAATGAAACAAAAAGCATTTGCAGCTTCGGTAAAACGCGAGAACATTTTGGAATGCGAAAAAATCGGAATTCCACTCGAAGAATTTGTTGAACTTTCAATCCATTCAATGTCAGAAATAAGTGCGGTTTTGGGGTTGTAATTTCATCATAAGAAATAAAACTTTTGCAAAATTCATTGGTTTAGTGTCAATTTTACCTTTTTTAAATGATATATTTTTCATAGCTTCGTACATTAAACTATAACCATTGAATTAAACTAAAGCTGAGAATTTCATGTTTACCAGCCAAAATTTCATTTCACTAATAGTTAAGGGCGACCAAAAAAAGTTCAGACAATTGATGGAACTAACGTCTGATGATTTACTTTGTTTTGCTATCGGATTTCTGAAAAACAAAGAAGTTGCAGAAGAAATTGTCAGCGATGTGTATGTGAAAATCTGGAATAACCGATCACAGCTTGAATCTATTTTAAATCTGAAATCATATTTATTTATTTGTGTAAGAAATGGCTGTTTGTCGTATTTGCGTAAAATAAAAAACGAGAAAATCATTTCAATCGATTCAATCAGTGAATTTCAGTTTGTTCAGGTTGAAGGGTCTGAAAGTGATTTGATTGAAAAAGAAAAAATTGAACAAATTTATGCTGCTATTGAGACTTTACCTTGTAAATGCAAAATGGCCTTTACCCTTGCAAAAATTAATGGTTTAAAATATAAAGAAATTGCTGAGGTGCTTGGAGTAACTGAAAAAACAGTAAACAACCATCTTGTGCTTGCCGTAAAAAAAATAACCGAATTGCTTAATATAAGCAAAAAGGACAACGTCAAAAATTCGCCGTTTAAACAAGCAAGTTTATTTTAATAGTAAAATTATTGCGTTCTGATTAGGTAGTATTTTAAATCTGTAAGTCTTTACATTTAAATAACCTATTAGTGGAACTAAACGAAAAACAACTGCAATTAATTACCAAAGAACTTACTTCTGAAATTTCGGAAGAGGAAGAATTAATTCTCGAATCTGAACTTCAGGAAAATTTGGAATTACGACGGAAAAAAGAAATTCTGAAAAACTTTTGGTTCAATTATTTTCCAAAAACACATTCTCACCAAATCATTCAAAAAACCGAAGCTAAACTTGGATTTCACATTCAGCCGAAGCCCGCATTAAATTTTGGATTTTTTTACAAAATAGCCGCAACAATTTTTCTGACTGTATCACTCAGTTATATAACATACCTGCATTACCAGCCTAAAACCAATGTTACATTAAACGAATACGTTGTATTACCGGGTGAAGTAAAAGAATTTGTTTTGAGTGATGGTACAAAAGTGTGACTTAACTCCAAATCAGTTTTAATAGCTTCGGAACCATTTGTGGATAAAAACAGGGAAGTTCTGCTAATTGGAGAAGGATATTTTGAGGTTGCACACAATGCAGAGAAGCCATTTATCATTAAAACTTCAAGTCTGTCCACAACAGTATTAGGAACACATTTGAATGTTTCGGCATATCCGGGTGACATGCAAACGGAAGTTTCGCTTTATGAAGGAAAAGTTGAATTAGCTGATAAAAACAGGTCGGAAAACAAACTGATAATGAAACCTGGACAAAAAGTATCATTTACATACAACGAAAATAACTTCTACATAAAAGCAAACGAATTGGAAAAACCAGCTGAATGGCGCGAAGGTATTCTTCGGTTTTATGATGAAGATTTAAATTCGATTAGCCAAAAACTGGAAAGAAAATTTATGACGAAAATCTTCATAACCGATGAGGAAGTGGGAAAACTAAGATTTACAGCAAGTTTCGATACTGAACCTATCGAAAAAATATTGATCCTTTTAAGTGAAGAGCATGAATTTAAAACTATAAAAACTACAAACGGAATAATTATTAAATCTTTAAAAACAACATATAACGACCGCATGTAACATTTTTACCTAAACCAATTAAATCGAAAGGCCGGGAAATCTGGTCAGTTTCTCACCTTTCAAAAAAAAGAGTGTTCATTTTTTTATTATTAATCATTCTAAACTATGAATTGTATGGAACAATGCGTAATTCAAATGCCTTCCATGGTTCGAAGAAGGCTAAAAAAACTTCGCCTTGCAACTGGAATGTTCCTTTTGCTGCTGGCGATGTCGATCAATGTTCAGGCAAGTACTTATTCTGAAACGGTCAAATTCGACTTGAAACTGAATAAGGTAAGCCTGAAAGAGGTTTTTCAAACTATCACTGATCAAAGTGAGTTCAAGTTTATTTACAACAACGATGTTGTAAATGACAAACAAAAAGTTTCTGTTAATACCGACGGAGCCAGAGTTGAAGAAATCCTGAACGAAATCCTGCCTCAATTCAATCTTGAATACAGGGTAGTTGACAAACAGGTAATTGTTTTTCCGATGGAAGAAAAAACAAAATCAGAAAGCTCTGCCGATTCAAATGCTCAACAACAGAAAACCATTACAGGTAAAGTTGTTGACGAAATGGGCGCCACTTACCTGGCGTAACTGTTGTTGTACAAGGAACTACCATTGGTGTAGTAACCGATATTGACGGAAACTACAACTTATCAGTTCCTGCTGATGCTAAAACTCTTGATTTTCTTTGTTGGGATGAAATCGCAGGAAGTAACTATTGGTAATCAAGCAGCAATTGACATTACCTTGGAATCAGAAAACATTGGATTGGATGAAGTAATTGCGGTGGGTTACGCCACACAAAAGAAAGCCAACATTGTGGGTTCAGTAACTTCAGTAAACGGCGAAAAAATTGCATCAATTCCATCTGCCGATGTTACAAATGCTCTTTCAGGTCGTATGCCCGGTTCTGTTGTGATACAAGGAAGTGGTGAACCCGGACAAAACGAAGCAAAAATTTTGGTTCGTGGGCGCACTACTTTAGGTAACCGCAATGATCATCCCGAATTAACTGCACCGTTAGTTATAATTGACGGAATTCCAGGACGCTCGCTCGGAGACATTGACCCGGTTGACATTGAAAGTATTTCAGTACTAAAAGATGCTTCGGCTGCAATTTATGGAGCAAGTGCCGCAAACGGTGTTATTTTGGTAACAACAAAAAACTCCCCAAAACAACTAATGCAGGTGATTATGCTACCATGCTTAGTGAGTATCAGGATTACGAAAATAGGAACCGTACCTATTCTGATGAAGATATTGCATTGTTTTATAGCGGCAGGGATCCATGGGAACACCCAAACAGCGACTGGATGGGAGACTTGGTTTCAAAATGGAACACTACAAGCAAACATAACTTCTCTATTGATGGTGGCCCTGTTGTTACCTCAACTTTTGAAGGTGGTACCAATGACCAAACAGAATATATCAACCAGCTTACTTTTAGGGCCACCATTACTCCTCCAATGATAAAAGGATTAACAATTAATGGATATTACACCTATGACGTTACCAACTATTACAGAAAAAAGATTCCGTAAACCATGGACACTTTATACTGAGAACAAGGAATCAGGCAACACGCGACTCTGAAGGTTATATAACCGATATGGATCTTTACCTGCAACGCGCGGTTTATTTCACCTGAACTTGAAGAAAATTATTTTAGAAACATTCGTAAGCTTGGTAACGCCAACTTTAATTATACCCGTGATTTTGGAGATCACACTTTTACTTATTTGGTGCTTATGAACAAATCGAACAGAGTGAATAATTTTAAAGGATTCCGGAAATATTATATTTCAGATGTTGTCAAACATTGGATGCCGGTGGTGATTTAGATAAAAGCCGGGGATCAATGGGTATTTATGCTCGTAAATCTCTTATTGGTCGTTTAAATTATAGTTATGCCGGAAAATATTTAGTAGAAGCTTTGATTCGTCGCGACGGATCCTTAAAATTCCCGCCAGACAGCCGTTGGGGTAATTTCCCTGCATTATTAATAGGGTGGAGAGCTTCAGAAGAAAATTTCTGGAAAGAAAACTTATCGGCTATAAACTATTTTAAACTAAGGGCATCTTATGGTAAAATGGGGATGGACCCAGGAAGTTCTTTCCAATTTATGAACAAATATGTTTTAGGAAAAGGATTAACAATGGGCGAAGGAAAAGTTGTGGAATCTGTAGTTCAACAAAGTGGTGTGGCTAACCCCTATATAACATGGGAAAAACAAACCACTTATAATCTTGGTTTCGAATCGCAGATATTAAATAATTTATTTACATTAAATGGCGATTTCTTCTATAGCAAACGTTCAGATATTTTGACCACCAAAGATGCTTCTGTTCCTCAATTTACAGGATTGGCTTTACCTGATGAAAATATTGCTGAAGTTGACAACCGTGGTTTTGAAATAGAAGCTGGCTATCACAAGAGTTTAAACAATGATTTCAGAATTGATGTCAACGGAAACTTAGCTTACAACCACAACGAAGTAGTATTTATGGATGAACCCGAGAGAGCCGTTCCTTGGCAACAACGTACTGGCCACCCTTATGGCGCATGGTTAATGTATGATGCAATTGGTATTTTTGCAGATCAACCAGCTCTTTGATGGATCCTCATTGGCCGGGCGCAAAACCTGGTGATGTTATTTTCAGGGATGTTAATGGTGATAAAGAAATTACAAGTGATGACAGAATTTTAATTGACGGAACCGATGCGCCTGAAGTAACCTATGGTTTATCAGTGGATCTTAACTATAAAAACTGGAGTTTAACACTGTTGGCACAGGGACAGGGCGAATATTACCGAATGAATATTGCTGACGGACGTCGTGGTGAAGCTGGCAACTATTTTCAGTGGAGTTTTGACAATCGCTGGACACCAACAAATACACACACTGATGTTGCAAGGGCTTATAACCGCGATGACCTATATTGGTCGTTTGATAACCACATGAGTACATATCATTTAGACAACATGGCATATTGCCGTTTGAAAAATGCGGTACTTACTTATACCATACCTAACAGCGTTTTGGAAATCTTGGATTTCAAGAGCGCAGGTATTTTTTGCTGGAAATAACTTGCTACTGTTATATGCTGCTCAAAAGAACTTTGACCCGGAAATTGGTGCTCCAATGACCTATCCGGCACTAAAAACATTTGCACTTGGTGTAAAAGTTACATTTTAATGATTAAAGAATTTGAAAAATGAAGAATATGAAAAAAATATTAGGATATTCATTAATGATGTTGCCGCTTATTTTTGCAACATCATCATGCGACAATATTCTCGACCAGAAAGCGGTTGACGCTTTTAACGAGGCATCTGTTTTTGAAGATTTGAACCTAACAAAAGCATATTTGGGGAGATGTTACGACTTTATTGGAGTTGATGATAACCAGATACTTGGACTAAGGGAAGACCTTCTTGTAGGGGCCACAGACGAAGCTTTGTGTATCCACCGTCCCGGCGGTTACCCTTTTGTTAAGGGCACTATGAGTCCTGACGAATTAGGGCATTTCGGTGAATGGCGTTTTAACTGGATTAGCTGGAGTTTGTACAGCAACATTAAAAACGTAAATGTTTTCCTTGCCAATGTTGACAATGTACCTACAGTAACTGATCAGGATGCAGCATTGCTCCAACGAATGAAAGCCGAAGCATATTTTATTCGGGCATTCAATTACCATAACTTAATGCGTTCTTATGGAGGTGTGGTATTGGTCGATAAACCTTTGAACTGGGTGAGGATTTCTTAACGGCTAAAAGATCATCTCTTGATGCAACTCTCGATTTTATTATTGCCGATTGCGACAAAGCTATTGCCGGATTACCTACAACGGAATGGAACAAGGGCGTGCAACAAAAGGCGCTGCTGCAGCAATTAAGTCAAGGATTTTAAGCTGGAGTACAGGTGTTTTAATGCATGGAGGTGCTTACTCCACTGACGAACTTGTTTCTTTCAAATCAAAATCACGCCAATCTTTATTAGAAGAGGCTAAAAAGATTTCAAAAGAAATTATGGATGGTTCTTACGGATCTTATTCATTAACCGGTACTACATCGATCCTCCATCTCCATTAACAGCTGACGATGGACCGCTTATGCCGATAATTTTTCCAGCATATTTACGCAAAAAGGAGAATGGAACAGCGAAACTATCTGGGGAGTGCAGCATCTGCAGGCAGGAGGAAACCAAACAACTCAAAACAGATGGTGGGGACCATGTGGTTATCACAACTGGGGAAACAACGGTCCAACTGAACCTGTTGTCCGTAAATTTGAGATGGCTGATGGTAGTCCATTTGTTTGGGATAAATACAAACCGGGTGATCAATTTGTAAGAGAAGCAACTGCTGCACAATTAGCCGCAGACCCTGAAATTAATCCATATGTAGGTAGGGAACCAAGATTTTATGCTACAATTTTCTTCGACGGGGCATCTTGGATTCAACGTCCTGATGATGCTGCACTTAGATCCTGAAAATAAAGTCCAAACAGGATATTATTTTGCAGCAGATGGTAATGAAAGTGCAGGAGTCTTGATACAAGACAAGGACAAATTGAAGCATGGAACGGTACTAAAAATGGATATTATATTAAAAAATACCAGGATCCGGCAACTGTTGGCCAATATTTTAATAACGAAAATGCATGGATTGAACTCAGATATGCTGAAGTTTTATTGGATTATGCAGAGGCTTGTATTGAATTGGGCGGTGATAATCTACAAAATGGTTTAAATGCTTTGAACATGGTGCGTAACAGTGCAGGTTTACCAGACAGGGTAACTACCGATCAGGCTAAGGCCAGGAACATGGTATCGCAATGAACGTCAGGTTGAATTCTTTGGCGAAGGAGATCGTTGGTACATGATTCGCAAATGGATGATTGCAGGACAGGTTATTAAAGATGTCTATGCAATGAAAATTTATCATTATGCCAATGGTCATGAAAATGGTTCTATGATACCTCAACAATGTTGATAACAGAACTTGGAATAATCTTAATTACTGGCTACCTATTTCAAGAACAGAAATAAACAAAGCGCCGCAATTACAGCAAAATCCCGGTTACAATTAGTTTAGTTAAGTTAATAATGATGGAAAAGGCCGGCTCAAATCGAGCCGGCCTTTTTAATTCAACCAAATAATAAAAAATGGCAAGATTCAAACTTTCAACAATGATGTTACTGCAATACATGATGTATGCAGTTTGGTGGGTACCGTTAGCCGCTTATCTTACAAACCTCGAAATCGGGCATACTCAAAAAGCCTTTATTTTGAGTTCAATGGCTATTGGTTGTATTGTTTCGCCTGTAATTGGCATGCTTGCTGACAGGTTTTTTGCCGCCCAAAAAGTGCTTTCAGGTTTGAATATCGTTAATGCCGGTATGTTGGTACTCGCCGGAACAACAAATAATCCTGACTTGCTCTTCATCTGCCTCATTGTTGCTATGCTTGGTTATATGCCATCCTGGGGTTTAACAAGTTCCATTGCAATGGTACATTTGCCTTCTGAACAATTCCCGAAAGTGCGCGTATTTGGCTCTATCGGATGGGTTGTTTCAGGTTTATTCAGCATATTTTTTATCAACTTTCTAAATATCGATTTCGATGGGACAAATATCCCGTTTTATTGCGGTGCTGGTGTAAGTTTGTTTGCCGCCATTACAAACCTGTTTTTGCCAAACACTCCCCCACTTGCAAAAGGTAAAAAAATCTCGCTTATCGATGCATTCGGACTTGGAACTTTAAAACTCATGAAAGACAGGAATTTCGCTGTTTTCATCATTTTTTCATTTCTTGCACTGCTACCGTTTGCCATGTATTATTCCTATTTTTCTGAATTCCTATTAAATATCAACACAAAATACATTTCTGTTACAATGAACTGGGGCGTATTGGCCGAAATGGGTTTTCTGCTGTTAATCCCGGGTGCAATCAAAAAATTCGGATTACGGAAAGTTATGATTTTTGGTTTGGTTGCTCTCGTTATTCGTTATTTGTCTCTCTACACAGGTGGAGTTATCAATCAAAACTGGGTTTATTATATTGGTATTCTGATTCACGGACTGATTTTTGGATTTTTCTTTGTGGGTGGACAAATCTACATCGACAAAAAAGCTCCTGCAGAATTACGTTCACAGGCACAGGGATTTATTTTCCTTGTAACTTTTGGCTTGGGATTATTGGTTGGAAACCTCATTTGCGGGCACATTATCGGTTATTTCAAAACTACAGCAGGTTATAATTGGGATGCGATTTGGGGAATTACAATTTTAATGTCGGTGATTTTTTTGGTTTTTTTCATTCTGCTTTTTAGGGATGAAGATAAAGCCAGTCAGATAAATACTTTATAATTTAAAGAAAATTTTTTTCCTTAGTAATTTCCGAAACAGATTTGGGTAGGATTTTCAGTTGAAAAATACATAATACCAGAAGGTATCTGCAAAATTCATTGCCAGTGCGTTTTGTGCTTTTTCTTTATTTGCCTGATTCTGCTGGAAAATCTTGTAATATTCATTAAAACGGATAACCGTTTGAGGATTGATTATAAGTCCTTCAAATTCGGGGTATTTTTTAAGATTCAATAAACTGTATGCAACCACGGCTTCCTCTACATTTTTTGGAACTTGTGTTTCGCCCGTTTTTTGAAGGAGTGGTAATTTCTCTACAATTCCTTTCATGTCACTTTGAAGCAACATACTGGCAAATTTGTATTCCAAAGCAATCCTGTTTGTTGAATCGGCCGCCAAAATTAAATCGACATTTGCAGCAGGGTTTTCCGAAAGTACAAAGAAATCATGTTTGGGTCTTAAACGTTTTATTTTACCGAGTTCAGGATGCAAATCAATTGCTTTATCATCAAATAAAAGTTTTTCAAATTCACGGGCTTCTTTTCGGTAAAAGATTGAATTTTTCAAAATGGAAATAAATTTATATGCCGATTTATAATTTCCGTTTATCAATTCGGTTTTTATAATCATCTTAATGCCTTCCGGTGTATTCCCGCGCATTACCATGTACTCGTAAGCCCAGCGTTGTGCCTCATTCACCATTCCCAAATAATAATAAAAATATCCGCCACGTTTTAGTACTTCCGAAACAATTTCCCATTTCAAAAAAAGCGTTTGCCCGTCAGGACTTTGAGGAAAACCAAACAATTCATCGTTCAACTTTCCGGTTTGACTTAGCGCAATATTGTTAAAATAATTCGTTAAAATATTGTTGGAAGGGAATTCACGGTTAAATGCAATTATTTCGTTGTACTTCTGTTGGTAAAATAATTTTTCAACATGAAAATAATGCGTGTTCTTATCGTCAATTCTGGGAATGGAAATAAAAATCAGTCCACCAAGAATTGCAAAAGGAACAATTTCAATCAACTTTATTTTACGAATTGAAAATGACGCAATTCGTGTAATATTGATCTTCAAAATAACCGGCAACAGAACTATCAATACTATTACAGCGAAGAACAATTGGATTTGCAAGCCAATTTTTTGTTCCGAAAATGGTAACAGGATCAACTTTTCTGTGGTTTGAAAAAACAAAAATTCTTTCCCGGCAATAAAAAATACTATTGCCGAAATCCAAAGAAGAGCAAGTTTTACTATCCATTTTTCATTTCTCTTCAGCATAATATATTGTGAAAAAAGCAAAATAAAAATCAGGGAAAAGCTACCGAAAAGTAAATAAAGTGCAGGTGTCGCTAATATTGGAATCCATTGGAATTTCGAATTAAAAAAACGAATAACCCAGTAAAACAGAGTCAACTGAATTAAAATACCCAAATTATTGAAAGCATTGTACTGATAATTGATTTGCAAATAAAACAAGGCAGCGCCAATTACAAATGGAATAGAAAAAGACCGGTTTCGGTTTATCGCTTTTCCGATTAGTGAAATCATCCAAATTATCAATATTATTTCCGAAGAAACCAAAATCGCTCCAATTGCCGGATAGAAATAAAATGCCGTTTGTAGCTCCCCTAAATAATTTAAAAAGTTGCCCGGCAGGGTTAAATGTTCAGCCAAATACTGCGGGGAAACCAGAAATAAAGATGACTTTTCCTGGTAAAAGAAGATGTAACCGGCAAACCAATTCAGATAAACAAACGAAAAAATAAAGAAAAATAAACAGGACAAAATAAGCAAAGACCGGTTGTTTTTATTACTGGTTGAATTCATTACTCTATTTATAAATTATTCGACCATATTACTTTAACTGCTTCCTTTTCAGCGGCATTTCTGATTTCACCGGGGCTGAAAGAAACTTCAGCTTTTGCAAATTCGGGAATATTGAAGGTTTTATCGAAAGTGTTGTAAAAATCAGGATCTTCCTGTGGTAAAACAAATGGCTTCCGGGCAATTCCATTTTCATCAACAAACGAAATATAGGGTCGTGCAGTTAATCCATCGCCACGTTTACTGCTAAAAATCAGCCACTTTCCATTGGCCGACCATGAATGGTAACTCTCGGTGAAATCGCTGTTTAAATGCTCCATTTTTTTGACCGATAAATCATTCAGATTAATCGAATACAAATCGGCTTCTTTATGCCAAATCGAGAAAACACCATAATTGTGATAGGTAAAAACAAGCGATTTACCATCAGGAGAAACTCTTGGAAATGAAACACTTTTATGTTCGGCTGAGGCATCAAATATAGTTTCCGGCACACCAAATTTTCGGGTTTCAGGGTTAAAACTTACCGGCACAAATTGTATTTGGTTTTGTGGTAATCATAACTTCAGCCAATTTGAGCAGCCCTGCAAAAATAGAGCATCTTCCCATCAGGCGACCATTCCGGATAAGTATCCATAAATTGTTTTGCTTCATCAACCGGAATCCGCATCATTTCATTTTTTTCAATATCATACAAAACCAGTGACGAACTCAAATCGGAAACTTCAATTTTTTCACCCTCAACAGAATGAAACTGTTGCACTACTTTATTTGTCGAATAGGCAATATATTTGCCTGATGGATGCCAGCGTGTATAGGTTGCATTACTTTCCATCTCTTTGGTTTTCATATCAAACTTTTCCAAATCACCATCTTTTAAAAAATATGTTCCTCCCAGTGAACCACGCATGTGAAACATGAAATTACCGGGATTTTGCTGATTGAAAGAATGACAGTTCACACAATTCTGACCAACCACATTATTTTCAATAACCGATTTTTCGTGGAAACTTTCCATACTGCGTTGCACAATTTTAATCTCAGACCAGCTTTCATAGCCCGGAAAAAGCAATCGGTAATACAAAAACGGATCAATTTTAGCTTCCGAAACTTTATTCTCAAAAGTTTTAAACTGTTTCCATTTCCCATCTTGTTTTACATAAATATGATATGCCATTGTATTGTTTTGGTTTGTTTCCAACCACTTTTTCCACCTTTTTTCAGAAAATTTTATCGTTCCATTTGCTGATGAAACAGAAAGCGAATTCCCTTTGGAACCTTTAATTTCTACAAAAAAAGCATCTCCTTCCTCCTCAATAAAAAAATTTAGTGGGGCAATATTTACAGGAATAGTGATTTCTGAATAATCAGGTACTATTTTAGCATTTCGGTTTTCGTTGCTTATAACACCCTGCGGTTGGGTTGAACATGCCACAGAAAAGCAAATGAATGCTATGAATAAGAGCGTATTATTAGTTTTCATTCTGGTTTTTATCGAAGATTCTAAAGTAAGAATTCAATTTCATAAAAACCAAACATATTAAAGGTTTTAACAACATTGATAAGCACCTGAAAATTGGCTTAAAAACTTAAATCTTACATTAAAAGACTTCCTTAACTTTAATTTTCGTAGTAAAAGCAAGAATTTAATTTCAATTCTTTTTGCTTTTTAAATTGTTTTTTTACATTTGCCGTCAGTTATACAAAAAACGAATGAAATTATTTTCTTCATATATTCTAGTCCTCGTGGTGGTCATTCTTGAATGTTCAGGGAGAGGTTAGTATATTGTGCAGAATTAAGATATTTACAAGCCTTTTCCGAAAACGGGGAAGGCTTTTTTAATAATATAAAATTTAAAAATTCGATTTAAAATGCAAATTCCATTAAGGAGCAACACAACTACACAAGGCCGCAGAATGGCCGGAGCCAGAAGTCTTTGGCGCGCTAACGGAATGAAGGAAGAACAATTTGGAAAACCTGTAATCGCGGTGGTAAATTCGTTTACACAGTTTGTTCCCGGCCATGCTCATTTACACGACATTGGACAATACATTAAAGGATTGATTGAAAAACACGGCTTTTTTGCCGCCGAATTCAACACAATAGCCATTGACGACGGAATTGCCATGGGCCACGACGGAATGTTGTATTCTCTGCCCTCACGCGATGTAATTGCCGACAGTGTTGAATATATGTGCAACGGGCACAAAGTTGACGCAATGGTCTGTATTTCGAACTGTGATAAAATTACACCTGGAATGTTAATGGCTGCCATGCGGCTGAATATCCCGGCAGTTTTTGTTTCCGGAGGACCAATGGAAGCCGGTTTAGTTGGCAGCACAAAATACGATCTTGTTGACGCAATGGTTTTGGCCGCCGACCAATCAGTTTCTGATCAGGAACTTTCGGTAATTGAGCAGAACGCCTGCCCTACATGCGGTTCATGTTCAGGAATGTTCACAGCCAATTCAATGAACTGCCTTGCCGAAGCAATTGGTATGGCTTTGCCCGGAAATGGAACTATTGTTGCCACACATGCCAACCGCAAAAGATTATTCGAAGAAGCAGTGGAAAAATCGTCGCTGCTACAAAATCATATTATTACGAAGGAAACGAAAAAGTACTTCCACGGAACATTGGAACACGCGATGCATTTCTGAATGCAATGAAACTTGATATTGCAATGGGCGGTTCAACAAACACAGTTTTGCATTTACTTGCCATTGCACACGAAGCTGAGGTTGATTTTACGATGGAAGATATCGACCGTCTTTCAAGAGTTACTCCAAACTTATGCAAGGTTTCGCCAAGTTCGCAATACCACGTTCAGGACGTTAACCGTGCTGGTGGTATTTTATCTATTTTGGCAGAGCTCGACCGGGCAGGATTAATGGAAACCTCGGTTAACCGTATTGATGGAAAAACATTAAAAGAAGCAATAGCTGCTTATGATATTAAAGGGTTAAATGTTTCTGACGACGCTAAAAAACGTTTCCTTTCTTCGCCCGGCGATGGAAGGAGAAATTTAGTCCTTGGATCGCAGGACAATTATTATACAAATTTAGACGATGACCGTGAAAAAGGTTGCATACGCGATTTTGAACATGCTTACAGCAAAGATGGCGGTCTGGCAGTTCTGTACGGAAATATTGCCGAAAACGGCTGTATTGTTAAAACTGCAGGCGTTGATCCTTCGATTTTCAAATTTACCGGAACAGCAAAGGTTTTCAACTCGCAGGATGATGCTGTAAATGGCATTTTAGGCGATGCTGTTCAAAAAGGCGATGTAATTGTTATCCGTTACGAAGGTCCAAAAGGCGGGCCTGGGATGCAGGAAATGCTCTACCCTACTTCGTACTTCAAATCGATGCAACTGGATAAATATTGTGCTTTGATTACAGACGGAAGGTTTTCGGGCGGGACATCAGGACTTTCAATTGGACACGTTTCTCCCGAAGCCGGGGGTGGCGGTGCTATTGCACTGATTCAGGAGAACGACAAAATTGAAATTGATATTACAGAACGATCAATTAATCTGATGATTTCGAACACAGAACTGGCAGAACGCAGACAAGCAGAAGAGGCAAAAGGAAAAAATGCTTTTACGCCGGTTGGCCGAAAACGCAACATATCAAAAGCATTGAAAGCCTATGCAAGATTTGTTTCAGCTGCCGATAAGGGCGCGATTAGGTTGATTGATTAATAAAGGAATGATTGGAATGCGGAAATGCAGGAATACAAGAAGTGAAGACAATTTGAAAAATGATAAAATCTAAATAAAATGACAACAAAAAAAGTTAAAGGATCACAGGCGGTAATACTTTCGTTGCTGGAGGAGGGAGTTGATACCATTTTTGGTTACCCCGGCGGCGCAATTATGCCCATTTACGATGCACTGTATGATTTCGATAAACACGTAACCCACATTCTAACCCGTCATGAACAAGGCGCAGTGCATGCTGCCGAAGGTTATGCAAGGGTTACCGGAAAAGCAGGTGTTGTTTTTGCCACCTCAGGACCGGGAGCCACAAACCTGATTACAGGAATTGCTGATGCAATGATCGATTCAACACCGTTGGTTTGTATAACCGGTCAGGTAGCATCTCCCCTGCTTGGGACAGATGCTTTTCAGGAATCAGATGTGGTTGGTATTTCTATGCCGATTACCAAATGGAATTATCAGATTACTGTTGCGGAAGAAATTCCCGAAGTGATTGCACAGGCTTTTTATATTGCACAAACTGGCCGTCCGGGTCCCGTTTTGATCGACATTACCAAGGATGCACAGTTTGGCGAATTGGATTACAAATATGAGAAATGTCGGAAAATTCGCAGTTATGTTCCAGAAACTCCTGTTGATCCGTTCAAAATTAAAGAAGCAGCCGACTTAATTGATACAGCAAAACGTCCCTTAATTTTATTTGGACAAGGAGTAATTATTGGAAATGCAGAAGATGAATTAAAAGAATTCATCGAAAAAACCGGGATACCGGCAGCATGGACATTACTTGGACTTTCGGCTATGCCAACCGACCATGAATTGAATGTAGGAATGTTGGGAATGCATGGAAATTACGGCCCCAATCTTTTAACAAACGAAGCCGATTTGATTATTGCGGTAGGTATGCGTTTCGATGACCGTGTTACGGGAAAAGTGAGTGAATATGCTAAAAATGCAAAAATCGTTCACCTCGAAATCGATCCCGCAGAAATCGATAAAATCAAAAAAGCGGATGTTGCGGTTTTGGGCAATTCAAAAAAATCGCTTCGCATGTTAACCGACAATGTGAAGAAAAATTCGCATGGTGAATGGTTGCAACGCTTTAAAGATTGCGACAAAATTGAAAAAGAAAAGATCATCGACAATGAACTTTTTCCAGAAAAACCAGGATTGACAATGGGAGAAGTTATTCGAATTACTGGCGATAAAACCAATCACGAAGCAATTTTGGTAACCGATGTCGGTCAGCACCAAATGGTTGCTTCCCGTTATTTCAAATTCCGCAAACCAAAAAGCAATGTAACTTCAGGTGGATTGGGAACCATGGGTTTTGGTCTTCCGGCAAGTCTGGGTGCACAATTGGGAGCTCCCGACCGAACCGTAGTTGCAGTAATTGGCGATGGCGGTTTCCAGATGACAATCCAGGAACTGGGAACAATTGCACAAAACAAACTCCCTGTAAAAATTATTATCCTGAATAATAATTTCCTTGGAATGGTGCGCCAGTGGCAGCAATTGTTCTTTGACAAAAGATATTCGTTTACTGAACTTCAAAACCCCGACTTTATAATGATAGCCAAAGGTTTTGGTATTGAAGGTCATAAAGTTGAAGTGCGTGAAGATTTGGAAAAAGGAATAAGTAAAATGATAAACCACCACGGGCCATATTTGCTTGAGGTTGTAATTGAAAAGGAAGACAATGTTTTCCCTATGGTACCAACAGGAGCTTCGGTTTCTGACATTATCCTGGAACCTTAAAAAGTTTAAAGTTCAATTCAAAGTTCAGAGTTTAAAGTTTAAAAACAAATCTTGATACTTGATACTCATAATCTAAAATCTAATAAAAAAATGAAACAAGAATACAACATAACAGTTTTTACAGAAAACCATATTGGATTACTAACACGGATTACCATTGTTTTTACGCGCCGCAAAGTAAATATCGAGAGTTTAACTGTATCAGAATCGGCAATTCCAGGTGTTTTTAAGTTTACAATTGTAATAAAATCCACAAAGGAACAAACAATAAAAATCGTGGGCCAAATCGAAAAACAAATTGATGTTTTAAAGGCTTTTTATCATACCAACGATGAAATAATTTACCAGGAAATTGCGCTTTACAAAGTTCCTACCGAAGCGTTGTATGACAGCGACACGATTGAAAAAATGGTTCGAAAAGCAAGTGCTCGCATATTGGAAATTACCCGCGAATATGTGGTAATCGAAAAAACCGGGCATACCGAAGAAACTCAGGCACTTTTCGAAGAACTCAATAAATTCAAAGTATTACAATTTATACGTTCAGGACGGGTTGCACTTACACGTGACCCCATAGAGCGTTTATCAGAGTTTTTAAGAGAGCGCGATGCTTTTTTGAACTCGATGGATTGATTCAGGAATTCAAAATCTAAAACTATAATTGTAAAACCTGTCTGAAATATTTCTGACAGGTTTTTTTCTTAATAAAACGGTAAGATTTATTCTGTACACAAAGTAAGACAGGCTTTTACTTTTTAATCAGTAACAAATCTTTTTCCTATTTTTGAAAAAACCTTTAGCTGATCAAAAACCAAAGCAAATGAATAAAACTTTAACCAAAGTTATTTTTTCGTTTTTACCCGCCGTTTTTATGCTGATTGGATTTCTATATATACTGATTGGCATTCAACCCGAACTTATTTTTCATCACAACCAACCGGCTTTTATTGTCAGTTCAGTTTTTATCGGTCCATTTTTGAAATATCCGGGAGGTTTAGCCGAACTCACCGCCAATTTGATTTCGCAATCATTCTATTTTAAAGTTTTTGGGGCAAGTGTTTTTTTTGCTCTCACATTTGTAACAGGTTGGCTAACTTTTCTGATTATCAATTCTATTAACAAAAAAAACTCAATCGTTTCTTTGGCTTTTCTGCCAGCAATAAGCATGATAGCGCTGGCAAATGATTACAATTTTCCGTTCGCTGTAATTGTTTCAATTGCCTTTCTACTTTTAATGTTGCTGGTACTTCAAAAATTGGGGAATAATTTTATCAGCAGCATTTTAATATATACTACAGGAGCAATCGCTGTTTACTGGTTTGCCGGAAGCGGGTACTTAATGCTCTTTTCGGTATCAGCATTTTTTGTTTCGCACACACAAAAACAATGGGAAAAAGTTGTGTATTTCCTTTACATTCCAGCTTTTGCATTTCTATTTCCGTTGCTTGTTTCCAACTATTTGATTGCAGTTACTTTAAGAGACCAATTCTTTTACTTTTTTGCACAAAAAGCATGGTTTATGCGATATGAACCTTCACCTGTTTTCTATATATATTTATTACTTATACCAATTTTACCGGCGACAGTGCAAATTGCAGCATTCCTTCATTCGAACATAAAAAAAACAGCCCCACAAAAACCAGTTTTTTTGTTTATAAAAACTATGCCTGCCATATTATTCGTGCTTATTTTTTCTGTTTTCGGCCATTATACAACTTATAATCATGATGCTAAAAAAACTATACAAGCTGATTATTACTGCTATAAAAATGATGCCGGGAACACAGCAAAAACAGCATCATCAACCTACAAATACGATTTTTCGGCCAACCTGAATTACAACCTTGTGATGAGTAAAACCGACAAGCTCACTGATAACTTTTTTGGATTTATGCAGATAAAAGGAACAGAAGCCATGCAACCTGATATTGAATTTGCTTCCGAACTTTCATTTATTTCATCTGATTTTTATTACAATTTGGGCTTCATCAGCGAAGCGCGGCACTGGGCTTACGAGTCGCTTGTGTTTTATCCGTTCAGTTTAAGGGCAATGCAAAACCTTGTTAAAATTCATTTGATTTTAGGCGAATACAAAGCTGCTGAAAGAACGTTAAAAACATTGAAAAAAGGTTTACTCGACAAAAAGTTTGTTCAGGAATACATGCCTTATATAAACGACACAACACTTATTCAAAACAATAGCGAATTGATGGAAAAAAGAAGTTCTATTCCGGCAGCGTGCGAACTAAATCACACAATTGAAGGACGTTTCAAAGAATTACTCGAAGCAAACAGCAGCAACAAAAAGGCTTACGAATCTCTGATGTTGTATTACCTGGCAAATGCCAAACTTGAAAATTTTATTGATTTATTTAAATATGCAGGAAATTATTTTGCAAAACTCCTCCTGTTTTTGAGGAAGGCATGCTTATGTACACCGACCGAACAGGAAAAATTTGCCCTCAGAAATAAAAATCAGCACCGAAACACAAAAGCGGTATAACAGTTTTATGCAACAACTCGAAAAATATAAAGGAAAAACACGTTTAGCCAGAAATTCACTTTACCCTGAATTTGGAAAAACCTATATGTACTTTTTAAAATTTGTTTATCCAAATATTATCGAAACCGAAATTATTAGCGATGAAGATGACTATCCGGCAATATAAAACCGCCTTCAGCTTTTACAATAAACTCGTAATTTTACTGGTTTCTTTGATTTTTGTAATGTTATTGACAAGTTGCAACGACAATCACAAACAGGCACTTGAAACAAATCGTGCAGCTTCAATTTTCCCCGAATATTACGGTTCAACCCTCCCGCCAAACATTGCGCCACTCAACTTTATTATCAAAGAACCTGGTTCAAAATTCAGGGTCGAAATTAGTGGAGAAAATGGCAAACCAATAATAATCAGCCAGAGTTCGCCCAAAATAAAAATCCCCATTAACGACTGGCACGAATTACTGGATGCCAACACCGGCAGAACAATCAATATTGATATCCTGTCGTTTGCCGATAAAAAATGGAACAAATACAACAGCATAAAACACAAAATCTCAACCTACCTAATTGATCCTGTTTTGGTTTACCGAATCGTAAATGCCACTTATTTAAAATGGAACAAAATGGGTATTTTCCAACGCGACCTAACAAGTTTTGAAGAAACATCAATCATCGAAAATAACAGCACCGATGGTGGTTGCGTGAATTGTCACACTTTTTCAAGAAACAATCCTTCAAAAATGGCCATGCATTTCCGGATTGTTCACCCCGGAACGATGATTTGGAACAATGGAAAACTCACAAAAACAAACACAAAAACCGATGAAACCATGTCGGCAGGAATTTACCCTGCCTGGCACCCCGCTGCAATACATATCGCGTTCTCTACCGGGAAAATTAGTCCGCATTTGACCACTCGCAGCAATAAACCTGTTGATGTGGCTGATAAAGCATCCGGCCTTTTTGTTTACAATACCGAAAAAAACACAATAACAACTTCAGCGGAAATATCAACCAATCGACGTGAAAGTATGCCCGAATGGTCGGCCAATGGAAAATACCTTTATTTTACAAGTGCTCCCGAAGCGCTTAAAGGTGATGATGAAAGCCTGATGCACAATCGTTACAGCCTGATGCGAATTGCCTACGACCAGATTGCTGAAAAATTGGGAAAAGCTGAAATGGTAATAAATGCAGATACCATTGAAAAAGTATTTCGATGCCAGCCGCTTCGCCCGACGGAAAATTTATGATTTGTGCCCTTACTGATTACGGCTACTTCACCATTTTTCACCAAAACAGCGATTTGTACCTCATCAACCTTGAAACAAATGAGTTGAAAAAGATGGAACTAAACAGCAACACTGCTGAAAGTCATTCGTCGTGGTCGTCAAACGGCAGGTGGATTGTTTTCAGCAGCAAACGAAGCGATGGCGTTTTGACCCGTCCGTACATTTCGTTTATCGACAGCACCGGAAACGCACATCCCCCGTTTTTGCTGCCACAGGAAGACCCCGAAATGTACGACCTGCTACAAGCCAACTACAACCGCCCCGATCTGATTACCGGAGAAAGTTGAACTCTCACCCATTGAAATACGGAACTTGGTTATGGGTGAAGCGCAAAATGTGGAAGTGGAAAAGTAAGACCAAATATTTAACTGGTAAATTAAAATTATAGGGAGTCAACCTCAAAAACCTATATTTCAAGGCACTTTCATCAGTTTTTTAAGTTGAGATATGAACA
>JADIYN010000013.1 GCA_016705335.1 Draconibacterium sp. | reverse complement strand
GGAATGGTGATATTGGCGAAATAAGGGAAGTGCATGCCTGGACTAACCGTCCAATTTGGCCGCAAGCTTTAAATCGCCCAGAAGAAACACCACCAGTACCCAAAGGATTGGATTGGGATTTGTGGCTTGGACCTGCTCCTGTTCGTCCATATTCTCCAATGTATCATCCTTGGAGTTGGAGGGGTTGGTTTGATTTTGGAACTGGTGCACTTGGCGATATGGCTTGTCATATCCTCGATGTTGCTATGCGGAGTTTACGCCTGCAATATCCAACAGGAATTCAGGCCAGTTCTTCAAAATGGACACTTGAATCACCACCTGAGGCTGAAAAATAACCTTACTTCTTTCCTGCAAGAGAAAGTTACCGTAATGTTGAAATGCCGGAAGTAAAAGTTACATGGTATGATGGCGGATTAATGCCCGACAGGCCAGTCGAATTAAAAGATGGTGAAAAAATGGGCGATAGCGATGGCGGGGTTTTATTTGTTGGAAGCAAAGGCAAAATAATGTGCGGATGTTACGCAAAGGATCCACGAAGACTACCAACTGAAGAATTTGCCGATTACTCGCCAGTTATTAACGAACGCCTTGTTGCCGATGGAATGGATGGCCATGAAAAGGACTGGATCAGAGCATGTAAGGAAGATCCCGCAACCCGTGTTCAAACTAAATCGCACTTCGGATATGCCGGACCTTTTAACGAAGTTGTTGTTATGGGAACTGTTGCTGCCCGATTATCAGGGCTTCAGCGTGTATTGAACTGGGATGGTGAAAATATGAAATTTACAAATATTGGTGCTGATGAACAAATTAGGGTACCAAAGTCAGTTAAATTAGGATGAAAGTCGAAACTCATCAAGGTACAAATCGGAATATGAGGTAATTAATGCGTTGGAATTTGCTGAAAGCCTAATAAATCTGAAACCAAGGAATGGATGGGAATTGGAATTGTAAATTTGGTGAAAATGACATAGTTTTCTCAAACTTAAAAAGAGGCTTCATTTCAAATGTTGCCTCTTTTTTAGTTTTTTGTCAAATCAACGCAAACAAGTTTATTGTCGTTTCTGACGAAAACATGTTTATTGGCAAATGCCGGATGCGACCAGGTTACGCCACGTGGCAGTTGTTCTTTTGTTGGTTCAATAATTTTTGCACGGCTGATTTCCCGAAACCCATTTGGCGAAAGTTCCGAAATGAGCAATTCTCCGTGTTCGTTGAACATCCAAGATTTATTGCCGTTTTGAACGAAATGGATATTTGCCCAGCGGTTTTTCTTTACTGCTGTCAAGTCTTCCCACACACGGTTGCCCGTTGCAAATTCAAGGCAACGCAATTCCCCATAACTGTCAACGCCATAAATAAAATCGTTGAGTATAACAGGTGTACTCATCACGCAATGCAGCGCATCGGTTTTAAGTTCGCTTTCGCCGCTACGTTGCCAAACTTTTTCTGCTGAAGTATAATTATCCCCCAATTTAACAAGCAACGAGCCGCTGTAAAAGCAGCTCACAAAAATATGGTCGTTATAAAATACAGGAGTAGCGATGGCCATCCCCGATCCCACATCCCATGGAAACCGCCAGTAAATTTCTCCTGGCTCAGGTTTAATCCGAAAGGCTGTTTTCTGTCCAAACAACTACAACCTCGACCCCATTTTTCAATTAGGATTGGGGCTGAATAGGCAGCAATATCTTCAAGATTCCGCCAAATTTCTTTCCCTGAATTAATATCGAGCGCAAGCACACAGGCATTTTTGCTCCCGCTGATTTGAAGTATAATTTTGTTTTCAATAATTAATGGAGTAGCCGAAATGCCCCAATTAATTCTTTTGAGCTGAATTTTCAATAATTCCGGTTTCCTCCCATGTTCCGTCACGATTTTTACCCCGCCAATCTGGCCAATTTTGCGAATTGCAATAAAGATGATGAAGGAAAAAAAGTAAAAAATAAGTTTTATCACTTGTTTTGTGTTATTGGATCAGATATCGAAACTTGTTACCTCTGTTTTAAACCTTTAACTTAAAACTTGAACTTTAAACTTGAACTTAAACGTCGTAATTAAAATCCTTAAATGATGACCCATTCTATCCCGTTTTGTTTTCATGTATTTCTGGTTGTATTTGTTGGGCTCAACTTCAAGCGGAATTACCTGTGTTACCTGCAAACCATAACCTTCCAAACCAACTCGTTTAACAGGATTGTTTGTGATCAGTTTCATTTTGGCCACACCAGATTGCTTAATATTTGTGCCCAACACCATAATCGCGCTCGTCGGGATTAAAACCAAGGTGCAGATTTGCTTCAACAGTATCTAAGCCCTGATCTTGTAATTTATAGGCAGCAATTTTATTAAACAAGCCAATTCCCCTTCCTTCCTGCATCATATACACAATCACGCCTTTTCCTTCTATCTCGATCATTTTCATTGCTTTATGCAGCTGATCGCCACATTCGCAACGCATTGAACCAAAAATATCACCTGTCATACACGATGAATGGACCCGCGTAAGAATTGGTTCATTTTGCTCCCAAGTTCCTTTTATTAAAGCAACATGTTCAACGCCATTCGATTTTTGCTTAAACGGCACTATTCTAAAATCGCCGTATTGTGTAGGGAGAACTACTTCTGCTCCCCGTTCAATCAGGCTTTCGCGATGAAAAAGGTATGAAATAAGATCTTTTATTGCTACCAATTTTAAATCGAATTTTTTGCAATTTCATATAGTTCAGGCAGGCGCGCCATACTTCCGTCATCGTTCATAATTTCAACCAAAACACCTGAAGGGCTCAACCCGGCAAGTCTTGCCAAATCAACTGCTGCTTCAGTATGCCCACTTCGCCGCAGAACTCCGCGGTTTTTCGCTTTCAATGGAAAAATATGCCTGGACGTCCCAATTGTTCGGGTTTGGTTTTTGGATCAACAAGCATTTTTATGGTAATTGCCCTGTCGGACGCTGAAATTCCGGTTGTTACTTCGGGATGGATAGCATCAACAGATACGGTAAATTGTGTTTCGTGTGATGATGTATTTTTACCAACCATTAATTCCAAATCCAGTTCTTTGCAACGTTTTTCAGTAAGCGCCACACAAATCAAGCCCCGGCCATGAATGGTCATGAAATTGATTATTTCTGGTGTAACCAAATCAGAAGCTACAATAAAATCACCTTCATTCTCCCTGTCTTCATCATCAACAACAACCACCAATTCGCCCCTTCCAATCGCTGCAATTGCCTCCGGAATTGTATTCAATACTATATCTGTCATTTCGAAATTAGCCTTTTTAATCAAGCCGCAAAATTACAATAAATAATGGATAATATATGAAAACTTTTTGTGGGTTTTTGAAATGATGCTGTTGGTCCAGGCGAATATAGTTTTTCTTAATTGTAAAGAATTGAACATTCTATTGAACTGCCAGTTTGATTTTCCCAAACCACTGCTTGCTTTCCTTTGAAAAACGAAGCATTCTTAGCGAATTGCAGCATAATTTATAGAATAATAACTTATGGAAATAGTAAGTTGAATAAATAATAATTTGAATCTTTATTTCGGTTTTCGAAATTCCAGCCAACCAGTGTCCTAAAAAAAAATCGAAAAACCGAAAATACAGATATAGGTTTGAAAATCCGAAATCGGACCAGCCATTTTTTTGCCAGACTATAAATAAATTTACAGGAAAGATTAGTATTAAAGAAACGGGTGCAAAAGTCCACCTCAAAACTTTGTGTGAAAAATATTGCCATGAAAGTATCCCGAAACGAAATGGGTTTAACAAACTTTTCAACCTGAAAATGGTTTGAATTCCACCCGCAGCAATCCTGATTTTTCTTTTAAGTTCTTCCTTAACCTTCAACGATGCAGTCTCTTCGGCGTAAGCATTGCGGGAGTATGCAATGTGGTAACCTTTTTGTGCAATCCGAAGGGAGATAATAAAATCATCAAGTAAAGTATCTTTCTCAACATCCTCAAAAAGTTCGGTGCGAATGGCAAACAATTCTCCAACTGCGCCAACTGCAGAGTTTAATTCAGCATCCATTTTTTTTATCCACGATTCAAATTTCCAATACAAACCTTCTCCTGATCCGGCAGCAGAATCGGCATCTTTTTCAATAATCCGTTTTTCGCCAGCAACACAACCGGTTTTTGGGTTACTAAATTTAGCTACAATTTCTCTTAAAGACTGTTTCCCAAGTATTGTATTTGTGTCGGAAAAAATAATGATCGGTGCTTTTACAAATTTCACACCCCTGTTCATGGCGTGCATTTTCCCTGCCGTTCAGGTAAATGATGAACTTCGAGCCGGTCATATTTTTAATAATTCTGGTGTCCCGTCATCCGATCCGTCAGTTATCCATAAATACTGTATTTTTTCCTGAGGATAATCGAGCGAGAAAGAATTCGCCACTTTTTGATTTACATAGTCTTTTTCGTTAAAAGCGGTTACAAACAAACATATATCGGGTTCATAAGCAGCATCGAAATTGAGAATTTGTTTTGGGAAAAATATTTTTTTGATTTTGAGCAGAACAAATAACACAAATGCATACCCAACGAATGTGTAAATCAATATCAACAATAGTATCCAAAATATGGCCTGCAGAATCATCAAATATTCTTTTTGTAAAAGTCGATTAACGAACCTGCTGATGACAGGTTATCGAAGTTCTCGTGAATATATTCTATTGCATTTTTACTTATTTTATCGAAATACCCGCGATTTTCAATTAAATCGGAAATGGACTGAACAAAACCTTCAGCATTTTCAGTAACAACAATGTTTACGCCCGAAGTAGTTGAAATTCCTTCAGTTCCAACCGCGGTGGTAATAATGGGTTTACCAAGCGCCATCCCTTCAATAATTTTTATCCTCATTCCACTTCCCGAAAAAAGTGGCACAACCATTATCGATTTGGAGTTAATAAATTCATAGGCATCAACAACTTCACCTTTAAAAACTACGTTTGGCAAATTCATCATTTTCTGAAACCAGGCAGGAGCATTTCTTCCGGCAATAAAAAACTGCAGGTCTGGGTATTTTTCCCTGACTGCATCCCAGCAATTGTCAAAAAACCAAATTAAACCTTCCTGGTTTGGCGCCCATTCCAATGATCCGATGTGAAATAAAGTAGGATGTTTCAGGTTTTTCGAATTTGGAATTAACACCGATGAGTCGATACCGGTTTGCGAAACATGAACTGGTTTATTATTTCCCAGTTTGTTCAAAATAATGCCCATCTCGCCGTTATTGGAACAAGTAAATCGTATTTATTTAAGGTTTGAACCTCAAATGATTTTATTCTTTTGAAAGGTTCTTTAGATACCATTTTTCAGGTCCATGAGCCATTACTGCAGTTCTGCTCCAAATTTCATGTTCAATGTTGTGTGCCCGGTAAATTATTTTTGCTTTCGAATTTTTTCGTATTAAGGGAATATAAGGACAAACATATAAACCTTCCAGTTGCACAACGTCAAAATCATTTTCCCTTAAAACTTTTTGCAGCTCTCTGGCAAAAGTATTCGAAATAAACCTTGTTGCATTATACGGTCTTTTTGAAAATAGAAGATTAAGCAAAAGCACTGACGGGCGATATTTTCGCAGGCACATTACAAGTTTAAATTCAGCCAGTTCTTTACAGAATCAGGAATTTCGGACAGTGTGATGTGGTGCTTAACCGTATTCATTGCGAGGATTGTAACCTTGTGTCCCAACAATGAGAAACCGCGTGCCAGATTCATACAGGCAATTGCACCACCATCAATAACCGGGTAAGGAACTTTATTTGTTACCTGTAGAATTTTCATTTGTTTTACAATTCAAATTTTATTTAACTCTGGTTTTTTAACTATTGTCTTAAGAACACCGTTTATTTCGAAATTACTTTTCCGATTTTTTAAACCAACCTCTTATCCCAATTTTATTCAATAATTTTATATAAGCCTCGGATGACATGATTGCCGAATCGGTGCCAGCCATGTACGATAACCAAACACCAACAGGGAAAAATATTAAAGTAGAAAACCACATTCCGGTAACCATTTGCCAAACATCTTCACGGGCCGATTTTTCACCTGTCATCGAAACTATATAATAGGCAATAAACAAAAGTATAGAAACAACAACAGGCATTCCCAAACCTCCTTTCCTTATAATTGCGCCAAGCGGTGCGCCTACAAAAAAGAATATAAAAACAGCTACAGAAAGTGTAAATTTTCGGTGCCGCTCCATATCATATTTGTTGATATGTCTTTTTCTTTCTGTTATTTGTCCCTGATACAAATTCAAATTTTGCATGTTACTTCTTGCTTTGTCAAGGGCTGTCATTGCAATTTCAGCTTTTACCCATTTATCAATGCCGTTAAAATAGTCATCAAATACAAAAATTGAATCGGGTTTGTTTGTTTCTTTTTGTTTTAATGAGTCATTCAACATCGTTAAATTGAATACATGGCGCGAAATTGTTGGGTTTATATCAATTTGAATCATATAACCCCGACCTGTTCATAAAAATTTCTCATCCAAAGTATCCAGCATCAAACTAAGCTGATTTATTGTCAACATGCGGTACATATTTTTATAAATACCTTCATCACGGCGGTTAAATTCAAAATTGTTTACCTTAACCCTTATTGTTTGTTCTTCAAACTTATCGCGCCTGAATGGCCGTTTATTAATATCTTTTCTATCCGATTGTTCTTCGGAGTAATTTATGCCGTTGTATAAATTGAGGACCATATATTGTTTGTCTTCTGTGATTTTAAGAAAACCAGAGTCGGCAACAGTTACACTTTCGTTTGTTTTATTTTGGGTATGATCGTAAATAAGCAAATCGTATAAAACATTGGTTTTTTTGTCTTTGTGGCCAACTTTAATGCTGTATCCGTCAATTTCATTGGTAAAAATACCTTCCTGAAGTACTAACTCAGGTCGCTGTTGTTTTACACTTACCATCAGTGTTGTAAATTTCAGGTTTGTTTTTGGCAAAATATTGTTTGATACATAAAATGCAAGCGCTGAAATAATAGCTGCAATAACAATCAACGGCCGCATTATCCTGAAAAGTGAAATACCTGCTGATTTCATGGCAACCAATTCGTAGTTTTCGCCAAGAGAACCAAAAGTCATGATGGATGCCAGCAACATGGCGAGAGGAAAAGCATAAGGTAAAACACCAAAAGATGCATAAAAAAGCATTTCACCCAAAACATTTAAATCCAATCCCTTGCCAACCAAATCGCCAACATATCGCCATAAAAATTGCATGAGCAAAACAAATACGACAATAAAGAAGGTCATAAAAAATGGCCCCAGAAAAGATTTAATAACATACAGGTGCAAGCGCTTCATGCTAATGTTTTCAATATTGAAACATGTGCAAAACTAAGTTATTTTGGTAATATCGAAAGTAAAAAAAGGTTAAGATACTTTTGAATTAATGTAATAAAGATGAAACGAGGGATTTGAAATTGAATAAACTGGATTATGACCCCAGAATATGTTTCAGATCGGCAACCTGGGTGTCCCACAAACCTTTTACCTCTTCGTAATCGTTGTCATCTGCAAAATCGACAATTATAAGCGAAACATCGTTGGTTAATTCATCCTGTGTAATTCTGAATTCAAAATAACTTTCTTTTTCTTCAATCCACGAAAATCTGACCAGCTTGTTTTCCTTGTGCAAAGTCATTTCAGCGGTTTGTTCTGTGTCTTCCCAAACAAAAGTGTATTTCTTCCCTTTCACTTTTACATTATCATGTCAGTCATTTATGCGATTTTTTGCCAATATATATATTCTGATTGTAACAAACAACCTGTAAATTCATTCATATTTTATTGACGGGCAAATTTTAATTGAAAAATTAAGCTAAATAAAAATTAATACTATATTTGCACCGCTAAAATAAAAGGATTTGGCGAGGTAGCTCAGCTGGTTAGAGCGCGTGATTCATAATCACGAGGTCGCGAGTTCAAGTCTCGCTCTCGCTACAAAAAATAAAAGGGTTTAAGAATATAAGTTTCTGAAACCCTTTTCTATTTATATACAATTCACATAAGCACACAAACTCTCCTTAGTTCATTTTTAGTTGCCGGCAGGTTGGTTAATGTATCCCGAAATTTTACAGAAAGTTTGTAAATTCAGGTTTAGCTTATAGTAGGATTTCGAATTTTAAGTTGATGGAATCCACCTTATTTACACAAAAACTAATTACACTTTTAAATTGTCAACCGAACTTACAATTTGATAATGTACATTTTCAACTGCTTCAAAATGTTTTTCAGCACAGGTAATTTTCATGCGTTCGCTTTCTCTGAGTAAAGTTTTGTCTTTAAAAGCTTTTGGGTCTTTGGTTTCGGCAACAAAGTAATTTTTGGTTGTCCCATCATTAGTTTTTTTAATTAAAACCCAATCCGGTTTATATGCACCTGCAGGGGTTTTCACAACAAAAGTTCGTGGCAACTTTATATAATAAAGAATATCGTTTCGTTTTTCACAATCAAGGGCAAATTGTTTTTCATATGGGTTTAATGCATCGATTTCAATATAGTTGTAAAGTGTTTTTGTCTGATTTTTAACTTCTATCAGGTTCTCAAGATATTGATCCGTTTCACCGGATTCAAAAATTTCAATATCATAATACTGCCCGTCAACCTTTTCGTATTGAATGTTTTTAATCTTAATCCGTTCCAATTCATGTTTTATCAAATGCACCACATTGTCCATAAAAAGCTGCGGGTTATTGAATATTTCGTCAAGTCGGTTTGACTTCAGCATAATTTGGGTAATTGTGTCGCGGGTTAGTTCAGTTTTTGATTGAATATAGGCGATGAAATCAGGAATATCATATTTGGCATCTTCAACTATTTTTTCTTTTGAGCTTTTCAGTTCACCTCTTAATTCAAGGAGTTTTCCACTGGAATCGCGCATGAATCCGGCCAAATTCTTTTCCCTGTAAATTACGGGTCGCTCAATTTTTGGCATATTTTTTAAAGCCTCCACACATTTTTCAATAAGTTCAGAAGTGCTGAAATTGACTTTATATTCCGTTTTGGTTCGAATTTTTTCCCAAATCTCAAGGAAAAGTTCATCTTCCATCCATTTGTTTTTAAGCAAAATCCTGGTTCTTGCACGGGCATTTTTAATTCTGCCTTCAAATTTTACCCCACAATCATCTTCGATTTCTTTTTGCAGCGATTTTGAAAACGATTCATAAGCTTCATTGGCAATAACTGTCAATCGGTTTACTGAACGATCAATGTTTCGGGCACCCGTTTGATCGACACACAAGCGCAGTCCTCTTCCGATTTCCTGTCGCTTTTTTACTTCCGACCGGGTTTCATTCAATGTGCAAATTTGAAATACATTCGGATTGTCCCAACCTTCACGCAAAGCAGAATGGCTGAAAATAAAACGTAACGGAACTTTTTCATCAAGCAACCGCTCTTTATCGCGCATGATTAAATTGAAAGTGTCGTCATCTGCTTTTGTTGAATTTGTTTCTTTTGAATCTTTTAGCTTTCCCGATTTATCCTGACTAAAATAACCATCATGAACATCTTTTGCTTCATATGTAAGCAGGCCTTTATAGGCAGGCATATTTTGCCATTTGGTGTAGCTTTTTTCAAACCATGCCGCAAATTTTCCTTGATTCGGATTTCCCAAATCATCATATTGACGATAATTCGCAACTCTGTCAACAAAAAATGGACAATACTTTTATCCCTTTGCCTTTTAATTCTTTTTCCTTTTTGAAATGGTTTTCAATTGTTGCATCCACCATTTCACGTAAAATATGGTCGGTAAGTCCCCCAACTGCCTGACCCCGATACACTACCTGTCCGTTCGAAAATTCAATGAATTGGTTTTTCGTATTTATTTCGTTTATGATATAACCCCCGCTGTAAATGTCACGGTTTTTTGAAAACACATATAAATCATCGCCCACTTTTGCCGTGAATTGTTTTTTATAAACGCCACCTTTTTCATTTACAAAAATTGTGATTTTGGCGGAAACTGAATTTTTAGCCATTCTAAAACTATCGACACTGATAAAGGCGCCGGGTTTTCGTTTTTGTAACTACTGAATCGACTTCGATTTGTTTTACCAAAACCAAGTTCGTAGGCTTTTACAGGGTCGAGTTTGTAAACAAGATTATAAAGGTTTTTGTGTGTAGCCGAAAATCTCAAAGTGAAAAGTGGATTTAAATTAGAAATCGCCCGCTTTCGTATATCAGTTTCCATATTTTGCGGTTCATCAATTATTACAATAGGATTTGATTTCTGGATATACTCGATTGGTTTTATACCTGTTTCGCGCAACTGGTTGATAACATTGGCATCTTTTGCAAACGAATCGATATTTATTACAAGAATCTGAACAGTGTTACTTTTAGCAAATTTGTCCAGTTCGGTGATGCGGAATGAATCGTAAACCTTGAATTCGGTTGGTTGTTTTTCGTAGATCTCCTGAAAATGGTCGAACGTAATTTGAAGGCTTTTAACAACTCCTTCGCGAATTGCAACTGACGGTACAACAATAACAAACTTTTTAAAACCATAAACTTTGCTCAACTCATAAATCGAGCGGAGATAAACATAAGTTTTTCCTGTGCCTGTTTCCATCTCAAGCGAATAGTTTGGGAAATCTGTAGTAATTGATTTTCCGGGTATTTTCCCTTTAACCGTGTCTTCATTATACCAAAGTTTTTCGATGGCTGTTGAAATTTCATCATCCCGAAGTTCGTTTTCTATTTGAACTTTGTTTAGGTTGATTAGCAATTCATCTTGTGTAAGTACAAGTTTGTTGCCAACACCGGCATCGTTGAACTGAATGCTTCCATTATTTTTATCATCAACAGATAATTCAAAATCTGAATATATAACCGGCTGGCCATCAAACAAATCAATAACCGACTGTATAGCTTTTAACTGATATTCCTGGTTTTTATCGAATTGTAATTTCATTGACTTTTATCTTTCACTGTAACCAGTCAGATTCTTAAACCACATTTTAAATTGCTCAAAGTTCATTTCAGTTGAAATCTCGTCATAAATCTTATTTGAGTCGCTCAGTCCATTTACTTCTATTGTTTTGAATTGCTCCCTGCTATCTTCATAATTGACAAGAATTAGCCTGCTCCCTGTTTTTTTCGCAATATTCCACAAGGCAATAAACTTGTATTTGTTTCCGGTTTTTGACAAACTATAATCCCAATATCTGTTTGGATGACTTTCAAAAGGTCTGACTTTTATACATCGCAAAAACTCGATAATAACAAAACCATCTTTTGTTTTGAACAAAGCATCAATGTCTCCGCCACCGGTTTTATTTCCGCCTAAAGCCTCAATTATCAAAGCTTTTACCTCATCGTCAAATTTTACTGCTTCGTTTTCTGACATCGGTTAACTTTTTAGCACTTCGGTATTTAGCAATTGAAACCATGTTTTAAACTCATCAAAACTAAAGTTCAGTTTTTTCGAAAAAGTTATACTTTCCTGATCAGCCGAAAATACTTTAAATAGTTTGAACACAGATTTCCCGGGATTGTATGCGATTAGCCATAAAATCCCTTCGGCTTTCGAAACAAATTCCCAGACAAATCCAATTTTATGTTTCAGAATTTGCCAATATGCATTTGGTTCGAAGTTTTCAATATCCGTTTCAACTTTCATAAACTCCAAAAATATATACTTGTTTTTTAGGAAGTAATAACTGTCGATATCTGTAATTTTCGAAGCTCCGTCACCAAGTATATCAAATAGAAGTGACATTGCACTATCATCAGTTTTTCTAATTGGTTTTGATCCTTTCGGCATTGTTAAATGGTTTTAAAAGTTATGCCGGAGTCTTCAAAAATGAGGTGGATGTTGGTTTTATACTATCCTGGTTTTTAAAGATTGAATCGAGACAAATAATTGTATTTGGTTGAAATTTAAGAAGTTGTTTGGCGCTTTCAATGTTCATTCCGCTTGTTGCAATCATAAGCGAAAATGAATTGATACTGTAAAAATTTATTTCTCCAATTTCAATTCTGTCCATCCTTGAATTCAGATCCAGTCCATTTTTTATAATGATTTCGTAAACCAAATCCAGCTCTTTGGCGCCATCTTTTTCTGCTTTGTCAAAAAATGAAAGTTGCTTTAACAAATCGGCTTTATTTTCAATTTCATCACTTCTCCAAATTTTGAAGTTGGAAGGAATGCAGGAAAAGAATTTAAAACCTAAGTCCTGTTTCAGAAAGCTCAGTTTCTTTATTTACTTTTTTGCCGAATTATTTTCATTCTTAATTTTTTCAATTGCTTTTACAATTCTCAGCCGGGCAACATCTGAAATGGTTTCACAGCCGAGTGATTTTGCATTTTTTCCTGCCTGGGTAGTTTCATCTATAATTTCAGGAAGGGTTACGAAAATGAATGAGCGTTTCTTATTGTCAGCAAGATTTTGTTTGAGAACTGCTTCGGCCGTTGTACCCGATCCGCCAAAAAAATCAAGCACAATATCATTTTCATTGTACGTTCCCAGCTGAATAAACCGCTGTATCAAATCAACAGGTTTTGGATTCGTAAAGACTTTCTTGCCAACCAACGATTCCAAATATGAAGTGGCATTTGAAGTAGTATCAATATCAATCCACAACGATTTGGCAACCCTGCCTCTTTCCTGTGCTTCCGACCAAAATCTTTTTCGCTGCGGGCCAGCTTCACCTGTCGAGCCAAACACTATCCTGTTATCGGCCAATAATTCCTGAAATTTATTGTAATCATTTTTCCAGCTGCATCCTGGATTTGGAACATACTCATTACCGGTTTTTGGATTGGTTATTTTATACAACTGATTTGGTCGTTCACCTTCTACCTGAAATGGGTCTGCTTTCCAGGGGCCCCGAGGATCATTGTCAGGATTTTCGAAACCTGCAGGAGTGTCGGGCAACCTGAATTCAAACCTGTTTTTCTGTGATATTCCAAATTCTTAAAATAAACAAGGTTGTGGGTGTGGCTAACCGAAAGCAGGGCAGTGTTGGTTACTGATTTGGTTGAGTTCCAGATAATATTGCAAGAAAATTTTCCTCGCCAAAGATTTCATCAAGCAGAAGTTTTAGTGTATATGCCTCATTATCATCAATTGACACAAAAGTACTCCGTCTTCTCTAAGCAGGTTTCTTGCAATAAATAAACGGGGAAGCATCATCGACAACCAATTGGAATGAAAATGGCCACTTTCTTTTTTGTTGGTTTTGAACAAACCCTCTTTTGTCAGATAACCTGCCGCATCTTTGTCTCCAAGTCTTTTTAAATATTCAGCTTTTGTTTCTGAGAATTTATCGGGATAAATAAAACTATCGTTACCTGTGTTGTATGGCGGGTCGATTGTTATCATTTTAATTTTTCCGAAGTAAGACTTTTGCAAGACTTTTATAACTTCAAGGTTTTCTCCTTCAATAAACAGGTTTTTAGTAGTTTCCCAATTCACTGAAAGTTTTAAGTCTGGACACAATGTACTGGTGCTTGGTGTTTGCAATGTTCTGTATGCCTCATTTTTTCCTGCCCATGAAAGTTGAAAACGTTCAGAACTATCATCGACATTTTCTCCAAGTAGCCTTTGAAGTTGATCAATATTTAGTTTGTTTTCAGAAAAAACGCCCGGGATGATTTCTTTTAACTTAGAAATGAGATCTTCTGTAATATTCATCGATTTGCCGTCCATGGTTTTTTCCCCGATATTTTTAGTCGAATCAATTAGCATACAAAGTGATTAGCGTTTTTGTTGATATTTGGCTAAAATAAGAAACAAATGGATAAATATTCGGGTTGAAGTTTGCGATTTTTCAACATTGAAAGATTTAAGGAAAGGTAATCTTTTTGAGCAATTTTTTTAAAATTGGATTTTCTTAAAACTTTCACCAAATAATTTTTATTTTTTTCAAATATTCATTTTTTAAGTTTTTAATTAAAAAAAATGCTGGTTTTTAAAATGAGGTTGATTTTTTAACGGGGGACAATTCTTATAAAAGGCAAAAATTATTTTTTAGGGGTATAAAAAACAAGGGTGACTAAAAATACTATCATTTGACAAATGATTGTAAATTATGAAAATTGATTGTTTATTGTAATGTAAAATTTATTAATAATAGAAATATGTCAGAATATATTTGCAAGTATGAGCATCTTGATTATTTTTGTCGCACATTTATTCAATCAGAATTTAAAAGAATATAATTATAAGATATGTGTGGAATTGTTTGTGTTTTCGATTTAAAGACAAGTGCGCAGGAGTTGAGACCGAAGGTTTTGAAAATGTCGAAGAAAATTCGTCATCGCGGGCCGGACTGGTCAGGGATTTATTGTGGAGATAAAGCTGTTATGGCCCATGAAAGGCTTTCAATTGTTGATCCTGAATCGGGTGGTCAGCCACTTTACAGCAAAGACAAAAAACTTGTTTTAGCAGTAAATGGCGAGATTTACAACCACCGCGAAATACGAAATCAATATGCAGGTAAATATGATTTTTTAACGGGTTCAGACTGCGAGGTTATTCTGGCGCTGTATCGCGACAAAAAGGAAAAATTCCTTGATGACATGAACGGTATTTTCGGTTTTGCATTGTACGATGAAGAAGAAGATGCATTTTTGATTGCCCGCGACCATATTGGAATTATTCCACTTTATCATGGCTGGGACGAATTTGGGAATTATTATGTCGCCTCTGAATTAAAAGCACTTGAAGGTCATTGTAAAAAAATGGAGGAATTTCCACCCGCTCATTATTATTATAGTAAAGATGGCGAAATCAGACGCTGGCATAACAGAGAGTGGACAGAATATGAAAATGTTAAAAACAATCCGGCAAATATCGAAGATTTGAAAACTGCACTTGAAGCTGCAGTTCATCGCCAGTTGATGTCTGACGTTCCATATGGTGTTTTACTGTCGGGTGGACTTGATTCAACAATTACATCTGCACTTGCCAAAAAATTTGCAGGTAAAAGGGTTGAGGACAATGATCTAAAAGAAGCCTGGTGGCCTCAGTTGCATTCTTTTGCAATTGGTTTGGATGGTTCTCCAGATCTTGCTGCAGCCCGCAAAGCTGCCGTTGAAATTGGCACAATTCACCACGAAATTCATTATACAATTCAGGAAGGCCTCGATGCAATCCGTGATGTTATTTATCATATCGAGACGTACGATGTAACTACAATCCGTGCATCTACTCCAATGTATTTGCTCGCGAGGTTTATTAAATCGATGGGAATAAAGATGGTATTATCGGGCGAAGGTGCCGATGAAATATTTGGAGGTTACCTTTATTTTCACAAAGCACCAAATGCCGAAGAGTTTCATAAAGAGAGTGTTCGCAAAGTTGGCCGTCTGAATTTGTACGACTGTTTACGTGCCAACAAAACGCTTGCAGCCTGGGGTGTTGAAGGGCGTGTACCTTTTCTCGACAAGGAATTTATGGATGTTGCCATGCGTTTTAATCCTGAAGAAAAAATGGCAAAAAATGGCCGGATGGAAAAATGGCCTTTACGAAAAGCTTTTGAAGATCAAATTCCTGAAAGTATTGCCTGGAGACAAAAAGAACAGTTTTCGGATGGAGTTGGTTACGGCTGGATTGACACTTTGAAAAAAGTTGCAAGCGAAAATGTTTCTGATGAAATGATGAAAAATGCCAAATACCGCTTCCCGATTAATCCGCCAATGAGTAAGGAAGAATACCATTACCGCACTATTTTTAGCGAACATTTCCCATCAGATCAGGCGGCAATGTGTGTACCATCGGTGCCATCAATAGCTTGCAGCACTGCAGAGGCGCTTGCGTGGGATGCTTCATTTCAAAATAATGCCGACCCGTCAGGCAGGTCAATGAAGAACGTTCATTTACAAGGTTATTGAAATAAAAGGGAATAAATTATTTCCATTAAAAAAAAACCCAATGCTGAATAAACATTGGGTCTTTCGTTTTAGAATCGTTTCTTATTATCTGCTACGCCTTGAATAATTAAACGATTTTGTATGAATAGGTTTTTTGTCCCTGTTTGCAAAAAAATCTTTCTTTCTTTTTAACTTCTCTTTTTCTACTTCAGCCTTTTCATTTTTAGTCATTGGCTTTTCCGTTTGAGGGAAAGGGTTTTTGCCAACTATTTCAATTTTCTGGTTAATGAGTTTTTCGATGTCTTTAACATACCCGATTTCTTCAGGTTCGCAAATCGAAATTGAAATACCTTCCTCGCCAGCACGCCCTGCCCTTCCAATGCGATGTATATAGGTTTCCGAAATATTTGGAATATCGTAATTGATAACATATTTTAGTTTGTCGATATCAATTCCACGGGCTGCAATATCGGTTGCTACCAAAACACGGATTTCCCCATCTTTAAATTGCTGCAGTACTTTTTGACGCTGATTCTGACCTTTGTCGCCATGAATGGCCGCGGCTTTTATTTTCTGTTGCGTTAAATTCCGGGTTATTTTGTCAGCGCCATGTTTAGTTTTCGAAAACAATAAAACCTGCGAAATTTGCTGATCATTTAAAATATGCTCCAACAAATCTTTTTTAGTCGATTTGTTTGTGTAATATAAATATTGTTGAACTGTTTCTGCTGTTGTTGCACTTGGTGTTGCTTCAATTTTTACAGGATTTTGTAATATTTTTCTTGAAAGCTCAACTATATTTCCCGGCATTGTAGCCGAGAAAAAAAGCGATTGTCGTTTGTGCGGAAGTTTTGCAATTATTTTCCTTATATCGTGGATAAAGCCCATATCGAGCATTCGGTCGGCTTCATCCAAAACAAAATATTCAATATCATTCAGCTTTACATAGCCCTGATCCATCAAATCGAGTAATCTGCCGGGCGTAGCAACCAAAACATCAACACCATGTCGCAAAGCATTTGTTTGTGAAGCTTGTTTTACTCCACCGAAAATTACTGTATTACGAATCCCGATAAATTTTCCATAGGTCGAAAAGCTTTCTCCAATTTGAATGGCAAGTTCACGTGTAGGCGTTATTACAAGTGTTTTAATATTGCGTGATCTGTTGTGTTCCATACGTCTGTTGTACAGGTGTTGCAAAATCGGAATTGCAAAAGCAGCGGTTTTTCCTGTTCCGGTTTGGGCACTTCCCAAAACATCTTTTCCATCAAGAATAACCGGAATTGCCTTTTCCTGTATCAAAGTTGGTTCAGTATAATTTTCGTCAATAAGTGCTTTCAGAATGGGGTCAATTATATTTAAGTCTTTAAATAGCATGTTTTAATTTTGTTTTTCCAGTAAAAATATTCGATTGGATATTTCGCAGGGAGATTTTTAAATAGTGTGCAAATGTATGTTTTTATATTACACAACAAGGTTTTATGGGTTTTGTTGACCACAGATTTCACAGATGGGCACAGATTAATAACGTTTTTAAACAATCTGAGTAAATCGGTGTAATCTGTGATTGATAATCTTTTACATAAACGAAAACAACTGATCAATAAACTGTGTGAAAAGTTGTGGTTTTAGAAGAATCGGGAAAATAAAACCAAAGACTGCACCTAAAATATGTGCATCGTGAGCAACATTATCAGTGCTTTTTTTGCTCATTTGGTATGAATAAAAAAGATAACCGACTGCAAATAAGATACCTGGGATTGGAAGTATTCCAAAAAAGTAGAGCGGTTCCCATGGATTGAAAAAGATAAACGCAAAAAGCAAAGCCGAAACCGCGCCCGATGCTCCAACTGCGTTGTAGTAATAATTATTCTGATGTTTTATTAAACTCCAAAGGTTTGAAGCAAGAATTCCTCCAAAGTAAAGCAGCAAAAAATAGGCAGTTGCCCGGTTTCCAAAATAGTAGTCGAAATATTGTTCGATACCTCGGCCAAAAAAGTAGAGTACAAACATATTTACAATTAAATGCGACCAGTTTGCATGTATAAATGCATGGGAAATCAGTCTGTAATACTGCTTTTGATGAACAACTTTAGCAGCGTTAAACTGCAGTTTGTCCATTAAATCGTGGTTTTGAAAAGCAAGGTATGAAACCAGTCCGGTGACAGCTATTATTATATATGTTATCATTTAATGCAGTATTTTGAATATCATTTCTTTTTGTAAATCACCTGTACTCACAGCTCCTGAAGTATCGAAACCTTTGCTTTTTAAATCATATTCACGCAAAATGCCTATTATTTCGTAAAGCTTTGTTGGTGTATATTTTTTTGCCGCAGTAATTACATTTTTTGCAGCAAACGGATGCATTCCCAATTGGGCCGCAACATTTCCTTCTGATTTGTCTTTTAAAAAGTGATATGCAAACATATTTGAAAAGAAACCAAAAAGTGTTGGAATTGTTCGCTGAATGGGATTTGTTGTTGGGTTTGCCCCAAAATACTGTATAATCTGGTTGGCTTTAAAAATGTTCCTTTCTCCAAGAGCGTTTTGGAGTTCAAATAAATTGTATTCTTTACTTAATCCAATATTTTTTTCGATATGATCAGGCGTGATTTTGTTTGTGTTTTTAACTGCAATTATCAGTTTGTTGAGTTCGTTGGCAACTTTCCCCAAATCAGCACCCAAATATGAAGTTAAAAGTTGCGCCGCCTGCGGTGTTATTGTAAAATCACGTGCAGCAAGATAACTGTCGATCCAGTTGGGGAGTTTCCATTCTTTTACTTTTTCGGAAGTAAAAATAACGCCGTTTTTTTTAATTGCCTTGGCTAATTTTGTTCTCGAATCAAGGGCTTTGTATTTGTAGTTTAAAACCAAAACAGTTGATGCAAGCGGTCTTTCGGCATATGATGCAAGAACTTCAATTTTAGCAAGACTTTGCGCTTCTTTAACAACAATTACCTGTCGTTGTGCCATCATCGGGAAACGCAGACAACTTTCCGCAATGGTTACTGCGTTCGAATCTTTTCCGTAAAAAACAGTTTGGTTAAACCCTTTTTCTGCTTCGGGCAACAAATTCCTTTCAATATAATTCGAAATTTCATCAATATAATAAGGTTCTTCGCCCTGCAGCAAATAAATAGGGTGGATGATTTTCTTTTTCAGGTTTTGAATAATCGGTTCGAAATCCATTTTAAAATCTTAGGTGTTTTACCGAAAGTCCATTGTTTTTAATTTCCAAAAGTGCTTTTATTCCGGTGTCAATGTGTAAATCGACAAACTCGGTTGATACTTTTATATCACTTGCAGCAGTTTTTACTCCGCTTGAAATCATTGGTTGATCCGATACAAGCAGCAATGCTCCAGTGGGTATGTGGTTGGCAAATCCAACAGTAAAAAGTGTAGCGGTTTCCATATCGATGGCTATAGCACGTGTTTTTGTCAGGTATTTTTTAAACCTTGTGTCGAATTCCCACACCCTTCTATTGGTGGTAAAAACCACGCCTGTCCAGTAATCCTGCTCTTCGTTTCTTAAAATATGCGAAACTGCACGTTGCAAATTGAAAGCTGGCAAAGCTGGTATTTCAGGTGGCATATAGTCGTTTGATGTACCTTCGTTTCTGATAGCTGCAATCGGAAGTATTAAATCACCGAGTTTGTTTTTCTTTTTCAAACCGCCGCATTTACCTAAAAAAAGTACAGCCTTTGGTTTTAATGCTTCAAGCAAATCCATAATTGTTGCGGCATTGGGACTGCCCATCCCAAAATTTATCATGGTTATTCCATCGGCAGTTGCACTTGGCATATTCTTGTCGCCGCCATCAATTGGAACATTAAATTTGTGGGCAAATTTATCGACATAACTCTGAAAATTGGTCAGCAAAATATACATCCCGAAATCTTCTAAATTTTTGCCTGTATATCGGGGAAGCCAATTTTCTATAATCTCCTTTTTAGTCTTCATGAAACCATTTTTTTTACCTTTGAACAAAAGTAACAACCTTTTTATTTGGTGCGGCTGCAAATGTAAGTTTTTACATTTCTTTCGCAAAAACAGGTTTGTTGTAAATAGTCAATCTAACGATGGAACAATTAAATCTGCCGGAATATGCTGTCAGAACAAAAGTTGAAGATGAGAAACCTTTCATTTTCGATAGTATCCGTAAAAAATTTGTGGTTTTAACTCCCGAAGAATGGGTGCGCCAGAATTTTATCAGGTATTTGAAAGCCGAAAAAAAATATCCTGAATCGTTGATGGCTGTTGAAAAGCAAATTTTTGTAAACGGAAATCAACGCCGGTTTGATTTGCTGGTTTATTTACGAAACGGACAACCGCACTTAATTGCTGAATTTAAAGCGCCAAATATAAAAATTACACAGGAAACTTTTGATCAGGTTGTGCGTTACAACATGTCGCTGCGGGTTGAAAGGGTAGTGGTTTCAAATGGTTTGCAGCATTTTGCCTGCGAAATTGATTATATCAAAAACAGTTATTCCTATTTACCTGAAATTCCTGTTTTTTGCGAACGGTGCAGGGTTGATGGGCAGGGTTTTAGTTAGAAAGATTAACCCAACATTTTCTGAAAAAACAGTTCGTCGTCCCATCCTTTCAGTGTTTTTATCCAGTTTTTTTTAACACCTGATTTGGTGAATCCCATTTTTTCAAATAAGTGAATACTTGCTTCATTTTTTGATCCGATATTCGCAAATAGCTGTTTCAATCCCAAAACTTCGGTGGCATAACCAAAAATAGCATTTAGAGCATCTGAGGCATAACCTTGATTTCTGTTTTCTGCTTTATGAATTAAAATACCGATGCCTGCACGCATGTGGTAAGGGTCGAAATCAAACAAATCCAAAGCGCCGGCTGCTTCGCCTTCGTTGTTTTGTATTATGAGGCGCAATTGCTTTGTTTCGTAAATATCTTTTGCCGATTCTTTTAAATATTCTGCAAGAATATATTTTGAAAATGGAGTACGGGTGTTGCTTACTTCCCAGATTTCCATGTTGTTTTCCCAGTTGTAAAGCAAATCAATGTCTTCAGGTTCGATTGGGCGAAGTGATATTTTTCCGTATGTAAGGTGGTTTTTCATATTCGTTTTTAATAATGAAATCTGCATTGAGCTATGATTAAATTTTCATCTTCAATTTTATAAACCAATCTGTGCTCATTATCAATTCTTCTTGACCAAAAACCTTTCAGATTATCTTTTAAAGGTTCTGGTTTTCCGATTCCGTCAAAAGGCGTTCGTTCACAACTTTTTATGAGTTCGTTCACTTTGTTAAGCATCTTTTTGTCGGTTTTCTGCCAATACAAATAATCGTCCCAGGCAGAATCATCCCAAACCTTTTTCATTTAAGGTTCAATTAAATCGTGTTCCTGCACATTACCAGCCTCAATATTTCTTACAGAATCTAATAGCCTACTTCGATTCTTCTCTGAACTCAACAAATATTCAGTTTCCTTTTGAGAATTGTATTCCTCCAAAGACATTAAAACCACACTTTTCCCACCCGAACGATGGACAATAAGGGTTTCATGGTCTTCGCAAACCATGTCGAGATTTGCTTTAAGCTGGCTTCTTAATTCCGAATAATTTACTGTTTTCATTTCCTTTTTTTATATAAAGTACAAATATACGTACTTTTTATTATGAATGTTGTTGGATTATTGGATTATACCCGGTATTTGATTTGCAAATTTAAAATCAAAACAGCAAGCCACACAATCTAAATAATTTATTTTAGTTTTGTGAACTTGTTAAATAATTTTACAAAGATTAAAATCTGGAAAAATGAATAAACTGATATTACTGATTCTTATAACTGTGAGTTTTTGGAGTTGCCAGTCAAAATATCCCGGTGTTCCCGAATCATATCATTCATTGCTGGACTCGGCATTCGTAAAATCAGGCGAAAATATTGCTGAAATTCAAAAAGCATTAATTGAAGCTCCCAAAGAACAGAAAGAAGGGATGGCTTTTATTATTAGTTATATGCCTAAACGGGATTTAACAACTTTAAGCGCAGCATTTTTGCTCGAAAATTCGGAATATGCATACAAAGCCCGTGAAAAATATGCATGGTGCGCAGCACTTCCTGACTCTGTTTTTTTTAATGAAGTGTTGCCTTACACCAATATTTCTGAAACCCGCGACCCGTGGAGGAAAGATTTTTATGAACGTTTTTCGAAATATGTTGATGACAAGAAAAATATTATTGATGCGATTTTTGCAATTGCACGACCTATAAACAAAGAGGTGAATGTTGAATATAACACAAAACGCTCGAAAGTTGATTCAAGTCCCAAAGAAGCGATGGACGAAAACATGGCAACCTGCACAGGGTTATCCATTATTTTGACAGATGCTTTTCGATCGGTAGGAATTCCGTCGAGACTAGCGGGAACTGCAATGTGGACAAACTTTAAAGGAAACCATACATGGAGCGAAGTTTGGGTTGACAATCAATGGCAATTCATTGAATACTATCCTGACACACTGAATAAATCATGGTTTTTGGCCGATGCCGGGAAAGCAGATCCCAGCAACATGTTGCACTGGATTTATGCAACTTCTTATAAACCTACGGGATTGCAATATTATGCCGGAGTAAGTTCGAATGACTTGTTTGATGTGATTGATTTAAATAGTTTGCCTGAACCAATGAAAGCCCGTTTTGAAAGAATGAAATCCCGTTCCGGCGATCGAAAACATGAAGAACCGTATATCTGGGGAGTAAATGTTACAAAAAGATATATTGATTTGTACCAGGAATCATTAAAAAACAACAAATTGAATGACGATGAATTAATTGCAAATTTTGTTGTTTTTAAAGATGCAGATACCTCAAAAAGTGAATCGAGAATAGATTGCCGGGTTGATATTTTTGAAGGAGATAACATAATTGACTTTGGATATTCTCCCCGAAAAACGGATGATATGAACCTTTTTCTGAAAATAAAACTTAAAAAAGAAACAGCTTATAAAGCAGTAGTAACAAATCCGGCAGAAAATGTGAACCAGACTTTTGATATTAAAACCGGTAATGAACCCGGTGATGAATTCAAACTGGTTTTAAAAAATGAATAAGTTGAAAACGATGCGAAACCTGATATTTCTTTTTGTCTTTATATTAACCACCTCAACTGTATTCTCCCAAACAACAAATATTGTAACTCATAATAAAGTGCTGATAAACACTGATCCTTCAAGTGGAGTAAAGAGTTTCAAAGCGTGGGGTGTATTCTCTGAAAAAACAAAAGATCTGCGCCGGATAACAATGAAAGTTACGCTTGCATACCCTGAAGACAGGCCAATTGCGCATTGGGATTATATGGATCGAATAAAAATCCTCAGAAAAGGCGGAGTAAAAGGCAAAACCATCAATTATGAAATAGGCAGGATGCTTACACCTTACGGGAGTAATTTTAAAGAGGGATGGAGTTACACATGGAAAATTGATGTAACTGATTTTGAATCGTTTTTGCGCGACAGTGTTGAAATCGAATATCTCCATTCAGGTTATGAATCACCTGATTTGGGCTGGGATTTAACAATTGATTTCAACGTACTTTTTGGTCCGCCGGTTGCCAGATTTATATCGGTCGAAAAAATGTGGGATGGAAATTTTCAATACGGAAACCCTGAAAATGATATTGAAAAAAGTCTGGCACCAATAAAAATTAAAACAGCAAAAGGAGCCTCTTTTGGCCGGTTCAGGATTCAGCATACCGGGCATGGAATGGATGAACCAAGTGGTTGCAGCGAATTTTGCAGTCGTTGGCGCGATTTGATTTTCGATGGAAATGTAATAGACCATCGAAACATGTGGAAAGATTGTGGCGAAAATCCACTTTATCCTCAAGGCGGAACATGGATTTTTGACCGTGCCTACTGGTGTCCCGGCGATTTGCAAGTTCCCGATATAATCGATGTTAAGCTGACAAAGTCAAAACACACTCTCGATCTTGATATGGAACCAATTACAGCAAAAAATATTGACCAGCCAAAAGAACAAATTACCTCCTACTTTTTCCAGTTTGCCAATCCGAATAACAGAAATGACGTTGCAATTGAAGAGATTATTGCGCCAAACAAAGCAGATAATTACAACCGATATAATCCAACAGGTTTTAATCCGCGCATCAAAATCAGAAATCTTGGAAAGGAAAACTTAAGGACCCTGCAGATTTATTATACTACAGTTGGGTTCAAACAAAAATCTTTTAAGTGGGAAGGAGATCTCGGTTTTTATCAGTCGGCAATTATTACGCTTCCCGGTTTAATTGACGCAACAAAAGGAATAAACACATTTTCTGTTATTCTGGCCGAACCGAATGGTGTTGAAGACGAGTGGGATGGAGACAATAACATGGAATCGGAATTTAACGATATCCCAACTTTGCCATCAAAAATTGTTGTTGATTTTCTTACCAATAATAAGCCAAAAGAGAATTCACTTTTTATTGTAAACAGCACAAACGACACGGTTTATATGAAAACTCCTGAAGGTTTTGAGCCTGCAACAAAGTATTCTGATACGCTCGATTTAGTGGAAGGAAATTATTTTTTAATGTTAACCGATTCTGTAGGCGATGGGCTTGAATTTTGGTTTCAACCACAAGCCGGATACGGGAGATTGCAATTAAAAGATGTAAAGGGAAATCTTATTAATTTGTTTGAAAGTGACTGCGGGAATGGACAGTTTTTTGCCTTTCGGGCAGACAATGAAGCTGTAGTGGATACCACAATAGAACGACTGTCAGTAAATATATTTCCGAGAATGGTTAAAGATTATCTTTCGATTTTTACAACAACCAATAAAACTTCAACCTGAAAATTCGAATTACCAAGGACGGAGAATACATTGAATCACACGAGTTCACCAACATAAAGGAATCGACAACCGGATTGGATGTCAAGCATTTGAAGGAAGGGCGTTATGTAATGGAAATTTACATTGATGGCGAACACAAAATGAACCGGCGGTTTAATAAGTTATAATTTTCCTATTTTGATGGATTCAACCATTAATTGATAATTTTGGATTGAATTAAACAACTAAATCCAAAATATGAAAAATTCAATCCTGTTTTTCCTGATTTTAACTTTCCCATTTCTTTCAACTGCCCAATCCAGTAAAGTTTTCGACAACCTTTCAATGAAAAGTGAAATTCTGAAAATGGATCGGAAATATGCGGTTTATCTTCCGGCCGGTTACGAAACCTCGCAACGCAGTTACCCGGTTTTTTACCTGCTTCACGGTAGTGGTGACGACCAAACCGGCTGGGTGCAGTTTGGCGAGGTTCAGCACATTGCCGATAAAGCAATTTCAGGATGGAACGGCAACAGCAATGATTGTTGTAATGCCTGATGCCAATACCGGACAACGCGGCTATTTCAACAGCATTAAAGGGCGACTGGCAATACGAGGATTTTTTCTTTCAGGAGTTCATGCCTTATATCGAGAAAACATATCGAATCAGAGCAGAAAAACGTTACCGCGCAATTTCAGGTCTTTCGATGGGTGGCGGCGGAACATTTGTTTATGCCTTGCGCCATCCCGAACTTTTCTCCTCGGCTTGCCCGCTGAGCGCATCGTGCGGACCGTTAAACATGGCTGAAATGGAACGTTACAAATCGCGGCAGGGGATGCAGGATGCAACTGATGAACAACTGGAAACCTATTTCAAAAAACACAGTGTTCCCGAAATGATGAAAAATATGCCCGACAGTTTAAAAAAAGAAGTTCGCTGGTTTATCGATTGTGGCGACGATGATTTTCTGTACGAAGGCAACGCACTTGTTCACATTGAAATGCGTAAAAAGGAAATTCCTCATGAATATCGGGTTCGCAACGGTGCGCATAACTGGACTTACTGGCGCGAATCGCTGCCGGTAGTAATGAAATTTGTGTCAGATGCATTTCATCAATATTAATTGCTGAGGCAACATGTTTGCATTTGGTTATTTTGAACCAAAACATTTTTAAATGAAAATTGGAATAATCATATTTCTCGTTTTACCGATATATTTGTATACAATTACTCTTCAGCAAAAGGAGAAAAATATTGAGAAAAGCATTGTTTTTGACTTAAAAGACAAAGAAATTCTTGAACAACTTTTTTATGTTTTTAAAGATGATAAAAACACTCCGGTTTCTGATTTAATAGTTAAAGTGGGAACTTATTTTAAAGAAATCCCTTACAAGGCAGCAACTTTGGAAATCAATCCGGATGATGAGAAACTTGTTATCAATTTACGCGAAATGGATTGTACAACATTTACCGAAAATGTTCTGGCCATTACGCGGACAATAAAAGCGGCAACCCAACCTTCGAAAAATTTGCTGCAGAACTGCAAAATATCCGCTACCGTGATGGGGAAATTGATGGTTATTATTCAAGGAACCATTATTTCAGCGACTGGATTTTTGAAAACGACCGAATGGGAATTGTCAAATCGGTTTCACAAGAAATTGCTGGAACACCTTACCGGAAAACGATAAACTTTATGAGCACCCACCCTGAAAGTTACCTGCAACTGAAAAATCATCCGGAAATACAAAAAATAATTGCCGAAAGGGAAAGAGAAATTTCAATGCGCAAAACCTATTTCATTCCCAAAGAAAAAATTGGTGAAATCGAATCGAAATTAAACGATGGCGACATTGTTGGAATTACAAGCCGGGTTGATGGATTAGATATCTCGCATGTTGGAATTTTGGTTCGAATAAATGGCAGAATTCACTTAATGCACGCCTCAACCACAGCTGAAAAAGTGGTAATTTCGGATAATTCGTTGGAAGATTATTTACTAAAGAGCAAATCGGTAACGGGAATTATGGTCGCAAGACCAAAATAAGTAAGTTCAGTTTTTGAAGTTTAAAGCTTAAGGTTCAAAGTAGTTAAACACCTCTGAATCAAAATTTTGAATTTAAAATCATAAACTTTTAATAACATGAAAAAACAACAAATTATATGGTCCTTATTTCTAATTATCGTTGTTAGTTTTTTTGGTTGTCAGGAGAAAAAAGAGAACAAACACAAATTTCCAAACATTGTATATCTTCTTGCTGATGATATGGGGATAGGCGATTTGTCATGTTACAACCGGGATTCAAAAATACCTACTCCAGCTATGGATGCGCTGGCATTGGATGGTATGATGTTTACAGATGCCCATACAAATTCGGCAGTTTGCTCTCCAACGCGATATGGAATTTTAACCGGAACCTATGCATTCCGCACCCGCATGAAATCGGGCGTTTTGTGGGGTAGTTCTCCACTTTTGATAAATGAAGGGGAACCAACAGTTGCTTCTTTGCTTAAAGAAAATGGATATAAAACTGCCTGCATTGGTAAATGGCACCTGGGTTTGGGTTGGCAAACGATTGAACCTGAGTTGAACTCACCGACAAATGGGAAGATGATATTTCTAAAATAGATTTTGCAAAGCCAATACTTTCAGGGCCCAATTCCGTCGGCTTCGACTACTTTTTTGGTATTACCGGTTCCCTGGATATGCCTCCGTATGCATATATTGAAAATCAATTTACCCGTGGAATGCCAACTGAAATTACGAAGGAAGGTGGGAGAGAAGGTGCGACTGTTCCGGGTTTCAAAGCAAAAAATGTAATGCCCGACCTCACACAAAAAGCGGTTGAATTCATTCAAAATCAAACTCCGGGAAAACCTTTCTTTTTATATTTTCCGTGGGCTGCCCCGCATACTCCTGTGGTTCCCAATAACGAATTTCTTGGAAAAAGCAATGCAGGAATTTATGGCGATTTTGTTGTTGAATGTGATGCAACAGTTCAGCGGATTGTTGAAGCTTTAAAAGAAAATGGTCTGTATGAAAATACTATAATTATTCTCACTTCAGATAATGGAAGTTCGCCACATGGTTTTCCAATAGAAAAGGAAGTAGAATTTAATCATAACACAAGTAATGGTTTCAAAGGCCGAAAATCGCATTCTTATGATGGTGGACATAGGGTTTCGTTTATTGTGACCTGGCCAAACCTTATTAAACCCGGCTCAATTTCTGATGAAGTAATTTGTTCGACTGATTTATATGCCACTGTTGCCGACTTGCTTGGTCATAAATTGAATGAAAATGAAGCGCAGGACAGTTACAGTTTTTTGCCTGTTTTAAAAGGTGAAAATTATTTAAAGCCACTGCGCGAAGCCACAGTCCATCATTCTTTGAATGGTGATTTTTCAATTCGAAAAGGAGACTGGAAATACATTGATGCGGAGGGACATGGCGGTTTTGCACAAATTAAAGAAACGTTCCCGGTGGATTCCATTCAGTTATATAATCTGGCTGATGATCCTTCGGAATCAAAAAATGTTTTTCCGGATAATCCTGATATTGTGAACGAACTTAAAACGTTACTTGAAAAATATAAATCGCTTGGTTACAGCAGACCAAAATAGCTCAATCTATGTTTTTAAATTATATGTAAATGCAGTTATCAAATGAATGAGAATTGGATTTAAAAGTTAAGCTTTTAAAATATGTTCATATGGTCATCAGAAATATTAAGTCTTTTTTATCGTTAGTTGAAAAAACAAACAACAAGTTGATTACTAAACGTTAAATTTGTTGTATAATTTATATTATTAGCAGTTTTTTTCAAATTCATTCATAATTTATTACACCATGAAAAAGTTTTTCAAATTGATATTTTTAACTATTGTAGTTAATGTTTTTGCAACATATAATTCAAATGCGCAGGAATTTGGTATTCGGTTTGGCGGTGTTAATGGTTATTTCGGCCCGGCTCTTGATTGTGTTTTTAGTGCCGGTCCATTCGAACGGATTCATGCTGATTTAGGATTTTTTCAGGGGGCTGTTGGCATTGACGCAGTGTGGGATTTTATTCACAAACCAATTAATGGCGAAGCTATAAACTGGTATTTAGGGATTGGTCCTTCAACTTATTTTGGGAAGGATTTTCTCATTGGTGCGAGTGGCGAAATAGGTCTTGAATATCGCTTTGAAAAGGTTCCAGTTGCATTTGGACTTGATTGGCGGCCAACATTTTGGCTAGTTGAGGAAACAAAATTTGGGTCTGGATCATTTGGGGTTAATTTTCGCTTTGTTTTCGGAGAATAATATCTTCAAACGATATTTTTAAAAGTGCAGCGAAAGTATTTTTCCCAGTTTAAAATGACTTATTTTAACCCCACCCACCATTCCGTAAAAATCCGGGTTGTATCTTTTATAAAAACCATTTCACCAATAATTGGTGTAACCAATGTTTGTTTATCTATTTTATTCTTCTCAGTTATTGTTTTCAATGGAGTATCCCAACTGTGATTTGCCAGTGCAAATTTCGATGAATGTACCGGGAAAAGTCTTTTTGCTTTCAAATCTTTGGCGGCCTGCAAAACTTCATTAAGCATCATGTGAATATATTTCCAGCTTGTGTTGTACTGACCGTTCTCTAAAATGGCTAAATCAAATCCGCCAAACTTTTCACCAATTTCAGCAAAATGCTTGTCATATCCACCGTCACCACCAATAAAAATCCTAGTTGCCGGTGTTTGTAATACAAACGATGCCCAAAGTGATTGGTTAGGTTTTGTGCCCCTTCCCGAGAAATGGCGTGCGGGAGTTGCTTCAATTGAAAAACCAGCTCCCAAATCCACACGGTCATACCAATCGCTTTCAATAATTATCGCTGGATTATATCCCCAACTTTCCAAATGTGCGCCAGTTCCAAGTCCTGTTATCACTTTCCTTATTTTTGGTTTGAGTTCGGTTACAGTTTTGTAATCCAAATGATCCCAGTGATCGTGGGTAATAATCAGATAATCAATTTCAGGAATATCGGCAGGAGTATAAATATCGGTTCCCTTGAATGATTTGATCATAAACGAAAAGGGCGAAGCATTTCCGCAAAAAACCGGGTCAACCAAAAAACGTTTTCCATCGATTTGCATAAAATAAGATGAATGGCCAAACCAAACTAAAATATCTTTATCTGGTGAAAGGTTTAACAAATCAGTCTTTACTGAAGGAATTGAATCAACCGGGCGTCGGTTTTTTGCCGTAAACATGTCTTTCATAATCTTCAAAAAACCTCCTTCTCCGGTCATTTGAGGGGTATGGCTCAAATTGGTAAAGGAACCGTTTTTATAATTTGGAGAATTTTCAATACGGGCCAGTCTATCGCCTGCAGGTAGTTTCCCAAATTTGGGTTGTTTAAGAAAGGCAAAAATCGCAATGGCAATTATGACAACAATGGTTAACAGTATGATCATATTTCTTTTTAATTTCATTATACAGAGTAGATATTCACTTTAAAGAGTGCGATAAATAGTACATTCAAACACCCTTTTATAAAAAATGTTTTTTCACATTCAAAATTCAGGAAATTTAATATTGACTGGCAGAAATTAATCAGTCCAAATTCCAGGTGAGTTGCCGGAATTTGAATCTTTGGATTTAAAATAACGGCGCAGCAAAACCTTTTTCAAATCGCGGGCAATAACCTGATGGGCAACAATTTCAACATGGTTATAATGTGGAAGTTCACGTTCAGCGCGTGCAATTTCGCGTTCGGTTATGTCAACCTGGTAAAGCACCGATAGTAGCAGATCGTAATTGCGTTCGAGCAAAATCGTAATTTGATCGATCAGTTGTTTATGTAATTCATTGTATGCCTGGGTTGTATCGCCCGAAAATGTGATTTCAACGCCAAACATTCCAAAATCCTTCATGATTTGTTCGGCGGTTTCCTTCACAATATCAGCCTGATTTAAAAAGCTGGAAACGTTATTATTGCTTACTTGTGGAAGATCCATTTTTAATTTTTTTTCAAAACTATTTTAATTTTAGTTGAACTCAAATTTTTAATTGTTTAAAATGAAATTAATTAATGTGACAGCAGAAACTTAATTCAAACTTATATTCCTATTTTTATCAATCTAAATCTTTAAATCGAAAAATCATGAAAAAATTACTTGTATCAATTGTTTTTATTGCTTTTGGAGTTGCATCCCACGCCCAAAAATCACCTGTACCAGGCGAATTTAGTAATCCCACAATTTTTGTCGGATCAGTTGTAACCGACCTGGCAAAATCTGTTGATTTTTATACAAACATAATTGGAATGACAAAAACCGGTGAATTCTCGGTTGATGGGACAAAAGCCAAAGAATTGGGTTTGACTGATGGTCGCTCAATTGATGTTACAGTTTTGAAACTGGAAGACAGTCCGCAAGCAAATGAATGGAAATTGATGAGTTTTGGAACAAAACCTGGTCATAAAAAACCAAATTATTTGCACGACGATACCGGGATGCAGTATATCACCATATTGGTAAATCACCTTGAACCAATTATGAAACGCATAGAAAAGAATAACATAAAAATTCTCAGTGGTAAACCTTCAGATTTGGGTGAAGGACGGTTGTTTATTCTGGTGCAGGATCCGGATGGGACGTTTATCGAACTGATTGGGGCGATGTAGAAATCTGAGTATGTTTTAATTTGAAAGTGTATGAAATGGTAATTGTTGTATTTGGTAAGTTTCAAATTAAAATATAAATAACAATTACCCAAAATCCTGTAAAACCCAGTTAATATGGTCTTTACAGGATTTTCTTATTTATACAACAATTACGATGCTTTCATATGATGCTTATTTTTATTAATTTCGAACAAAATTAAAATCTGTTCTAATTTTAATATTAAAGTTGCTTTGAAAATGGAAAATCAAAAAAAAACATATAGAAAACTTACTGTAAAAGAGGAGATATTTAACAGCATTACCCATGGTGTTGGGGTTTTATTAAGTATTGCTGCACTTGTTATACTTGTTGTTTTGGCAGTTGGAAAAGGAAATACATGGCATGTTGTTAGTTTTTCTATTTACGGTAGCACAATGGTTTTATTGTATTTATCTTCAACACTTTACCATAGTTTTACAGCTGAAAAAGTTAAGAATCTGTTTGCCCGGTTCGACCATGCAGCAATCTTTTTGCTGATTGCCGGAACTTATACTCCTTTTTTATTAACTGCATTGCGAGGCACTTTTGGCTGGGTATTGTTCGGAATTATTTGGGGAGTTGCTGTTATCGGGGTAGTTATCCGTTCAATTTATCTGACCCGGTTCAGGAAATTAATGGTTGCTATTTACCTTATAATGGGCTGGCTGTTTGTTGTGGCGGTTGGTCCAATGATTAAGAATTTACCTCTGACAAGCATGATTTTTCTTTTACTGGGTGGTATATTTTATTCAGTTGGGGTAATTTTTTATGTAAAACGAAATCTCAAATATGGCCACGGAATCTGGCATTTGTTTGTGTTGGCCGGAAGTATCATGCATTTTTTCGCTGTACTTTATAGTTTGGGGTAGGAGAGATGGAAGATTGAAGAGTTTTCAAGGTTTCCTGACTTAACTTAACTACAACTGCCTGAAACTATGAAAACCCTTTGAATCAGGATATCTGAACCTGCCCGGCTTTTTTATCAAATTGGGCACGAAACATCAATATTAATAAGCTAACAAACTTTCAAATTTGGAGTATGCCTTTTCCCAATCCAATTTTGGAGAAGGTTTATATTCAATAACTTCAAATGAATTCTGTACGATTTCACGAATTTCAATCAAAGATTTTACTTTGCCCAGGGCTTTTGCCTGCAACATAATATTTCCAATGGCAGTAGCTTCTGTAGGCCCCGCAAAAACCGGAATTCCGGTGGCATCAGCGGTCAGTTGATTCATTATTACATTGTGCGCACCTCCTCCAATTATATGCAATTTCTCAATTTGTTTTCCTGTTACCGATTCAATTTGTTTGATGGTGAATTTGTATTTCAGAACCAGACTGTCATAAATGCAGCGTGCAATTTCACCTTTGGTTTCGGGAACTGGCTGATTGGTTCTGGCGCAAAATTCCTGAATGGCTTTTGGCATATTTCCCGGATTCAGAAACGAAGAATCGTCAGGATTGATAAGGCATTGAAAAGGTAAGGAAGCATTACTTAGATCAACAATTTGCTGCCAGTCCATTTCTCCTTCGCCATCCCAAATACGTTTACATTCCTGGATTAGCCACATTCCCATTATATTTTTAAGAAACCGAGTTGTGCCTTCAACACCGCCTTCATTGGTGAAATTCATTTCCAGAGTTTTTTCCGAAACTAGTGGAACAGGACTTTCGATTCCAAGCAGCGACCAAGTGCCGGAACTTAAATATGCCCAGTTTTCTCCATGTGCCGGTACCGAAGCAATTGCGGATGCCGTATCATGACTGGCAACAGCAACGCATGGAATTGCCTGACATCCGGTTTCTTCCAAAACTTCGGGTAACAATTCGCCAAGCACAGTTCCGGGCTGTATTATTTCCACAGTCAAACCTGAAGGAATTCCCGCCGAATTAAAAAGTTTTCCTTCCCATTCTGCTTTACCCGGTTTTAAAAGCTGTGATGTGCTTGCAATTGTATATTCAATCTTTTTGACTCCCGTAAATAAATAGTTGAGTGTATCGGGCGTAAATAAAATACTTTCGGCATTTTTCAAACCTGAATAATTTTGCTGAACTGATGAAAAAAGCTGAAAAAGTGTGTTGAACTGCATAAACTGGATTCCCGATAAAAGGTAGGTTTCTTTTTTAGGCATAATTTTAAAAAACTCTTCCATTGATTTATCAGTGCGATGATCACGGTAGGCAAAAGGTAATCCAACCAGGTATCCATCTTTTGAAATCAACGAATAATCTACACCCCAGGTATCAATTCCAATTGAATCGGGTTGCATTTTATATTCCGAAATGCACTTTCTTAACCCGGTTTTTAATTCATCGAATAATGAGTAAATATTCCAGAAATAACTTCCATTAATTTTACACATTTGATTTTTAAACCGATGAATTTCAACTAATTCGATTTTATTATTTTCTAATATTCCAAGAATTGCCCGGCCACTGGATGCGCCAATATCGAATGCGAGAAAGTTTGATTTTGCCATAATAGTTTTTGTTTTTCAAAATTATAATTTTCGCTGGTATTTCGTGTCCTGTTTTACCCTGAATGCTTGCAATTTGGAATAAAACCTATCAAACATAATGCAAAATAATCTTTCACCGGTATTGACTTTTAATTGAAAATTTTCGATTTTCAGGAAAATTTTTTGTTATAAATGATTATAAATTATAAAAACATGAAACATTTACTCAGGATAAGCCTGTCAATTTTGGGATGCATTTTTTTTGGTACAAACTGTCTCAGGCCAGAGAATTTTAAAAGATATTAAAAACAGGGCACAGCAAAAAGTTGAGGAAAGATTTGAACAACGTGCGAACGAACAGGTTGATAAGGAAATTGACAAACAACTTGACAAAATAGAAGACGCAATATTTAATGACGAAAAGGAAAATACAGAATCACAAACTAATGGTAACAAAAATTCATCAAACAGCAATAGTGAAGAGCGTTTGACAAAAATGATGACAAAAATGGGCATGGGCGAACCAGTGCCTTTCGAAAGTAGTTACTCGTTTGATAATCTTGTTCAAATGCACATTGAATCATTAGATGAAAAGGGTAAAAAAATAAGTGATAGAGAGTTTATTACACACCTCAGCAACGATTCGAAAAGCCTAGCTTATGAATTTGTTTCGGGTGACATGGCTGAGCCGGGAATGGGATTTATTATCATCGATGCTAAAAATGGTGCAACTATTATACTTAGTGAAGAAAACGGGCAAAAAACAGGAATTGTGTATGGTTTGGGAACTTTCTTTCAAACTGCGGCAGCAGGAAATGTCGAAGATATAGATCTTTCTGAAACCCCTGAAACTTATGTGGCAAATCCAAATGTTGAGAAAACAGGTCGTTCAAAAACAATTGCAGGGTTGAGTTGCGAAGAGTATAAATATACCGATGAAAACGCTGTTTCGAATATTTGGATTACAAAAGATCTGAAAATGAACAAACAGGATTTTTTCGGAACTTTGTTTAAAACTGCAATTTATTCGCACGGAATGGGCTGGGGTTATATGATGGAAGCAACAACAGTAAACAAAGAGAATGGAGAAAAATCGATAATGGAAGTTACAAAAGTGGATAAAAACTCGAACAAAAAAGTTGTGTTGGGAGATTATCAGGTTACAAATATTGGGTCGTTTGCTCCACCAGATGAACAATAATTAGCTAAAAATTTGAAAAAAAATAAATGTATTTCTGAAAGAATTTGTATCAACAGATTTACAAGAAAAAAGGCGGAAAAAATCCGCCTTTCTTTTTATATTTTCGATAAAAATTCTACACTCGGCCCAAAAGTTTCTGGGTCCATTTCAACGAAATAATTCTGAACTCCTCCAATTTTAGCAGCTTCATAGAAATCTTTCCAGTCAACATCGCCTTGCCCTATTGGCACCTGCGTTTCTTTTTCAGCTGACCAGTCGGCAAGATGTGCCGATATAAAACGACCTGGATATTTTCTGAAATAATCCGAGGCTTTATAACCTGCGCTAATCACTGCAACCTGAAATTGCATTTTAACCAAATCAGGATCCAATTCATCCATAAGCACATCATAAATTAATTCATCACCTCTTTTTTCAAATTCCATATGGTGATTGTGAAAACCCATTTGAATTCCCGCAGCTTTTGTTTTTTTCCCTATTTCGTTTAGTTCCTCAGCAGCTTTGCGATATTCATCAACCGAAGCACCTTCAGGAAGCCAGAAACTTGAACAAATCATTTGTTTCATTCCAAGTTGGGTTGCCCACTCAATGCGGTTATCAAGGCTTTCACGTAATTCACCCATCCCATAGTGCGAGCTGATACAAGTTAAACCTGAATCATCAATTATTTTTTTCATTTCGGTGCCGCTCATTTCGTTTAATGGACCGAAACCTGAACTTGTATATCCAAGCGGCGAACACATTTCAACCTGTTTGTAACCCAAGCCGGCCATTTTTTTCAATGTTCCGGGAAAATCGGCAATCAATTCGTCTTTAATAGTCCACACCTGGAATCCAAATTCTTTTGGTGTTGGTGCTGCACAACTAACCAGTCCAAATGGCATTTGTGTCATCAAAGCAGTTGCTCCAATTGCAGTGCCTGTTGTTTTGATAAAGTTTCTTCTAGTGGTTTTCATAAATTTTGGTTTTTTATTTTGGTAAAAATATTAATCAAGGTTATCATATTTTCGGCACAAAGAACATTTGCTTTTCAATCCACTTTCAGATTGTGCCGATTCTTTATTATCTGGCATTCAATCCCCGGGTTGAAACCCGGGGTTATTCAAATTAAACTCCTTCGGAGTCATGTTTGCGATGTTCAATTTTTCAAATAGTTGCTGATGTGGCTTCCTATATCCTTCCCTGGAAGCCAGGATGTGGGCTTTCTTCCAGACTCCAACCTTTGCGGTAATTTCTATCCAAATATTCATTGACCTTCTCGTCGTTGGTTATTTTCATTTTATCGGCATCATACATCAAAGTTTTGTGCGAACGAAGTGCTGCTGCATATAAATTCACAGCTTCGGTTATTGGCCAGGCCTGGCGGAAACTACCATCGATTTGTTTACCCGACTTTACGCCGTCAATAAACCGTTTGATCCCCGGTACTTTAACAGCTCCTGCTGCGGCCGATACTTCTTTGCTGGTTTTTACTCCTTCTGATAAAAGATATGGGTTTTCGACCAAAAACCACGGGTCAGAATTATATCTTTCGTGCCTATAAACATCATACCTTCTGATGGAAATTCGATGCTCTGTTCATAAAATTCCTTTGGCACCGGAGGGCGCATACCACCGTCATACCATACCAAATCAATTGCCGGGCGACCTTCAATTGCCGGGTATTTAAATCGCATTGAACTTGCAAACGGAAAACTAAAGTCATTGTTAATTTTATAAGCTGCTCCTTCGTCATTTATATCACAAACATGGCTGAAATTTGGTTCAATTATAGTTGGTTTGCCAAGTTTTAAGGCTTCAAAAACGGTCCATAAACTATAGTGTCCCATGTCGGCCATTGAACCTGCGCCAAAATCGTACCATCCGCGGAAAACCATGTTTGTGTAATGCGGATGATAAGGTCGTGCTGTTTCCGGGCCTAACCACAAATCCCATTCAAATCCTTCAGGCAATTTTGGAGTGTCGGAAGGTAATTTAGCATATTGCGGCCAAACCGGGCGATATGACCAGTTGTGTACTTCTTTTAATTCTCCAATTGCCCCACTGTTTATCCACTCCATTATTTTTGGCATATCTGCTCCATTTGAATCCCATGGCAAAAGGTGTGTGGTTGCCTTCGATTTAAAAGCCATGTCAATCACCTTTTTCCCTTCCAGTAATCTGTTCGACAAAGGTTTGTGCACAGAAACTGAGATGTCGCGTTTTAATGCTGCTGCTGAAATAACTCCATGCAGATGGTCAGGAGTCATTACCTGAACGGCATCCAGATCTTTTTCTTTTTCGAATAATTCACGAAAATCAGTGTATGCTTTGCAGTTACTTTTTGTGCCGGTTTGATTTAAATAATAGGAATCAACAATTTCTTTGCCGTTGTCCAAGCCACCTGGAATTGTATTGTTTCCCCCTGTATTCCAGTTGGGTTTACCGATTAATTCACGCATTTCATCACGAAGACCGGTTGGTCCCCAGTCATAATAATTAATTGCTTTTCGCTGAGGATCGCATACTGCAGTTATTTGAACTTCAGGTAGTTTAATAATATCGGGTAACTGTCGCAATCCCTGTGTTCCGCAGCCAATATATGCCACATTAATTTTGTCGCTTGGGGCAATAAAGCCATTTCCGCCCAAAACATGTCGCGGAATAACTGTAAGTCCAACTGCTGCGGCGCTTATGCCACCAATAAATTCCCTACGGTTTATCGAAGTATTTTCAGATTTCATAATTTTAGGTTTAGTTTTTTTATGATTCGTAAAGTTAGTTTACAGAAACAATTTATCAAGCAAATTCTACTCAAAATGAACCTCCTTCAGCATTTTTTGTTCAAGTGTTCAAATTTAAAAAGAATGAACAATTTCTGGGACGAACGCTTTGGAACCGAAGATTATGCCTATGGAACCGAGCCTAACCAATATTTTAAAGAGCAGTTGAACAAACTGAAACCGGGCAATATTTTATTACCTGCTGAGGGCGAAGGTAGAAATGCTGTTTTCGCTGCATCAGAAGGGTGGCAGGTAACTGCTTTCGATACTAGTATTGAGGGAAAAAGAAAAGCAGGATTATTGGCTTTGAAAAAAGGAGTTTCTATTGATTACAAAATCGACAACTATGAATTTATTGATTTTCCACATGAATCATTTGATTGTGTTGCATTGATTTTTGCAAATATGAATCCTGCAAATCGCGAAGATTATCATAAAAAATTAATATCATTTTTAAAACCCGGGGGAACCTTGATTTTGGAGGGATTTTCAAAAAATCAAATTAATAACAAAACAGGAGGACCTCGTGATATTAATATGTTATTTTCGAAAAGGAGATGAATACAGATTTCGTTTCATGTTCAGATTTAAGCATTTCGGAAACTGAAATTGTACTAAATGAAGGACCTTTTCATCAGGGCCTGGCATCAGTTATTCGTGTTGTAGGTATAAAATAAAATGTCAGTATTTCGTCTGAATACCTGCATTCAAATTTTCAAATGCAAGGTTCCTGTACTTTTTAAGTGGCTGAAATTAACTTTTACATAGAATTTCTCAGGCATCAATTTTTTACTACATTAGCTCACTTTAAATTTTATACCTAAATCAATTGAAACAATTTATTATTTCTGTTGCCATTATTTTTATTTTTTTTGAAACCGGTATTGCGCAAAAGACGATTAAAGCAGTCCGTATATCAACTCCACCTGTAATTGATGGTTATGTAAACGAAAAAGTTTGGGACGAAGCTTTTGCAGTTGACGAGTTCTATCAACGTGAACCTTACGAGGGAAAACCAGTCTCCAAAAAAACTATTTTCTATACCTGTTATGATGCAAACAACATTTATTTTGCTGTAAAATGCTGGGATGATCCCGACAAAATTACAGCCAAGGAAATGGCGCGCGACGTAAGTTTGGGAAAGGATGACCGCATTCAGATTATTTTGGATACTTATCTTGACAAACGTAACGGCTATTGGTTTCAGGTTGGCCCACGCGGTTCAATTGGCGATGCAATAGTAAGTGGAAATGGCAATGTTCTAAACAAGGAATGGGATGGACTTTGGACAGGAAAAGCAAAAATTACCGATTGGGGTTGGGAAGCCGAATTGGCCATTCCTTTCAAAACAATGGGTTTTGACAAGGAAAGTACGCAATGGGGAGTAAAATTCATCAGAAATATTGTTAATAGTCTTGAAACAGACTATTGGCCGGTGGCAAACTTAAATGCACATAAATTTCAGGTTTCTGATGCCGGTATTTTAGATGGTATTGAAGATATTACACAAGGAATTGGGCTGGACATTTCGCCTTATCTGGTTACCGGATTAAATACAAAAAAAGGAGAAGATGTTGATCCGAAACTCACCGGGGGTATCGACCTGTTTTATCAGATTACGCCAGGTTTAAAATCTTCACTTACAATCAATACTGATTTTGCTGAAACCGAAGTAGACGATCGCCAGATTAATCTAACCCGCTTCAGTCTTCACTATCCCGAAAAGCGTGACTTTTTTTTGGATGGTGCAAGCCACTTTAAGTTTGGAATTGATGCAGATGATGCAAGTCCGGTATCGAAAAGTATAATACCTTTTTTTTCAAGACGAATGGGGCTTGACTCTTTGGGTGGCCCAATTCCGATAAATGTTGGGGCAAAACTGACAGGTCAGATTGACAACTGGAACATTGGAATGATGTATATAAACGATGCCCGGGAAACTGGGATCAATAATTTTTCAGTGGCGCGGGTTACCCGAAATATCGGAAAACAATCATCTGCGGGTATTATTGGTACATATGGAAACGCGTTGGGCGATGAAACAAATACTGTAGTTGGGGCTGATTTGAACCTTGCAACATCAACATTTCAAAAAAATAAAAATGCTTCCTTTTTCCTTTTTGGCTTAAAATCAAATACAAAAGAGTTGGAAGGAAATGATGCCTCGTGGGGCACGCAGGTTGTTTATCCGAATGATTTTATAAAAGCACGTTTAGGGTTTCATCAAATTGGAAAAAATTTTGTGGCAGGAATGGGTTTTGTTCCGCGTACGAATATAAATGAATCGTATGGTGAACTGATGTTTGGCCCGCGCCCAAAGAAATGGAAAATCATGCAAATTGAGTTTGGTGGAAGTTTTAACCATATCAGTAATTTGGAAACGAATGATCTGGAAACCCGCGAGTTTAAGATTCAACCGCTCGGAATACGTTTTATGTCGGGAGAAATAATCAAATATTCAATAGTAAGTCAATACGAATCGTTAAACGAAGACTTTAATATATTTGATGATTTTGTAATTCCAAAAGGCAATTACGAATGGTGGCAGCAACAATTTGAACTCGAAACAAAAGGGTCACGCACGGTTTGGGGTACAGCTAGTTATAGAGTTGGCGATTTTTACAACGGAAATAGAAATGATATTAAATTGCTGGTAAACTGGAAAATTGCCGTACCTTTTTTTATCGGAGGTTCAGTCACTCAAAACAACATTTCATTACCCGATGGAAAATTTACTGCCAATATTTTTCAGCTGAATGCAAATGTATTGTTTAGTCCAAATGTTACACTTTATAATTACCTTCAATATGATAATGCAAGCAACAGTGCAGGTTGGCAGGCACGTTTTCAATGGATAGTTAAACCGGGAAATGAAATAATTCTGGCATGGACATCTAATTTTAACCGACCAGCAAATGCTTTTATAATGGATGAAAGTGCAGTGAGATTGAAATTAAAATATAATATCAGGCTATAAACCTTTTAAAAAAATATTGCGTATATTAAACTATTAATATGCATACTTATACTTTTATTCAAAACGGGAAGATTGAATTGTTGTATTGTAAGGTTTTTAATGGTAAATTAGCAATTACTTAAGGAGAAATTTAAAAAAGAGTTTTATATTCTTGTTTGGTATCAAGTATTTTAATATACTTGCACCCGAATTTATAAAATTCTCTTCCCCATTTCAATTGTTCCATATTTCTTTCAATAATAACAATAAAAATTAGCACAATTTTTTAACAATGTACGATATATTAGAACTGAACAAAAAGCTTGTTCCCGAATTGAGGGAGATCGCTAAAGAGCTTAATATTAAAAAAATTGAATCATTAAAAAAGCAAGATCTTGTTTATAAGATACTTGATACACAGGCGATTCAGGAAGCTGAAAAAAGTGAGCGCAAGAATGTGGCAAAGGAATCTGCCAAAGAAGAAAAAGGGTTAAAATCATTTTTGATAAAAAAGCCTTTTTCGCCTGAGAAGCAAAATAATACTCAACAGGAAGATTTGCGTGGTAATCGGCCGCGGAGGGAAGGTATTGAGACGATTGTAAAACACGAAAAAAAGTTGAAACCGGTAAAAAGAAACTTGCTAAATCTGAATCTTCAGGTGTTCAATCTCGACAGGAACAAATAAAGGCAATAATAAAAGGATTTGGCCGGGAAAAACCTTCAATGGAAGAAACTGAACTTAAAACTGCCCCGGAAAAAACTTTTCAGCCAGAAAGTAATAAACCAAAACAAGATAAAAGGGAAAATACTTTCAACCCGGTAACAGAGAGCAGACAGGAAAAGTTTAAGGTCGAAAAACAACAGAAAAGAGAGCCTCTTGATGTTGAAAATAACGATGAGCCGGAAATTCCAATTAGCAATGAAATACCCGTTAATGAGGAAGCACCTTTGGTTATTGAACAGGAAAATAACGAACCAAAAAAATCTCATAAACCCAAAAGCGAAAATCAAAATCAGAATCAAAATCAAAACGGAAATGGAAACGGTAAACAAAAAAACCGTCAGTTTGAGTTTGAAGGAATTATTACAAATACAGGTGTACTTGAAATACTTGTTGATGGTTATGGGTTTTTGCGTTCATCCGACTACAATTATTTGAATTCACCTGATGATGTTTATGTTTCGCAATCGCAAATTAAACTGATGGGTTTAAAAACGGGTGATACTGTTAAAGGTACAATTCGTCCGCCTAAAGAAGGAGAAAAATATTTCCCGTTAATTAAAGTACTTGAAATAAATGGCAGGAGCCCCGATTACATTCGTGATCGTGTACCTTTCGACCATTTAACTCCACTTTTTCCAAATGAAAAATTCCAGTTGACAGGTAATGGTCATGACAACCTTTCCACAAGGATTGTTGACATGTTTGCCCCGATTGGAAAAGGCCAGCGCGGTTTAATCGTTGCACAGCCAAAAACCGGTAAAACAGTTTTACTGAAGGAAATTGCCAATGCAATATCCGCCAATCACCCAGAAGTTTATATGATTGTGTTGCTGATTGATGAGCGACCTGAAGAAGTAACCGACATGGCACGAAGTGTAAATGCCGAAGTTGTTGCATCCACTTTCGATGAACCTGCTGATAAACATGTGCGGGTAGCAAATATTGTTCTCGAAAAAGCAAAACGAATGGTTGAATGTGGCCATGATGTTGTGATTCTGCTCGATTCTATTACACGTTTGGCACGTGCTTATAACACTGTGCAACCTGCATCAGGGAAAGTACTTTCCGGTGGTGTTGATGCTAACGCACTTCACAAACCAAAACGGTTCTTCGGAGCAGCACGTAACATTGAAGAAGGTGGTTCTCTTACAATTATCGCAACTGCACTTACTGAAACCGGTTCGAAAATGGATGATGTGATTTTCGAGGAATTCAAGGGAACAGGTAACATGGAGTTACAGCTTGACAGGAAACTTTCGAACAAACGAATTTTCCCTTCTGTCGATATTCCTGCATCGAGTACACGTCGGGAAGATTTGTTGTTTTCAAAACAAATTATCGACAAACTCTGGATTTTGCGCCACTACCTCGGCGGCATGAATTCATTGGAAGCAATGGATTTTATGAAAACCCGTTTGATGCGCGCAAATTCAATGGAAGAGTTTTTAGCATCGATGAATGACGAATAAAATATAAAGAAATGTGATATGGAAAAAGGTTCATTTTTTTAAGAACTTGTTTTTTTGCTATTATTATGGCGGATTCTTCCGGTCTTCCCCTTTGCCACTTCCTCTATCTCAATCCTTTTGTAAAATTAAAAGTTGTGGTAGGTTGAATTTGCTCTGATTTTAAAAACCTTGTTTTGAGAGTTTTCAAACGATTTTTCGAAAAAGATCGTAACTGACATCAATAAGATAATTGGAAAATCCATTTTTGAAAGCCTGTTTTTATGATGCAAAATTGAAACTGCGCGGTCGGGAACAATAATGGTTATCCCGTTTTTCCGATACCTTTTATATTTGGTTTTTGTGTCGTCGCCTGTAAATTCTTCGCTGTTTTCCAACTGAACCGGCATACGCGAATAAAAAAGCTCGGGATAAAAGTAAACCGGAATTATTCCACTTTTGCAAGTCATCGATTCGAGCGTTTCAAAATCAATTTCAAAAGGAAAAACGAAATTATTAATATCCTCTTTTTGAATACATTTTACCGCTGCATCATTAAAAATATATACATTTTCATTGGTAATTACACGGCAATTTTCAGGTATTAAAAGTTTTTGCGAAAGATGGCTGATTACAAAATTACGAATACCGTGCTGGACCATTTTGTTCACTAAATCTTTGTAAAAACCGAGTGAATTTTCAGCAATAAACTTCGGCAGTTCGATATAAATTTTGTCGCTGTTGTTTTGAATAAATTTATCAGCAGGATCAAATTTCGTCCATAAAGTTTTGGTGAATGAAAGGAATAATCCATCCAGTTCGTTAAAATTGACTAAGTCAAGCCAATCCATCGAACCAATGCGAAAAAAGAGCTTTTCTCTATCCGGCAAATGGTTGTCAACCAGATGGTTTATTATTGATTTTTTAATTCCCAAAGAAATTGGGTTGAACGGAAGTTGTGTAATATTTTCAAGTTTATCCTGAAATTTCTGATCCTGTAACTTGGTTAAAAACACTGGCTTTGAACTTCAATTTTCTGATTTTCTTTTTCAACCAATAAAATGTTCCCTCTTTTTCCGGTTTTCTTACAATCAGATAAATAGGATCTGAATTTTCCTTCCCAGAATTCGCAACCGAAATTTTGGTTCAATGGGGATTGAAGTAGAAACAAGTATTTTATTTCCTGATATTTTTTCAACTTTACCCAATAAAATACCTGTAGAAGCAACTTCAGAAATGGCTGATTTTACTTCACCTCCGGCAAAATAGCTTGTTTTTAGCCGCCCGAAATCAAGTTCCAGCTGTTGCTGTGCCAAAACAATTTTAGATTCATCATCGAGTGCCATTCTGTAAGCTGAACCAACCCTGAAAGTATATTCACCTGATTTCATTCGACCTTCAATTTTTAAACTTGAAACCCCCATTTTAGTAAGTTTGGGAATGTATTCAAGCAGTTGATTGTCTTTTAAATTGAAAAGGAATTTTTTGTGGTTTTTAAGCAATATAATAAACTCCCCAATCCTGAACTATAATTCCATCAGCACCGGCTTCATGTAAAAAGTGGAGATATTCAATTAACGAACTGATTTCGCTGTTTTTTATAACCGTGTTCAACGTAACGTAAACCAAAACCTTTCTTTTTCCGGCTTCTTTTAAAATCGAAATAAATTGAAACTGATTGAAATTGCTTGCTCTGGCCCTGGCATTAAACTGTGATAAACCTAAATAAATTGCATCTGCACCTGCCTGAAGTGCGGCAAAAAATGATTCTGTATTTCCGGCAGGTAAAAGAAGCTCGGGCTTTTTATTTATCATTAAAAAATTTTTGGCGAAATTACAATTTTTTGATCTACACCTTTCTTTTAGATCCGATTTCCGAAAGATGCTATTTTTATTAGTTATAAATTACACCTTATTTTTACTTTTGTAATCTACAGATAGCAAAAATCACACAATTCTGACTATTTTTGCATAAAATTTAAACATTGGAATTTTTTCAAAATACACATAAATCGTTGCTCGAAAGCAGAAAGCCAACTATAAAAAGAGAGCTTTCCAAACGCATCGACTGGAACCAGAAACTTATCTGTATCAAGGGTTTCAGGGGTGTTGGGAAAACTACTTTTTTACTTGACTTTATTAGGGAAAAATACACCGATGATAATTCTGTACTTTATATCAACTTAAATAATTTCTATTTCACCAAGCGGAAAATCAGTTCGTTTGCCGATGAATTTGCAAAACGGGGAGGGAAAGTCCTCATACTCGATCAAATTCAAAAATATCCCGATTGGTCGGCCGATTTAAGAAAATGTGTTGATGAAATTCCGGAGTTGAAAATTATTTTCAGCTCTTCTCCGGTACTTCGAATTACCGAGGGAAATCCTGATTTGCAGGGAATAGCTAAAATAAATCATTTGGAAGGCTTGTCGTTTAGAGAATATCTGAATTATCAGACTGGCAATAATTTCAGGCATTATACTTTTGAAGAGCTTATTTCGAATCATGTGGAAATTGCGCAGGAAATTGTTTCAAAAGTACGTCCGCTTGCCTATTTCGATGAATACCTGAAAAATGGTTATTTCCCTTATTTTATTGACGACCCTAATTTTTATATTAATCGATTGTTGATGCACATCAATCTGGCACTCGAAATTGACGTTCCATATATCAACCAAATCGAATTGAAATACCTTCCGAAACTCAGGAAGCTTTTGCACATTATTGCATCAGAAGTACCATTCACACCAAATGTAAGCAAATTGGCATCTTCAGTGGAAACATCGCGTGCAACTGTAATGAATTATTTGAACTACTTAAAAAATGCAAAGCTTATCAATTTGTTATATTCGAACGGAGATGAAGAACAGGTGAAAAAGCCGGATAAGGTTTATTTGCACAACACAAACCTGCTTTACGCAATCGCACCAAACAATACCGAAAGTTTGAATTTACGCCAAACATTTTTCTACAATCAGGTTGATTACATTTGCAATGTTAAAAGCTCACCTGTTGCCGATTTCTGTGTGAACGGTAAATATCATTTTGTAGTTGGTGGCCGAAAACTGGAACCAGGTTCCGATTATTATGCGGCGTCTGATGTAATTGAAACCGGCGAAGGGAATAAAATTCCTTTGTGGCTTTTTGGATTTCTCTATTAACGAAAAAATTAAATATAAATATCAAAATCAATAAATTAAAAAAATGACAAAGCAGAAAAAATTTATTACATGTGACGGTAATTATGCAGCAGCACACATAAGTTACATGTTTAGCGAAGTAGCTTGTATTTACCCGATTACACCCTCGTCAACAATGGCCGAATATGTTGATGAGTGGGCGGCATTTGGAAAAAAGAATATGTTTGGACGCCCTGTGCGCCTTGCAGAAATGCAGAGTGAAGGTGGTGCAGCAGGTGCTGTGCATGGCGCTTTGCAATCGGGTGCTTTAACTTCAACCTACACTGCTTCGCAGGGGCTGTTGCTGATGATCCCAAACATGTATAAAATTGCAGGGGAATTGTTGCCAACTGTTTTCCATGTTAGTGCTCGCGCCCTTGCCGGACATGCACTGTCGATTTTTGGCGACCACAGCGATATTTATGCTGCCCGCCAAACCGGTTTTGCAATGCTGGGCGCAGGTTCGGTGCAGGAAGAAATGGATTTGGCAGGTGTTGCACATTTGGCAACTATTAAGTCAAGAGTTCCGTTTCTTGCATTTTTCGATGGTTTCAGAACTTCACACGAGGTGCAGAAAATCGAATCTATTGAAATGGAAGATATGATGCCGCTTGTGGATCAGGATGCTATTTCTGAATTCCGTAAACGTGCGTTAAATCCTGAAAACCCGATGACTCGCGGAACCGCGCAGAACCCTGATATTTTCTTCCAGGCAAAAGAGGCCTCAAATCCATTTTATGATGCAGTGCCCGATATCGTAGCCGGTTACATGGATAAAATCAGTGAATTGACAGGTAGAAAATACCGTCCTTTTACTTATTACGGCGATCCTGAAGCTGAAAATATCATAATTGCAATGGGTTCGGCTACTGAGACAATTCGCGAAACAATTGATTATTTAAATGCCCAGGGTAAAAAAGTTGGTTTGGTTGTAGTTCATTTATTCCGTCCATTCTCGGCAAAATATTTTGCAGAAGCGCTGCCAAAGACGGTTAAACGTATTGCCGTTTTAGACCGTGCAAAAGAACCCGGAGCAGGTGGTGAGCCACTTTTCCTCGATATTAGATCATATTTCTATGGTAAAAAAGATGCACCAATTATTGTTGGTGGACGTTATGGTTTAGGTTCAAAAGATACTACTCCGTCGCAAATTATGTCGGTTTACGAAAATCTTGAAATGAATGAACCCAAAGGTGATTTCACAATTGGTATCGTTGATGACGTAACATTTAAATCACTTCCGTTAAAAGAAGAAATAGATATTACACCAAAAGGCACTTACCAGGCTAAATTTTATGGTTTAGGTTCAGATGGAACCGTTGGTGCAAATAAAAACTCAATAAAAATTATTGGTGATGCAACCGACAAATCATGTCAAGGATATTTCCAGTATGATTCAAAAAAATCGGGTGGTTTTACTTGTTCACACCTCCGTTTTGGTAACAAACAAATCCGTTCGACATATTTGGTAACTACTCCCGATTTTGTTGCCTGTCACGTTCCGGCTTATCTGCATTTGTATGATGTTTTGAAAGGTTTGAAAAAGGGTGGCTCATTCCTTTTAAATTCAATTTGGGATGAGGAAGAAACAAAAAACCAGCTTCCTGCCAAAATGAAGAAATTCATGGCCGAAAACGAAATTAAATTTTACATTATTAATGGTACACAGTTGGGCGAAGAATTGGGATTAGGAACACGCACCAATACCATTATGCAATCGGCGTTCTTTAAGATTACTGAAGTTATTCCATATTCAATTGCTGTTGACGAAATGAAAAAAGCAATTATAAAATCGTATGGACGAAAAGGTGAACGTATTGTAAATATGAACTATGCCGCTGTTGATGCCGGTGGAAAGAACATAACAAAAATTGAAGTTCCGGCTGAATGGAAAAACATTAAAATCACAGAAACAAATGGTGAAACTGATCGCCCTGAATATATAGTGAGATTGGTTGACGTTATTAATGGCCAGCGTGGAGATGATCTTCCTGTTTCTACATTTAAAGGTTATGAAGACGGTTCTTTCGAAATGGGAACAGCAGCATACGAAAAAAGGGGAATTGCTGTAAACGTTCCCGAATGGCAGCCTGAAAACTGTATTCAGTGTAACCAGTGTGCTTATGTTTGTCCTCATGCTGCAATTCGTCCATTCCTGATGACGGAAGCTGAAGTAAATGCCGCTCCGGCAGGAACCGAAGTGCGTGTAGCAACGCCTTCAAAAACTTTTGCAGGATTGAATTTCCGTATTCAGGTGAGTGCGCTCGATTGTACAGGTTGTGGCAACTGTGCCGACGTTTGTCCATCGAAAGTAAAATCACTTGAAATGAAACCACTTGGAACTCAACAGGCCGAAATCGGACGTTGGGATTATATGGTTAATAAAGTTTCGTTAAAAGAAAAAATAGCCGATAAATTTCAGAATGTAAAAAATTCTCAGTTCGCACAACCACTTTTCGAGTTCTCGGGAGCATGCGCTGGTTGTGGAGAAACACCTTATATCAAACTGATTACACAGCTTTATGGCGAAAGGATGATGGTTGCCAATGCAACAGGTTGTTCTTCAATTTATGGAGGTTCAGCGCCTTCGACACCATATTGCAAACATAAAGATTCAGGTCAGGGACCTGCATGGGCAAACTCACTTTTCGAAGACAATGCCGAATATGGTTTTGGTTTTGCTGAAGGTGTTCAGGCCCAACGCGACCGCATTGCCGACATAATGAAAGGTGCTTTAAACAACGGTATTTCTGATACTGAAAAAGAAGCTTACACTGAATGGCTGGCAGGTATGAAAAATGCTGAAGCTTCAAAAATTGCATCGGAAAAAGTAAAAGCTGCAATTGCAGGAAGTGAAAGCAGTTATGCAAAAGAGATTGCCACTCTGGCTCAATATCTTGTAAAAAGATCAATTTGGGTATTTGGTGGCGACGGTTGGGCATATGATATTGGGTATGGCGGCCTCGATCATGTTTTGGCAAGCGGTCAGGATATCAACGTTTTGGTTATGGACACCGAAGTATATTCAAATACCGGTGGACAATCGTCGAAATCAACTCCGGTTGGTGCTGTTGCAAAATTTGCTGCCGCAGGTAAACGTGTCCGCAAAAAAGATCTTGGCGCGATGATGATTTCCTACGGATATATTTATGTGGCACAGGTTGCCATGGGAGCAAACAACGCTCAATATCTGAAAGCATTGAAAGAAGCCGAATCATATCCTGGTCCATCAATTATAATTGCATACTCTCCGTGCATCAGCCATGGTTTGCGTGCAAGTATGGGTAAAGCACAGGATGAGCAAAAGAGGGCAGTTGATTCAGGTTACTGGTCACTTTTCCGGTACAACCCATTGTTGGAAGAAGAGGGCAAAAACCCGTTCCAGCTTGATTCAAAAGAACCGGATTGGAGCAAATTCCAGGATTTCTTAAATGGCGAAGTACGTTTTACTTCACTGAAAAAGACTTTTCCGGCCGCTGCCGACGAACTTTTTGCAGCATCGGAAGAAAATGCAAAATGGCGTTACAATTCTTACAAAAGAATGTCAGCCATGGATTTCTCAAAGGCTGAAACTGAGTCTTAAAAAACCATTTATATATATGAGCCGTTTCGTCCCAATATCTGTCGGGATGGAGCGGTTTTTTTTTGCTGTTTTGTTTTGTATTTTAGGCTACATTTTAATTAATTCATTATGAAAACGTCAATTCTCACTTTTGCTTTTCTATTTACTGTTTTCAGCGGTTTTTGCCAGAATTATAAAAAAGATTGCGCTGTATTATGTAAGATAAAACGCTGAACAAAATTTTAACCGGATAATGCCAAATAACTTGGTTGAAATCCTCGCGAAAGCTTTTGAATGGACGGAAGGTCCACTATGGCTGGAAAAAGAAAACAAACTTATTTTTTCTGATATCCCAAACAATTCAATTTTTGAATGGACTGAAAAAGGAGGAATTAAAATCTATTTGAAACCTGCCGGTTACACAGGAACAGCAAAAAGAGGCGGCGAAACCGGATCGAATGGATTGTTGTTGAACAGGAAAGGTGAACTTGTGCTTTGTCAACATGGCGACAGAAGAATTTCAAAAATGAAAGCACCTGTTACTGCACCAAAAGCACAATTTGAAACCATTGCCGATAATTATAACGGTAAAAAACTAAACAGCCCAAACGATGCTGTTTATTATAAAAACGGCGATTTGTATTTTACCGATCCTCCTTACGGATTGGAATTTAACATGGAAGATCAGTCAAAAGAACTCGATTTTCAGGGAGTTTACAAAGTCGATAAAAGCGGGAAAATTACGTTGCTGACAAAAGAACTTTCACGCCCCAACGGAATTGCGTTCTCGCCGGATTTTACAAAATTATATATTGCCAATTCTGATCCCGAAAAAGCAATCTGGATGGTTTATGATGTTGATGAAAATGGTTTGCTGAAAAATGGAAAAATGTTTTATGATGCCACCGATAAAACCAAAACTTTAAAAGGTCTGCCCGATGGAATGAAAGTCCACAAAAACGGCTGGATTTTTGCCACCGGGCCAGGTGGAGTTTTAATTTTCACCCCCGAAGGCGAACACCTCGGAACAATTATGACAAATGAAGCTACAGCCAACTGTGCTTTTAATACCGATTATTCTGAATTATTTATAACTGCGGATGATTATTTGCTGCGGGTAAAATTGAAGTAATTGGCAAGGGGAAATATAATGCGGATACGCTTTTTAATGAGAATAATAAAAATATATACAGAAAAAATTGTTCAGGAGTATTTTGGTTTGGATGAGCATCCTGAATCGGTAAAATTTGATTAAGTACTTAAAAAAGTTAACCATGAGAATTATTTTTTTTTTCATCTTCTGCTTCAGTATTATTAATTCATCAGCACAAAAAAGCAGTTTAATTGTGCTGGGTGACGTCCATTATGATTTATTACAAGACCATGACATGGATTGGCTCATGAAAAAGCCGGATGATTTACGTCAGGTAACAAAGGAATACACGGTATATACAGAGAATAACTGGAATGATTTTATGGCCATCATTAGGAAAAAAGCAGCGTCTGAAATTCCACAAGTAAAAGCTGTAATTCAATTGGGAGATTTGTCGGAAGGTCTGGCTGGAAATGAAAGTAAAGCGCGACAAATGGCATCCAATACGATGAAAGCAATCGATGCAAGTCAGATGCCGGTGCCATGGATAATAGCAAAGGGAAATCACGATATTACAGGGCCGGGAGCGGAGCAAGCGTTTCGGGAGTTTTATATTCCAATGTTTCGTAAACAAACAAATAATTCTGAAATCAAAAGTGCGAACTACTCTTACCAATACGATAATGTTCAAATAACCTGCATTGATCCGTATGATAAAAAAACGGATATGTTAGCTTTTCTTGAGCATGAACTTTCTGAGTCGAATGCAAAATATAAATTTATTGCCATTCATGAGCCTGTTATACCCGTAACTGAAAGGTGCTGGCATACCTTAAGAAACAATAAGGAACAAAGAGAAAACTTACTGGAGTTAATTGCGAAAAATAATGCAATTGTTTTATGCGGCCACTTACATCGTTATTCAGTAGTTCAGCGCGATACTAAATTTGGACCTGTTGTACAGGTGATGGTAATAAGTGTTATTAAAGACAGGAATTACCAAATTCCATCAAAAATAATTACAGATTATGGCCCTTCTCTTGCTGAAAACGTTCCTGACTGGCAACCGGAAACGCTGAACACCAGAAAAGAAATGTTATCTGAAGAAGCAAAATATGTTACCTTTTACAAACAAACCGATTTGCCCGGATATGCGGTTATTAATATTGATGAAAAGAGGATAAAATAATACTGGAATATTACGCCGGCTTCGGTGAAAAACCATATGATATTATTGATTTAAATGAATTGCTACAACGACATTAATGGTATTTTGGTTAAAATGACAAGACTCTTTGTAAAAATTGCTACCAATTAAAAGATTAGTTCTTTTGCGAAGAATAAACAAGCAAATCCCCCACATCTACTTTAAACCCGGGATTCGCATTTATTAAACGAACAGAAACTGAATGTTCACCTTCTGTCAACTGGTATTTCCAGCCCAGTTCGTGTTTTCGGGTGGCAAATTGAGTTGGCATCAATAGTTTTTCGGGAGTTCCGCCATCAATCGTCATTTCCAGCTCAGCTACAAAATCATTGTATTCCTTGTCGGTTATTTTGCCCACCCCTGAAGTACAAACCCATTTCCGGAGAATTCGACTTTTACTTCCCTGTTAATTTCTGAAAGTGTTATTCCCACAGGTTTTCGTTCTATCGGATAATGCCCTTCAAAACCTACCTCCAAAACAACAGGTTTTATTTCCTGAAACTGAATTTCAATGTTTTCACCATCGATTTTAGCGCCGTTTTTTTCGAGTGTTTCAAGGGCATGTTTTGTGCCGATTTTATACACATCGTTTAACGACATTGTTGTATATCTGAAATCCATGTCTTCCACCGGGATTACTGCTTTTTTCCATTCTTCCGGAAGTTTTGAATAACCTATCATAGTACCTAAAATACCACCTGCACTTGCTGGGTTGCAATCCGAATCCTGTCCGCAGCGGGTTGAAATATCAAGTGTTTTTGAATAATCACCTTCACCATACAGCAATCCGACCACAATATACGCGGCATTTATTTTTGCATCGATATTAAAATCAGCAAAAACACCGTCGGGACAACCAATGTCCTGCGACCAGTTTTGCTGTACCAAATTCCACGTTTGCGACCATTCGGTTGGATATTCCGAATGCCATTTTATAACATCACTTATGCATTTATAAAACTGTGATTCCTGTGGAATAGTTTTTAAGGCTTCAGTAACCACATAATTTACATCGCTTGAAACAAAAGCCAGTGAATACATGGCCGCAACATAAATCCCGCCATACCAGCCATCGCCGTAATTCATAATGTGCCCCACTTTATCGCAAATTTCGGTGGCAGTGTTTACCATTCCCGGCGCCATTAATCCTGCAAAATCGGCTTCAATCTGAAAATCGATATCATCGGCGTGTGGATTGTTCATCCAAAATCCCGATTCGGGCGGCATAATTCCGTTTAAAATATTGTAACGTGCGGCCTGATTGGCGTGCCACAACATATAATCCGCATTTGCAAATGCCAGGGCATGTGATTTTGCCAGTGCATCCAAACCTTCTTTTTCAAAAACATCTACAAAAGTTAAATCCATATAAACATCATCGTACAATCCCGGTGAATTTTCATAGTACCACAAGCACCTGGTTTCATCCCACGGAATTGAAACTGAATCGGCAATCATCACTCCGTTGTAGCGAAATTCTGTTGGCCCGCCGTAAGTGCAACCAATTACCTGTCCGGCCCAGCCACCTTTTATTTTATCCTGAAGTTCGGTTTTGGTGAGGGTGGTTTTAATATTTGGGTTTTTATCTGCTGCGGGTTTTGAAGTGCACGCTGCCATCAAAACTATGGCTACTAGAAATGCAATTTGTTTCCGATTATAGTTTTAGTTTTTCAAATATATGTTAGTGTGAAATTTAAACCATCTTAAAAATAATGTACTTTTACTCAGTCACTTTAATTTCCTTTATTCTTGTTGGTTCAGTTGCATTGTTCTCGTAATATTCAATTGTGTGATTTCCAGCCAAAAGTTTTATTATCAAATCAGATTTTCACCTTATTAGTTAAAACAAATCTGGTTCACCTGAATTAACAAATGTAAAGGTTTGTTCGTTTTTGTTATGATCAAACGCTATCGTTTACGCGGGTGATACTTTTACCGCTTGTAAATACATAATTGGTACTTTCAATAAATAATGCAACATATTTTTCAAAATCGGGAATAACAGCATTGTTATCGGTTGACGTGTATTGATTCACCATGTTTGAACGTATAGCAGACAGATTAAGTAATTTTGCATCATTTATAAGCAATGTACCCAGGTCCTGATTATTTAAAACCCCATCTTCTTTAATGTCTGAAGTGATGCCGGCCAATAAATTAATCAAATCTGCTTCTGAACGGAAACCCTGTAAAATAACTGAAAGGGCAAAATGGCATCTCCCCACTTTTTGTAATGTTCAGGTTTATATCGGCTTTGCTGAAAGAAAATATTTTTAAAATTTCAGCCTCTGCCTGTTCTTTCGCATCTTTAAAAGTACTCCCCTTTGAAATAAGGTTTTCAACACGCTGATATTCAAGATGCGATAATATATTAACATTGACAGATGATTTATCGGATAAATCAGCCAGTGCATAAAGCGTTATCTGCGATGCAGATTTTTTGCCTGAAACTTCATTAAAATAATACCCGTCAGCTTTTAACTTGACATAATTGCTTGCCAATGAAATATTTTTGAATTCAAAAGTACCCTTGTCGTCAATAATTTGGGTATTGTAAGAACTTCCGGATGGAATATAAGTTTCAGACAATTCGAATAACGAGATGGATGAACCGTTGATAAATGGTCCTTTTTGAATTACGCCATTCACCAGATCCTTTGAAATTATGGTGGGTTCGTCCCCTGTATTACAAGAATAAAGACATCGAAATTAGGACAATCAATAATAGTTTGGTTTTTTTCTTTTGTGATTTTGATTTAGAAAAAGAAAATTTGAAAGAGATTTTTTATGATATCTGACAGTATTATTGCACTGATTTCCACAATTTAAAAACATGGTTTAAATTAATTTCATTTACAGGGTTTTTATTTTTCTACAGGAGTTTCCCTGAAAAGGGAAGGTTGCTTAACTTTCCAATTTTTTCGCTTCCTCCCAATACACATCCATTTCAGCCAAACTCATATCGTGCAGGCTTTTCCCTTTTGTTAAAGTTTGGCTTTCAAGATAGTTAAATCGTTTTATAAACTTCAGGTTGGTACGTTCCAGGGCTGCTTCCGGATCAACACCATAAAGTCGTGCAGCATTTACCATTGCAAAAAACAGATCGCCAAATTCAGCCTTAATTTTGTCTTTTTCAACCTGGTTTATTTCATGTGCCAGTTCGTTAATTTCTTCTTTCACTTTATCCCAAACCTGCTCTTTGTATTCCCAGTCGAAGCCAACGCCACTGGCTTTTTCCTGTATTCGGTTGGCTTTAACCAAAGCTGGCATTGCCGCCGGAACTCCTTCCAAAACACGTTTGTTACCACCTTTTTCTTTCAATTTCAAAGCTTCCCAGTTTTCTTCCACTTTACGTGCCGAACCATCAACATCAATATCTCCAAAGACATGAGGGTGGCGGTAAATCAGTTTTTTGTTGATTCCTTCCAAAACATCACCCATATCAAACGCTCCTTTTTCGGAACCTATTTTCGAATAAAAAACAATATGAAGCATTAAGTCGCCCAACTCTTTTTTAACCATTTCCAAATCGTTTTGCAGAATGGCATCTGCCAGTTCATAGGTTTCTTCAATGGTTAGCTTTCGCAATGATTCAAGTGTTTGTTCCTTGTCCCACGGGCATTTTTCGCGAAGTTCGTCCATGATTTCGAGTAGTTCTTTAAAGGCAGCTATTTTCTTTTGCATTGCAATAATTTTCAAATGAACTTCGAAAATAGTGAATCCTGACTACTTCTTTCTTATTCCTGAAATAATCTTTTCCACAATTAGTTTGCTATTATTTTTTAATTTTGAATCCTTACAATTTATAAATTACACACTTGGACAAACAAATAATATTAGAAGGAATTGACCCGCTGGAGTTTTTTGGCATTAATAATTCAAAAATCGATCTTATCACCTCTTATTTTCCAAAAATAAAAATTGCAGCTCGCGGAAACACATTAAACATTCAGGGCGAAGAATCTGAACTCATACTATTCGAAAAGAAGTTTGCATTTATTCTCGACCATTACGTGCAGTTCAACATACTCACTCCTGATATTATCCGCGAAATTCTGGCTTCAGGCATTTCATCAATGGAAGAAAACGGGCTGAATGACACCGACATTATTGTATTTGGGAACAACGGAAAACCTGTTCGGGCACGCACTCCAAACCAGCGTGTTTTGCTGGATGAAAGCATTAAAAACGACCTTCTTTTTGCCATTGGTCCAGCCGGAACCGGTAAAACCTACACTGCAATTGCACTTGCTGTGAGGGCGCTGAAAAACAAGGAAATCAAAAAAATAATTTTGAGCCGTCCGGCAGTTGAAGCCGGCGAAAACCTTGGCTTTTTACCCGGTGATTTGAAAGAAAAAATCGACCCGTATTTGCAACCACTTTACGATGCCTTGCAGGATATGATTCCGGCAAAAAAGCTCGAAGAGTTTATGAAGGACGGAACCATTCAGATTGCCCCGCTGGCTTTTATGCGCGGACGGACGCTGAGCAATGCTTTTGTAATTCTTGATGAGGCACAAAACACTACAATTAACCAGTTGAAAATGTTTTTAACGCGAATGGGGCTGAATGCAAAATTCATTATAACCGGCGATATAACCCAAATTGATTTGCCACGGAAAAGTCATTCGGGATTGATTCACGCACTAAAAATCCTCAACAAAATCAAATCAATTTCTGTTATTGAATTCGACAAGAAGGATATTGTGAGACACCGTTTGGTTCGCGATATTGTAGATGCATACGAGAAAAAGGGTGGAGGAGGAAGAAGCGAAAGAATGGAACAGAGCAAAAGACAGAGAGCAAGATTCCGGTAACATTAAAAATTAATAAATAATCACTAATAAATAATCATTCAAAATGGGTAACGCATTAACAAAAAGAGAGTTCAGCTTTCCAAAACAAAAAAGCTTGTACAAAGGGAGAGTGCGCGACGTTTATAACATTAACGACGATTTTCTTGTGATGGTGGTTTCCGACCGAATTTCAGCATTCGACGTGGTTCTGCCAAAAGGTATTCCATACAAAGGACACGTTTTGAACCAGATAGCGGCAAAATTCCTGGATGCTACTGCCGATATTGTCCCCAACTGGAAAATTGCCGTTCCTGATCCAAATGTTACTGTTGGCCACATGTGCGAACAATATAAAGTTGAAATGGTAATCCGGGGTTATTTAACCGGCCACGCTGCCCGTGAATATAAACTGGGAAAGAGAATGTTATGTGGGGTGCCCATGCCGGAAGGAATGGTGGAAAACCAGAAATTTCCGGAACCAATTCTTACTCCTACAACAAAAGCTGCAGTTGGTCACGATGAAGATATTTCGCGTGAAGAAATTATCGCACAAGGATTGGTTGATAAAGCTGAATACGAAATGCTGGAAGATTACACACGCAAATTGTTTCAGCGCGGAACTGAAATGGCTGCCGAAATGGGCTTGATTTTGGTTGACACGAAATATGAATTCGGGAAAAAGGACGGTAAAATTTACCTTATCGACGAAATTCATACACCCGATTCATCGCGCTATTTTTATGCCGAAGGCTACGAAAAACGTTTGGCGGCAGGTGAACAACAAAAACAACTTTCGAAAGAATTTGTGCGACAGTGGCTTATTGAAAACGGATTTCAGGGTAAAGACGGACAAACCGTTCCTGAAATGAGCGAAGATTTTGTTGCATCAGTTTCCGACCGTTACATCGAACTTTATGAGAAAATCACAGGCGATAAATTCAAAAAGTCGGATATTTCTGAAATCCCCGCACGCATTGAAAAGTCGGTTAACGAGTTTCTAAAAAACAAATTATAGTATAAAAAGTCATGGTATCACTTTCTTTGATACCATGACTTAATTCATTCAAACCAGAATCAACTTTACAACTTTCTATTTTTTTATTTCCCAAAAACCTATTCCCATTCCAAATGAAAAAAACAATACTTTTCGCGATAGCATTGTTCGCATTCAATCCAACCTTTTCGCAGAAAAAAGTAATCAATCGTGAAATTGCCCAATTAAATTATGATGGTTACCAGCTAATGTTAGCTGAAAATTATAAGGAGGCGTTAAAACTTTTCAATCTGGCAGTTGAAGGTGATCCCGAAGCATTTTTTATTTACCAAAACAGAGCATTATGTCATATTTCCCTTGGTGATACAGTAAATGCAATACTTGATTTCAGGAAAAATCTGAAGTTTGAACCTGAAAATACAGAATGCCTGTACAACATTGGAAATATCTGTAAAAAACAAAGGGATACAACCAATGCAATTCAGTATTTTAAAAAATCGTTACAATTTGCCGGATCTGATTTCAGTGAGAAAAAACTGATATATATGAACCAGTTTTTGGGAAACACATATTTTGAACAAAACCACTTTGATTCAGCATTGGTTTACTTCAATTATCTAAAATCTGCTGATTCATTAAACACAGGTATTTTTATTTACAGCGCAGTTTGTAATTATAAAACAAATAATAGCGAAGGATTTTGTACCGATCTCGAACGCGCATTTGAGCTTGGTGGTGCAATTACCTGTCAGTTTCTAAAGTATTATTGCGATGGATGCGACAAACCCCGGTTATCCGGTAAAATGTCAGCTCCAAATTCGAATGTGCTCGATAAAAGACTCGAATTTCTGTTTCAGGCTTCAACAACTCAAGGCGAATCTCAAAAAGGTTTTTTTATACCAGAGGAAATTGAAACAAGAAAGGTGAAGGTGTATTTTAACAGCAAATGGCAGGTTTGTCCGCCTGAAACTGGGTTATTTTACAGAGAATCATTTTGGTCAATTGATAATTTTTTTGGCGGGAGTTTTAAAGATTATTTTATAACAGGTGAAATTCTCTCTGAAGGAACAATTAACAAAAAAAATTACGAGGGATTATATAAATCTTATTTTAAAAATGGACAAACCCAAACAATCGGGCGGTTCAGGAATGGTATTCCGGTGGGCAAATGGGTATTCTTTAACGAAAATGGGAAAACAGATTATGAAATAGAATTCCAGATGGACGATTTTTTCACTGCGCTTTCTTAATACTGAAAACCTGGACTATAAGGTTTTTTCGGGATCCGGAAGTTTTAAAGTTTTTTTTGAAAAAATCGATGGACTGGATTATGCTTTAAGTGGAGCATTTCAAAACAACAAAAAACATGGCGATTGGAAATACCTGCTTGGCAACGATATAGCCATATTTGAACAATACAGGGACGGAAAATTTAAAAAAGGTTATGCAAATACAACAAACGGGAAAGCCAATATTTCTGAAAGTGTAATTAATTCTTCACTTTTAATCCCTCCACATCTTTTTGTCATTGGCAATTTGTATTTTGAATCAATTAACACTGTAAATTTTTATCCTTTTATCAGAACTGTCAATTACTGAAAAACATATATCTTTCCACAAAAAAATAATAATGAAAGCATTCCTTTTAATATCATTTATTTTGATTTTTACCTGTAAACTAAAAGCTCAGGACGAAGCAACATTGGTTAAAATTGGCGACAAAGCACCTAATTTTACATTCGAAACCGAAAACGGCAAAACAAAACAATTATCTGAACTGAAAGGAAAAGTAGTTTGGATAAACTTTTTTGCCACCTGGTGCCCACCATGCCGGCAGGAACTTCCTCACCTGCAAAAGGAAGTTTATAATAAACTGAAAAATAACCCGAATTTTGAACTGATTATTTTGGGGCGTGAACATACCTGGGCAGAAATCAATAAATTCAAAACAGACAATAAATTCAACATGCCTTTTTACCCTGATGTAGAACGAAAGGTTTTTTCGTTATATGCAAACCAGAATATCCCGCGAAATTTTATAATCGATAAAGAAGGAAAAATTGCTGTAGCATCAATCGGTTTTAATGAGAAGGAGTTTAAGGAAATTATTGAGAAGATAGATGAGTTGATGAAATAAAGAAAGCCATATCCGGCTTTTCGTTAAAAGACTTGCTCCAACAGAAATGCTAATTCTTGATAAACTTCAAAACTTCGCTTGAACCATTTTGCACAACTTTCAGGAAATAAACCCCAGAAGCAAGAAAACCAATATCTATATGCGATTTTGAATCTGACAACGATTTTTCAATCAGCCGTTGCCCGTTAATATTGCAAACCGTAAGCTGCGCATTGTGATTTAAATGTTCAATAAACAATTGATTTTGAGCTGGATTTGGGTATATTTTTAATCCCGGCGATAATGAACCCGTTTCCAAACGTGTTGTTTTTGGTCCGTAATACAATTTAAAATAACTTTTACCAGTTGGTCTTCTCAATTGTTTCCAACCATCGTCAGTTGTTATTAGACTAATTTCCCTTGCCGTGTAATATTCAACCACTTTTGAAATTTCTTTTACATCGAATGGCAAATCATCAATATTAAAATCGATATAATTTTGATTGCCGATAAACGAAACAAGCAGATAATCCGTGAATTTCTCCATGAATACAGAATTTGTACTCCGAAGTCCCAATTTACTGGCTTCAACCCCAAATGGGTTGAAAAACAGGCGGTTGCTCGATAAAGCCCAGGCAATTGTTTTGTCATCGAAAATCATTTTCCCGGCTTCATCTTTTTCTTCGGCTGACGCATAAAAACCTTTTGGGGCCAAAGTTTTTCCTGCCAAGTTGCGCGGAATTGAATCAAAATTAACAACAACCTTCCAACCGTTGTCAAAATCAGTTTCCTGAAGATTGTGGTCTTCACTCAAAAATTGGTGGTTTATCATTTTTGCGTAACCCACATTTCGCGAAACTGTTGACATTAAATGATACCCAGACATAAATTTTTCAAGGTTCGAATCCCAATAACTTCGTGACGGAGGCAGATACAGCGGCATTGTTCCGTACAAAATATTCCACAAATCCTTGTCTTCCCAATAGGCGGGTACTTTTGAAACACCATCGCCCGTGTACCATGTCGGAATGTGTACATCGTGATAAACAAGTCCATGCAAAGGGATGCGGTAACGTGTACTGATATTTTGTTCATAATAAGCTTTATCGGTGTTTTCCAGCGGTTGCGACCAGTCGTAGCCCGCATTTTCGGCAGGCGCAATTGTCATGGTTCCTTCACTGTAATCAAGATTCTGGAAAGCAAAATCGTGCGCTTCCTCTGTCCCGGTAACTAATCGATAAAAGTTTTTGATAAACGCAAGTAACTCTGTCCGCGATTCTGCATCCTGTCTTCGCGTGGTTGGGTGATCGGGCGAAAAGCACTCAGTAAGTGCCGAAGAAAGCTCCACATCAATAAATCGACTATTGTACTTGTTTACCTTTAAATCTTGTGTCACATATTTATGTGCATACGCCCAATGAGTTAAACCACAAGTATAATATCCCTGAAATTCCTGCCCGTTCGGATAAGCAGTCCAGCCTTTTGCAACTCGCCATTTTTATCAACTACTACATCTTCCGGATAACCTTCTGTTCTATAGCCTTGCCATTCAGGGTGGGTGGGCGGCCACACATCGGTAAAAATATCGTAGCGGTTCGATAAAAATCCGTTCGCATTAATCGAATCGATCAATACCGAAAAATTGGGTTGCCCCCAACTGCCGGTAAGGTTCCACATGGCTTTGTCTATCCCCATCAACTTAACTGTAGAAATAAATGAAGGGTCGATATTCATGCTTAACGGCCAAAAATCAACCGCACCAATCAGTTTGTCAATGTTCGGATTTTCTTTCCTTTTTTGATTGAGCGTTTTTACAAAACCACTTTTTCACCAATTTCACGATACCATTTACACATTTCCACATAACCATTTTCAACCAAAACGATAAACACTATACGATCGTACCCCAACTTGCTTTTTGCAGGTTTGTGCTGAACATTAAAGGTGTACAAGTTTTCTCCGGGAGGTTTTGTAAATTGAAATACTGCATCATATTGGTCATGAGTGCACACCATATAACCGTTATTCAAATTGGTGACACCTATAAATGGCATTGTTGCTTTCCAACCATAACACGAAAATTCCCAGAAAGGGTATTGCTCGCTCACCGGAAACATAATTCCAGTTGCCCGCGGAACGATAAAATAATCGTTTGCCCGGCTCGCAATTGATCCAGGAAATTGAAAATCTGAGCTTAAATCAAGTTCAGAATCACCATCAATATTCATTTTCAAAGCCTTGTCTTCTAAAGCAAATTCAATTGAAATAGGCGATTTTTGTTCATCAAGAAGTTCGCAATTTACTTTTATTGCCTTCGCGTTGATGAATTCAACCGATTTGGCGGCCGCGAATTGGGCAGGATTGGTTTGAACCGAATGGGTGCCCGATTTGGCCATTAAATTGATTGTAAACTCCGGCAATTGAATGACTGCTTTTACCTTCTCGTTTTCGATTATATATTCTCCTGAAATAGCATCGATTTCGTATTTTGAAAGCGAAAAATCATCGGCATATAACACGCATCCGGCCCATCCTTCAAGCCACAACTATATATATGCCGCGCTCTGTGGAACTACAAACTTTGACATGAACTGTGTATATTCAGCTAACTTTTTGTCCATTTTAATACGGTTGAACACCCAGTTGATTACATTCCGTTTGTCATCGTACAAAACCAGCGACATATTGGCCTCAGACACCAAAGATGCAATTGAAACCCAGCACGACATTTCGTATATATCGCCTGCATTTACTTTAATGACTTCAGAAGAATTTAATGCCCAATCATTGTTGCCTTGATAATCAATTTTGAGCGCTTTCTGGCCAGTATGAACAGGTTCAGAAACCACAGTTGACTTTCCGGTCCCCTCCTTTGACCACAAACTCCAATTGTTCAAACCGAACTCAAATCCTGGGTTTTTAATCAGGTTCTGGTTAAATGAAGATAAAGAAACCAACATGAAACCAGTGCAATAAATCAATTTGTCAATAAGCTTTTTCATCGGTTGGTTTTTAGGTTCGAAATAAGATTTTATTTGCAATACTACTAATTTCTTTTCTTTAACACAGGTTTTTAAAGTGCTGTGTGGAAAAAGGTTCTTTGTTTTTGTTCCTGTAAAAAATACTGATTTGTCCTTTTTGAAAGAATGTTTACTTTTGAACCCATTAAAAATCAATTTCGATATGTTTTTATACAACCGCATAAATAAAGAAGATTTAAAGAAAGGTTGCTGAAGGAAACTTTTCAGCGCAAAACTATTTCGTTTTATCGTTATTTTTATCTTGAAAATCCACAGGAATTCAGAGACAATATTTTCCACGATTGGTTTTCACTCGATTGTTTTGGTCGCATTTACGTTGCCCGCGAAGGAATTAATGCGCAAATGAGCATTCCGGAACATCATTTCGAAACTTTCCTCGAAACACTAAGAAAATATGAAATTCTCGATGGAATCCCCATTAAATATGCCATTGAAGACGATGGAAAATCGTTTTACAAACTTACCATTAAAGTTCGCCCTAAATTGGTTGCCGATGGACTGGACGATGGAACCTACGACGTTACAAACGTTGGCAAACATTTAAGTGGAATTGAATTTCACGAACAAATCGGCAAAGAAAATACGGTTGTTGTTGATATGCGCAATTATTATGAAAGCGAAATTGGCCGTTTTGAAGGAGCGATTTGTCCAGAAGCCGATACATTTCGCGAAGAGTTGGAGATTGTAACCGATTTGCTGGCTGACAAAAAAGATAAAAAAGTGTTGTTGTATTGTACGGGTGGAATTCGTTGCGAAAAAGCAAGTGCTTATTTAAAAAACCAGGGTTTTAAAGACGTGAATCAGTTGCATGGCGGAATTCTTGAATATGCCCGGCAAATAAAATCAGCTAATCTTGATTCGAAATTCATTGGTAAAAACTTTGTTTTTGATGAACGGCTGGGCGAAAGTGTTAATGGCGAAATTATTTCGAAATGTCATCAATGCGGTACACCCTGCGATTCGCACACCAACTGCGACAATCATGGTTGCCACATTCTATTCATTCAGTGCCCGGTTTGTGCCGAAAAGTACAATGGTTGCTGTACACCCGAATGTGCCCATGAAAAAACCAGTGGTTTGGCACGTTCAAAAGAAAACCGAATAGGTTTCGGAAACAGCAGAAAGTACAGGAAAAGCCTTTCTTTGATTCGGGAAGAGCAAAGTAGATAGAACCTAATAAGCGCCAAATAACAAAAATTAAAAAACAAAATTCCAGAATATCAAACTCTGAAATTCAAGGCTCTTTAAATTGGTTAATTTTGGAATTTGAATTTTTAAGATTTGAGATTTATTTGTTTTTTGGAATTTAAGATTTGGAACTTCATTATTACTATGACAAACTTCTGGCAACAATTTAACGGCCCCGTTTTTTCGCTGGCTCCAATGGAAGACGTTACTGACACGGTTTTTCGTGAAATCGTTATGGGAATGTCTGCGATGGAAAAGCTAAATGTGGTTTTTACTGAATTCACATCCGTTGAAGGGATGAACCATCCTGTTGGACGGACACGGGTTTCAGAACGTCTTGTGGTTAACGATTCTGAAAAAGAACTTCTGAAAAAACTAAATATTAAATTGGTTGCACAGATATGGGGACGCAACCCTGAAATCTATAAAAACATTGCCAGCTATCTTACTGAAAATTATCAATTTGATGGAATTGATATAAATATGGGCTGCCCCGTGAAAAAGGTCTTCAAACAAGGTGCCTGCAGCGCATTAATTGGCGAACCAAACCTGGCAAAGGAAATAATTCTTGCAACTAAAGAAGGTACAAACCTGCCTGTGAGTGTTAAAACACGCACAGGAATAAAGCAGCATCAAACTGAAGAGTGGATTTCGGAATTACTTGAAGTTGAACCTGCTGCAATTATTTTGCATGGACGAACACAACGAATGCAAAGCGATGGCGAAGCAAGCTGGGATGAAATTGCCTTAGCTGTTAAACTAAAAAATCAACTTAAACCACACATTCCGTTTCATGGTAACGGCGACGTATTTTCATATGAACAAGGATTGCAACGCATCACCGAAACCGGGGTTGACGGCGTGATGGTCGGTCGTGGGATTTTTCAAAACCCGTGGTTTTTTAATCCCGAAAAAACTGAAATATCAAAAGATGAAAGAATCGAAAAACTCATTCAACACACCCGGCTTTTTGAGAAAACCTGGAGCGGACGTAAGAATTTTAATATCCTCAAACGTTTTTATAAAATCTATCTAAACAGTTTTGATGGCGCCGCAAAAATGCGTGCTGATTTAATGGAAGTAAAAGATTATCAGGAGGTATATTCTTATTTTAAACTCCATTAAGGAATTAATAATTTTTGGGGCAAAAACGATGGACGAATACAATGCTATTTTGGAGAGAATATAAACAATAAACATCTCATATCTTTTCTTTATGTATGCTTTGGTTTTCGAATCACCACCCCGGTTTTAAAACCACTTTTTCGTTTCAAAAAGTCAGCATCCCGATAAATACAACAAACATAACGCCCAGTATAACATAATACCCGTTTTGAGCGCGCAGCTCGGGCATGTTGGCAAAGTTCATTCCATACACTCCGGCAATAAAAGTTAGCGGGATAAAAATGGTACTCATAATGGTTAATACTTTCATTATTTCGTTCATTTTGTTTGAAGCGCTGTTCATGTACAAGTCGAGCAAACCTGAAGTCATATCGCGGAGCACTTCAATAGTGTCGATTACTGTAATAGTGTGGTCGTACAAATCCCTGATAAATACTTTTATTTCGTTTGAAATTAACGGCTCGTCAAGTTTTTCAAAGTGGCAAATCATTTCGCGTAGCGGGTAAATTGAGCGCCTTAAAAGTAGTGTTTCGCGGCGGAGTGAATGTAATTTGTTCAATGTGCTTTTATCGGGATTTTCAAGCAGTACAGTTTCCAAATCTTCAAGTTTTTCACCAAAATCTTCGAGAACCAAAAAATAATGGTCAACAACTGTATCTAAAAGTGCATAAAGTAAATAGTCGGCCCCTTTTCTTCTTACTGAACCTTTCTTTTCTTTAATACGGGTTCTGACACTGTTAAACACATCGCCGGTTTTTTCCTGAAAAGTGACAAGTAAATTTCCTTTGAGGATAAAGCTAATTTGTTCATATTCAATGCTTATATCGCCGGGGTCCATTGTAAGTATTTTTATTACCGCCTGAACATAGTCACGGTATTCCTCCAGTTTCGGACGTTGGCCAACACTTAAAATGTCTTCCATACTCAGTTTGTGTATATTGAGAAATGTGCATATTTCTTCAATAATTTTTCATCATGCAGACCGTCAATATTTATCCATGTAACACCAGTTGAAGATTTTATAAACGAAATTACTTCTTCCATGTTTTTCGGATACTTTTCATCAAACTGTTCCTCTGTATAATGGATAAGTGAAATATCAACCTGAGCCATTTTCTGCAACCCGGTGAAAACGAGGGAGCCGGGAGCCAGTCCGGTTTCTATTTATGTTTGTGCTTTTTTTTTGCCATTTGTTTGAAATTTATCGTCTAAAACAAGAAAACAGAAATATACCTTTTAGAATTTAATTGAAACACTTTTAAGCGAAAATTTGCAAGATTTCAGGTGTACAGTAAATTTATCATTTTAATTTTTCAAAATTCAGTGTGAAATTATTTTCGTTTGTACCAACAGTTGCACTCATTTTATTTTCTGAAATGTGCTTGTAACGTATAAACTTCGGAAAATCGTGAACCGGATTTTCAAAAGAAAACAGACTGTCGGAACTGGTCAAATTAAAATCAATCCCGATTCCATTGTTTTGGTTAAGCACAGTGGCAGTATAAACAATTTTACCATCTGTTTTTTTGATATCAAGATATTCGGTAATTACCATTTTCCCGTTTATCATTTTATATGAAATTCCCTTGAAATTGTTTTCGTTGATTTTATCCCAGTGTTCGTAGGTTTCACTGTTTTCAACTTTCCAGGTTCCTGCCAGAAATTCGGGAAGCGATTGCGCAAAACCCGTTGCAGTTGTAACAGTAATTATAAGGGCAACCAGAAATATCTTTCTCATAAACCAAATTATTTAATACTATTGAATTTATTCCTGAAATCCGGTTTTACCTGACTACCATTTTACTTTGTTCTGCCGTCAACAATTTTGTCATATTCTGTATCGACAGGTTCCCAAAGTTCAATTTTATTTCCTTCAATATCAAGAATGTGAACAAATTTTCCGTAATCATAAGTTTCAATTTCGTCAAGAATTGTTACCCCGTCTTTTTTAAATTCTTCAACAAGAGCTTCAATATTTTCCACCCTGTAGTTAATCATAAAATCTTTTACAGAGGGTTCTATGTATTTTGTTGTTTCAGGGAATGGACTCCACTGGGTAAATCCTTTTTTAGTGGGGTCATCGCCAAGTCGCCATTCAAAACTGCTTCCGTATTCATCGGTTTGCAAACCCAGGTTTTTGTTGTACCACTCCTTCATTTTTTCAGGGTTTTTGCATTTGAAGAAAATGCCCCCGATTCCGGTAACTTTTTTCATCTCATTATGATTTATTGTTTTTTAAAAGTATTCAATAGCTTGTCCCGATATTTCGGGAGAACTCGCTTGTAATAATCCTTATGTGTGTAATAAATTTTTCATGCTCGTTTCATTTTCTGTTTTTTATATTCGATTCGTAAATTTCAATACACTCTTTAGCCGACATTTTTTGTACAAGTTCAGCAATCAGTTCAAACGGTATTTGTTCCGGGTTTTTAAAACGGATGCAACTTTTTCCCATGTCCAATTTTAATTTGGAATATTTTGGATATTCAGTTGTGAACCAATTCAGTAATTCTTTAACTGCATAAATTCCCATGTGATAAAAGGCAATAAAGTTTTTTTGCGATGCAATGTTTATAAAAGGCAGCGGCAATTTGGTATCACAATGATAACCTGGGGGATAAACTGAATGGGGCACAACATATCCAATCATTCCATAACTCATTTCTTCCTTAAAATCTTCAGGAATATTAGCAAGAATTGTTTGCCGCAATTTGTTCATTGCCTGTTTTCTGTCTTCCGGAATTCGTTCCAAATATTGTTCGGGTGAATTTGCTTCTATTTGCATAATTTTATTTTGAATTTTCTATTTGTTATCCTTTAAAATCAACCTCAATGCCGTGTCTTTAAAAACATAACCCCAGGCCCAATTGATAAATATAATCAACTTGTTCCGAACACTTAAAATAAGCATCAAATGGAGGAACATCCAAATTACCCATGCGAAAAATCCTTTAAAACTTAAAAACGGAAGATCGACAATTGCTTTATTCCTTGCAAGTGTTGCCATTGAACCCAGATCTATGTATTCATAATCAACGAGTTCTTTTCCCTGCTGTATATTTTTCAGGTTTTTGGCAAGGTTTCGTGCCTGGTTTATTGCCACATTTGCCAGTTGCGGGTGTCCTTTTGGATATTTTGGCGTTTCCATAAAAGCCATGTCACCAATGGCAAAAATATTATCGAAACCTGACAATTTGTTTATCCTGTCAACGATTAACCGGTTTGCGTGTGTAACACTGGTTTGTGGTATCCCTTCAATTGTATTTGCCGTGACTCCGGCAGCCCAGATCACAGTCTTTGTTTTTATTTTTTCTCCGTTGCCGAGCATTAAAGTTTCGCCATCATAGTTTTTAACGATGGTATCCACCATAACTTTCACACCCAGCTTTTGAAGGTATTTTTCTGAAGCGTCTTTTGCGATATCGCTCATACTGTTTAATGTGTGCGGACTGCCTTCAACCAGAATAATTTTAAGTTTCGAGAAATCAATCCTGTGGTAATCTTTTGGCAGAACATTTCTTTTAATTTCGGAAAACGCTCCGGCAAGTTCAACACCTGTTGGTCCGCCACCAACAATTACCATATTCAGCAAGCTTTCCCTTCCTCTTCTTTAGCAGTTATTATATTCTCAAAGGTTTGTAAAATATGATTTCTGATTCTAATTGCTTCGTAAGTAGTTTTTAAGGTGAGTGTGTTTTTGCTTAATTCTGCATTTCCGAAAAAGTTGGTTTTACAACCCAAAGCCAAAACAAGGTAATCGTATTTAAAATCGCCAATATTTGTCGATATTGTATTTTCTGTTGAATTGATTCCTGAAACCTTTGCCAGGCGAATCATCACGTTTTTTTTATTCCTGAAAACATGACGCAGGGGAAATGAAATGCTCGAAGGTTCGATTTGTGAAGTGGCAACCTGGTAAAACAGCGGCTGAAACTGATGGTGGTTTAACTTGTCAATCAGGATAATATCAAAAAGTTTATCATCTAATTTTCTTACCAATTGAATTCCCGCAAACCCGCCACCGACAACTATTACTTTTTTTTTGATATTCATTTTTTTGATTTTCAATCAGATGCGTTTTTTAATATCCTGATTTTTTTCATTTTCAATAGGTTAATCAGGTTTAAAAAATATAGGAGTTTCATAAATATATAGTATGAGTATCGGAGTAAGTGTTACAACCTGAAAAAATTAATAATTTGAAATTATTGACCTGTAGCCTTTTACCTGAACCTCGATATCATTCCTTTTTCACTTTTCCTTTTCGCTTTCCCAGATTCTCATTAACCCTGAATTCCACAACTTTTTTAATCAGGTTGAATGGAATTGGCTGGTCAATCGGAAACTGAATTGTTCCTTTTCCGGTTCTGTAAACAGCCAGTTCATCAAGGTAAGCGTCAATTCCGGAAGGGGCAGGGTAGAAACCGATGTGGTTTTTATAAGCTGCAAAATGAACGAGGTTACCGTTTAACACGAAAGTTGGCATTCCATATCTGACAGCCTCTTTTGCCTCGGGAGCTGCTTGCTGAATGGTTTCCCTGATTTGTTCCAGTTTAAATCTGATTTCTTCAGGGAATTCTGAAATATATTCATTTATTGTTGCAAATGTTTTCATAACGAATTTTGTGTTTTACTCACCGTTATTGGTATTATTTTTTTTAAAGTCACTTACGATCTCACTTGCCATTTCAATATCAGAACCTGAAACAAACACTTTTACCGATTCGTATCCTCCTGCCGCTCCAACCCAGGGTTCCAACTCATCAATACCTTCCTCTTTCATTAAAACCTCAATTTTCGCATCTTCCAAATGGCTTTTTAAAACTCCGGCCTCCCAGTTTGTTCCGGCGAAAATCATAATTGGATTACTTACGTTGCTTGTTTTCATGTTTTTATGTTTTCAATTTTACAAAATGTAAATTCAACACTTTTGATTGATATGGAATAACATTCATAAAACTAAAACAAATACAATGAAAATTGGTTTACCCGTTTAGTCGGTTCCAGTTGCCAGATTGTTTCCCGGTAATTGTTGAGATTGAAAGTTTCAGGATTACAATAAATTCAACTTCTTTGGGATCGAAGTCCTGTTTTCCTGCTCCTCCGTGTTGTTTCATAATAATTTCAAGTCCCTGTATTTTTTCTTCGAAATCGGTAACAATTTCCACATTTCCGTATCCAACTACCGACCGGTACAAAGTACTCCATTTGCAGGCAATTTCATCGGTAATTATTTCGGCTTTTTGTTCAATCTCAAAACAAACCAGCGGATTTTCCTTTAATAAATCGATTTTTTTGCCAACGGGTGCAGAGTGAATAAAAATACAGTTTTCATGAAACCCGAAATTGAAAGGCAAAATGTAAGGTAATCCATTGTCGATCATTGCAAGCCGACAAATATGTGCTTGTTTTAATATTTCTTCAAGTACTGATTTATCAGTTATTTCCTGGTTTGCTTTTCTCATTCATCCATCTTTAAAAACGGATTGAAAGCAATTTCCCATAAATTTCCATCGGGGTCGACAATATAACTGCTGTAACCACCCCAGAAAACTTTTTGCGGCTCTTTAACAATTTGCACTCCTTTTTCCCTGAGCGACTGAATTAGTGTGTTTACTTCTTCTTCGCTGCGCGTATTGTGCGCAATTGTAAATCCTTTGAAACCGCTTCCACCGGCATCAACAGTTGCATCTTTTGCCAATTCATTCAAAGGATATAAAGCAAGTGAAATCCCGTTTAATTCGTAAAAAACAATGTCGCCGCTGCTCATTTCAGAGCGTTTCCAGCCAAATTTATTTTCGTAAAAATCGATGGAAGTATTTAAATCGGCTACTCCCAGAGTAATAAAAGTGATTCTTTGTTTCATAATGGTTTTAGTTTTTTTGTTTGATTGGAATCCATATTTCTTCTTCGGAATCGGGATCCCCGTTTTTATATTTTTCTCCAAGAATTTCGAAGTGAGGACGGTTATCCAGCATGAATTCAGAATTTGGCAACCATTCAGTATAAATTGTTTTGAAAATATCGGTACTCATTCCTTTGTGTTGAAAAACGGCATAAAGTCCGGCAGGCAATACAAAGCATTCAAAGCTTTCGGGTAGATTTTCAAAATTGCTTACTTCGATAGTAGCCCATTTATCAAATGTTGTGGCAGGATTAAAATGTTCAAAATAAAATGGATCGTACACCTGTACCGAGTAGAGATCGTTTCCAATATTGTTTTTAATTTCTTTGCGCAATTGCATAAACGATTTCCAAAGTTCGCCGGTTTTGTTTTCCAGTAGCGACATGGTCAATCTCTTTCCAGCCAGTTTTTTTTCTTCAATATGAGCAACCCGATGATTCATATTACTTTATTTTTCAATAACCAAATCGTATTTATTTAGTAATCCCAGAACTTCCGGCAGTGCAAATTTTGCCTTCTTAATTCGGTTTATTTCAGGGTCGATTGAATAGTTAAATGAAGTTCTGAAATCGGCTTTTTCAAGATTTGTGTTTTCAAAAGTAGCTCCCGACAAATCGCAATTTTCGAAAACAGAACCGATTAAATCGCTTTCTGTAAAATCGGTTTCGAGTAACCTGCAGTTTTTAAAAATTTGGTTTCTGATTTTCATTTTATAAAAAGATGCCTGGTTGAGCATGCAGTTTTCAAAAATTAATTCAATTCCAAATTGGTTACATTCATCAAAATGAAGTCCCAGCATTTTGCATTCTGTGAATTTCACGTCACGGAATGCTGTTTTTGAGATTTTTGACAGACTTAGATTACAAACTTTAAAATTGCAATCGATAAAAATAAATTCAGAAAAGTCGGCATTTGAAAAATCACAGTTTACAAAGTTGCAGTTTTCATAAGCAGCTAATAAAAGCGGATTTTCTGCATTGTTGATCCCGGTAAATGTTTTGTCGTCGATATAAGTCTGCTTCATCTAAAAAAAACGATTTTAAAGTGAAATACAAATGTACGTTGTAAATTTTAACGTTATATCGAATTTAAGCCGGAATGAGGAAAAAGAAAGATTGAATAATTTTGTGAAATGATTTTATAACTATTTTTTCAAACCACTTTCAATTGTTTCATCAATAATTACTGTTTTTGAAGCAGAAACATCATGTGCAACAAATAATCCCAGAACTTCCCTTCCGTCGCTTGCAATAAAATTGCCTTTGATATTAGCTGTTGGAACACTAAAAAGACCACCCGATTGCCCCTGGTTAAACATCTGGTAATAAAAATTATAGGCAAATTTTGAAATAGAATTTTGCTTCACCTGAACAGTATCTCCCAGATTTAGGATACGGTCTTCCGGTTTGTTGGGATCATGAAAATCAGTAAAAATTTCGAGGCCATCAATATAATTTCCATCAACTAACTCGTCATTTGCAATCACCAGGTAATCCGACGGGTACAAAAGTTTCTTGTTTATATAAATATCCCATTTATAGTAATTTCCCATGCCGGGTGTTTCATAACTGAAAGTTTGCATACCAAGAAATGCGTAATCGCCCCAGCTTGAAGGACGCACCTGAATTGAATCAAGAGGTTCAACCGGTGCTAAAAATTCAGTGGCGGTCATTGTTATATCACCAACAGTTATTGTTAATGTATATTCTTTACCACTCTCACCCCAATAAAAATTACCTTGTTTTGGAAGATATAAACCCTGTATTTCCTGACTTTCCTGTAATACAATTCTTTTCTGCGGTTTCGAGTTGTTTGAAATTACAACTTCTGCACCACTAACCCCGGGATATTGACCGTCTGAACTCACCAGCTGGCTTTTATAAAGATAAACATACGGATTGTTATCTGTTGTAATTTTTGCTTCAACCGCATACAAACCAACATTATTGTCGCTCAGTTCAATCTGAACAATATCTTCGCATGAACTAAAGAATAATGAAAAAACAATAAACAGTAATATGGTAGTTTTTAAATTCATTGCCTTCATATTTAAAAATTGATATTATAGGTTATTGACGGAATCATTGTGCCAAGAATAGATAAGCGTGTAGCTTCAATAATTGCGGGATTATCCTCGTTTGGCCTGAAATATATGGAGTAGGCATTTCTGCGTCCATAAACATTATACAACGAAACATTCAACAACTGTTTTACTTTTCTGTATTCATTCTTCTTGAAATTGTAGTTAAAAGAAAAATCAAGCCGGTGATAATCAGGAATGCGGTTGCTGTTTCGGTCGGAATAGTAAAAAAGTGTGTTTCCCTGAACGTTGTATTTTGCTACAGGGTAAGTTACTGGGTTTCCTGTCGAAAATACCCAGCTTGCTGACAAAGAGATTCTTTTGTTTATATCGTAATTTGTAACAAGCGAAAAATCGTGGGTACGATCGTAAGTTGACGGATACGGATCACCATTGTTTATTCCCGGTATTTCGCGCATCGATTTGGCAAGTGTGTAACTTACCCAACCTGTGAATTGCCCTTCCTGTTTTTTTATCATTATTTCCATTCCGTAAGCATAGCCGGTTCCCGTAAGCAGTTCGGTTTCAAGATCTTCATTTAAAAACAGTTCAGCTCCATCTTTGTAATCCAGCACGTTTTGCATGTCTTTGTAATAAAACTCCAAAGATGTTTCGTAGGTATTGTTACTGAAATTTCTAAAATAACCGGCAGCCACCTGGTTCACAATCAATGGTTTTATGTATTTGTTGCTGGGCAGCCAAATATCAAGTGGTGTCGGTGAGTTTGTATTCGAAATAAGGTGCAGGTTTTGAGCCATTCGGTTGTATGAAGTTTTTACTGAGCTTGTTTCTCCTGTTGAAATTTTTGCCGATATACGCGGTTCAAAATTGATAAATGGCGAACCTATTTTATCGCCGGTTTTATAAGAAGTTTCGCTCACAATTTCATCGCTTTGTGGCTTTTCCGGATTTTCGTACTCCCTTAATTTCCCTATCCCAATTTGTTGAAATACTGAAAGCCGAAGCCCGTATTTTATTGTAAGCAAAGAGCCGAATTTCTGTTCGTTCGAAACATAAGCTGCACTGCTGATTGCATTGTAATTGGTAAGTTTTAATGGTTCGAAAAATGAGCTTTCGTTGGTCTCTATGTTTCCGGGTTCGAAATGGTGTTTTATGATATTCAAACCAAAATCGATTTTATTGTTTGTGTTTAAAAACCACGAGAAATCCTGTTTGAAATTAAAGTCTTCAATTCGCGAATTCCAGTCGAATTGGTCGACTGAATTACTGGGTACGCCGAGGCTGTAATCGTATTTTGAGTAAATCAGCGAAGTATTCGAAAAAAGTTTCCCGTTAAAAATATGGTTCCAGCGTGCAGTTCCGGTTATATTTCCCCAGCGCATATACAGTGATTCGCCCAATTTGAAATAATCGTCGCCGGTGTATGCCGAAATATAAACCCTGTCTTTATGCGAAAATTCGATATTTGTTTTGAGGTTTAAATCATAAAAATAGAGTTGGTTGTCTTTCAGTTCATCAATCCCGATCATTCGGCCAACCACGTCGGCATAAGTTCTGCGTCCCGAAACTATAAAACTCCATTTGTCTTTAATAATTGGCCCCTCCAAAGTGAGTCTGCTGGAAATGTTTCCAATTCCGGCCTGACCACTTAACTGCTGAGAATTGCCATCTTTCATCCTGATGTCGATAACCGATGAGGCTTTTCCGCCATATTCTGCCGGTATCCCTCCCTTGTAAACCTGAATATCCTTTATTGCATCGGAATTGAAAACAGAAAAGAAACCCATTAAATGCGAGGCATTGTAAACCGGCGCTTCATCCAAAAGCAAAAGATTTTCATCAGGACCACCACCACGCACGTACAAACCTGAACTTCCTTCACCACCACTTTGAATTCCGGGTAGCAGGGTTATGGTTTTTAGTACATCTACTTCACCCATAAATGAGGGTAACTTTTTTACAAGTTTTACCGGCAACTTTTCCATACTCATTTCAGTACTTTCAATGTTGCGGTCTTTGCGTGTTCCAACTACTGTTACAGCATCCAGTTCTTTATTTTCATCTGCCAGTAAAATATTAAAAACCTGATTTTTACTTAAATCAAGTGTAATGTTTTGTGTTTCATAACCGATATAGGAGAAACTTATTTTATATGTTCCGGCCGGAACTGTAATGGAATAATAACCATATTCGTTTGGAAGTAATTCCCTTTCTGATATCAGGAAATAACATGTGGCTCCAATTAAGGCTTCACCGTTTTTTTTGTCTTTTATGTGGCCGCTCAAAGTTGCTGTTTGTGCAAAAGTCAGCTGAGAAAGAAATGAAATAATTATTATAAGGAATGTATTTTTCATAGAGATTGTTTACTTGTATTCATAGCTTTCTTTTTACTGACATATTAATACTTGATAGGTTGCAACTTAATATAATTTTCAACAAAAAAGATTCAATTTTAATTACCGGCCAAACTAAAACCGTTTAAACCACCGATTATTATCGGTAAACGATTATTTGCGGTATGAAAGTAGTTGATTTTATATTTTAGAATTCAATTTTAAATAAATTGCTGCATTTGTATAACGAATTTTAACTTTAAATAATAATAATTTCATTTAGGTTAAATACAACCATCATGTGGACAAAATTATTTGAAAATGGCAGGAATATTGCTATAAATTGTCAGAAATTCTATTCATAGCTCATTCATTATTACGATTATGAAAAAATATTTTATGTTTTTTTTCCTTTTCCCTATTCAACTTTTTTGTCAGAATTTAACGGGCTCAATAATTGACAAAATCACCAACCAGCCTGTTGAATTTGCAACTGTGTATATTAACGGAACCACCATTGGAACAATTAGCGATAAAAATGGTAATTTTTCCCTTGAAAAATTAACATTTCCGTGCGAAATAGTTGTTAGTCACATTAGTTATATTCCCATAATTTTTCCACTCAAAGAGAATTCAAACTATAATTATAAAATCACACTAAATCAAAGGTTAATTGAGTTGGGGCAAGTTTCGGTAAAAGAACAGAACTTAAGGGATGAAAACATAAAACAGTTTTGTATGGAATTTTTAGGCACCGATGTTTGGGGTCGAAATGCTAAACTGGTAAACGAAGATGAATTGATTTTTATGACTGAATACTTTGATGAAAATGCTCCGAATGGTGAATTGATCGGGAAACAAAAATCTTTTATCGTTGAATCTTCAGCTCCTTTAAAAATAAGTATGCCTTTATTGGGTTATGATTTACAGTTCGATTTAATTAAGTTCTCAAAAAGTTTTAATTCTGAATTTGGTAAATATGAAATTCATATTTTAGGCTATTACTATTTTACGCCTTTTGAACGAAATTCAAAAATCAAGGCCAAAAAATTCAAAAGAAACAGATTGGATGTTTATTACAACTCTGCTCAGCATTTTTGTCGGTCATTATATGACAAAAAATTGAGTGAGAATGGTTATCTGGTTTTTGAATTTATTGAACCAAATGAAGGTGTAGGTGCATGGATCAGAAAGGAATTTAAACTTGATAGTTGTTTGATTTATAAAAACGAAGAAGCTGTTGTAAAAGGCCTTAAGAACAGGAATTTTTACCTGAATTATTATTATGACCATCGTGGTTTTCCACTCAACCTGAATAACAGATACGAAAGGGATCGAAAAATGTCAAAAATTTACTTTCTGAACGATAATTGTGTTATTAGAAAAGACGGAACACGACCCGACGAATCAATCACTTTTGGCGCATCAATAAGTGAAAAACGGGTTGGTGCTACTTTGCCAAGCGATTTTTATCCGGATTATTGATAGTTGAACGAAAAAGGATTCCAAAATTGTAATCTTTTGGAATCCATTTCTATGACAATTTAAATCTTATTTTTTCTTCCCCAGCCCCTTTGCTGATCTGTCTTCCAGCGCTGGCGCAGGAGTCATGATATGTTTGTTTTCTTTTGTGAGTTTCAGCACTTCTTCAACCACTTTTTCCATTTGCGGGTCGCGGCCCTGCATGATTATGTTTGGGTCGTCCCACACTTCAAAATCAGGACGAACTCCTTCGCCTTCCCAAAACCAGTGGCCATCGTTATCATACAAGCGTGCCCCGGGAACTGTAATCGTGCCGCCATCAATCAATTGATGTCCTGTTGCCGGGCCAACCAAAATACCCAAAGTACGTTCGCCAACAATGGGGCCGGCTTTCAATTCCTGAAATGCCCACGGTAGCCCATCGCCACCAGATCCAGCCCAACCGTTTATCAACATTCCAACCGGACCAGTATTGGTTTTAATCGGGTTGGTGTGGTCTTTCCCGTGTCGCCAGTGAAGGTTGTAAGTAACCGGGCGTTGCAGCAATTCCAGAAAACGGTCGGCTAATTGACCGCCAGCGTTAAATCGTTCATCAAGAATAAACCCTTTTTTATCCAACTGGCCATAAAACATGCGAACCAATTCAAGTTGTCCGCGTGCCGAAGTATTACTCATATAAATGTATCCCAATTGTCCGTCGGATAATTTGTCAACCATTTTTCTGTTGTTTTCCAAATGTTCCAAATAACGGAGTTGCGCTTCTTCCTGTCTTGTCAAACATTTAATCACAAGTTCTTTTGCATCATCTGATTTGCCGGTTGATGAGATTTCCAGGGAAACAGTTTTTCCTGAAAGCCCTTCAAATGCTGCATAAGGATCTTTTTCAGAATGAAGTTTTAAGCCGTTAACCGACAAAATATAGTCACCTTCTTTTACTTCAACACCCGGCTGGTCGAATGGGGAACGCACTTCGGTGTCCCAGACAGCGGGTTTTACAATGTGATTAATTTTATAATGTTCTCCGTCAGGTTCCCAGTTTATTCCAGGAAACCATTGTCGCGGGAGGGCGATCTTTCAGAATCTCCTCCATTGGCATAAGTATGGCCGGCACTCAATTCGGAAACCATGCTCAACTGAAGATTTGTAATATCCCATCGTGTGCGCGCATCATCAAGTAAATTCATGTATTGTGTGCGAACTGCTTCCCAGTTTACACCCTGCATATTTGGGTCGTAAAAGAAATCGCGGTGACGGCGCCAAGTATCAGTTAAAATCTGTTTCCATTCTTCTTTTGGAATTAAATTCATCTCAAGCCCATCGGTAGGAATTGGTTTTTCAATTTTTTGCCCTGCAGCGGCACTAATTATTCCATATTTTCCCTGAGATTTAACCAGTAGCGATTTTCCATCGGCGGTTGCAACAACATCATTAATTTTATCCATGACTTCTTTTTCTTCCCGCTCTTTTAAATCGAAAAAGTGCAGTGAAGAAGATTCTTCGCCGGAACCGGTATTTGGACGGCGCAGATAAACTATTTTGTTTTCGAATGCAAACAACGCACTGATATTCCCTGCTTTTGGCGGTAAGATTACAAGACTGCTTTCAATATTGTTAAAATCAATTTCAACTTTTATTTTGTCCTCTTTTTTCTTGTCTTCTTTCCCATCCTTTTTTTCTTCGCTTTTAGTCTTGTCTCCGGCATTTTCTTTTGCATCAGCAGGTTCGTCTTTCTTTACCGCCACTGTGTCATTTTTTATGACCAATAATGAAGGCGTTTCAGCTTTTAAACTGATTGATGCAATTTGGGTTGTGTTTGGATAAATCCAGGTTCCATCGCCCAATGCAGAATAGGCTGCATCCATGTTTCTATTAGTCAGATAATAAATGTATTTGCCATCGGTGCTGAAAATCGGGTAACCATCATCGTAAAAACCACTTGTAATCTGGCTTTTCTTTTCATCATCTGTGTTGAATACAACAATTGCTGAATTTGAATTGTCCAGTTGTTCGGTAAAGGTTATCCATTTTGAGTCGGGCGACCATGAAATGGGGTAGCCGAATCTTCCGCCGTGCCCAATATTCCACCTGTTATTTCCGGCAGTTTTTATTTTTCCGTTTTCAACTTCGATTACATAAATTGTATTTGTTTCGTCAATAAAAGCTAGCATTTTACTATCTGGCGACCAATTCAGATTGTATCCGAAACCTTTTTTGCGGTTGGTAAGTTTTTTAGCTTCTGATTTTCCTTCGCTTTCCTGAAGATAAATTTCGTATTCTCCTGATTTATCGCTCCAGAAAGCAATTGTTTTTCCATCGGGCGACCACGAAGGGAATTGATCGAAAGCACCGCTTGATTTCGTCATGTTTAACGAAAAACCCTCTTTTACCGGAACATTGAAAAGTTCTCCTCGAGCTTCAAAAACGATACGTTTTCCTCCCGGCGATGCAGTCATGTTCGAGATATCTTTACTCACATCTTTCGAAGTTGGCATTTCAACCGATAAATCGCTTATAACATTTACTTCCACATTTTTGTATTGTTGGGTGGCCACATCCATCAAAAATAAATCACCGCCCATTTCAAAAACCAGGTCAGCAGGTCCCGCTGAAAGGAATGAAATATCGAAATCCTTAAACTTCGTAATCTGTTTCTGTTCTTTTGTTTTTGTGTCGTATTCCCAAATGTTCAGGCGCATGTTTTCATCACGGTCTGAAAGAAAGTAAACTTTATCGCCAGCCCAGGCCGGTTTACCATCATTAACTTCATCAAAGGTTATCCGTTCTGTTTTTTTGGTATTGAAATCGTAAATAATTATATCCGAGGTCATTCCTCCACGATATCTTTTAAAAGGGTAGTTTTCCGTTATTTTGGTAATGTATGCAAGTTTGTTTCCAGCAGGAGAATAGGTTGCTAACTCGCCATACGGGACTGCTAATTTTTCGGGAAACCCACCGGTTTTGTCAACCAAATAAAACTGACTTAAACGATTCACGCCATTTTCGCGGGCTGAGGCAAAAAGCAACTTTTTCCCATCTGGTTGCCAGTCGATCATTCTGTCGGGGAATGAGTTATAAGTAACACGTTCCGGAATGCCTCCTGTTACAGGGATTACAAAAATATCTGAATTGCCGTTGTAGTTTGCTGTGTATGCAATTTCCTTACCGTCGGGCGAAAATTTAGGCCACGATTCTTCGCCGGGCGAGTGTGTAATTTGAACTGCAGTACCTCCTGTTTTTGCAACTATCCAAATATCGCCGCCATAAACAAAGGTTATTTGCTTATCCGAAACGTCCATATAACGCATCAGCTTCGCACTGATTTGTGCGTTGGAATTTTGAAACACTAAAAATGCTGATAGAACCAGAAGCAGATTTTTCATATTTATTGTTTTTGTTATGATTACGAAATTGTTATTGAGACATTTATTGAGCAAAATAGTTCATGGGGCTATATTTTTTTGAAATGATGACTTAACTGACATAAATGAAAAATCACTTTCCATTTTATGGTGGAAAGTGACTTTCAAATAAAATAGCATAACTATGAATGCCCTTTTACAACTATCAACATAATTTTCAGGTTCAACCTAAAGAAATTGAATAATTGTATTATAAAATTTGTACGCCTCCTTTTTGTACCTTTTGTTGGTATTGGTGGGTAAAACTCGTCTTTATTTGCGCTATATACTTTATTTTCCATGATTTTTTTTATGAATTAAAAAAATGTAAAACACTGAATTAGGAATAAGAAATTAGAAAGTTTTTGTTTTGAATTCGTTGTATCATTCCTTTTGCTTCCGATATTTCTTATTCTTACTCCTCCCTTTGGGGAGGTTGGGAGGGGCTTTTATTCCGGCACCAACCACCAAAACGGGTAGCCTTTTGCTTTGTGCAAAAACATGTAATGAAGGAATAATTTTATCCAGTGGCCGGCCAGACCGATTTCACCGACAGTTTGTTTTATATCGCGGCCCCATTCGGGGTATTTTTCCCAATCGGGAACCACCGGCGAAACCGTCATTGTTGCACCCAAGCCTTTGGTCATGCTGTATCCGGCTGAAACAATGCATGCAGCGCCCATTTTCCCCATACTGGCTTTGTGGTGGTGTTCAATTTTCCCACTTTTTATCGACTCTGCAATATTTTGTGCAATGATTTTTCCTGTAACTCCCGATGGCATTCCGGTTCTTGGCGGCGCCGGAGAGATCATTGTCCCGTTCACGCTTTTCATCGGTTTCGAAATGGGGTGGGGTGGTGCAAATGCAATTCCGGCGGCATATATATTTTCGTAAGCCGGACTTTGGTAAGTTTGTGGCCAGTCGGCAACGCTCCATTCTTCAAAGGCTTTTGGCGTGTAATCGGCATCCACTTTCATAAATTTGTTGGGCGCAAAAAGCGTTGAAGTAATGTCTTCCCCTGTTTTGTTGAATGCTTTAATATCCTGGCCCGAAAAAGCGGGAATCAGCATGGCAAAATCGAATTCAGCAGTGTGCATTTCGCCGTCAAGTGTTTCGTAATGTGCAACTCCGGGTTCTACTTTTTTTACGCCGGCACGTTTTATCCATTTAATGTTGTTTTCGGCAAACACCGATTCAGTAAAAACTTTGGTTGAAGTTATGTATCCGCCGCGTTTTACAAATGCGCCACCCATTCCAAAATCGCCAACTTCGTATTCATTTGAAATCCATGTAATTTCGGCAAGATGTGAGAGTTTGCGTTGTTTAATTTCAAAAGCAATGTTTAGTGCATATTCAAAAGCCGCACCCTGACAGGTTGCGCCGGGGTGGCCCGTTCCAATCAAAAAACGTTGCTTTTTACCCTGTTTCATCAACCCGATGCTTTTTTGCAGTTCTTCCCAGGCATGTGCAGCATGGTCGAAAGAACAAACCGAAACCGAGTTTTTACCCGGTCCCAATCCTTCGGTGGCTTCAAAGTTGAGTTTCGGCCCGGTTGCATTTACAAGAAAATCATATTCAACGCGTTCGGTCTCGCCTCGTTTTGTTTCCGAAGTATAACTTATTTCAACAAAACCTTTTTCGTGAGTTGAATCACCTTCAGGGAAAATTGCCATTGCTTTGGCTTGTTTATAATCAATATCCCAACGATTATAGACTTTTTCCAGTTTAAACCGAACCTGGTCAACTGTCATTTTTCCAACGCCAACCCAAATGTTTGAAGGAACCCATTGGTAATACTGGCTTGGTGTTACAACAACAACCTCGTGTTTTTTACCTAATTTCTTTTTGAGGAATGCAGCAGCAGTGTGGCCTGAAACACCTGCGCCGAGAACAACTACTTTCATATTTTTTCAGTTTAAAGTGTAGTTAATTTTGGTGTTTAAGTTAAAAAAATTAAACATTTGTCAGCCGATTCAAAAATTATTTTTAAACATTTTTGAAAAATTGGGAATTGGAAAGGATTGAAAAGAGTTGGTGAAGTTATTTTAACTGATTTGTTAATTAACAAAACTTCAGTTTGTCATCAGTTTTATCATGTTCAGGGAAAAATATTCCTGCGTCCCGTCGAATCCGATCCAAAGTTTCAATCAAATCGAGGCTGTTTTGCCAGGTCATGATTTCACTTTCAATTTTCTCTTCATCAAGACATTTCATAACATGTGCAGCTTCGTATTGATAACCTGTGCCTTCAAAATGACCGGAATTAAAATACAGTGGTTCCTGTCCGTTTTTCACGATTGTAATTTTTGTGGGCATGTACCAGCGCGGATTTAAAATCATGTAGCCTTTTTCGCACCAATACTCGGTTTGGGTGGGCGAATAGGATGAAAAAGATGAAGCGAGGTTTGCCATTTCACCACCGGCATATTGGAATAACATGCTGATGCTTTCTTCTGTACCGGTTGTGCTAAAATGGGCGAAAGTTTTTATAAAATCGGGTTTTCCAAGAGAAGTCAAGGCAGCAAAAACCGGATAAAGACCAATATCGAGTAACGAGCCGCCGCCAAGATTAACATTGTATAATCTTCGTTCTTCAATAAACGGGGCGTTGAAAGCAAAATCAGACCTGACAATCTGCAGCTTTCCCAACTCGCCTGATTTCAGGATTTCCATTGCCTTTATAAAACTGGGCTGAAATTTTGTCCAAAATGCTTCCATCAGAAAAGTGCTGTTTTCTTTGGCGCAGGCTATCATTTCTTCAACCTCTTTTTTATTGATGGCGAAAGCTTTTTCACATAAAACAGCTTTTTTGTGGTTCATGCAAAGTATAGCATGTTCGCGATGAAAAGTGTGCGGAGTGGCAATATAAACGGCATCTACTTTCGGGTCATTAACCATTTCTGTATAACTGCCATAGGCAACCTCAAAACCATATTTGTTTTTGTAATCGATTGCTTTTTGCAAATCGCGTGACGAAGTTGCGTAAAGATTCGCGTTGGACAGCAATTTCAAATCGCTGCAAAATTTATTGGCGATGTGGCCGCATCCTAAAATTGCCCAATTGTATTTTTTCATAAATGCCCCCCTAATCCCTCTGTTGCGGGACCTTTTGTTACAAATTAATTGTGTATTTTTTGTTTTTGTATTAACATTTCAATAAACTGTTTGAGTTTTTTTGCCCGCAATTCAGGAGTTCGTGTAGTTTGCAGACGAAATAAAATTGCATAACGGTTAACACTTTCAAGTGAATTGAAGAAATCGGCTGCTTCAGGGTTTTTATCCAGTTCAGCCTGTAAATCTTCAGGAACAGTTATGTTTTTTCTGCGAATCGTAAGCTGTTTGCCAGGTGCCTTTTTGTTTTGCCACTTCGATAACAGCTAAACCTGATGGCCGCATTTTTCCTTCGGAAATAAATAATTCGGCTTTGTCCCTGTTTATTTTCGACCATTTGCTGTTGGGTTTTCTTGCTGTAAAACGCTGGATAAATGTTTTTTCGTCAAATTTATTTTTCAAACCGTCAATCCAGCCAAAACAAAGCGCAATATCCAAAGCTTGCTGGTAGTTTATTGAAATCATACCGCTGTTCTTTTTGGCAATCTGCATCCAAACCCCAGGTTCATTTTCATTTTCTTCCAGCCAGTTAATCCAGGCTTGTTCTGTTTCGAATAATATTACGGGTAAATTGTCTTTCATTTGTGAAGCCCCCTCTAACTCCCCCGAGGGGGAGGACAAGAATTTACATTTTTACTTATTTTTCAATATACAAATGCAGAATCTGATATATACAGAAATCTGGGTTCCGGAATGCAGTTATCCAGTATCGTTTAATAAGCTACAAACCTTTATTTTTATCGATCAGTTTGTTAATGGTTTTCACGCTTTCGGCAGTGCGGAATTTATCTTCCGGCGTATCTTTGCAGTAATCGATCAAACGCTCAACTGTTGTTGTTGCCACGTGCATCCTTGTATCCGATGATCCGTAATAGATAAAAACTTCATCATTTTCATTTCGAATCCAGCCGTTTGTAAATACTACATTCGAAACATCGCCAATGCGTTCGTCACCTTCAGAAGCTAAAAAATATCCGCCGGGACGCGCAATCAGTTTTGACGGATCTTTCAAATCGGTCATAAACATAAACAGCACGTAACGCAAACCGGCAGCGCAACCGCGAACACCGTGAGCCAAGTGCAACCAACCTTCAGTGGTTTTTATTGGTGCCGGTCCCTGACCATTTTTGAGTTCTTTTATCGTATGGTAAATTTTTTCATCGATTATTTTTTCTTCGGGTGCTTCGGCGCTTGTAATATCGGTTACCAGTGCCCAGCCAATTCCACCGCCACCGCCAACTTCAATAAAACCATCCTGTGGACGGGTGTAAAAAGCATATTTTCCCTGCACAAATTCAGGGTGCAAAACCAAATTGCGCTGTTGGCCGTGGTGCGAAATAAAATCAGGCAGACGTTCCCATTTTACCAAATCCCGTGTGCGGGCAATACCACCGCTTGCCGTTGCCTGCGAAGTGTCGCCTTTCGGAGCTGATTTATCTTTTCGCTCTGAGCAGAAAATACCATAAATCCAGCCATCCTGATGTTTTACAAGACGCATATCGTAAACATTATCGTCGGGTTCGTTTGTTTCCGGCAAGGTAACCGGGCGATCCCAAAATTGCCAGTTGTCAATTCCATTGAGGCTTTCGGCAACCGCAAAAAACGATTTCCTGTCCCAGCCTTCTGTCCGGACCATTAACAAGTAACGGCCATCCAAATAAATGGCGCCACTATTGAAAGTTGCGTTCACACCAATGCGTTGCATTAAAAACGGGTTGGTATCGTAATCCAGATCGTACCTCCAGTTTAATGGGACATGATTTGCCGTAATTATTGGGCGCTTATAACGCACATAAATCCCGTTGAAATCTTTTTTAACGGGTTTGTTCTTTTTTGTGATCAGCTTTTTATGTTCTTTTCTGAGTTTCGCCAACCGCTTGTCAAATTGTTTTTTTGATGGTATCATTCTTATGAGTTTAAAGTTCTGTGTTTAAAGTTTAAAGTATTCGGTTCAGTTCAAACATTCAATTCAAAACTATGTCTTTTTTTTCTTTAAACTTTGAACCTTAAACTTAAAACTTTTTCTATTCTTCCGGCAGCCTATCCCACCATGTTTTCTTCAGGATAAAACCGCAAATTATTGTAATAATTATTGTAATCCAAATTGGCAGTGTATCTCTTAATACAATGTAAATGGGTAAAGCAACCAACGCGGTTTGGGCAATTGTGCCGATTACAACGTTGAACATATCCATTTTAAAGTTTTTGTTTGGCATAAAATCAGGATTTTCGGCCATTACTTTTTGTTTTATCGGTCCCCAAAATCCCCATGGATTAACTGTTCGGTAGAATTCTTTTAAAGTTTCTTCGTTGGTTGGTTTTGTAAGCAGAGTACCAAGTAAAGCACCGGCAATTGAAATCAGTAACAGCCACGGGAAATAATATAAATCAAGCGTTTCGGTGAAAATATATGGGAAAATTAAAGCTGGAATTAAACCCGCAACCATTCCCCAAAAATATCCATAACCGTTAAAACGCCACCAGTACCATTTCAATACATTCGATACAATGTAACTTCCGTAAAGTGCCGATACAATCCACTGCAACATACTGTTTACGTCCTGCGCAAAAATCCCGAAAATAATACTTACAATAACCACCAAAACACCAACTATATAATTTATGTTTTTCATTTGGTTATTGCTTGCTTCAGGTTTTATATAACGAAGATAAATGTCGTTTACAATGTATGCCTGGGCTGCATTTAATGTTCCGGCAAAGGTTGAATTAAAAGCAGCAAGCAATCCGGCAAGCAGCAATCCCATAAAACCCATTGGCACAAATTCGGCAATTGCAGAAGGTAAAATCTGCTCAAAATCTATTTGTCCGGCTACCATTAAATTTAGTCTGTCATAATAAAGTAAACCAAGAATTGCAAAACCTGCAATCATAAAATAGCGGATCGGCATTAAAACCACAGATACAAAACCACTCATTTTGGCTGCTTCTTTTGGCGTTTTTGTAGAAAGGATTTTTTGCATGTCGTAGGTTGGAGCCGGGCCCGCGATTGAAACCAGCAAACCTTTAAAAACCATCATCATAAAAAATATGGAGAAGAGTGAATAACCATCACTCGCAATTTTTGCGTTCACTTCGTCAATAATTCCATGCCAGTTGAGCGAATCAAGATTTCGCCCAAAAAAGGCGTTCTCCACGCATCCGGAACATTTAAAGTTTCAACAGTCATCGCTTTCATTGCCAAAACGCCAATTAATATGGCTGAAAGGGTCATAATGAAATATTGCAAAACGTCGGCCCAAACGATACTTGCCATTCCACCCAAAACAGCATAGAAAACGGCAAACATCGTAAATGTAATCCCATAAACGTGCGGAACGTATTCAAGAGGAACATTAAAAGGAATATAGGGTTGAACCATGTCCCAGGGAATAAAAATCATTACAAATTTACCGAGTCCAATAAAACCATAAGCAAGGTAACCGAGGCACAAAATCAGTGCGAAAAAAACCACGACGCCGTGCGACAATCGGCTATCAATCGACTTTCCAAAACGTGTATTTATCCATTCAGCTCCGGTAGTAACTTTCGAGCGGCGCAACCAGATACTGAGGAAAACCATTAAAAAAACCTGGTTAAAAACCGGCCACAACCAAGGAATCCAGATGCTTTTCAAGCCATACACAAAAAGCAGGGTAACAAGCCACATGGTTCCTGAAATATCGAACATTCCAGATGCATTGGATAAACCAAGTAAATACCACGGCAGTTTGTTGCCGCCGAGCATATAATTCGATTTGCTTTTTTGAGCAACTTTTTTAAGTACAAGTCCGATTACAACTGTAGAAAACAGGTAGGCGAAAATGATAAAAATGTCGATTGCAGTTAATTTCATTTTTTGGTTATTTAGTTTGATTCGATTTTTTTAGGATGAAACAGATTAGCAGTTTCAAATATCTTCAGTTAAGTTTTAATGACGACAATTTTACAATAAAAATTTGGGTTGGTGGTGGTTTGGAATAGGAAAATTAAAGCTTAATAATCCATATTAGAAATACAAGAATGATTTAACGAATTCAATTATTCCTTTTATTCCTGAATCCGATTTCCTCCGGATACCCCGTAATATCTCTTATTTCATGATAAAATGGCTCCAGTTTTTTATACATCTTTTTGTACACTTTTTTATAAAGTTGATCGTAAGTTTTTACATGGTCCTTATTGGGGTAAAACTCATGTTGGTATTGAACCATTCCTTTCACCGCATCTTCAATCGATATAAAATTGCCAGTTCCAAAGGCAGTTAACAGTGCCGCACCCAGGCCTGAAGTTTCAGAAGTTTTTCCGCGAACTACCGGCAAATTAAAAATATCAGCAGTAATCTGGCAAATTTCATCACTTTGGGAGGCACCTCCCGAAACTGCAAGCCGGCTGATTTTTGTTTTTGAAACTTTTTCAATTTTTTCTTTTCCTTCCCTTAGCGCATAAACCAAACCTTCGATTACAGCCCGGTATATGTGTGGTTTTTTATGAACGTCGCCAAAACCAATGATTGCGCCTTTTGCTGAAGGTTGCGAAAGTCCGGGGCTCCAGTATGGCTGAACCATTAATCCCATTGAACCGGGCGGCGACTCTGATAATAGCTCGTTTAATACTTCTTCTTCCTGAATTCCCCGTGCTTTTGCCTCTCCAATTTCCTTGTGGGCAAACTCGTTTTTAAACCAACTGATCATCCAAAATCCACGAAATATTTCAACTTCAGGATTAAAAAAACCGGGAAAAACGGCAGGATAAGATGGCATGAACGCAATGGGTTCGAGATATTTTTTACTTGTAGTTTGAATAGTTGCAGTTGTACCAAAACTCAAACTTGCTGATTCGTTTGTTAAAACGCCCATTCCCAACGTTTCGCAACCTTTGTCAGACCCACAGGCAATGACCGGCAAATTTACAGGCAATCCTGTTGCATTTCCTGAATCAACATTGATCCTTCCAATAATTGCACCGGGTCTTACCAATTCGGGCAACTTCTTTTTTTCGACTGGGTAAAGTTTAGCGCTGAAAGTGAGCAGATTTTTTGGATTTCCCCATTTTTGTTTTTTATAATCGAAAGGAATATGACCAATCTGCGACGCCACAGAATCTTTAAATTCCCCTGTCAACCTGTAATTCAGAAATCCTGAAACCTGAAGTATTTTGTAGGTTTTCACCCAAATTTCAGGTTGATTTTGCATAATCCAGTTACATTTTCCATCGCGTTGCGCTTTTTTAATCGAATCTCCGATTCCGATAACCCAGATTATAAGTTTCATCCCAGGTCCAGGTTTAAAAACCGGTTTTGCTTTGCGGTTGTCGAGCCAAACCATAACCGGGCGCAGCGTTTTCCCATTTTCATCAACATTTACCAACGAATCGCGCATTGTTGTTACACCAACACCTGCTATCCGGTTGAAATATTCCTGATTTTCTTTTTTAAGCAGCTGACAGGCAGATTTTAATGCTTCCCAGTAAATCTCAGGATCCTGCTCAGCCCAACCCGGATATATACTTTTGTATGGTTCGTAGGCAACTCTTTGCAAAGCAAGAATTTCTCCGCTAAGTGAAAAAATTGCAGCCCTTAAACTTTGAGTGCCGCAATCAATGGAAAGAATAGTTTTCCCCATACTTTTTTTTCTAAAAATAAACAGAAAAATTAAACCGAATGAAAAATATTAAATCGCAGCATTTTCCATTTTGAATAAATAATAAAAACACCCATTTTTACAATCCGATTATACCAACATGAAGTACCAATACTTATTTATTCTTATTCTGATATTAGCCAGCTGTTCAGCAAAACAGCCAAAGCAGGAAAATTCAGGTCAAATTATAATCAAAGACATAACCTTAAAAACTTCTGAAACTCAAAAACCACAAGTCGGGCAAAACGATATGATATTTTTTGAAGGCGGAACTTTTATGATGGGTTCCGATTCGGGATTACCACAGGAAAGACCGGCTCCAGTTACAGAAAACCCCCCATTCCCCGTATGCCCTGAGCTGCAAACTATAAAACCGAAGCCGAAAAGTTTGGCGATTCGGGCGTTTTCAATTTGGACACTCAGAAATGGGAATTGATGCCCGGTGCATTTTGGCAAAAACCTTTTGGACCAAACGGGCCAAATGCTGAAGACAACCATCCGTAACTCACGTAAGCTGGAACGATGCAGGGCTTTTGCACGGAATGCCTTGCCCACAGAAGCAAATTGCAGCGCCCAAAACTCTGACAATAAATTTAGCTGGGGAAACCAGGTTTCGGAAAACGGTAAATATTTTACAAATACATGGCAAGGAACTTAGAAGGCCCCCGAAACTGCTGATGGATTTATGTTTACTTCGCCGGTTGGTGCTTTTGGTGAAAACGAAGCCGGGTTAACAGACATGGGAGGAAATGTGTGGCAGTGGTGTGCTGACGACTACAAGGCATATCCCGGAAGTACAGAACCAATTAACGAAGATTCAAATGTGAAGGTAATCAGAAGTGGTTCTTTCTTTTTTGATGAATATGGAGAAAACAGTTTAACAGTGAGTTTTCGTTCGATGAATTCAAACGAGACTTCGTTGTACAACACCGGATTCAGGTGTGCAAAGGATGGGAATGAGGGGAGTTGAGAGTTTAAAGTTTAATCCCGATAGCTAACGGGACAAAGTTTAAGGGAAAGAAGATGATAAATAACCAATATTCAAAGTCCAAAAATCAAGTCGTGTTACTTTCTGTCTTGATACTTGATACTAAAATACCTGATACTATAATTCTATAAATCAATAAAATACTATTTAAAAAAATGACAAAAATGAACAGAAGAAACTTTATCGGTAAAACCGCGATTGGTGCAGCTGCGGTTACAGTAATTCCGCGCCATGTTTTGGGTGGAAATGGTTTTATTGCTGCCAGCGACAAAATTAACCTGGGTTACATTGGCAACGGAAAACAGGTTTACACTTTGTTAAACAGCATTGGCGCATGTAAAGAAACAGTTGCAGTAGCTGCCAGTGATGTTTATAAAAGAAAATTGGACATGTTTGTTGTAGCAGCAAAAAGAATAACAGCGACAAAGGTGTAGATGCGAAAGTTGACGGTTACCATTATTACCGTGAATTGCTTGAACGCAAAGATATTGATGCAGTTGTTGTTGCAACTCCCGACCACTGGCACGCTCAAATAGTTGTAGATGCTGCTAAAGCCGGCAAGGACATTTATTGCGAAAAACCAATGGCTTTAACAGTTGCTGAAGGCCGTGCAATGGTGCAGGCTACCCGCAAATACGACCGCGTTTTCCAAACAGGAAATATGCAGCGTTCGTGGCGCGATTTCCGTCATGCAGTTGAATTAGTACGCAACGGATATATTGGCGAAATCAAAGAAATTAACGTGAGCATTGGCGAACCAATAAAACAGTGTGATTTGCCAACTCAGCCGGTTCCCGAAGGATTAGACTGGAACGAATGGGTTGGACCATCACTTTACCGTGGTTTTCACGAAGATTTGGCGCCAGCTGACCCACATAAATCACCCTGGGCATGGTGGCGTGGTTACCGCGATTTTGGCGGTGGTTTGATTACCGACTGGGGCGCACACATGTTTGACATTGCTCAATGGGCGATGGACAAAGACGGATCAGCTCCCGTTCAGCTTTTACCACCTTCTGAACCCGGGCAAAGTCACGGATTAACAATGATTTATGACAATGGAACACGGATAAACCATAAAATATGGGGTGGCGAAAAAGATGGAAATGGTGTTCAGTTTATTGGAACTGAAGGTAGAATTGAAGTGAGTCGCGATTTTCTGCGGACTTTCCCAAATGAAAAACTTGCCAAAGCTGATTTAAAATCAACGGATAAACGCGTGTATTTCAGTGATAATCATTATCAGGACTGGGTAGATGCGATGAAAAAACGCTCAAAACCAATTTCTGATGTTACAATTGGGCACAGCACTGCAGCGGTTTGCAATATTGCCAATATAGCTTATGAATTGCAACGCCCGTTATTGTGGGATCCAATTGCAGAAAAATTCACAGGCGACAATTATGCAAATATGATGCTTTCGCGTCCGATTCGTGGAAAATGGGATTTTACTGCTTTTTAAGAAATCGCATTTCGATTTTCGAATCGCAATAAATAATGGCGAATCGGAATTTGCCTGTTACAATATAAAACCTTGAAAGTTTCTATGCTTTCAGGGTTTTTTTAGAAATCAGATTTTTTCAGACTGCATGAAAGAAACACTTTTAAAAATTTGGGACTATTTGTTAGAAGCCGGAATTGCCACTTTTTTGCAATTGCTGATTTTGGTTGGCCCAATTGCATTGTTGGCTGGAATAATGAATTTCATTTCACGGGAAAATGAAAATTTAAGTTACAAGGTACTCGGACAAAAAGTTTATCTGTATGTTTTTGGTTGGCTGGGAACTTCAATACACGAATTGGGGCATGCCATTTTTGCAATCATATTCGCTCACAAAATTTCTGAAATCAAACTGTTTACTCCCGGTTCAGGCAAATCATTGGGGCATGTAAAACACAGCTACACAAAAGGAAATCCTTACCAAACTTTGGGCAATTTTTTTATCGGTTTAGGTCCCGTTTTGTTAGGTTCATTCTTGCTTTTGGTGGTAACCTGGCTACTTTTTGATATTGATATTTTTAGTATTGCAAATAAATACGGAGTCATTTTTAGTATTGATATTTTCAGAAGTTTTGAGTCAGTAATAAATGCTGTATCAGGCATAGGCAGCGGTGTCTGGCAATTTTTTCAAATGATTTTTACAGGACCAAAATCGGTTTGGTGGAAATTAGTACTTTTCTTTTACCTGTTTTATGCAATCGGAAGTTCAATAACTTTAAGCGGGCCGGATATTAAAGGGGCTTTCCGTGGATTTTTTTATTTTCTGATTCTCCTGCTTCTTTTTAATATCGTGACACTTTGGATGGGCAATTTTGCAACTACTTTTTTCATGCAGATAAATCAATATTTATCCGGATTTTACTTTCTGATTATTGTGAGCATGGGTTTAAATATCGTGTTTATAATGGTGCTTTTACTTTTTGATCTTGTACTTTCCCACATTTTGGATCTCAAAAAAACGCCCGCCCGAAAATCAAAACAGTGAACAATATTTGCTTTATTTTTCCAGTAAATTTATTAACAGATGTCAATTGAAAAATTCGTAAAAGCAATTCCAAAAGCTGAACTGCATGTACACATTGAAGGTACTTTAGAGCCGGAATTGATGTTTAAAATAGCCGCAAGAAACAATATTTTACTTCAGTACCAATCGGTTGAAGAATTAAAAATGGCTTATAAATTCAATAACCTTCAGAGCTTTCTTGATATTTATTATGCCGGCGCAAAAGTTTTAATTACAGAACCTGATTTTTACGAATTGACACGTGCATATCTTGAAAAAGCACATTCGCAAAATGTACTTCATGTCGAAATTATGTTCGACCCGCAAACCCACACCAATCGTGGGATTGAATTCAAAACAGTTATTTCCGGTATTTCTAGGGCTTTAACAGAAGCTCAAACAGAATGGGGAATAACTTCAAATCTGATCATGTGTTTTCTCCGTCATTTAAGTGAAGACGATGCAATTAAAACCTTTGAAATGGCGCTGAATTATAAAGATTTGATTTTTGCAGTCGGGCTCGATTCATCAGAAAAAGGGCATCCACCTTCAAAATTTCAAAGGGTTTTCGAAATGGCATTAAAAGAAGGTTTTAAAACTGTTGCACATGCCGGTGAAGAAGGCCCGGCTGACTATGTTTGGGAAGCGCTTGATTTATTGAAGGTTTCGCGCATCGATCATGGTAATAATTCGCTGAATGATGACAATTTAATTCAGAAATTGATTGGTCAGCAAATTCCGTTAACAGTGTGTCCGCTTTCAAATCTAAAACTAAAAGTGGTTACCGATTTGAAAATGCATCCCCTGAAAAAAATGCTCGAAGCAGGACTTTTAGCAACAGTTAATTCCGATGATCCTTCCTATTTTGGCGGATATATAAACGAAAATTTTCTGTCGGTGGCTGAAGCGCTAAATCTTTCGAAACAAGAAATTGCTTTACTCGCCATAAATTCGTTTAAAGCAAGTTTTTTAGAGGAAACTTCAAAACAGGAAATGATTGAAAAGGTGCAAGAGTTTTTTGAAAACAGTTAGTTAAAAACGTTTATCCAAAACCGGAAAAGTTGTTTAAATTGCAATCTGATTTTCGATTAAAACTAAAATAATAAACCAATGAAACGATTTCTGCTTTTCATGTTCGCCCTAACTTTCGTTATTCTCAGTTCAAAAGCTCAGCAACCTTATGCAGTTCGCGGACTATGTGTAGCTGCTCCATCAGTCGCCAATGTTGATGAGTTTGTGAAATTCATCGAATCCGACCTTGCACCTGTTGGATTAAATGTGCTGATTCTGAGAATCGAATACCAGTATCAGTTTAAGTCGCACCCCGAGTTGGTTGGCAGCAATCCGTATTCGGAAAGTGATGTAAAAAAACTTGTAAAAGTTTGCCGGGAACATAATATCAGTTTAATTCCGCAAATAAATCTTTTCGGGCACCAGTCATGGCACGGGAAGTTGGGCAAACTGCTTGAAGTATATCCGCAATTTGATGAAACTCCGGATATTCAGCTTCCAAAAGATGAAGAATACAAATGGCCCAATCCTGATGGTTTGTACTGTAAAAGTTATTGCCCACTGCACCCGGAAGTACACGATGTAGTTTTCGATTTGGTTGACGAGATTTGCGATGCTTTTGAAAGCGATGCTTATCATGCCGGATTGGATGAGGTTTTTTACATTGGTCACGAAAATTGCAAACGCTGCTACGGGCACGATAAAGCTGAATTGTTTGCAGGCGAAGTCACAAAAATCAGAAATCATTTAAATGAAAAAAATCGCAAGCTCTGGATTTGGGGCGACAGGTTAATTGATGGAAAAACAACAGGAATTGGTTTATGGGAAGGAAGTTATAACAATACACACCGCGCGATTGATATGATTCCGAAAGACGTTGTTATTTGCGACTGGCATTATGAACGTCCTGATCCAACTGCAGTTTTGTTTGCATCAAAAGGTTTGGGTGTTATTACCTGTCCATGGCAGAATATTGAAAATGCAATTGAACAGGAGAAAATGATGCGTTTGTTTATTGAGGGAGCTACAAAAGAAACAAAACCAAAATATATGGGCATGATGCAAACGGTTTGGGGCTCAGCCGAAGGATTTATGAGAAGTTACAAGGGAACCGGAAATCCTGAAAGAATGGACAAATCAGCCGCGTGTTTTAAAGAACTGGCAAAAGTTTGGAATCGGTAAAAGCCCCTCCTGACCTCCCCTTGTGGAGGAAAAGAGAAAAATCAGTAAATTTTTATAATCACTAATTGTCTCAATCAGTCACTATCAATCTCAAAATTTTATGAAATCAGTATTAATCATTTCAATAATTTGCGTATTCCTATGTACATCAATGTTTTCGGAATGCAAAAACCTGCCCAAAATTAAAGTTGAAGGGAAAAATATTGTCACCGAAAAGGGGGAAGTAATCAGGTTGAAAGGTGTGAGTTTTTCCGACCCCGACAAACTTGAAAAAAACGGGCAGTGGAATAAAAACTATTTTCAGGAGGCAAAAACTGGGGATGCAATGTGGTAAGGTTTGCAGTTCATCCAACCGCTCTCAACAACCGTGGCTGGGATGCCTACTTCGAATTGGTTGATAAAGGCGTAAACTGGGCTACTGAACTTGAAATGTATGTAATTATTGATTGGCATTCGATTGGAAATTTGAATACAGAGAAATTCTCCAATAAAATGTATAATACAACAATGGATGAAACAGTTAAATTCTGGAAAACTGTTGCAAAAAGATACAAGGGAAATTCAACTGTTGCCGTTTACGAATTGTTTAATGAACCTACAAACGAAGGTGGCAAACTGGGCGAATTGAGCTGGAGTTCGTGGAAACCAACTTTGGAAAAACTAATTGACGAAATTGTAAAAACCGACAACGAAAAAATTTACTTGGTTGCAGGAATGAACTGGGGCTATTTTTTGGATGAAGTAATTGAAAATCCTGTCAACCGTAAAAATGTGGCATACTGTTCACATCCATATCCGCAAAAACGCGACAAACCCTGGGAACCGCAATGGGAAAAAGACTGGGGAAGTGTTGCTGATAAATACCCGGTAATTGCAACTGAATTTGGTTTTATGGGAGCCGACGAAAGAGGCGCGCATATTCCATGCATTTCCGACGAAAGTTATGGAGAAGCAATCATAAATTACTTTGATCAAAAAGGTATTTCCTATACAGTTTGGTGTTTCGATCCCAACTGGCCACCCACTTTAATTACCGATTGGAATTTTACACCTTCAAGACAAGGTAAATTTTTCAGGGAAGTGTTATCGAAATAAATGCCTGACATTTGGTTAAAACTTTGTGACTGGTTAATTTCAGATTGAATACTTACCAGTTGTTTTGTTTAATCGTTTTGTTCAAACAGTAACTTTTCAATTTACCATATTAACCGCAGCAAAAGTGCGTCTGATGCCTTTTCTGAAATGTTCGGCCGGATAACCAAAAGCAACAATTAATCCTTCCCTCGACTTATATTTTATGTTGTATTTTTCGCGAAACTTCTCAGCACTTTTCCCATTTTGAATAAACGGGTGCACTGCTCCAAGCATGCAGGTTCCCAGCCCCAGCGATTCGGCTGCAATCATCGCATAAGTTGCCGCGATAATTGGATCGGCCGGGTCGGTAAACGGTGAACCGTAAAAATACATCAGCAAAGGGGCATCGTAGTTTACAACGTTTATTCCATCCCGCATTTTTTCGGTGTAAACTTTAAACAGAGGGCGAATAAATCCCTTAAACATTTCGTCGTTGGTTTTTCCCCAAAATGGACGCATTAATAACAAAAACCAACCAGAAACAAACCATTTCATCGAATTCAGAAAATCGCTGAAATCTTTGGCAAATGCAAGTGTTTTTTCTTTTCCGTTTAAAATCATTACATGCACATCCGAAGGGGGCAAACCCATGGGTGCAGTTTTAGCTGCCAAAAGAATTTTTTCAATTATTTCGGGTTCGACATTTCTGTCTTTAAATTTGCGAATACTTCTGCGTCGCTGATACAGTGATAAAAGTTGTTCGTAACCGGCTGACTTTTCTTTGGGAGGTAATTCAAATAAATCATCAGGGCTTATTTCCCTGCCATAAATTTCGATTGCTCCGTTTGGACAAACTGCCATGCAATGCCCGCAACCAATACAACCAAAAACTGAAGAATCACTTTTGGCCGCAATATTATTTTCGATCATTAAACTTGAATCGCTGCATATATTTACGCAAGTTCCGCAACCTGTGCATAAATCAGGATTAACCGAAATTACTGCAGCTTCCTTTGTTCTTGTAGTTGGAATAGCCATTTTATATTGTTTTAGTTGTTTATAAGCAAGTTACGAAGTTTTTGGCAAAAATAAATCACGCAGTTCAAATCCACTTCTGAAAGCAAAAATCAGATATAAAATTACAAATGTGCCGTCAATTATTCCCGTAAACCAAAAGGTTGTTGGAAACCCTTCAGTAAAAAAAAGATAAAAAGTAAAGTTGAACAACATAAAACACTCTTCCAATAATCAAACATCCTACATTAAAAATGTATCGTTTTATATTTAAGGCTGATAGAAATTGTAAATAAGCAAAACAAATAAAAAATGAACCCAGAAAAACAGCAAAAAACGGATGAATTTCCGGATTGTCTATTTTTCGTCCGGTACCAATAAAAAACAAGTAGTTAATGCCGGCGATTGTGTCCCAGATTCCACTGGCAAAGAATGTTGCGGCCAAAAGTTTTAGTGATTTCTGTTTCATTTAGTCGGACAACCATTTTTTGAAATCACCTGAACGATCAATACTTACAATTGTATCAAATTCATCTTCGGGTTTTGGTTTGAGTTCAAGTTTTACGCGTCCCCGTGAATATGCCACCATTTTTGAAATAGAATCCATATTTACAATGAATTTGCGGTTAATGCGGAAAAATGAAGCCGGGTTGAGCATGGTTTCAAGTTTATCCAAAGTAAATTCAACAGGGTACGATTTACCCTCAAAAGTTTGCAGGTAAATTCCTTTGTCGAGCGAGTAAAAATAGGCTGTCTCCGACACTTCCACTTTTCTTATTTTTTCTCCGATCTGTATCAGAAAACGTTTTTTATAACCAGGTTCTTTCCCCTGAATATTTGCTAAAAGTGTTTCGAAATCGATATGAAAAGCTGACTTTAGCGATTTGTATTTTATTAAACTTTCAGCAAGTTCTGATGTGCGGATTGGCTTTAACAAATATGCGATACTGTTTAGCTGAAACGCACGAATTGCATACTGGTCGTACGCCGTTGTAAAAATTACAGGTGTATTTATCGATACCTGCTCAAAAATACTGAAACTGATTCCATCGGATAACTGAATGTCAAGAAAAATTAAATCGGCATTGTTTTGCATTAGCCATTTTGCTGATTCGGTTATCGATCCCAGTTTTGCTAAAACCTTGATTTTTGGATCGATTTCGAGCAACATATCTTCCAGTTTTTCGGCGGCAAAAATTTCGTCTTCAATTATTAGTACGTTCATCGGTTTCAGGTTTTATTAATGGAAGTGAGGCAATATAATGATTGGTTTTTACTTTAAATTCAGGTTCTTTGTCAGAAATCAATGCATATCGTTTTACAAGGTTTTTTAGTCCCAGTCCGGTTGAAACTCCTTTTGATATTTTGGGTTGGATGTTGTTTTTGATGATAAGAAAAAGCCCCTCGTTATAAATTTCAATGTACAGCGGTTTTGTTTCGTTAACAATATTGTGTTTGGTTGCATTCTCCAAAACTACCTGTAGCGACAGGGGTGGAAGAAATAAATCGAGCAAATCAGCCGGAATATTTATTGAATAACTTAAGTCTTTTCCATAGCGGATTTGCTGAAGAAAAAGGTACGATCTTGTAAAATCCAGTTCTTTACTTACAGTTGCAACAGGCTGTTCAATGGTTTCCAAAACATAGCGGTAAATGTGCGAAAACTCATCGATAAATTGCTGGGCCTTTTTAACGTCTTTATTTATCAACCCTGACAAAACGTTTAAACTGTTGAACATAAAATGTGGATTGATTTGGCTTTTCAGTACTTCAAACTTAATTTGCGAAAGTTCGGCCTGTAAATTATCTGCAATTTGTTTGGCGTGACGGCTTTCATTAAACGCAATCCAACCTTCAAGAATTGCCATAACCAGAATATTTACCACCGAAAAAATTAATGCGTTATTCACAAGTACATTCATAATATCCCGTTCATAGGCTTTTATTGAATGTGCAAAAAGTGTAAACAAAATCGAAATTAGTACAGCCAAACTAATCGCAAAGAAAAACTGGAAAGTAATCCGTTGAATAATTTTCCGGCTCCACTGACAAGTTTTGTTTAAATACTGAATCATAAATAAATCGGGGTAGGCAATAAAAAAGCTGGCTAATAAACTGAGCGATGTTCCTCTCAACAAACGCAAAAGAAATGTTGCACATTTTCGAGAACATAATATCCACTAAAATGATTGTAAACAATTACAATGATTTGAATTCCCACTGAAAGAGAAATCAATAAAATCAGTAATTTTTTAAACGAGAAAAGACGGTGTATTTGTCGAAAGATCATTTCCCAAAATTTAAGCATTAAATATACTAAATTAGAATTGAGACATTAAAATCAAGAATCAAGAATTAAGTATCCGGAATCAAGAATCAAGAATCAGGTTTCAGGTTTGCAGAATCCGGAATCGATAATCAAAATCCTTTATGTCTTATCAGGTTTTTAGGGAACACGAATTTTTGCATTCCCTAAAAACCAATAAAACTGTGGCGTTTCAGAATTTTTTAATGATGCCCACGCGAAGTTGGAGATAATTCAAATCCAACGGCACATTTACTCCTTCGTTTTCAACATCACGGTTTAATGAATTGAATTTTACACCGGGAGTTAAACTCCAGTTTTTACCGAGATCAAATTCAATTCCACCTGCAAGCTGCCATCCCAATCCATGACCACTGTCGTGGGTAATATCGCCATCTGAATTTTCAATTTCGATGTGATTGTACAAACCGCCTGCCCTTAAATAATACGATGCTGCACTTTCTCCAATCGGGTGTTTAAACTGAAGTCCCAAAACATATCCGGTTTCTTCGAAACAAACATCGTTTCCTGCAAACGATTCATCGGCTCCAAAACAATTCCAGCCCCAACCTGCATAAACTCCGGTGTGTGGCAAAAAACTGTAATGAAAAATACCTTCGAACCCAAAACCGGGATTTAGTGTTGTGCTCCCGGGTTTTGTTACGGCAATCGAAGCACCACTACTCAATTCAAATCCAAAATGTTTTTCTTTTTCCTGTGCGTTGGTGTTCAAAAGAGAAACCAACATAATTGCTGTTACCAGCAGAACTTTTGTTTTCATGACTTTTTAATTTTAAATGAATGACTTATTAAATTATGAGTCAAAAATAAGTCGGGGCATGCAGCCATGAAATTTTAAAAGGTCGAAGGTGTTATTCGTTAGGTTGAACCTGTTGTTTTCGGATTTGAAACATTTTAAAGAATTAATTTAAACAGAAAATCCGCAATTTTCTTTTCAAATTCATCGATATATTTAACCGGAGTATGGCCAGCATCTTTAATGGTAATCAATTCGTGTGTTACTTGCATTGATTTTAATTTTTCAGTCAGTTGAATTGAATTGCTGTAAGAAACAAGTTTGTCTTCAGTTCCGTGTACAATAATCGTTGGCGGATCGTTTTTATCAATATCCAGTTGGCCCCAAATTTCATCGGGAGTTCCCCATAAATCAACAAATGCCACAACTCCTTTTTTATCATTTTTGTTGTCAGGTCTGTCATTAAAACACAAATTGCAACCGAGCATTCCTCCCGCTGAACCACCTGCAATAATTATTTTCGAAACATCAACTTTTAACAGTTTCCCGTTTTCCCGAAGCCAGTCAAGTCCTTTAACCGCATCTTCCACTGCATCGGAAATAGTGCCTTTGGGATCATCTTTTGGATTTTCTCTTAACCGGTAATCAATTGCTAAACAAACAAATCCTTTTAGGGCAAATCGTTTGGCCATTTCAACTATATACGATTGGGTTTTATCGTTTCCAAACCTAAAACCACCTCCATGAATCCAAACTATTACGGGCCTGTTTTCCAAATTATCGTTTTCAGGAGAATAAATATCGAGAGCAAGGTTTTGTTTTGTTCCTGTTGAAGTAACCGACTCACCAAAAACTACATCCTTCTGAATTGTAATATTTTCAAAGATCTTGTCCACATACCGCACCTTTTCGTCACCGTTTATCTTTGCAGTTTTTGTTTCGTAAAAATTGTTTGCCAACAAAAAATTAGCGAACAAAGCACAAAACAAAATCATTAAAGTAATTTTTAATTTTTTCATATTGAATTTCATTTTTAACAGGCAAGGGTAAAATTACAATATTTATTACTTCAGAATTTTTTTATTTTCGCTGCCAAAACGCTTTTAACGGCAACCTGTTAATTCAAAAAAAATCGAACAACTATTTTGTTTGGGTGTTTATCTTAGCAAAACAAAAAATAAAACTTTGTTTATTCAGAAACTAAATTTTACTGCTTTGGAAATACTAAATAATAAGCCGGGAATGGAATATCGCCGTTTTGGGAAAACTGAAAAACTTCTCAGTGTAATTACTTTGGGAGGGATGCGGTTTAAAAATGGCTGGGAAGAACCACGCCGCGAAATCCCTGAAGCAACTTTTGAACAATGTCGTGAAGTTGTTCAACTGGCATTTGAAGCAGGTATAAACCACATTGAAACTGCCTGGGGTTATAAAAAAAGTGAAACAGTTTATGGCAAAGTTTTAAATGAAGAGTTGAAAATCCCACGCAATTCCTATCATTTGATGACAAAAGGACATTTTTTTAGCGCAGCCGAAATTCGTGAAAAAGTTGAAATTCAAATCAAAGATTTACAAACTGATTATCTCGATTTTTATGGCTGGCATGGAATGAACAACGATGAAATTATGCAGCAGGCGTGTAAAACAGGTGGTCCGGTTGAAGAGTTGCTGAAAATGAAAGAAGAGGGAATTATAAAACATGTTGGATTCAGCACACATGCTCCTCTAAATACGATAATTAAAGCCATTGATACAGGTTTATTTGAATTTGTAAACCTGCATTATTACTATTTCAACCAGCGGAATGAAAAAGCTGTTGCTGCTGCAAACGCGCGGGACATGGGAGTTTTTATAATTTCACCAAACGACAAAGGCGGGCAGCTTTTCAAAGCACCTAAAAAAGTAAAAAATGCAACCTCTCCTTTAACTCCAATTCAGTGGAATACACGGTTCAATCTGCAAAAAGAGTCAATCCACACACTTACTTTCGGATTAACAGAAGCTTCGCAATTCGACGAAATGAAAGGAATTTTTCCATCTAAATGGACTGAACAGGAGCAAAATATAAAACTCAAACTTGACGGATTTTTGAAAGATGATCCTTACTCAGATTACGATGGATTTGAACTTGAAAACGACCCGTCGGGTATTAATATTTCTGAAATTTTAAGGTTGCGCAAATTGTGGAAGTGTTACGATATGAGCGATTTTGGGAAATACCGCTACAAAACTTTCGAAGACAGAAATCACTGGTTGCCGGGTGATCAGGCGTTTAAAGAAAATCTCGAAAAAATTGATCTTTCAAAAGTTCCAAATGAAATTCCACTGAAAAAGTTATTGAGTGAAGCACACAATGAATTTTATATTCCGCAATACAAACGGCAGATTTCCAGGTTTATCAGTGATGTTAAAACGAAGGGGAAAATCATTATGCAAAGAAATTAACGTCCATCCGAATGAATTTTAACAATAAAGTTTTTTAATCTGTGAATCTGTGGCAATTATAATTTATAAATCTGTGGCAATTCTTTTTCAAATTTTCACTACTTTCACCTCAGTTTAAACCAAAAAATCTAAATCAAATTGTTATGAAATCAACAAAAAAATCAGTTTCAGGATTATTGTCAGTTTTGGTCTTCTTTCTGGTATTTATGATCAGTTCAACACTTTCTGCACGTGATTATTATCAGATAAAAGTTTATACAATTAAAAATGCTGACCAGGAAAAAAGCATTGACAACTACCTGAAAACCGCCTACATTCCGGCAATGCACCGGGCAGGAATTGCTACCGTTGGAGTTTTCAAACCAAAAGCTGATGACCCTGCAGTTGGTACAAAAGTTTTTGTATTAATCCCGTTAAAAGAAATGTCACAAATTGAAAAAATTGAGACAAGCTTATCAAAAGACAAGGAATACCAATCGGGTGCTGCCGGTTATATTAATGCTGCGTTTGATAATCCGCCATACGAACGGATTGAATCGATTTTGTTAAAAGCATTTGCTAAACAACCCGATTTGTTTGTGCCAAAATTTACAACTCCAAAAAGCGAACAAATATTTGAGTTGCGCAGTTACCAAAGTGCAACCGAAAAAATTTACCTTAAAAAAGTTGAAATGTTTAACGAAGGCGGTGAAACCGGAATATTTAAAAGTATTGGTGCAAATGCAGTGTTTTATGGCGAAGTAATTTCGGGAAGCCAAATGCCAAACCTGATGTATATGACAAGCTACGAAAATATGCAGTCGAACGAAGATCATTGGAAATTATTTCGCGATCACCCCGATTGGAAAAAACTTTCAGGCATGGAAGAATATAAAAATACAGTGTCGCACATTGATAAATGGATGTGTAATCCAACTGATTATTCTGATATTTAAGCATTGTTTGTTTGGTATTTCAATGTACTCCCCGTTAAAATGCGGGTGATTTTTAGTAAATAAGAAAGTATTCAAATGGCAGCATTTTCAGGGAATACTTTCTTATTTTTTTATTTGGTATAATTATCCGTGTAAATATCTTTCAACTTTTTTGATTCCTAATTTTGAAGAATGACCAAAATCGAAAACAAACAACATTTTCTAGAATTATGTGGTTGGTGTGTAAATATCGAACCAAAGTTAAAACCTGTAATTACGAAGTTTGATTACCCACCTTTTTGGCACCGCGAACCAAATTTTGCCACTTTAATACTCACCATTTTAGAACAGCAGGTTTCGCTTGCTTCGGCAAAGGCTGCCTACAACAAACTCGTTGAAAAGATTGGAATGGTAACTCCTGAAAATTTTGTCAATCTAAATGAGGACGATTTGAGGGCTTGTTATTTTAGCAGGCAAAAAATTATTTATACAAGAAATCTTGCCGTCGAAATCATATCCGGTAATCTTGATTTAAATGAGCTGAATAATTTATCGGAACATGAAATCAGATCGACACTGATAAAATTAAAAGGTATTGGAAACTGGACTATTGATATGTATTTGTTAATGAGTCTTCATTTTGCTGATATTTTTCCCCCGGGCGATTTGGCAACCATAAAATCAGTTTATGAACTTGACCTTGTTCCAGCTACTTTTTCAAAAGAAGAAATCGTTAGTTTTATGAAAAAATTCAGTCCTTTTCAGTCGGTGGCTACCTATATTTTGTGGCACAGTTACATTGAAAGGAGAAAATTGAAACTTGAATAATCGGTATAATAATGCTAATCGACAATAAAATTGAAAGAACATTTAGTGGTCCACTTGTAATAATGGGTGCAACTTTCTTTGCAGTTACTGTAATTCTGATGCTTACCTATCACTGGATATTCGGAACACTAAGTTTTTTAATTGCAGCATTTTTGCTGTTCACCTATTCGGGAATTGAGATTGACACTGATAAACGGATGATAAAACCATATTACATGGTATTTGGATTTTTGAGGAGGGGAAACTGGGAATCTCTCGAAAAATACAAGGGGCTAACACTTGTCCCAATGCGAAAAGTTTATAAAACTTTCAGTCGTTCAAACCGTGAAAGTCTATCAACAAAAAACGATTTCAGGGTTTACCTTGTCAACAAATCAAAAAAACCAGCATTTCCGTTAAAGAGTTGTAAAACCCAGCAAGCTGCACAAGACAGTATGGATGAGTTTTCAATTTGGTTAAAGATGCCGGTTTATTCAGTAAAAAAAAATTAAGCTATTGTTACGAAATATTATGTTTTTTAAAATTTGGAACTAAAATCACACTGCCTCAAAACAATTTTATTTAAATCGCACGTTTATTTTCAAGAATTAACATTTAAGCCATGAAACAACTTTTTGTAATTGTAATCCTTTCAATTGTAACAATCACTTCTTTTTAGGTCAATCCAAAACAAAGGGTAAAGTAAAACGAAAATACAGGATGTAGAACAGGTTTCGCAACAATTACCTGTTGTTTTTTACGCGGATCGGTTTATGATGAAGATGAAAACCCTGTCGCCGGTGCGAGTGTTACAATCGACGGAACTATAAAAGGGGTGAATACAAATGAAGTTGGTGAATTTATTATTGAAAACTTAGTTACAGGAAAAGCGCGTATCAGGGTTTCATTTGTTGGATTTGAAACACATACTACCGATTTGGAAATTCGTAATGGTCAGAATTACAAAGATATTATGCTGACAAAGGATAATATTCATCTTGAACCGGTTACAGTATTTGCACAAAAACGTGAACAGCAAATCCTTGATGTACCGGCAGCAATTTCTGCGGTTACTGCAAACACAATTGAACGTTTGAATATTAACTTTTCGATATGGAACGGGTTGAAGTTTTAAAAGGCCCGCAAAATACCTTGTTTGGTCGTGGAGCACAACGGGCGCTGTGCATTTTATAAGTAAAATGCCTACCAATTCAACCGGAGGAACAGTAACTGCCGGTTATGGAAGTTACAAGCAAAAGGAACTTCGTGCGGCGGTAAATGTCTCTGTAATTGAAGATAAACTTTTTGTCCGTGCAGCCGGAATTTATAGTGCACGTGATGGTTATGTCGAAAATACCTTTGGCGGAACTTTGAATGGAAAAAATACTGTTGCTGGAAGATTTTCAGCCCGATTTGTTCCGGTTTGGAACCACAAAATCGATTTGGTTTTGAATTACCAGAAAGATGATACTCCCGGAATTGCATTTATGAGCAAACAGTTTCCAAACAAAAATGGGGTAACTGATGTATTTAGCGGGGTCGCATCGCTTGAACAAGGCAAAAACCTGGGAACCGGAAAGGATTTCTTTGACGCAACATTAAATTATAAATATTATATCAACGAAAATACTTCCTGGTCTTCAATAACTTCATACCGAAAAGGAAACTCAAATGCACGGTGGGATGGTGATGGAACTGCCTCTGCAGCAATTGATATGGCCGAAACTTCAGGTGCTGATCAGTTTTACCAGGAAATTCGTGGAAATTTTTCGCAAAACAGCAGGCTGATTGGCTCGCTTGGCGCAAGCTACTGGCGCGAAAAAGCCAATCAGAATTATTGGTTTTCACCCAACGAACAGCAATTTGCAAGCCTGTTTTTTCTTCAACCGCCAATGCCTGTTTCTCCCGATGGACAACCGATTGTAATTGCTGCTGTTCCGAATGACCCCATGTTGGGTCCATTAGCTGGAATGCCACTTCCAACAAATCATCAGGAGGAAACCAGTAGCAATGCAACAAATCAATCAGCAGAGGCATTTATGGAAGTTACTTATCAACTTACGCGTAAAATTTTTGTAAATGTTGGAGTTCGTGGAGTTTTTGATATGTACAAATTAAATAATGAAGCAGAAATGGTTGGCGGCGATCCCTCAATGTTGGGAAATTTAACCGGAAGTTCGCCTAACCTGTTTTTTAAACCATCTGCTTTACAGGAAATTAGTAAAAATACGCTTTCTGTTACGGGCAAAGCAGGATTGCAATACAAGTTTAACGAATATGGAAATGTATTTGCCAATTACTCACGTGGTCGGCGGCCAAATGTTTTGCAATTTACTTCCACCGGAGAAAAACAAATTCTTGATGCCGAGATTTTAAACAATTTCGATGCTGGTTTAAAGGCATCCTTTTTTGAACGTGCTTTTGTTGATGTTGTTGGATTTTACCAGAAATACAAAAATTTTCAGAGCAATGCGTGGAAGGATAATAATTACATAGTTATTGATGGCGGAAAAGCTACCACATACGGAGCAGAAGCGTCTGTAAATGTTGCTGTTGTTAAACAACTGGAACTTTTCGGAAATTATGCATGGCTGCATTCAGCTTTCGATTCAACAAACACTGATGGTCTGGCGCAGGAATATTCCGGAAACCAATTCAGCCTGGCTCCTGAACATAGTTTTACAGCTGGTTTTAATGCGCAGTTTAACATTACCAAAACCATTCAGTTTTATGTTTCGCCTTCTTATTCTTTCAAAACACATATCTGGTTTACGGATGCAAATACCGAGGGACTTGATCAGGATGCTTATGGTTTGCTGAACATAAACGGTGGATTAAAATTGTCAGATCCGAAACTTGTACTTTCGGTTTACGCTACTAATGTACTCGGCGAAAAATATGTTACAAGTGGTGGAAATACAGGCAGTTTATTTGGCGTGCCAACTTTTGTGCCCAGTGCACCTCAAATGTTTGGGGCAAAAGTTACCTGGGAATTCTAATTTTATTTTAAAATAGAAAAAAACGTCCCTTACTTTCGTTAACCATTTCAAGTCGGGAACATTATTTGTTCCTGTATATCAAATTCATGACAAAAGGAATTGATTTAGATTTGTAAATGCTTTAACTTGTATTTATATTTTTGGTTATATCGATTAACATTAAACCATATTGCCATGAAACCATTAATCAACACTTTAACTATCCTGTTATTTTCTTTCAACACTGTTTATTTGAATGCTCAACCCAAACAGGCAAAACTGAACCAAATGGAATTTTACAAACAATTTGTTGGTACGTGGCAGGCCGAAGTTGGTACAGATAGTCTTGAAGTGAGGGAATGTCGGGAATATGGGGCTGCTTTTGTAATCGAAGTTTCAAGGGTAATAAAAGGGGAAAAATCACCTTTTTATATCAATAACATAAGTTTTGATTCAAATGACGGTAAGTTTAAAGGATTTCTTTTGTACCCAAATGGTGGGTATTTCACATGGATTGGCAATTTCAGCAATAAAAATTCCTTCTCAGGAAAAATAGTTTTCAATTTTATGCCTGAAGTTGTTTGGTCAGAATTTCATGCTGAATTTATTAGTCCAACTGAATTTACCTGTACAAATTTTAATCAGGAGGGTGACCAGACAATGATCATGAAATTTGTAAAAATCAACTGACCTTTCTTCAGGTTCAATGAAGTTACTTCAAGTTGAAAATTAATCGAAATATTAGAAATGAATTTTGTGAAATTTCTAAAAGAAAAAAGAGGTAGAATTCTTTGGACGCTTTTGATTCAATTGATAATTTACAAACCCCTTCATAAAACCAATCATTAAAAGAAGAATTCTACCCCTTCGAAGTTAAGGTATTCCAATAACGAGGCCAGAAATTTAATTGTCTAATAATCAGTGATATAATAATTCGTGCCATAAAATTCTAATTCTATATATGGGACAAACTGTCCAATTTTTTTCAAAATCAATGTGTGCGAACTGCTTTGTCTAATAATTTTAATCAAACATTCCCAACTGTTTTTTGTTAATAAAAGACGATTAGGTATTTATATATTGACCGATATATCAAAATTTAATTGTTAATGAAAAATTTCAAAATATGGAAAAAAGTAAAATTATTGCAGTTGTTGGAGGTACAGGTGCACAGGGAAAAGGGCTTGTAAATGCCATTTTAAATGATAAAGATGGTGGATTTAAAGCTCGGGTTATAACAAGAAATGCAAATTCAGATAAAGCAAAAGAACTTGCAAAATTGGGTGCCGAAGTGGTTGAAGCTGATGTTGACGACAAAGCAAGTCTTGTAAATGCTTTCAAGGGGGCTTACGGCGCATATTGTGTTACTTTTTTTTGGGAGCATTTCTCACCTGAAAAGGAAAATCTTCATGCAAAAAACATGGCTGAAGCGGCCAGTGAAGCTGGAGTTAAACATGTTATTTGGTCAACTCTTGAAGATACCCGAAAATTCATTCCGTTGAGTGATGACAGAATGCCAACTTTGCAGGGAAAATATAAGGTTCCCCATTTTGACGCAAAAGGAGAATCGAACATATATTTTGAAAAAAGTGGTGTGCCATATACTTTGCTGAACACTTCTTTTTATTGGGAAAACTTCATATATTTTGGATTGGGACCGCAAAAAGGACCTGATGGTAAACTGGCAATTACATTTCCGATGGGAGATAAAAAACTGCCTGGAATTTCATCTGAAGACATTGGTAAATGTGCCTATTCAATATTTAAATCAGGTGCTGAATTTCAAGGGAAAACAATTAGCATAGCTGGCGAACATTTAACTGGCGCTCAAATGGCCGAAGCGTTTACAAAACATTTGGGAACAGAAGTAAAATATAATGACGTTCCGGCTTCTGTTTATCGTAATTTCGGATTCCCCGGTGCTGATGATATGGCAAATATGTTTCAGTTTAAAGCTGATTTTGAAACTGAATATTGCGGTGCCCGTGATATAAATGCTACTAAAAAACTTAATCCCGAATTATTGAATTTTGATTCGTGGTTGGAAAAGAATAAAAAGGCGATCAGTATTTAATTTGTTATTAAATAATTCATTTAAGGTGGGTATCAATTATCCACCTTTTTTTATGTCGAAAAGCATATTGTTTCTATTATAAATGAACTTGTTTAAAACAAAAAATTATTATCTTACCTGCAGTTTTATTTCTCTTAATCAGTTAATTAAACTTGGTTTAAAAATCTAATCGAAGTATAAATTATAATCTAAAACTAAATTATTATGAAAAAGGTTTTTTTATTTCTTGCAGCAGTCTTAGTCGTAGTTACAGTATCTGCTCAGGTTGATCTTTCCGGTTCCTGGAAATTAAACAGTTCGAAAAGTAAGTTGGGCGAACAGTTTAGTATGGCTCCAAAGGAAATTATTATCGCACAAAAAGGTAATGATTTGAGCGTTGAAAGACATGCTGAATGGCAAGGTGAGGCATATACAACCAACGATAAATTTACACTCGACGGAAAAGAATGTAAATCCCGGGATGATGGACACACAAAAAAAATCGACTGCAGTTTGGGCAGCAGACAAAAAGTCGTTAAAAATAACTTCAAAAATTCCGATGCAGGATGGTGGAGAAGTTTCCATTACAGAAGTTTACAAAATGGATGGTGGAAATATGGTGATTGAAATGAATTCCACTTCATCATGGGGTGATATGACTGAAACGCAGGTTTACGATAAAAAGTAAAAAGTATTTTTCAAGGAAAAAATAAGCAGAAATATTTTGTTAAAAGGATGTCAGATAAAGTCTGACATCCTTTTTTATTTCTTTACATAAACTCAATTCACGATGTTTTTGATTTGATTATTGAGTCCGCTCCGAAACATAAAAAAAGAAAATGCCACGAAATCTCAAAAGCACTAAAACCCACAAAATCTTGATAATAAGGTTGAAGTATTTTAGTGTAATTTCATGTTTTGGTGTTTTAGTGATTATAAAAGACTTTTCGGAGTATGCTCATATTTTTTATTGTAGCGAAATCCGTGTTTTTTTATTGAATTTTTATCAGTTAAAATGTAGCTATCCAATGTTTTGTTAATTGACGAATTTCAAATAAATCAGACTTCAAATCTCCCAAAACGAAATGAACTTAATCTTTTTGTCATTTATTCATTTCAAACGGATTTTTTCCATTCCATTTTCCACCTCCTGAAAGTATGGTGTAAAGCGCATCATAATGCATCGTTTCAAAAATAGTGAACTCGTTGAAATTGATGATTGCCCTATCGTCAACATACTGGCGCTCTTTTGGCAATTCGCCCATTGCAGGAATTACTTTCGCATTGCTTCGCCGTCCAACAACTCCGGGTCCAAATGCAGTAATTCCGGGTTTCGATCCCCATCCCAAACTTTCAGTATAAGCGCTTTCGCGATCGTGGATATTATATACCTGATGAAATCCAAGCCCCGTGATATAGCTAATTCCTAATGGATTGAGTCCTGTCTTGTAATCCATCAGTTCTGACGCAGCATCAAAATATTTTTGGTCTTTTGAAAGTTGCCATTGCAGCAAAGGCAAAGCGGCATATTGTGGTTGTCTTACATTGTGCCCCCAACCACCTTGTGCCGGATTGTTGCCCACCGGAAAAGCATGATTTCTCAATTCATCGATATCAGCATCTGCTGCATTTTTAATGGCTTTCTTAAAATATGCTACAATAACAGGGTCAGTTGGAACATCCTTAGCTAAAATATAAGACAGAATATATGCCGGATTATCAAATCGTTTGTCGTTCAATGAATAACCGGGAGTGATTGTCAGATTCACTTTCATAGAGTCGGCAATTGTATATAACGCTTTTATTTTCTGATGATCAGCTTCATTTTTTGTTAAAAGGTAATGTTGAATGTAGTAATACAGTTGCTCTGGCTCAGCCATTTTTTCGGAACTGATTTGCATTGCTTTTTCACCTCTTTTAATTAATTCAGCTGCTTTTTCGGGTTTGTAAGGCTGAATAATTCGGGCCAGGTGCAAAAACAATCCTGCGCCGGTGCAGGTAGCGCGGTCATCCACTTTTACGGTTCCGTATTTCTTTTTGTCCAAATCGAGTGGGGCGGCAAACGGATCAGGATAGCCACGGGTTTCTGTGCCAAACTGAATGCTTCCATCTTCGTTTTGCAGGTATTCCCATGCAAGTGTTCCCCATTCAGCTTCATCAATAATATCCGGGATTTTGTTCGCATAATTCAGGATATTGTAGTTTTCATCAAAATCGCCCGGAATATGAAATTGATCATCGGTAAAATATTCAGGAAAAATCTCATAAATCATCAGGTTTAAAACTGGATTGGCCATGTGGTAGGCCCGGCGGTCGGCATCACCGGCATCATGGTATCCGCCGTACATTTTAAAGGTAGGTTCGTTCCCGGCCACATCAATATTCGCTTCACCAATTGGACCATTAACACGGTAAATTAAAGTGTGACAAGCTTCTTTGCGAATATCGGGATCATGAACCGGGCATCCGCAACGTTGTAAGTACTGGGCACGGAAAATGGTGTGTGCCAGCATTTTTGAGAATTCGCCACCAATACCGAACGCGTATGAACTTCCAAAACCTTTAACTGCAATTTTATACGGGCCACCCTCGGGGACGGAGGATAGATCAATGCGATAAACAAAACCACCTGACGAAATATCTTCGCCATATTCCTTCAATTTGCCATTAAACACTGTTTTGCCCGTTGCAATTTCAAAAACTTCGAACCCCGGCAATTCTCCTTCAATTTTGCGGCTACCTCCTGTTCCCAGCCAAATTGCAAAATTTGCATACCGAACTTTTGATAAAGCGCTGTACCCAATTTGATTTGTTTTTATTGATTCACAAAATATTTCTCTTTCATCAAAAGCAAATTCTTTGGTTCCGAAAGGCGTTTCAATTTTGTACTTCCTGCCTTTTACAAGTTTTTCAGTTTCAAGATAAATGTGATGATTGCATTTATTTGCCTGCATTACATATTTATGAATGCTTTTTGCCGGCTGCCCGTTTATTTTCCAATCCGATAAAACAGTTGTTCCAATTTCTTCGATATTAACCGTGTCGCTGGTAAAGAATGCAACAATTACATTATCAGAAGCCGTGCGAATTTCATCGAATTTTACCTTTGAATGGGCTTGATTCGCAATAAAGAATAGTGCGAGGAAAACAATTAAGAATACATTTTTTGTCATAATATCAGGTTTTTAGATTTTAGCTTTAGTTGTTTCACTTCCAAAACTAATCAAAAAAGTTTTTCCTTTTTCATAAATTGTATGGTTCTTCCATTTTTCCAGAGCTTACTTTCTTTTTTGGAACTTGGGGCACATTTTTAAAAAAAAGATTCATTCATAAATATTCAGATCGAAAGTGTAAGATTTATCCTGAAAAAGCTTAAAACTTCTCGTACGGGGAATAGAATGACATTTCAGGTGAAAGACCCGTATTTACTGCTTTTGGAAGCACTCTTCCGGCACTTGGAAGCAATTTCCGACGGTCAGAAACTGCTTCCAAGTGGTGTAAAATATCTTTGGTAAATTATCTTCGAGTGTCTTATAAAATCAACGCTGCGGTAATAATTCATACGTAGAGGCGATAAAAATCTTTATAGAGCCAGAATTTTTGGTTTTTTAACTTTTCTAAAGTTTTGAACTTTGGAAAAGATTGAGATCATGCTTCAGTCGGAAAGATACACACCGAAAACCACTGCTGCCGCACTTGACGGGTAGCTGAAAGTTATGGGCTGGTTTTCATTCAATCCAATTATCTCTATAAATTTTATCAATATTGTTATTCTCATTAAAGAAGAATAAGTAAAATATTCCGTTTGTATGTCTAGGATATTTGTAAATCCTTGAAGCGTTTACAAACACAACTTTGTCACTCTTTCTGGAAAAACTCAAATAGACATTATCGTCACTTTCTTTTCCCTGAATCTCAGTTAAGCACAAAGAGTTTTCGAAAATTTTTCTTTTGTTATAATCCTCTTTTTCAGTCTCAATCCACAATTTTATCACGACGGAATCTTTGAGATCTAAATTCTTAGGATCAACTCCTAAGGTTTCTGCTATATAAAAACGCGTCATGAAGGGAAATCCAATCCCAAATGATAATTTACTGTCGATTTGGAAAGCAAAATTTTTAAAAGGAAATTCAATCTTGGCAATGCTATCATTTGAAATTAGTTCGACAATCATAGAATATTGATCGCAAAATGCGTCATTGTCCTTTAGATTGGTTTGGGCATTTATATCAATGTTTCCAATGACTAAAAAGAATAAGATTATTACGATCTTTTTTTTCATAAAATTCGGCGTTTTTTCATAGTTCCAATGTCAATTTACGTACAGCCCAATAATATAACGCATAACGTTGGAAGTTACACGCAGAGTCGGATTGTCTCACCTAAGGCGAGACCGAGCGGAAAGATGCCCACCGAAAACCACCACTGCCGCACTTGGTGGGTAGCTGAAAGTTATGGGCTGGTTTTCAATCAACATAGGTTTCTTTTAATACTGACTTTAGCTCATTTATCTCGGACTTTGTCAATCGTCCAAGGTCTTTAATTATTCTCTGTTTGTCGATAGTCCGAATTTGGTCTAAAACAATCCATCCAATTTTACTATCTTGTCTAACTTCAATTCTGGTCGGATAATTTTTAGAACTTGTTGTCATCGGAGCAATTACAACCGTATTTAAAAATTTATTCATCTCGTTAGGAGAAATCACAACACACGGTCTGGTTTTTTTTATCTCACTCCCAATTGTCGGGTCGAGATTAACCAGAATGATTTGATATTGATTTATTTCCATTCTTCGAGGTTTTCGTCGTCAAACACATCGTTAATCAACAAACTGTCATCGCCATTCTCCGCCATTTTTTTGAATGCTTTTTCCCAACCTTTTCGCGGTCTTGATAGTGGTTTTATGACTATTTGTCCCTTTTCGAGAATTACCTCAACTGTGTCCTGGATATTGTACTTGTCCAGCAAAGTCTTGCTAAGTCGGATTCCCTTTGAATTACCTATTTTTATTACTGAAACTTCCATGGTGTCAATTTTTATAATGTAATTACAAAGTTGCTACTTTTTGCGGGATTACAAACTTGCCCAAAACGTAGGAAGCTACACGTAGGGGCGGAATGTGTCGCCTAAGGCGAGAGAGCCAAAAGATACATGCCGAAAGCCACCGTTGCCGCACTTGACGGGTAGATGAAGTTATGGGCTGTATTTCTTTATCATTTCTCTAGTCGTTGTTTGATTAAAGCATAAACTAATCCAAGCGTTAGGACAATAAGAAATATTAGCCAGCCGTAGCCGCTATATTTATAATTCTTGTATGCAGTATTTGCGTTAGTCGCGTTCTTTGTCTTAATATTTCTCCTAACTTTTTGAAGTTCTCCATTGAAAATATAATATCCTGAAATTTCAAACGAATTATACTTTATTTTTTTACCATTCTTTAATTCAATTATAGTCTTGTCTCCACTAAATACATTTATGTTTCGACCAGCATGTGAGGGATTTATTTTAAAATCTCCTTCTGTCACGCTTTTAATTTCAGCCAATGGTATGGTTTTAGTCAAAAACAATAGAGGTCTTTTTATTAAAAAATTTTTATCAGTCAAAACGAAAGTTCTGACGGTCATCAGCATTATAAAACAGGCAGAGGCAAAAAAAACAAAACTTCCAAATATCATCCATACTATTAACATTCCTGTCTCATAACTTACTCCCTCAACTGTCATTTTTCTAGTTGGCAAAGCCATATAAGCAAACGCGCCGAAGAAAATAGTCCCGAAGAGTCCGAATCCAATAGTTTTCACACTCAAAGAAGTTGTTAAAATATTTGTCTTTGTTGTCTCCATAATATGGTTGCTATTTTATGAAGCTACACTTAGGGGCGGACTGTTTCGCCAAAGGCGAGACTGAGTGGAAAGATGCCCACAGAAAACCACCGCTGCCGAGCTTGCGGGTAGCTGAAGTTAGCGGTTCGTAGTTCTTTAGTCTTGTCAGGATGAACCAACTTTTCCTTGTCTTTCATATTTTGTAAATACCAAAATGAATTTTTTATTGTCTTTGTTGAACGGAAATATAATTTGTAGTCATTATTTTCTGTCCAAAAGTGAGTGTCAGTTGTCTTGCCGGTGAAAAATTGCTCTAAATAGTCACAATCTTGAATTTCGCATTTGTAAAATGAGTTCCCGAAATATGGTTTTTTTAAGTTCTTCTTTATTTGCATATGGTTCTATTTCAAGATATGTAAGTTGTCCGTCAAACTTGTCGCTTACTATAAGCTGAACAGATGGAAATTTCTCCTTTTTGATTTGAAAGGAAATTTAAAATATCTGGTATGTCCTTTACTTTTGAAGTGTCTGCTAGTCCAATGGAAATTTTGTTGATGCTCTCAGCATATCGATTAATTATGTCGTTTGCTTCGTTAACAAGTTTATTCTTTTTCATTTTGTCGAGTTAAGAAATCGCCAAGGAAAAGAAATGTTACCAATCCAAATACTAGTCCAATTACGACGCCGAAGATTTTTTTTGTAATGAAACGTTGTCCATCGTCTTTTATGTCTTGTGTTCTGCTGTCCGCAATAAGTCCAATATTTAAGCTAATATTGAGTATCGCAGAGCAAATTACTAAAACTGCCGAGAAACCGATAAAGGAAAAAATGAAATCGGAAGTTCGTTCAGTAAATACGTTTAAGTCAAAAGTCACAGTTGTTACGAAACCAATGAAGAACAAGGCTATAACGCAAATTGTGAACACCATTGTCCAAGTTGTAAGGTTTGCTAATTTAATTTTGTTCTGTCTTCATATTATTGCTATTCAATTTTTTGTTTCCTCTGTCTAACCGAAAAATTATTGTTGTCTGTGTACCTAGGCGCTACCATACATTAACCGCCAACTAGTTAATCCCCCCAAGCAATTACACTTTTTTTCATTTTCATTTTTGATTAATACAGAGTTTACCTGCAATTTTATGTTTGCGGTTTTTACTGTTGTGTCTGCTATTTGAAATTTGTTGTTCAAGTGGAATTGCTTTTGGTATTAGCGGTTTAAAAATAAACAAATATTCAATAGGATGGAGTTCTGCGGGAGAAGAATGGAGAGGAGGGCAAAGGGTGGAGGGCGGAGAGCAAGGGCGGAGAGAAGCAGCAAAAGGCGAGGCAAGAGTAATTTGATTTAAGGATTTACTATTAACCCATGCAATGGCACTATCTGGATAAATGTTTTTACTTTCAAAACCAGATTTGAAAATATGCAGTTGTAAATTCTTCAGAAATGCGAAGTAACCGCCAGACCAACCAGCAATTCATTTGGCAATTTTTGTGTGTAAGTGGAGTAAAGATTCCATGTTTTATTATCGTTGCTTGTGTATGATTCAAAAATATCACCAATCCGTTTTAACCGAATCCAGGTGTTGGGGAAATTTACATCAAACTTGTTTCCTGAGGTTTCAGGGTTTGGATAAATGGCTTTCATATCGCCACCTTTTTCCAAACGGTATTGAAATTCGCAACCTCCGTTGTTTTTGTTTCTTGCACTGTTATCGGGGAAAACCTGGTAATAAACGTGCTCCGAATTATCGGTCAAATCAACTCTTGCCATTATTCCTGCTTTTGTATATTGGTGTGGTTTTGTTAAACAATTTGAACACTGATATCGAAATCGCCTTCAAGTTTTTTGTATCCAAAATTAAACTCATCATTTTTGCCCCAAATATCGGCTCCTCCGGCGATTAACTCCAATTCATTTTTATTGATGATTGCTTTTCCGGGCTTTGTTGCCGCACCAATATCTGTAAATTTTAATTCTGAAAAGGGGATAATTTTGCTTTTCTCTGATTTAAAGGAAGCATTACCTTTTACTTTGTCGAATACACCTGCCTGTACAGAATTAATACTCACCAAAAAGAAAAAAATAATAAATAAGCCAACGTAGGTTTTCATAGTATTCAATTAAATTGCCTGTTTAGTGGCTTTTTTATTTACCAAAACAGCTTCTTCCATAATTACATCATAACGGTAACCTGAACCAAAATCCTTGTTTACCGATATTTTTCCTTTGAAAGTTACTTCATCACCCATTTCGGGTAAATCCTGAGAAGTAATTGTTAAATCGAACTCTCCGTTTGAATCTGTTCCATCCTGAATATGAATCCAGTTTTTACCCATAACCTGTTTGTTGATTTTTACCACTATTCCCCTGATTTCAAATTCTTTGGTAGTAAATTCGATTCGCTTTTCAAAAACTTCAGCAATTGTAATTTCGTCTTTTTCTTTTTTAAGTGTTATTGTGCTGAGTTTCTTTGTTTCAACTTTTCCTGAATGAGCCGGCATGTTTCCTCCCATAGTTTTTTTGCCAATCGGAGTTTTGCTGATTTCACTGATAAAGTAAATCTCATCAAACGTACGGTCTAAATCCTTGCTTGTAAAATTGTTCATTAACATGGCTCCGTTGTAATAAAAAACATCGCCAACACCAATTTCCTGTTTTGAAACGGCAACCCACCTTTCTGACAGTTTCTCCTTCACTTTCAAATAGGTATAATTGCTTGCCTGAATTACTTCTGTTACTTCAAATTTATTTCCATCAGCAGTCACATTACTGTGCATTCCAACACCGTTTTTATTTTTTACGCATGATGAAAAAACCAACGCCAGAATCACAATCACAATTACTTTCATTTTGTATAAATTTTTAAATTAAAACTTCACTCTCAGATTAAGATAAAGTCTGTTGAAATGTTCATTTTTCTGAAAAGTCGCCTCGTAATTAAGCGATAAATACAGCTTTTTACTGAATTGATATGAAAAATCAATCTCACCAATATTTTGTTTCAGTTGCGAAACTGAACTTACATAATCGAACTTCACCCAACGATAATTCAATGATCCGTAGATTTTACCATTTAAGATATCTTTCGACAAACGGGCTCCATAAACCTGTCCGTTTAAATAACTTGTTTGCATCAGATTGGTTGACAGGGAAAGGGATGAATTTATTAACGGAACTTTTGAATAAGTAGCATAACCGTTTAGTGTGTTGGTTTTCCGTGTATCCTTTTTCATAAACCGTGTTCCGGCATTCACTCCAATATTCAGTAAATTAACTGGCCTGTAATTTATCCTGAACCTCAAACCCTGCCGGCTTGCCTGCTGCAAAATTGCGTCGGTGTAACTTTTAAACGTTTCATAATAAATCACGTTTTTTCGGTTGTCGTACGAGCCAAAAAGCGACAATCTGCGGGAAATGCGGTAATTCAGCGAAAGGTACAAACTGGTTAAACTAACTGTGTTTTGTGGTTGTCCATTTCAATTTTATACAAATCAAGCTCAAATGAAGAAAAATATTTACGTTTTTATAAATGAATTGCTGTGTTGAAAATACAAAACCGACGGTCAGTATTTCCATCGTTTCTTTGCTCGAAAAAGGCCAGCGAACTTTGTACAAACCCATTTTCTACTTTTTGATTTTGCCCGATGTATGCGCCATATTCAAGTAACTTAGAATTATATCCGTAATTCTGAAAATCTGGTCGTGTTCCACCGACAACACCAACAAAAAAACGGTTCCAGTCTTTTTGAAACTGAATTCCGTCAACCGCCCCGATATTGGCAATTTTTGAATTTATTTTCCGCCCAACATACATTGATGTGGTATTGTTAAAATCGTACTTTAAAGCTAAACTGTATATTTTCAGGGCATTGTTAAGGTCTTCCTGCACCAGATCCCATTGATTTAATTTATGTGAAAACGAAATATATGTTTCTGCCGAAAGTTTTGAATTTGAAATATTATGAGCATCCATTGAAAATGTATAACGGAACCGATGCAAATTATCACTTTCACTATTTGAAAAATTTGAATAGGAGGAAATTGAAAGTGTGCCGGCAATGTCTTGTTTTGTTGTTGATCTCAATGATTTTATTTCTGATATTGAGGAAATAACCTTTTCACTGACGTCTTTTTCAGTTTGATTTTCGATTTGTATTTCAGCAACTTCTGATTTTTGTTTTGTTTTAATCTTTGCAACAGTTAAATCCCCAATTTGAAAGGAATTATCACCAACTGGATTGCACAGACATGAAATTGATGAATGATGCTGAACCACCAGCACAGGAATTAATACTTCATTTTTATTTATGAATAGTGAATCTCCATTTTCTATTCCTTCCGTGTTTTCAAATTTTACATAAATGTTTTGTCCGGTGATGTACGAAACAGCTCCCTGGATCGTAGTGAGTTTCTCCTGGGCGTGTACATGTGTATTACTTCCGAATGAAAGTAACAAAACCAAAATAACCGGAAATATGATTCTTACTACTTTAATCATCAGCTTTTCCTTTTGGATGACATGCAAAACAGTTTATGCTTGCATATACATAACCCGATTCACCCCTGTGTTCGTTATCCATATCAGTTTTATTGTGTTCATGACAGTCAATACAACTAAAAACAGAGAAGTTAGTTGGTTGCGTATGACAATCGACGCATGAATTCCACTCTCCCCGGTGTTCTCCGCTGTAAATTGGAAAATACTGGTTGTCGTGATCAAAAGTGGAAGGTTCCCATGCGTTTTCGGTGTGACAGGATTTACAATCTGTTGAGAATTGTGCAGTTGCATGGGCCGGATCTTTCGTGTTGTTATAATCCGAAGTATGACATGCATAACAGGTATTTGGTGTATTTGTATAATTTCCGTTGTGACATAAAAAACAATTTCCTGAAACAGTTGCATGTGCTCCATTTAATGTATAATAATCATTATGTGTTGGAAATAACGCAGGATCCCATCCTGGTCCTGTTGTATGACATTCTTCGCAGTTCGTTGAAATCGCCAGTGATGAATGATTTGGATTGACTGATTCATTGTAATTTTTGCTGTGACAACTATTGCAAAGTGTCGAAGTTCCTGCGTATCCACTTGTATGGCAGGCTGAACATTCGGTGGCAATGTGCGAACCTGTTAAAGGGAAATTTGTAGCATTGTGATCAAAATTATAATCTTCCCAGTTTGATGTATTGTGGCACTGCAAACATTCTTTTGGGAAATTCTGTGCAACGTGGTTTTCAGCTTCGTTGTAATTTGCCTGGTGACAACTGATACAATCTGAACTGGCTTCGGTTGTAGTTCCCTTGTGACATTCGGAACACTGTTTGCCCGAGTGGCCATTTGTCAACTCGAAACCTGTTGTTGTGGTGTGATTGAAATTGGAAGGAACCCATGCCGTTGTTTGGTGACAGGTTTCACATTCGTTTGAAATTCCGGCTGCCGTGTGGTTTGGATTTTGGGCAGTATTGTATTTTTCAATATGGCAGGCGCTGCAAAGAGTAGAAGTTCCTTCATAACCGTTTGTGTGGCAGGCCGAACATTCAGTAGCCACATGCGAACCTGTTAAAGGAAAAGCAGTTTTATTGTGGTCGAAATCAGCGCCATCCCAACTTACAGTTGTGTGGCACTGCAAACATTCTTTTGGGAAATTCTGTGCAACGTGGTTTTCAGCTTCGTTGTAATTTGCCTGGTGACAACTGATACAGTCGGAACTGGCTTCGGTTGTAGTTCCCTTGTGGCATTCGGAACATTGTTTTCCCGAGTGTCCATTTGTCAACTCGAAACCTGTTGTTGTGGTGTGGTTGAAATTGGATGAAACCCATGCCGTTGTTTGGTGACAGGTTTCACATTGGTTTGTAATTCCGGCTGCAGTGTGGTTTGGATTTTGGGCAGTATTGTATTTTTCAATATGGCAGGCGCTGCAAAGGGTAGAAGTTCCCTCATAACCGTTTGTGTGGCAGGCCGAACATTCTGTTGCAACATGCGAACCTGTTAAGGGGAAAGCAGTTTTATTGTGGTCGAAATCAGCGCCATCCCAACTTACAGTTGTGTGGCACTGCAAACATTCTTTTGGGAAATTCTGTGCAACGTGGTTTTCAGCTTCGTTGTAATTTGCCTGGTGACAACTGATACAATCTGAACTGGCTTCGGTTGTAGTTCCCTTGTGACATTCAGAACACTGTTTTCCCGAGTGTCCATTTGTCAACTCGAAACCTGTTGTTGTGGTGTGGTTGAAATTGGATGGAATCCACGCCGTTGTTTGGTGACAGGTTTCACATTCGTTTGAAATTCCGGCTGCCGTGTGGTTTGGATTTTGGGCAGTATTGTATTTTTCAATATGGCAGGCGCTGCAAAGGGTAGAAGTTCCCTCATAACCGTTTGTGTGGCAGGCAGAACATTCTGTTGCCACATGCGAGCCGGTTAAGGGAAAGGCAGTTTTATTGTGGTCGAAATCAGCGCCATCCCAACTTACAGTTGTGTGGCACTGCAAACATTCTTTGGGAAATTCTGTGCAATGGTTTTTCCGCTTCGTTGTAATTTGCCTGGTGACAACTGATACAATCGGAACTGGCTTCGGTTGTAGTTCCCTTGTGACATTCAGAACACTGTTTTCCCGCATGGCCATTTGTCAACTCGAAACCAGTTGTTGTGGTGTGGTTGAAATTAGATGGAACCCATGCCGTTGTTTGGTGGCAGGTTTCACATTCGTTTGAAATTCCGGCTGCCGTGTGGTTTGGATTTTGGGCAGTATTGTATTTTTCAATATGGCAGGCGCTGCAAAGAGTAGAAGTTCCCTCATAACCGTTTGTGTGGCAGGCTGAACATTCGGTAGCCACATGCGAACCTGTTAAAGGAAAAGCAGTTTTATTGTGGTCGAAATCAGCGCCATCCCAACTGGTTATTGTGTGGCACTGCAAACATTCTTTTGGGAAATTCTGTGCAACGTGGTTTTCAGCTTCGTTGTAATTTGCCTGGTGACAACTGATACAATCTGAACTGGCTTCGGTTGTAGTTCCCTTGTGACATTCGAACACTGTTTTCCTGGTGGCCATTTGTCAACTCAAAACCAGTTGTTGTGGTGTGATTGAAATTGGAAGGAACCCATGCCGTTGTTTGGTGACAGGTTTCACATTCGTTTGAAATTCCGGCTGCCGTGTGGTTTGGATTTTGGGCAGTATTGTATTTTTCAATATGGCAGGCGCTGCAAAGGGTAGAAGTTCCCTCATAACCGTTTGTGTGACATGCCGAACATTCGGTTGCAACATGCGAACCTGTTAACGGGAAAGCAGTTTTATTGTGGTCGAAATCGGCACCATCCCAACTTACAGTTGTGTGGCACTGCAAACATTCTTTTGGGAAATTCTGTGTAACGTGGTTTTCAGCTTCTTTAATTCTTCGTTGGTGACAACTGGATACAATCAGAACTGGCTCGGTTGTAGTTCCCTTGTGACATTCGGAACATTGTTTGCCCGAGTGCCCATTTGTCAACTCGAAACCTGTTGTTGTGGTGTGGTTGAAATTAGATGGAACCCAATTTTCCTCGGTATGACAAACTTCGCATTCATTGGATATTCCGGCATTTACATGATTCGGATTAACAGCTTCATTGTATTTATTTGTATGACAACTGCTGCACAACATGGAGGTGCCGGCATATCCATTTGAATGACATTCAATACAACCGGTTTGAGCGTGTGCACCTTTTAATGGGAATGCAGTTGAATTGTGATTAAAGGCACCTTCTTCGTTACCATTCGGATGACAGGCAAAACAGGCGTTGCTGTTATATGAATATCCATTTTCCCCCCGATGTTCCTTATCCATATCCGATTTGTTGTGTTCGTGACAATCGATACAGCTAAACAAATTATAACTTTCAGGTTGCGTATGGCATTCGGCACAACTGTTCCATTCTCCTCTGTGACTTCCTGAATAAACCGGGAAATACAGTGCATCATGTTGCCTGAATTCAGCGGGTTTCCAGCTGGGATCAGTAGTGTGGCATTCAGTACAACTGGTTGAAAAGCCTGAATTTTGATGAGAAGGATTTATGGCAGAATTATAATCTTTTTGATGACAATCATAGCAATTTGCGCTGATTTGAACTGAAATTCCGGAAGTGTGACAATCAGCACAATTTTCAATTGCATGTCCTTTTGTCAACGGGAAGAAATCGTGGTTTATTCCGGAAGCTGACCATTCAAAAGCATCGATTCTGTGACATTCAAAACAATTGGTTGAAAAGCCGCTTTGCACATGGTTTGGATTTGTTACAGCCTGATAATCTGCCCTGTGACAATCATAACATTCAATTCCAAGTGGTTGAAATTCGAGTTTTGAAACAGAAATGTGACAGGCTGAACAATCAGCAGTATTGTGAGCACCCAGTAGCGGGAACCTGCTGTTTTGATGGATTTCAGTGATATTATTAACTATCCACGATTTTGGAGTATGACATTCGGCACAGTTTGGACCCACTGTATTGTTGTGCATATCTGTATGACAATCCACACAATTTGTTTTCGCTTCCGAAAAAACAAGCGTTTTATGACAGGCTGCACAATCGGTATAAAAGTGTTGACCTTCGAGTTTAAAAGTAGTCAGGTCGTGGCTGAATTTTGCAGTTGCCTGCGAAAATTTCCAGCCTTCTGTGGTATGACAATCGGTGCAACTAAACGCCAGCTTATCGCCGTGTGGACTTTGCTGAGCACTTACAATACCAAACAGCAAAATCATACTGAATATCAATGACAACTTTTGCATGATATGTCTTTAAATTTATAAACGATATAATTCCTTAATAAAGAATCCGTTGGTTTGTGGCATTTTACACAAGCCAAGCCTTCGTGTTTTCCGTCCAGTTTAAACCGGGCTGTGCTGTGGTCGAATTTCTCAGGTTTCCAGTTGTCATTCGTATGGCAACGTTCACAATCAGTTTTTCCGTTTTGCGTAAACTGATCAAAATGAATATCATTGTGGCAATTGGTGCAAAACTGATTTTCCCATTTAAATTGTTGAAGTTTTTTCTCTGACTCCGGTTTGAAATGACATTTTCGGCAGGAAACCGTTTTATGTTTACCAATTAGTTCGAAATCAGTTTTTTTATGATCAAATGAAATTTCATTCCAAACTGAAACTGAATGACAGGTTTTGCAATCACCTTCAGGAATGTATTTTTCATCCATAAAATTCTTATGAATATTTTCGTGACAATCGATACAACGATTTCCGAGGTTGGCAAAGTTCCATTTTTCATCTTTTTTATGGCATGTAAAACACGGTGTTGCCATGTGTGAACCTTCCAATTTGAATTTTGTTAAGTTGTGTTTTTCGAAACCAAAGAGGATGGAGTAAAACCTTGAACCGAATGACATTCAGTACAATCAGGAGATTTGCCATTTTTTGCAAACTGCTTTTCGTGAAAATCGGCATGACAATCAGTACATCTTTTGTGTTTTACGGGTTGTGTAACAGAAGATTTATGGCATTTTTTGCAATCAACAGAAACGTGTTTGCCCAGAAGTGGAAAATCAGTTTTGTCGTGATTAAAGGAACCCAAACTTTTTACCTCGCGAAATGAAAAAACTGTATGGCATTTCAGACAGTCGTTTCCAAATTTATTTTGATGAATATCCTCGTGACAATTGGTACAGTTTGCAAAGGCAACACCTGAAAAAGCCTGGAATTTCTGCCCGTTTCGCAGCTCTGTTTTATGGCACTTTTCGCAACTCACTGTCTGGTGTTTTCCTGTCAGTGCAAATTTTGTTTTTGAATGATTAAACTTTGGCGCCGGCCGAAATGCATTCAAATCATGACAGGAACTGCAGTTTGCCGAAAGCGTATTTTGATGAAAATCCTGATGACACGATAAACATTCAGTGCCAAGCCCAAGGTAACTATCTCCCTTTTTTTGCGAAATTTTTGTTTTTATGAATTCTGTTTTATGACAGTCAGCACATTTTATTGTTGCATGTTTTCCTTCAAGTTTGTAGCCGCTTAACTGGTGATTGAATTTTTTATCATCAAACCTTATCATTTTAAAATCGCGTCCGAAATGCTCGCCGTGGCATTCGGCACATTTTTTCCCATTTACTTCTGAAGATGCATGATATCCTTTTTTCCGGCTGATTAGATTTTTAATTTCCTGTGGCATTCCAAACATTTTGAAGTGGTTTCCTTTTCTCCCAAAACATGGCACTTTGTGCAATTTGTCAACCCTTCGAGGTGAGCGTGTGCACTTGAAAGTTCACCGGGCGAAATCTGCGAAAATGCATAATTTGCAAAAGTATCAGGTTTATTAAAAGGATAATATTTTTAAGTTTTCCACTCATTCAAACGATTTCTGGCTTAATTTTTAGTGTTTTAAAATAGCTTCACCAAACTTGGTTGTAATTTCAATTCCACATTTCTTAAAAACTGGGTTGGTAATTCTCCTCCGGCAAAAATGTAAACCAAATCATTGTCAATTTGAAATGGTTCCCGTTATCGCCAACCAAAATATTGACGAATTTTTCTTCAATCGACACCAAATTTGAATTCAGTATGGTTTTTATTTTTTTTGCTGAAATTATTTCTTCCAAAGCCTTTTTGTTTCTTGGTTTTAATCTCGAAAAGACTGAACTCCTGTATGAAAGTGAGACATTATTTTCATCAGCCAGCAGAATCGCTGATTCAATTGCCGAATCGCCGCCGCCAACAACTAAAACATTTTTTCCTGTTATTAATTCAGGATCAAGCAGGCGATAGGCGACTTTTGTTGAAACTTCGCCCGGAATATCCAATTTCCGGGGAGTTCCTCTTCTGCCAATTGCAAGTAAAACCTTGTGGGTTGAATAGGTTGAACCATCTTTTACGTTTATCCTGAAACCGCCGTTTTCAATCAATATTGAATCAACTTTTTTATTCTCCCTTATTTCAATATTGTTTTTACCAAGAACTTCATTCCAAAGTGTTAGCAGTTCCTGTTTACTTGTTTCGTACAACCTCAGAGATCCATACAAAGGAATATCCATTGGAGCTGTCATCACGATTTTTGCTCGGGGAAAAGTATAAACCGTTCCACCAAGCGAATCCTGTTCAAGAGTCAATGTTTTTAATCCGTGTTTTTTTGCCTGTAGTGTTGCCGAAATACCCGCCGGACCTGCACCAACCACAACCAAATCGTATTCAAATTTCCCTTTTGCTGAAATTCCCTTCACCAAATTGTCAACTGCCTGTTTTCCCTGTTCAACCGCATTTCTGATAAGTCCCATTCCTCCAATTTCTCCGGCAATATAAATTCCCTTTACATTTGTTTCGAAATACTGATTAACATGTGGCAGATCAACTCCCCGTTTTTCGGTTCCGATATGCAGCGAAATTGCCTGAGTAGGGCAAGCGTGAAAACATGCTCCGTGCCCGATGCACTGGCTTGCATTTATTACAAATGCTTTTCCGTTTTTTATTCCAAGTATATCGTGCTCGGGGCAGGCGCGAATACAGGCACCGCTTTGAATACATGAATTTACATCAACAACCGGATGCAACGAAACGGGTTCAAATAATCCTTCTTCTTTGGCCAGTTTGATTTTTCTTCAACAATCCGCGATTCACGTTTCAATTTTCTGATATAAATAATCACAACTCCTGCCAGAAAAAGAGTTACAAGTCCATAAATGATTATTTTTCGATTAAGATTTCCATTTTCAAAATATCCATTTATATCCAAACAATACCGCCACAATGATATGTACAATCATGATTACCAGCATTATTAACGCAAACGGGAGGTGTGCAACGTGCCAGTAACGTAAAAAGTTTTGCATAGTCGATAACCAGGCAATTCTCCGGTTGAGTATAATTTTTGATTTGAACAATTTTACAACTTTACGATAATCTTTTCCATTTAGTTGCTGCGTTTTCAATTCTTTCCGAACTTGTTTCAATAGTTTTCTTTCGAAACTGAACCTGTTGATAATCCGAAGAATGAAATTTCCGGTTTGCTTTGATTCTGAATCACTTAAAGCAATATTTATTTGTGCAATTATTTCATAATTTACTTTATAATTATCCTGCAATTCTGCATATAATTCATCTTCTGCACCTGCCAAATCGCTTAAACTCAATTCGCGACCTTGTATTGTGCGCGGGATTTGTAAATAGATAAAGCGACCGATAATTCCACTCAAAACAACTGCAACCATGCTCCAGAAGCTGACTGCCACAATTCCTCCAAACTTAAATGTAGTATGATATAAAACAAGAATAGGTCCCAGGGTACAAAGGAAAATATGAAATTCAAGGAAATATTTTAAAGCTCCGATACGGGACAAACTGCGAAACCTTTTTCTAGCCATGTATCCAAAAACCCCGATAATCATTAACAAAGAACCGGCAATTCCAATTCCATGCCCAATTAAACCTGTTGGTTTTAGCAAATCATTTTGTGCATGAAAATGACGTTCTGTAATGGGCGTTGAATAATAATTCAACCCATAAACAAACAGTAAAGAAAAAACGGTAACTGTAATTGCAATCAAAGTAAAAATGTACAATTTGTGAACAAGTTTCGTCATAAGCCGGCAAGTATAATATCTACGTTAAATCCAAAGTTAATTTTTAAAACAAATTTACTAACGTTTAAATGCTGGTTTCAAGTACTTTATAATTAATCCAAATAATGAATTGCCCGATTAAGTTGTTATCAGTAAAAAAAAACGGGGTTGATTTCCCGTAATTCTTTTGGTATTAATTTGTTTTTGCAGAACATTAAAAACCATTTGTATTTATAGAAAATATTATGCCAAATTGAGCTACAACGAGTAAAAGTCTTTTTCACAGGCTTTTATACTTCAAGGCTAAATTGCGGTATTTATCATATTGATATTAGTTTATCATAACGAAAAGAATTATGTTATTCTTTAACAAGTTTCTTTATGATAATTTGATTTCCCACTTTCATTCGAACCAGGTAAATTCCATTTTTAAAGTTGCTCATGTCGATTCGGGTGGTGCTGTTGTTTTTAAATATGACTGAACCTGCTACATTTAAGATTTCAATGTCGGTAATATTTTCACCTCTAATATGGAAAATGTTTTTTGTGGGGTTTGGGAAAATCTGAATATTATTTTCGGAAGTAATCTCTTTATTATTAAGTGTTGCAGTTGCTTCCCAAACTATATTTACTGAAGAAAAACTTGCAACATTTTGCGGAGAAACTGAATTGTTCTCACCTTTTGTGAATTCAAATTTTGAAAAATTTCCTGTTGCATTTTTGTCTGTAAGTTCCATGCAAACAAAGTATTTTCCATCGGCAACAAGGTTTTTATTGTAATCGGTACCATTCCAGCTGCAAGTGCGCGTTCCGTGGCTGCTTTTTGTTGCTCCTGTAATGGCATCGGTTCGGTTATACATTGATCCTTTTGCGTTTGTAGCTTTTTCCCATGTATTCAGGTGTTGAATCCGTTTTTCGGCATAAGCAAGCAAAGTTTTTACGAAGTTGCCCGATTCATCCTCTATCCAAATGGCAACTATATTTTTGGGTGCATAATTTCCACCGGTTGACGAAGTTGTTACCGAAACGTCAAGTTTTCCGGAAGTTTGCGCCGAAAGCTGAATTCCGGTTATGGCAATAAACATGATCAAAACAAACCTTTTCATCTCATATCAAATTAGCATTATTAAAAACATAGAACCCTCACGGTTATTGCATGAACGTTACAAACTATTTTTCATGTAATGTCAGAATCTGATAATAAAAGATTCTGTGCTACGCTTTTTCTGTTTTCATTATCTCCTCAGATTTCTCCGGATTTACAATAATTTACAGAATATTGGTGCAATATGATACATATCAATGATGTAGAGAATTAAATGTTGATTAAGTTGCAAACAATAGATTTTTGTTCGTTATGTTTTAGCTAATTATTTGTTAATAAAAACTTCGGCAGATGAATTGAAAATGGATAAAATTTTAAACCGTCAATAATTGTGTTGATGGTATTTAATTTTATGTAAAATAAATAAAATATTCTTCATCTCTTTTTTTATCAACCCAATGCTTCAAACCCAGACTTGAAGCTTTATCAATTAGCGGGGCGGTTAAAAATGGCGCTTTCAATTCGTATATTTTGCCTTCTTCCAAATGGTTTAAATCGGCTATTACCTGGTTTACACCGCCTTAAAATCGGATTCTTCAGGTTTTTAAATGCAGGTGCGTATTCAACTAAAACATTTTCCAACTCCGGGTAAGTTTCAATCAATTCGAGAACTTTGGTTTTGGGGGTAATTATTGATTTTTGTTCCATTTTGTTTTTTTTTTTGTCCAAAACGGGCAATTAAGAACCAGTTCCGAGAGATTTTAATGTTTTTCATGATCTTCTGCCGCTAAGGCGAGCCGCAACTTTTAAATTTTATTTGTAAGATAATATTCTTTGTTCTCCTTCGAGTGCGCGGTAGCTGGTTAAATCCTGCGAAACTTCCAGTGTTCCGAGGTATTCTCCTGCATCATTTCGCAAGGCAAAATATTCAATATGAATCATTTTTCCCTTCATATTTATCCAGAATGGCGCACGGGTTTGACGGCCCGATTTAAAATCGTCTAAAATTTTATCGACAATGTGAGCGCTGGCTGGTGGGTGGCAATGGCGTACATCGCGATTTAAAATTGCACGGTTGCGTTGAAATATCCTGTCGCTGCTTTGCGAGAAATATTTCACTTTATCGTTGCGATCCACAAAAGTCATGTCAACCGGAAGCGTATTTAAAATGGCCAGCAACTCTTCTGCCGAAAATCCACCTGTTGGAAGTTGTATTTGGCCACCTTCCTTTTGTGAGGTATTGATATTTTCGGGTTCAATTCCTTCAGGTTTCCATTCAACAGGCGGGTCATACAGGCAGTACCCGATTTCGAGTGATTGCTTTTGAATTTCATACCAGTCACCATCGGCAAGCGTATCCATCAACATTGGAAAAAGGATTTCCTCCTCTTTGATAGTCATTTCGTAAACTCCCTTTAAAGCCGGCAGCAAAATAATTTCTGATGAAACCAGTAGATCTTCCTTTGTTAAATCAGGAGTTTGAAGAATTTCGATACTGCCTTTTATCAATTCCCTTATTTCATCATGTTTGCCCCACATTACTTTTGGAGGACCTGTAATTCCTACTTTTTCGAGATATGGAAAAATCAAATATTCTTTACGTTGATAATGTTTGTCAACATCCATCAATTGATTAAAAGCCCCGCGAATTTTCAAAATAGTCTCTTTGAAATCTTCACCATGTCGATATTTAATTGATAAAAGTTCTTCGGTTGTGATGTCAGACAAGCGTTTTAATGCTTTGTTTTCTTCAAGCAAAACATCAACCGGGTGCCCTTCAGGTATTGTTTTCGAAGCCGACAAATCAACTGTTCCCTGCAAAACTGCTGAGTGTGCATCACACAAATCCAATACTTCTTCCTCCGGCAATCCTTCTTCAATCAGTTCCTGTTCAACCTCAATGACTTCGCCATATGGAATATTGCTTAAACTCACCAGCAATTCCTGCCGCACCGATTCCTGCGATTCACCGTGGTGAAGTTTCAAAATCAACTCTTTTAATTTTGATTTTCTGAATTTTGAATTGTCTAAATGTTCGCTCATAATTCATTTTATTTAGGATTTTTTAAACCACATCAGGCACATAGAACACATTAGAAATTATTGTGCCCTATGTGTCTATGTGGTTTATTAGCTCAACTTTTTCCTGTTTTTCTATCAATCTCTATTTTTCTCTATCAATCTCCTAATCTCATTTCTTCTCTATACTCCACCCGAATTTCAATCCGAAGATAAACCAGGCAAGAGAAACTGTTCCTGCTGCGAAAATAGTATCGCCAATAACGCGCAGCCATTTAAAGGTCATCAGATAAGGTTGTTGCAGGAATTCAGCGGAACGTGCCTACCACAATCCTTCCTGAACGCTGGCAACTGTTTGCGCCAAGCCAATTGGTAAAACGCTAATAAAAACCATGGCCGCCAAACCGATATTGATGCTCCAGAACGAGAATTTTATCCATTTTCTTTCCAGACAACATCTTTGTTCATGTCGCGAAGAACAAAAAGCATCAAACCAATTCCCAGCATTCCGTAAACACCAAACAGTGCGGTATGACCGTGAACTGGGGTTGTATTCAAACCCTGCATGTAATATAGTGCAACAGGTGGATTAATCAGAAATCCAAATATTCCGGCGCCAACCAGGTTCCAGAAAGCCACTGCGATAAAACTGTAAATCGGCCATTTGTAAGCTTTTATCCAATCGCTGCTTCGGCTGACCCTTAAATTATCGAAAGCTTCGAACCCCATTAAAACCAGCGGAACCACTTCGAGTGCGCTAAACGAAGCACCCAGTGCCATTACAGCAGTTGGCGTTCCGGTAAAATATAAATGGTGAAAAGTTCCCAAAATCCCTCCCGATAAAAATACGATGGTTGTAAAAAGCACAGCCAATGTAGCAGTTGTAGCTTTTATAATTTCCAGCCTTACAAAAAGGAAAGCAACAACAACAGCGGCAAAAACTTCAAAAAATCCTTCCACCCAAAGATGAACCACCCACCAGCGCCAGTACTCGGCAATGGCAAGGTTGGTTTGGCGACCCCACATTAATCCGGCACCGTAAAATGCAGCAATGGCAATGGTTGAAATCAGGAACAGAATCAACAAATTACGGTTTTCCGATTTTTGTTTGATTGCCGGGTAAATCGCGCGTCCCATCAGTAATAACCAGATAATCAGACCCACAAATAAAAATATCTGCCAGAATCTTCCCAAATCAACATATTCGTAACCCTGATGGCCAAACCAGAAATTCTGAACAAATCCCAGTTTCTGCATTACACCCATCCACTGACCGGCCAAAGAGCCAACCACAATAATCAGCAATGCAATAAAAAGGAAATTCACACCAAGTTTTTGAAATTTAGGTTCAACACCCGAAATTGCCGGGGCATAATATAAACCCGTTGCCAGCCACGATGTTGCAATCCAGAAAATAGCAATCTGAATGTGCCATGTTCGCGAAACTGAATATGGCAGCCAATCGGAAAGCGGAAGACCGTAAAACGCCTGGCCTTCGACACCATAATGTGCTGTAATTACTCCCATAAGTACCTGAACCAGCAAAAGCGCAGAAACTGTCCAGAAATATTTTACAGTTGCTTTTTGTGATGGGGTTTGAATTTCGTTTTTAAGCGGGAAGATTTTTGGTGATGGCTCATCTTCGTTCTTTCGTTTTGCATAATACAGAACCATTAATCCTATTCCTGCCAGTAAAATTATTACGCTGAATCCTGTCCACAAATGCATTGAACCAGTTGGTTCGTTTGCAACCAATTTTTCGGCAGGCCAGTTATTGGTGTAGGTAATATCCTGTCCGGGGCGTTCGGTTACGCAAGCCCAAGAAATCCAAAAGAAAAAAGTATTCAATAAACGTACACGTTCCGGGTCTTTCAGCGAATTTTCAGGAATACTGTATGCATCGCGTAAATGCGCCAGTGACGGATCGTTTGTAAATAATCCGCCATAAAATTGGGTGTTGCTTGCGATTGCTTCAGCCCGCATTTCGGAAACAGTAATTGTACCTTTCGCTTTGTCATAAGTGTTTGTTCTCAAATCTTTTTGCAGGAGAATTTTTAACGATGCCTGTTTCTCTTCACTAACCTGTGCATAAGGAACTCCCTCCGTTTGCATTGCCAGTTTATCGAGAATAAAAACTGCTTCCTTGTGCAGCCAGTCGGCACTCCAGTCGGGTGCCTGGTAAGCACCGTGTCCCCAAACAGTTCCTACTTCCTGTCCGCCTAATGACTGCCAAACATTTTGCCCGTCCTTAATATCCTGACCGGTAAAAAGTACTGTGCCATCAACGGTTACTACTTTTTCGGGAATGGGCGGTGCCTGCCTGTAAATTTCCCTGCCGTAATACAACAGAACTCCAAACGAGATTACCATTACGGCAATAAAACCAAACCATAACTTTTTTGCATTCATTTGTTAAATTTTTAAGTTTAATTTAGATTGAATTATAATTTTTTCTGATGAATTCTGATTCAGATTAACCGTAGTTACTTTACAGATAAATGGCTGCCAGTTTGTTAATTTGCTGAATGGAATTTTCAGAATTGAATTCTTCACCGGCATTTCCTTCAACATCAGCAAACTGAACTAACAGGTTTTGTTGCTCTTCATTACTTAAAACCTGATCGGCCATTCGGAAAAGGATATTATTCTCTTTACTGATATGATTTTGCAACAGATTGGCATAACCGCTCAAATTATTATAAACCGATTGCAGTGCCGCGGCGTTACCATTTTTAAATTCATGAATACCCTGGCTTGCACCTTTTACAAAGTCTCTTCCCATTATATGTTCTCTTAACATTACGGCAACCGGTCCCTGATCAGGAGAAAAGCCTTTTTCACCCAACAACGGGAAAAGCAAATTTTCCTCTTTGCATGGTGAAGTCCATCGGCAAAATTGCGTATCAGATTTATAACCAATTCAAAATGAATGGTATCAACACTTTGCTTTAATACCATAGCCAACATTACATCTGTTAACCGCAGAATGTGAACATGGTCGTTTTCCAAATTCTGTGTTGCTGTATTCATTATGTAATTAATTATGCAAGTTTTAAGGCTTTTGGGTAAAGAATATTGTTTTCAAGATGCACATGTGTATGCAAATCATCTTCAAACTGTTCGAGTAATTGAAATGCAACCCTGTAAGTGGTGCAGCCGTCATCAGGAACTTTGTATCCCTTGGTTATTGCATTGATATCGTCCATTGCTCCACCGGCAAATTCATGCTCGCCCAGCATGCGTTCAATTTCAGATTTGATAGTAACTTTTGCTGTTGCTGAATTTGTTTGAACAACCTCTTTTATAGCCGGGAAAAGTACTTCTTCTTCGTTTTTAAGGTGTTGCAGCAATTCGTCGTTTATTTTTGCAAATAAATCGGCAACTTCTATTAATTCCGGATGATGTTCGCCATGAACATTTGCAATTTTTTGAGTGTAAAAAACAAGATCGGGGAGATTTTTTACTACAAATTTATGATGCGTGTTAACAATATAATCGCTTAAAAATACCGGATCCCAGTTTTTAAAATTCATAAACTCATTTAGTGGTTCTTCAGTAGCCAATAGAATTTCATTTTCCAGTTGTACCGCATCAATTCCTTTTTCAACACAGGCATCGGTAAATGATTGTTTTCCGCCGCAGCAAAAGTCAATACCGGCCTTTTTAAATGCTGAAGATGTCCTGAAATCATTGGCTACTATTTCGCCAACGCTTAGTGTTTTTAGTTGTAGTTGTTCCATATTTAAATTTGTTAAATTCATAATTCGGTACAAATATATAAAATATTTTTACAAAAGGACAAAAGGGTCTTCTAGTGATTAAAAAAATTTTATTACATTTGTTTCGTACCAAAAAACGATAATCAACGTGTTTAAAAAAGAAACCGAATATGCATTAAGAGCGCTGGCTTATATTAAGTTGCAAAATCTAAAAGGCCGCAGGCCCGGCATTGCAGAAATTGCATCGGAAATAGAAACGCCGCAATCATTTACAGCAAAAATTTTACAACGAATGGTAAAGCAAGGTTTTGTAGAATCACTAAAAGGTATCAACGGAGGTTTTTATTTCGATACAGCCAAGGAAGATTTACCCTTAAAAAAAGTAATTGTTTCGATTGAAGGAGATTCGCTTTTTAGCGGTTGCGGGTTCGGGTTAAAACATTGCGACGAAAATAATCCTTGTCCTTTGCATTTCAGTTACGCACCTATTCGCGATGCTATTGAAAAACTTGTCAACGATGAAACGATTCAAAGTTTGGCGATCAAATTAAATAAAACGAAAAATTTACACTGAGCCAGTTAATCACTTTGGATCCATCTTAGATAAAACACGAAACATACCGGCAATTAGTTTAAGTAATCTTTGTATCGTTTAAAGTTTTAGTCTTTATACTTGATACTCAATTCTCAATACTAATTTAGAACTCCTTCTCTCCAAATTCGCTCGATGGAAGTTTCGATTTTCCGTTTTTCCAGTTCAGATTATAACTGAAATTAAGCATAATAATATCAGTTTCGTAAATGTAGTTTGTTGAGGTGTAAAAGTCATCACCCCAAGTTGTTATGCGCTGGCGGTTCGACTGGTGCATTCCTAAGTCAATGTATTGCCATTGAAGCGACAAACTATATCGGTTGTCCTTGAAACTTTTTTTCAAAGCGAGGTTTGGGGTAAGAAAACGTGAATCTTCACCCTGAGCCGTTGGTCTTTTCGAGAGGTAATTCACATTGGCATTTAAACTTAAAGTGGACGATAAACTAAAAGTTGTATTCAAATTGAGAGAATACACCCAACCCGAATTATTGACATCGATTACGGGATCATCGAAGATTTTTAAATCGCCCGAATATTTTTGTCTGTAAACATTGGCACCAAGATAAAGTTCCCACCATTTTGCCGGATTCCAATCCAGTCCGGTTTCAAAGCCAACAGATTGACTGCTTTCAACATTTGTGTAAACCCTGTATAAAATGGTGTCGTTAAATACGCTGTTCACCCTTTGCATCGGGTTTTTTCCGTGCATGGAATAGGCGGTTAAAAACTGATCCTCCGTCTTCAAACGATTTTATGAGCCCCAGTTCTGCCAGATCAACAAATTCAGGTTTCAAATCCGGGTCGCCAATTTCAAGTGTTTCTGAATGTTCACGTTCAGGAATCGGGTTTAACTGATTGTTTGTAGCCCTTTGAATCCGGCGACTATAACCGGCTTTCAGTTTTACATCATCAGTAAGATAATAAAGTGCGCTTGCCGACGGAAAAAGTTGGATAGATTTAAAATGTGTGGTTCAGGGTCGAAGGACAATTTTACGTCGCGTTGTGAATATTCGTAACGCAAGCCAATATTGTATTCAAGTTTTTTACTTTTTGCTGAATATTGACCGTAACCAGAGTTGATTTTATTTTTTGAAAGCGCCGTTCCCCTGAATTTTTCATTTTCGTCAGGATCTGTTATTTCGGGAACTACAAGGTAATCATAAACTCCATCCTGTGAATCGTATCTAAACTGGTATCCCGCCTCAAATTTACCTTTGCCAATCTTTTTCGCGTAATCCAATTTTAACCAGTAACCATTTATGGGTTTCTTATGAGGATTTTCAACATACTGAATTAAATCTCCGTCAGGTTTTGTGAGGTTGTTGTTGAATGTGTTGCCGGTCAGATTATCATATTCATATAAAAACGAGAAGGTAAGAGCCGAAGTATCTTTAAATGTGTGTGTATAATCGAGGTTTCCCAGCGTAAAAGTTCCTTCTTTAACCTGTTTGTTGGTGTTGTACCTATCAAATTGCGAAATTTTTTCATTTGTATCGAGTGTCCATTTCGAGTTGTTGTAAAAAAGGTTGGCATCGCGCTCCTGGTAACGTTTTCCTGCAAATAGTCCGAAAGAAAAATATTGTTTTCATCGGCTTTGAATGTAATGTTGGCGCGACCTGCATAATTATAACGATTAAAACTTCTTTCTCCATTTGAGGGCGATTTGCTTAGCCTGTTATTTTCATAATTCTTTATTTCGAGTTGTCCTTCGCGAAAACCATTTATGTCGTTTCGGTTATAATTTGCCCCAAGCGAAATATCCCATTTATCAGTTTTTTGGTTGAACATGATATCTGCCCCGTATCGTTTTGCAACACGAAGATTGTCATAATCTGTTGTGCTCGGAAAACCGTATTGTCCGTTTACGATCAAACTTTTTCCATCATTTGCTCCATTTTTTGTGGTGATATTTATAATCCCGGCTTTTCCATCGGGGTCGTATCGGGCTGTGGGAGAAGTAATCAGTTCAACGTTACTCACCATATTTGCAGGAATTTGTCCAAGTGCAGTCTGCGCATCAGTAAGTACAGGTTTTCCATTCACCAAAACTAAAAAACCCGACGAGCCACGAACAGTAACATCACCTTGTCCGTTTACTGCAATTGATGGCATATTTTTCAGCACATCCATAGCGGAACCACCTTTTGCGGATTCGAATTGGGCAGCGCTGTAAGTCTGTTTTTCCAATTTATTTGAACTGTTGGCCCTGCTGCCCGAAACGCTTATTTCCTGCATCATTTGTGCCGAAGGTTGAATCTTTAGATCGCCCAATTTTGTTTCACCTTCGCTTATCACCTCAAAACCTTGTGTTTGCAGTGTTTCGTAACCTAAAAACTGAACGCGGATATAAAACAATCCGCTGGGTAATTTCTCGATTTTGAAAGAGCCTGAACCTCCTGTTATTGTTCCATTTATTAAAATTGAGTCAGCCGTAGCATAAACAACTACACTAGCATATTCAAGCGGTTGGCCGCTGTTCGAGTCAATTATCCGACCTGAAACAATACCTTTTTGTGCAAATAGATTGAATGAGCATATCGCAAAGATGAAAACGAAAATGAATTTTATTATTGACATTGAATTGTAATTTCAGTAAATCTTGTTTTAACGATTTAAACAACACAAGAATTTTCGTATTGTTCGTTGAGAAAACAGTATAACAAACTGAATTGGATTTGCCACAAAGCCACCATGGCATTTTGAAACAGAAAGAAAAATTTCGTGCAACTTTGTGTTTTGTGCCTTTGTGGCTATTTTTGAAGGAACAGTTTAACCCCTTATTGCGCGATCAATGTTATTTTTTAAAATTTATTCCATTTCCCAGTCCAGCAATCTTTTTTCACCATGCAGGTTTTGTATTTCTGAAATTAAAGTAAAACTTCTACAGCTAATTTTCCACCCGGAATACTATACTACCATTAAAAATCTAAATCCTTTTCTACAAAAAAACTTTTCTTATTTCATTTTTTTACTTTTGCAGCATGGAAATAATTATTGCAATTGTAGTAGGATTGTTTGCCGTTACAGGGATAATTATCCTTGTAAAAGTAAACCGTGGAAGGGAGAAAACACAGGAGGTGAAGGAGGTTTCGGCTCCCGCTTCGGATTGTTGCGGAGCGCACGAAGTTTGTGATTTCGACGAGATAAAGGCCGATGTTACGCGGATTGAGTATTATGACGATGAAGAACTTGACGCCTATAAAAACAAAAATGAGAAAGAATACACAAGCGACCAAATCGACCAGTTCCGCGAAATACTTTATACTTTAAAAACTGCTGAAATTCGTTACTGGTTGTTGAGTATTGAAAGGCGGCATATTAATCTCCCATCAATATTAATGAGCGAAGCCAGGTTCCTGATGGCTGAAGGGTAGGCAAGAAATTGATTCGTTACACAGCGATTGCTGCAACCAGCACAAACCTGTTTTGCCTTTTACGTAATTATATCTACTTTCAACACCCTTAAATTTCGGTATAAAACTTTATAATATGATATGAAAAACTTTACAGCACTTTTGATAATGCTTTTTTTGTGGATTTCGGTTTTTGCGCAATCAGAAAAACGCCCGCTCACCCACAACGATATTTTAAAATGGAACCGCATTACTGAAACCGCAATTTCAAACAATGGAAAGTTTATCGTTTACAAACAGGAACCCTGGAAAGGCGACCCGGTTTTGAAAATTACAACACCAAAAGCTGAAGAAATTGCCTCGTTTAATTGCGGTACTGATACGCAAATTACTTCGGATTCAAAATTTATTGTTTTTACTTTGAAACCTGCTGAAGACACAATTAGACAATTAAAACTCAAAAAAACCAAAAAAGAGGATTTGCCAGTCAACAAACTGGTTATTTACAATCCCGAAAGTCATAAAACCGATACAATTGAAAAACTGATTTCGGTGAAAGTTCCTGAAAAATGGGCAGGTTGGATTGCCTGGCAAACTGAAGCGCCAAAAGACACGGCAGGCAAAGGAAAAAGCGAAAAGGAAAAAGGGAAAGGTAGTTCAGATAAAAGTGGTGAGAAAGTGTACCCGTTGTTTGTACAGAATTTAATTACAAGCGAAATTTCTGAGTTTCCGGCAGTGAGCAGCTATGAATTTGCTGAGGAAAAAGTGGCGCTGGTTTTTATTTCCGATGGGAAAGACAGCACTTTTGACGCGGGAGTTTATCATCTCAATCTGAATGAAAACAAAACACATAAAATACTGGATGCAAAAGGAAAATTCAGACAATTGACAATCGATAAAAATGGTGAAAACGTTGCTTTTCTTGGCGATACATTAAAAGATACTAAGAAAGAAGCTTTGAACTGCGATTTGTTTTTCTGGAATAAAACAGGAAAAGCTGAAGTTGTTGTTGACAATTCAAATGCTGCTCTTCCTGAAAACTGGGAAATTTCTGAAAACGGAAAGTTATCTTTTTCTGAAAACGGAAAACACCTGTTTTTTGGTACAGCACCTAAAAAAGCAGAAAAAGACACAACAATTCTCGATGAGGAAATCCCCGTTCTCGATATTTGGACATGGAATGAAGAGGAATTACAGTCGGCACAGATCGTAAATAAAAACCGTGATTTGAAGAAATCATACCTTGCCGTTTTTCATATCGATACGGATAAAATGGTGCAATTGGAAACACCTGAATTTTCTTCAATCCGCCAAATCAAAAAAGGTGATTCAGAAAAATTGCTGGCATGGTCGAACCACCCGTATGCCGTGCAAAGTATGTGGGAAGGCAGCCCCGAACACAACGATTTTTATCTGATCGATATTCAAACCGGGAAAGCTGAAATGATAAAAAAGGACATCCGCGCAACTCCACAGGTTTCTCCTGAAGGAAAATATTTGTATTGGTACAGTTCGGCTGACACTTCATGGATTACTTACAATATTGAAAACGGAAAAGAATTTAAAGTAACAGGTGCTAAAACCGTTCAAACTGCTGATGAATTAAACGACGTACCCAATTTCCCCGATAGTTATGGATTTGCCGGCTGGACAAAAAACGATGAATCGCTGTTGGTTTACGATAGATTTGATTTGTGGAAAGTTGACCCTGAAAACCTTAACTCACCTGTAAATATTACACAAAACGGCCGCAAAAAAATATAAGTTACAGGTTGGTGAAATTTGATGAAGAGCAGGGTAGGGGCAGTTTTAACCGTGGTGATGAAAAGGCTATCGACATTAATAAACCACTGGTTTTAACCGGTCATAATAAAATAACACGGGCCGACGGATATTATCAAATTGAACCGGAGAAAGCAAAAAATCCAAAAGAACTTTTCAGTGGAAATTTTAACCTGAACACACCAAAAAAGGCAAAAGATTCAGAACTTATTGTTTTTACAAAAGAAGATTTTCAGACTTATCCGAATTTGCTGGTTTCCGATTTGAGCTTTAAAAAACAAGTACAAATCAGCGATGCAGCGCCACAACAAAAAGACTTTTTGTGGGGAACGGCAGAATTGGTTTCGTGGACTTCGCTTGACGGGCTGAAACTGGAAGGCACTTTGCACAAACCCGAAAATTTCGATCCAACAAAAAAATACCCGATGATCGTGAATTTCTACGAGAAAAGTTCGCAGGAATTGCTGAGTTACCGAATGCCCGAATTGCACCGCTCAACCATCGATTACCACTATTATACAAGCAACGGCTACCTTGTCTTTAATCCCGATATTTATTACAAGGAAGGTTATCCCGGCGAAGATGCGTTTAATTGCGTGATGCCCGGAGTAACTATGTTAATTGAAAAGGGTTTTGTTGACGAAAAACATATTGGCGCGCAGGGCCACAGTTGGGGCGGTTACCAGGTTGCGTATCTGGCAACGCGTACAAACCTTTTTGCTGCCATTGAATCGGGTGCGCCTGTTGTAAATATGTTCAGTGCCTACGGTGGCATCCGATGGACTTCAGGGTTGAACCGCTCCTTTCAATACGAACACTCGCAAAGCCGGATCGGGAAATCGATTTGGGAATCGCCATTACGGTATATCGAGAACTCGCCGGTTTTTACGCTCGATAAAATTCAAACGCCAATTTTAATTATGCACAACGACGACGATGGCGCTGTGCCATGGTACCAGGGAATTGAGTTTTTTACAGGCTTGCGCCGCCTGCAAAAACCTGCTTGGTTGCTCAACTACAACGAAGCCGACCACTGGCCTACAAAACTGCGCGACAAAGAAGATTTCCAAATCCGTTTAGCACAGTTTTTCGACCATTATTTAAAAGAAAAACCTATGCCGGAGTGGATGGAGAAAGGGATTCCTAGATTACATAGCCTGTACAGTAGAGGAATTTTAACTATTAAACTGAATAAGGCCTTCTTTTTACATTTTAGAGCGACGAAACCTATGATTTTAAACATCCACGCCCATAAACGCATCAGCCGGAGAAGACAGTAGTAAGCACTTTATGGAAATCAGATTCCATCTATATCTGTACAGTTGTGATCAGATAGAATCTTTAACTATTAAACTGAATAAGGATTCCTTCTTTCATCATTGAAGCAGATTTACACTTTTATAACTGCGATTTTCAAAATAACTGTAAAGATGGAATCCGTTCTTTATAAATTTCTCATTTAAACTCAATTGGCATTTTACATTTTCTGAGGTTACACATTTACAAAACGACTATTTCATTGAAATGCTGTTTTCAAAACGAATAACAAATGAGAATCCGCATAATTCACCATATTATCTTTTCATACAATTTAACTACCTGAGATTTCTATCGTATTTGTTTTGTCATATATTTGCGGCATGATCAGAAAACGAAGAAACATATTATTTGTATTCATGGTAATTGCTGTAATGTTAACCGGTTATGTTTTGAACATGCAATTAAATGCATCAAACTGCGTAATTGAAATGGCAATGGCAACAAACAATGTAAACGATGGTCTTCAAAGTGATTCTGATTCTTTTGAAGATGAACATTTAAATCAGACTTTTCAGTTCATTGGTTTTACTAATGTTGAATCTTCAGTACTCAACTTAAAAAATCCTTTGTTATTGGAGTTGCAGGCATTTTCTGTCTGGCAGCCACCTAAAGTATGTTAAAATCCCGGAGTCATCTTTTTTTACCCGGGCTATCGCATGTTGATGAAATTGAATTGCTTTTGGCAATTTAAATTTCGTGAATAAAAAACATGCAATTGAAATCATTTTAACAAACTAAAAATATTCTGCTTTTTATATGAAAACAGTTGAGAAAAACATTGAACGCGTTATTTTCTTTAGTCGTTGGCTGCAAATGCCCGTTTATTTGGGTCTTGTTGTGGCATCGGTTTTATATGCAGCAAAGTTTATGGTGCAATTATGGCATTTAATAAAGGATTTTTCTGCTTTAACTGAAAGCACATTCATGCTGTCAGTTTTGGGACTTGTTGATATATCTATGGTGATAAACCTTTTGGTAGTTGTATTCATTGGTGGTTACTGGACTTTCGTTAGCAAAATAGAATTTGACAACCATGCCGATAAGCCGGATTGGTTAACAAAGATCAACGCAAGTACTTTAAAAATTAAACTTATTATTTCGCTTGTCAGTATTTCAGGGGTGCATCTGTTAAAAACTTTTATCGATATACATAATATTCCGTTGCAGGATGCTTTGTTACAAATGGGGATACATTTTGTCTTTTTACTCTCGGCGGTACTGTTGGCTTATACTGATAAATTAATGCATTCTCACGAATCTTCAAAACTCACAAACCAATTGAAAAATAAAAACACATGCTCAAATCTCATTCAACACAATTTAAATAATAGTTCAAATCAGAGAAATTATGACAGATAGATATTCAACCAAAAGGTTGACCTTAATAAACCGTTATTATAAAATAACCCGGTTTTATCCATTTTTAAAAGACACGGCCATTAAAGCAGGAATTACAGTAATTGTATTTGTATTACTGCTTGTCGGGCTTGAATTATTCGTATTGGATATCAATTCAATATTAAACAATTGGGTAGCCACTTATTCTCCCAAAATAATTTTTACCATCTTTTTAATATCCGAAACCGTGCTGGGATTAGTTCCACCGGAAGTATTTATTGCCTGGGCTTCAAAATCAATAACTCCCTGGTTTTTCTTGTTTGTTCTGGCAACTATGTCATATATCGGCGGAATAATTTCGTATTTCATTGGAAACCGGATTTTTTTAATCCCGTCGGTTAAAAAACACATGGAGAACAAAATTGCAAAGCACATTTCAAATTTGCGGAAATGGGGCGGATTCTTTGTTTTTGTTGGTGCAATGCTTCCTATTCCGCATTCGCTGGTAAGTTTAGCTTCGGGACTGATTAAGTACAATTTCAGAAGTTATTTGTTGTGGGCGCTTTTCAGGTATGCACGTTTTGCAATGTACGCAGCAGTATTTCGGATTTTTAATTGGTAAAGGGAAAGTTATCAGATTCGAAGCAACTTGTTGTTATTTTTTCCACTGGAGAAAGAAAGCACCTGAAGCACTTACATGGAAATCAGATTCCATCTGTATCAGTTTAGTTTTGATCAGATGGAATCTTTAACCATTAAACTGTATAAGGATTCCATCTTTCATCATTAAAGCTGATTTGCATTTTTATTATTGCAATTTTCAAAATAGCTGTAAAGATGGAATCCGTTCTTACTCGTGCCTGGATCTGCAAAGGCAATAACTTGAATGTTTAATGATTTCGCGGGATGGTATTTTCAAGAGAAATCAAACAAATGACAACAGGTAAAATATCAGGAAAATACCACCGGTTATGATTATTAGGATTATTAATAATGACAACATTGAGGAGGAAACAAAGAAATTATTTTTTAGTTGTTTTTCATTCTTTTTGTATTGCAAAAAAGCCAGGATTGCAATTATTACGCCTATTGCAACCATAACAATTCCAACAACCGGAGAATATTCTTTTGAAAACAGGTCCCTTGTATCCAAAAGCAATGAAAGTTGTTTTAAGAATAAAGAGAACTTTACAATTACAAAGCCGAAGCCCATAAAAGCAATACTTGTTCGTATCCAGGCCAGAAAAGTTCTTTCGTTTGCCAGAAGTTCCCTTGATCTTTCAATTGAGTTTTTCTGCTAAGTTTTTCATATCCTTTTTAAAAATTTTTTTCGATGTATGAGAATTTCAGGGTTACATTCGGAACTTATAAACACTTGGTGTTCTCCCGCTGTGCGAGTCTGTGACTCGTGCCTTGCTTTGCAAAACTGTTTTGTCTTTACGGGCAAGGCACAAATTACATCCCGATAATTATCGGGATGCACCAGCGAGGAGGGTGTAGTTCAACACAGAATAATCGCTGGGTCGTGCCGGCCACTCATATTCCTATTTATTAGGTGCTGGCGATTTTTATCTTTTTTCAATATCATACTTTGTTTTCAAGAAAAACATTCCTATAAAAATGATCGGAATCAAAACGTATAAATGACTAATATAATCTAAACCCTTAATTCTATTTAGTTCAATTACAATGTTTAAAATAAGTTGTCCAAATACGCAAATAACGAAAGCTAAGCTGTAATTTTTCAATTGTTCGATTTGCCTTATTTCAGATTTATCAATCTCTACTAACTTGAAGATGAAAATGAAATATAAAATCAGATTTATCAACGAAGCAATAATCAAGCTTATAGTAACGAGTTTTCCTAAATGTAAAAATCTATTGAATGATAATAATGATGCAGCAATCATTATTACAACAATAGTTTTCAATATAAAATCAAGTTGTTTTTGTTTAAATAACTTTACTAAAATTTTCCAAAGAATCGAAAGAATCAAAATATTCAAAATAGAATTTAATCCATTAATAAAATATTGCAGGTATAAAACTTTCAATTGCATTAATTCATAAAATCCAGCGAAAATTTGAAGAAAAATAATCATCAAGCAACTTACAAATCCGGTATTTAAAAGTCTTTTAGTCATTTTATTATTTGTTGCAATCTAATTGTTGTGTGGTTTTCTTCGCTTGCCCTAACTAGTTTATACATCTGATTATTTTAAAACATAGCCCACCAAAATAGCCGGAAACGCATGAAAACCATCATCCTTTATAATTTATAAATTTATTAAATTTCTTCACCCACATGCCGGAAGTTTTGAGCGTTTACTTTATCATGTACTCTTTCTCATTCAATTTCTCAAAATCATCATTCGACAAATTGGCTTGGCCACCATGAATTATTGTATTGTAAAAGTTAAAAACCGCCGGATTTTCATCTTCAAATTCATTATATCCAACAAAATAGGTATGCAGGTATCCGGCAATATTTGTAAAGTTGATGTATTTGGTATTGCCGGCAAAAGGTTCAATAACAACATTACCCAGCATTTTCCCTGATGTCAGTAAATTTGCTCCTCTTAGAACCCTGTCGTTTTTATTAAGCACAACATATTTATTTTTCGAGATTGTAATTAATGAAATTACTTCTCCATGCTCCTTCGAACGCACGGCGGGAGCATTAAAAATAATATTGTCGATAAATGGTGTATTTAGGTATTGCCAGCAACCGTTAACCACAAAATGTGTGAGAAAATAATTGCCAAGGCTGTGAGCCAAAACAGATAAAGATTGATTATCGCTCATTGAGTTTGCCCTGTATTTTTCGAGGTTTAACAAAAGGCTGTAAAAATTATCGCTGCAACGCCTGACCCTTGCAAGCGATTTGTTGAAATTGCTGTTTTCTGCAGGCCAGTCGAACAAAATAAGCGATACATCATATCTGTTTTTTATTAGCATTGAACGTGGTAATATTTCATTAAAAGTTTTTCCATGACCATGTACAAACAACAAAATATCTTTGCTGCTGTCAAGTATTTTCATTGCCTCGTCAAAACTCTCGTGGACTTTAACGAGCCAGGTGCCACGATTAAAAGCAACTTCCAGGTACGTTACTTTTCTGTAAAGTGCAATTCCATTCGGAAAAATTATGTTATCCTTATTTGCGGGTTCAAACGGGCGGTTAGTAATCACCAGTATTTTTGGCAATGAGTCGGGGATTTCGCCCGAAACCAAACTGATATTTTTCCACTCCGGAATAACGTTCAACAGTGGGTTGTCAGTCTGCGCTGTTGAGTTTAACAGTAAAACGAAAATGAAAAAGACAATAAATATTGATTTCATAATTTCGTTGTATTTTGTTGAATTGAGAAACTTCAATTCCTTTATCGCGAAAAGATTTTTAATTAATCGAATTATAAATCTCAACAGCTTCTTCTAAATTTTCTTCAAGAACCCTTATTTCGATACCAATATTTGAAGGACTTCCGGCAAAAGTTCCGTCAATTGAACTTGTAATTTCGTTTACAACCATATATTCGATTCCGGCCTCTTCGAGCATTTCCTGAAAAGCATATATTTCATATCGAAATTACTTGTGAATGATGCTATTGTAATTGCTTTGTTCATAATTGAATTATTTTGTTTTTGAATTTCATTTTAAAAAACCAGAGCATTTGGAGTATTTTCTAAAAGTACAAATTTTGTAATTATTATTGAATGCTTTAAAAACCATATCGCATTCCATCTCGCGTTTTTATTCTATTTTTATGTTTCGAAATGAAACTGTAAGTGCTTGTAATAATTTACAATTTTAATTGAACACTGTCCCGATAGCTATAGGGATTAAACTTTAAACTTTAAACTCGAAACTTTCAATGAACTGGCATAACTTCAAAAACAATTCGAAAACGAACTTACCGATAACATTCTGAATTACTGGGTAAAAGAGGTATTTGATACAAAGCGGAAAACATTTTTTGGCCGGATAACAAACGATGGCCAAAAATTTCCGGATGCTCCTCTTTCAGCAGTATTTACAACCCGCGTTTTATGGACATTTTCGGCGGCATACAGGTTTTACCCCACAGCTATTTACAAGAAAATGGCCGATGAAGCCTTTCGGATACTTGTTGAAACATTTTGGGATAATGAAAATGGTGGAATTTACTGGAGCGTTTTCCCCGATGGAAAGCCGGAAGACACAAAAAAACAATTTTATGCACGTTTTTCTCGATAAAATTCTGGATGAGGAAACCGGTCATTTAATACTGTTTTTCGACAAAGACTGGACTGTTCGTTCCGAAATTGATTCGTATGGTCACGATATTGAAGCAACCTGGCTGATGCACGAAGCTGCCGAAGTGCTTGGTAAGAAAGAAATTATTGAGGAAGTTGAACATGTTGCCATAAAAATGAGTGAGGTTGCAATAAAAGAAGGTCTGGCACCGCACGGAGGAATGTATTACGAAAAAGCGGAAGGTCATTTGCAGGAACAATTTGATTGGTGGCCGCAAGCTGAAGCTGTTGTTGGTTTTTTCAATACATATCAGATTACAAACGATGAAAAATACCTCGAATACGCTAAAAAAAGCTGGAAATTTATTCAGGATCATATTATCGATAAAAAGAATGGCGAATGGTTTTGGGGAGTCGATTCAAATTTAAAACCTTTGAAAACAGATAAAGTCAGTCCATGGAAAGCGCCTTATCACAATGGCAGAATGTGTATGGAAATGATTCGAAGGATTGAAATGATTAATGAATAAAACTACAATGAAATCAATAATTATAAGTACAACATTCTTTTTTGCTTTTGCACTTTGCATTTTTACAAGCGGATGTCAAACCAAAAAATCAGGTGAAATGGATAATTCAACTGTTAAAGAACTCAATCTGCAACGTTACCTGGGAACCTGGTACGAAATTGCCCGGTTCGATCATAGTTTCGAAAGGGATTTGGTTGGTGTTACTGCAACTTATTCACTTCGTGATGATGGAAAGATTAAAGTTTTAAACCAGGGATATAAAAATACACTTGCCGGAAAACCTGATGTTGCGGAAGGAAAAGCAAAACTCACCGATGAACCCGGAAAACTCAAAGTTTCATTTTTCTGGATCTTTTATGCTGATTATTTTGTGATGGAACTTGACGAAAATTATCAATGGGCATTAATTGGAAGCAGTTCAGATAAATACCTCTGGATTTTAAGTCGCACGCCAAAACTTGAAGACAATGTGAAAAACCTGATTCTGCATCACGCAGCAAAAAGAGGTTATGACACTTCAAAATTAATTTGGGTTGAGCAGAAACCGGAGTAATAGAAACTCCTTATTGATGGCTCATTGTGTTATTTTAATAATCAATATTCTAATCTTTAGACTGTTATATTAAAAGGCAATGTGGTCAAAAATAGCACTTTTTTGAAGGAGAAATAATTGTTAAATTAGGACATCAGACTGAAGAGGAAATTGGCTCTGCTGAGGACAACCAATCAGCTAATAGGTTTGATGAGTAAACGATAATAGAAAGGTGGTGATAGGCCATCCTTTTTCTATTATCAGTACTCTGATATGGAAAAACCTATTTTGAATTTTGATTTTAAAATACAGGTACCATAATGAAGTTCTTTCTGGAAGGTAATCTTAATCCCGTGCAGGGTAAGCTTTTCTTTTAAGTGTGTAAAATAGCTTTCGAGCCTATTTGTTGTATTGGGTATTGCAGGGTCATCCAGGTAATGAAACATATTCGGGATAGCTTGATTATCAGAGATGTTGCCAGGTGTAGATTTTATGGGTGAACCAATCCCAACCCGTTTCCTGATTGATTGATTTTTCGTTGATATATGCCTGGTTTTCATCATACCATCGTTTAAAACTCAACAGCCAGAGATTGGATTGTTCGATGGTTTCAATCCTCGTAATTTCTTTGGACAATCGTAACAGTTCCTGGCTAACCGGATGTTTAGGATACTCACTCAGATAGTTCTTTACCTGGCGTTTAATATGTACCAGACATCGCTGAATAATGGCCTCTGGATAAACCTTGGTTACTGCACTCAATATTGACTTGTGTCCATCGCAGGTTACGCTGTAAATATCCACTCCCAAAACTTTCAGATTTTGTAGGTCTTCCTTGATATCTCTCATTTTTCCTTATTCGTCTCCTGTATAACTGAACATCCGGATATCATGGTCGTAATACAAAATCAGGCACAATCCATTGGAAAGTAGGTCCGTCAATAAGTAAATGTACACGTGATTTGCTCTTAATCTTTACTGCCGGAGCTGACTGAAGATACTGTTTGAAAAGTCGTTGCAGGCTGCTTTGGCTATTCTTGCTGTCTCTAACCAGTGTCGGGTAAACCTGTCTTTCCATCACCCACTTTGAACCATACAAACTGATTATTTAAACTTGCACCCTTGTTTCGAAAAAAATAACAAAACATTCCTGACATTGATAACGTTGTTTCCCTTTGCTTTCCCTTCTTTTGCGTTTTCACAGAACCACAAATCGGGCATTTTTTTACTTTTTCACAAAATAAAAAGATTACATTGAAACAACTTCCAATGTAATCTTCTAAAACACCAATAAAATCAACCTCTACAAATGATTTTAGATGCTATTTTTGACCACTATGTCATATTAAAACATTATACTCTATGTGGTATATTCCAGGTAGCAATGAGCTTAAGTTTAAACTGCTGTTTTTTGTACCGTTCAAATTAAACTTCAACAATTCTTTTCCTCCAAATTACTTACACGGACCTTTAAATTACCATAATTAGGCTTTTGAATATCAAAATGAATATTTTCGTTAAATGGATTTGGGAAAATAGATATCCCGTCATCATTTTTAAGGTAGTCATCGTGTAAAGCGGTGTAAATTAAACTTATGCTTTCTGAATTGTAACAACCATATTTGTCGGTTACAGTGACAGAAAATTCCTTTTTAGGATTTAGAGAATCGGGATTGCTGACAATGATAGATTGTGAGGTTGAACCATCATTCCATAAATAGGTAAACGGAGATGTATAATCGTAACTAAAAGCATTAATCAATGAGGTATTGTCGTTTGAATTCCATTCTTCTTTAAGAAGCATGAATTCAGGTGGGTCATGAAATACAACGCTTGTTGTGTCGGCACCTTTTCTTCCTGTATCATCTGTAACTTGAACTGTGTGTTCTCCGGGAGTTGTAGTTGTCATGAAATTTTGTGTACTCCCATCAGACCAAAGATAATTGTATCCTTCGTCAACAGAAATCGTTGCTGTGTCCCCTTTGCAAAAATCGGTGATTTTATTTAAAGAAAGTGGGATACTCGCTTCATAGACACACAAAGTTCCATCATAAGGCGAAGCGATGTAGGCCGTTTTCATGTCGTTGGAAAACACAGAAACGGGTCGCCGTTTGAATAATTATTATCTGTGCTGAATGAGTTGTCTGTTTCAGTTTTAATTTTCCGTTTGTAACTGAGCGATAAAATGAAAGGGCAATCTTATTTTCATTGGAAACTGCAAGTAAATATTTACCGTCGCGGTTAATTGTAATGTTGCTAATCCTGTACAGATTTCCCAAATCTAATTCTTCATATTTTATTTCAAACTCAAAATTCAGTTTACCCGTTTCTAAGTTTCTTTTAAAAAAGTATAGAAGTGCCGGCTGCATACAAATATTTGTCATCGGGACTGAGGGCCAGCGAAAACGGGCTTTCAACCATAAACGGATAATCGGTATTTAATAGCTTTTCAACAAGTTCAAGATTTCCATCGTTATCTCTTTTGTAAACCGAAATCCCACTGGTAGTAAACATTGAACTTGAGAAAACATATATATTTTTATTGTCATTACTGGCAATAATTTTCTTGAACCCTGGAAGCCCGTTCCCAGTATTTCCATCGGAAGTAATTGATTCAACGAATTGCAAATCAGATTTCTGTTGGTCAATTTTGTAATGAACGAGATTGTTGAATGTGGCGGCATATAAATCTTTACCGTCATTGGGAATAACAAATTCCAGAAATAATTTCATCGGACAAACCTGTTCCCTCAATTGTGTATGATTTATAAAATGACAAATCACCAGTAGTTGTTATCCCTGTTCATAATCCGAATTCCATACATATTGGTCGAAGAAATATACATGCTTTTGTTATCAGGACTAAGTTGAAAATCTTTGACGGCTCCAATTTCAGGCCCAAGTTCATACCAGGTTATGTTCCTGTCGAATTCAAGTTTTCCTGTGTTTAACCGTTTGTATAATCCAATTGTATTTGTTCCTGATTCTCCCAGAGTATAAAGGAATTTGTCGTTTTTTGATATTTGAATATCAACAATATCAACTAATCCCCGTATTTTCTTTTGTTCATTTAATATCTTTCCTGAAAATGAAATCTTCCCGGTTGTTTTATCCCGATCAAATAAAACTATCGAATCATTAGATCTGCTCACTACGAAAATTTTCGCTCCATCTTGCGAAATCTTAATAGCTGTGATATTGTAAAACATTTTGAAATCGGAATCACCCTGAATTGTTTGAATGTGTGTTAGTTTTCCTGTTGCAATATCTCTTTTGAAAACTATTACGCCCATGAAATCAGTAAAGTAAAGATTTTGATTGTCGGGGCTTGCCAGTAAAATGCTTTCGTTCCAGAATGGACTGTAAAAATCCGCAATCATGATTTTATCAATCAAAACTAATTTTCCATCCGTTTGTCCTTCAAATACCATCACTCGAATTTTTGGTCCGAAACATATAAAATCGATTATCGGCCGACAGTGTAATACTTTTTATTTGTGAAATGCTGTCGGCAGCATTTATTTTCTGAACTAATACTATGTTGTTGTCATTTGTTCTTTGATATACTCGAATCGAATTTTCTGAATCTCCGCGTGAAGTGGTATAAACAAATTGATTATTGCAAATAATGTTATTTATATTCTGTACGTCCGTTATTTTATTCCTAAGAGTGATATCTCCTGAAAGCGAATCGATAGAAAAAACCATTAAAGAATTTTGCAAATTTGCAACTTCCCTTGCCAGATAAAGATTTTTTCCATCTTGTGAAATTGATAGATCCGTGAATACAGCGTACCCCAATTCCAAATCAGTGTTATTTTCAATTGTTTTTAGATGCATTAAACGATCTTGCCCTTCCTTTCTCGTAAATATCTCATGATTTATTGTAGCATTTTGCAACTCAACAAAATTTGCATATTCAGCATTTTCGTGCATAAATAAATGAAGGTACGACGAATTGCCAACAATGTACATATTTCCGCTGGAGTCAATTTCCATGTCAGTTGGAGATTCAAGCCCCTCAATTCCACCTTGTCCATCGAAATAATTTTCAATAACTGTAAGCTGTGAAAAACTTGATAAAGTTGCAAGCAAAAGCATAAAAAGCAAATTTATTTTCACCATTTTAATTTATTTTTAAAATTTCACAAGACAGGAATTTTCCTTGGTATTAGTAGTATTTAGAGTTTAAATCTTTCTTATGTATAAAACTTAAATTTAAAATACCATGCGGTTTTAAAGAAGTAAAGGTATTTAAAAAAAAAGCTAGTAGTAACAAATTGTTTTACCTTTTTATCTTATTAATAAAAATAATTCCGACACTTTTAAGCTATTATATTTTTGGGTTTGGAAGTTAATTTTGGTATATCAGATTTCAAGTTAATGCGGTTTCAAAAATCAAACTGATAAAAAGAAAAACATTCAACCCGGTAACAATAATTCCAAGCAGGTAAAGCAGGATTTTTGAAAAAGTTGAATTTTTGTATTTCCATTACTTTAAAAGATGAGGTTAAATAAACCTGCATAAAAATGGTAAACGGAAGCTGGATACTTAAAAGCATCTGCGAATAAATTAATCCCATAAAAGGGTTCGAAATCAGAAAGATAATTGCCAAAGCAATAATAAGTGAAATGGCAACACCCAGACTGGAGTGGTTATCTTTTATGTCATAAGGTTCTTTGTACATTCCGGCAAATATGCTGCCGGCCGCCATACCTGATGTGATGGTTGAAGCAATACCCGAGAACAAAAGTGCAACTGCAAAAACCATTGCTGCATGATTTCCAAGAAGCGGGGCAAGCAATTGGTTGGCTTGCTGCAGCTCCGAAACCGGAGTTTTAGTTTTGAAGAAAGTAGCAGCCGCCAAAAGTATCATCGCGCTGTTTATTGCCCAGCCGATAACCATAGAAAGCAACGTATCTAAAAATTCATAATTCAATTGCTTTTTAATGATTTTATCGTTTTCGCGGTTCCACTGCCGGCTTTGGATAATTTCGGAATGAAGGAATAAATTGTGTGGCATTACCACAGCGCCCAAAACACTCATGATCACTACCATCGAACCTTTTGGGAATGAAGGTGTGACCCAGCCTGAAACCGCACTGTTCCAGTCTATATTTACAAGTGAAAGTTCATATAAAAACGACAAGCCGATTACAGAAACAAAGGCAATTATCCATTTTTCGATAATCCGGTATGAATTTGTGTATAACATGATCACTACAAATACTGTAACCAAAATTGCGCCCGCCCTTACTGGTATTTCGAAAAGCATATGCAAGGCGATTGCACCGCCAAGAATTTCGGCCAGTGAAGTTGATATGGACGCCAGCATTGCCGATGAAATCAGTAATCTTGAATAACGCGGTTTGATGTGAATTGCCGCTGCTTCTGAAAGGCACAATCCGGTTGCAATTCCCAAATGGGCAACGTTGTGTTGCAAAATTATCAGCATAATTGTTGAAAGCGTTACCATCCACAAAAGGCTGTAACCATAATCGGCGCCTGCTGCAAGGTTTGAAGCCCAGTTACCGGGATCGATAAAACCAACAGTTACCAATAGTCCGGGACCAATAAATTTGAAAATATCCAGGCCTCCATATTTTGGCTTGTAGTTCTTATCATCAATGTTTTTGAATATTTTGAACATCGGGAAGCTTCAAATATTATATTTTAGGTTGCTAAGTTTTTTATATGCTTTCAATTTTTATCGATGTCATAGTTAACGAGCCTGCCATTGCCTTATCGTTAAAGATGGTGATTTTCTCATTTTCATTTTTAAGTGCAAGCGTGTAAATCAAAGGAAGATAATGTTCAGGAGTTGGAATAGCATATTTAAAGGCGTTTCCCAGTAAATCGTATTTAACAAGTGATTTGTGATCGCCATTCAGAATTAAATTTTTCATTTTTGTGCTTGCTTCAATTGCCCAGTCATAACCGTAATTATCCACATTCATTTTGTCCCAGGCAATCAAACCCAGGTTATGAACCATGTTTCCACTTCCGATTATCAGCACTCCTTTATTCCGCAACCAGGCCAGTTCGCTTGCCAGTTCATAATGATACTCCGGCGGTTTTGTGTAATCGATACTTAATTCCAGCACCGGAACATCGGCTTGGGGATACAGGTGTTTTATAACGCTCCACGCTCCATGATCAAGTCCCCAGGACTGGTCGGGAATGACTTCAGTTTTTTGTACATTTTCCACTATTTCTTTGGCAAGTTCAGGTTTTCCGGGTGCGGGATACTGAACATCAAACAGAGCTTTTGGAAAACCCCCGAAATCATGAATTGTTTTGGGATTTTGCATAGCAGTTATTTTAGTGCCAATAGTTTCCCAGTGTGCCGAAATACACAAAACTGCTTTTGGTTTTGGAATGGTTTTTCCAATGTTTCTGAATCCGGTAACGAACTCATTTTCCTCGATTGCATTCATAGGGCTGCCATGTCCAAGAAACAAAACCGGCATTTTTTCAGTATTGGAAAAGTTTTGGGATATATTCTTTATTGCTGATTCCATAGTCAAATTTTAATGTCAATAAAACACTTCGGGTTTAATTAATGTTTTTAAAACACTGTTTTTGAAATCAGGCTCAATTTAGTTTTTACTTAATTTTTCAACTATAAAATTGAAGAATGAACATGAATTTCAGGGTTGCTGATTCAATCTCAAATTATAACTTTGCTTCAAACCAAATAAACTAAATTACGGAACGTCGAAATTTTATTAAAACCACAGGGCTTGTAACAGCCGGTGTCGGATTATCCGGAAATCTTGCATGGTCAGGTAACTTGCAGGCAAATCAAAACAAATTACCACGTTGGAAGGGATTCAACCTTCTCGATTACTTTTCACCAAATCCGGATGGAAGGGGCAGGGGAGCAACAACCGAAGACGATTTTAAATGGATGGCCGACTGGGGTTTCGATTTTGTGCGTTTTCCAATGGCTTATCCGCATTACCTAAACATCGACCGCTCGAAAGATATTTCGCCCGATGACGTGTATAAAATTGATGAGGCTGCTGTTGACAAAGTTGAAGATATTGTTGAAAAGGCGAATAAACATGGTTTACACGTGAGTTTGAATTTGCACCGTGCGCCGGGATTTTGCGTAAATGCAGGTTTTAACGAACCCTACAATTTGTGGGAAGACAAAGCCGCGCAGGATGCTTTTTATTTTCACTGGGGAATGTGGGCAAAACGATTTGCTACGAAAACGCCAAAGCAAATCAGTTTCGATTTGGTAAACGAACCCTGCACCCGCGAAGATATGAACGAACAGCAATCAAAACGTGGACCGATTCCGGGAGAATTGTATCGCGAAGTGGCTAAAAAATCGATGGATTCTATTCGTTCATACAATCCAAAACACATGGTAATTGCTGATGGGAACAATGTTGGCAGCGATGTTATTCCTGAAATATTCGATCTTGAAATCGGGCAAAGTTGCCGGGGATATTTTCCGCATTACATTTCGCATTACCGTGCTCCGTGGGTTTTTAAAACCCTGATGATGCACCTGAACCTGTTTGGCCGGGAAAAATTGACGGACGTGAGTTTAACCGTAAAAGCCTGGAAGATTTTTACAAACCCTGGATTGAAGCAGTTAACAATGGAGTTGGTGTGCATTGCGGTGAGTGCGGTTGCTGGAGCGAAACACCTCACAAAGTATTTTTGGCATGGTTTGAAGATGTTTTAAGTGTGCTTTCAGCTCATGGAATTGGATATGCATTATGGGAATTTAAAGGAACTTTCGGAATACTTGATTCACAGAGAAAAGATGTTGATTATGAGGACTGGAATGGCCATAAATTAGACAGAAAGTTGTTAGCCTTACTACAAAAATACTAAGTCTTTTAAATTTTAATACTTTGAAAAACAGTTTAGATATATTGGAATGAACCAAATTTCCAATTTTCAACTTTCAACCTTAAACTTTAATCCTGTCTATGACTGTAACCTGTAACCCGAAACTATTTTGCTACTTTTGCACCGGCAGGCCGCTTTATCGTTCCCGATTTATCGGGAGAGGAAAGTCCGGGCAACGCAGGACACCGTGCTTCTTAACGGGAAGATCTTTGAAAGAGGATAGTAGTGTAACAGAAAATAACCACCTCAATTTGATGTATCATTTTGGGGAACGGGTGAAAAGGTGCGGTAAAAGCGCACCGGTCCCGATGGCAACATCGGGAGCCGTACGCCTCACGAGTTGCAAAGCCATGTATATCCTGATTGGTGGCCGCTGTTGCGGTACAGCAAGGTTGTCCGCCTTGTTTCTCTTCGCACAAGGAAGTCAGGAGGGGTAGGCTGCAGGACCACGGCAGTGATGTCGTGGCAAGATAAATGATAAAGGTCCCGATTAATCGGGATACAGAACCCGGCTTACAGGCCTGCCATTTTTTTCTTTTAAAATTCTTTTATTCAATGCATAAAAGGTCAGTATTTTTTCTGTTTGCGTTAACCATTTTTCTGAATTTAAATGGTCAGCAATACAAGTCATTACCTGAGGGATTCGGACTTTCTGCTCAGTATCCGGGCGATTTGGGAATTGAAAATGACTCAGCCTGTGTGTTTTCTGATAATTTTGAAAACAGTTTAACACTTGAAAAATGGGATCAGGAATGGGCAAATGCTGGTACAGGAAAGATTTTGCAGTCAGCAGAAAAAGCTCATAGCGGAATGAATTCATATCATGCAGAAATGATTCGCCCCAATAATATTCCCAGCAGCATTGGAATCCGTAAATTTCTGGAACCCGGCTACGATTGTCTGTTTTTTCGTTACTATGCAAAATATGCACCCGATGCTGATTTATATCATGGAGCAACTCACAATGCCGGGAGTATTTGTGCAAGACTACCCGGTGAACTTCATGAAAGTTATGCCGGAGTTTATCCAAATGGGTCGAATCTTTACACAGTTGTTCTGGATACGTGGCGACCTGATACAAAAACCAAATCGCCGGGGAATGTTGCTTTTTACTGCTATCATATCGATCAGGGACACCAGTGGGGCGATCACTTTTTTCCTTCAGGGAATGTTTTGCCCGGAGGAAGGAGTTTGTTTGGAGAACAATTTATACCGCGGCCTGATTTTATTCCTGAGTTAAACCGATGGTATTGTTACGAAATAATGGTTCAGGCCAATACACCAGGTAAACGTGATGGAAGAATAGCATTTTGGATTGATGGAAAACTCATGGGCGATTTTCCAAATCTACGTTTCCGTGAAATTGAAAACCTCAAACCAAACCGCGTTGGTTTTGGTTTATACACAGATAATCAAAATATATCTTCGAATGTAACCATGTGGTTTGATGACGTTGTTGTAGCAACTGAATATATAGGCTCCAGAAATATAAAATGATCTTGTTTATCGTTTTTCTTTCTGATTAATGATGCGGAAAAATTTTATTGGCAGCCAAATAATCAAGCACTTTGTCAATATTCAGTTCATTTTCTTCGGGTTTGAAATTTATTTTTGCATTTGCAGGTATTTCATATTCCAAATCAATTCCCGGCAGGTTTTTGGTTTTTCCTTCTTCAATTAAATCGTACAACTCAGGTTTGTTGTTTTTGCAATATTCGAGTGTCGCATCCATATAAAAAAGATGAAACTTGTCTTTGCCAATGATTTCTGCAATTTGATCACGCAACGAATTATTGCGCGAAATAAAAGAACAGATTACGATAATTCCCTGGTCGTTAAGTAGTTTACAGATATGTGCAACCCGGCGCAAATTTTCAGCGCGGTCGGCAGGTGTAAAATCGAGTTCACGGTTTAAACCTGAGCGAACCGAACTTCCATCAATCATAACAGCAATTGCACCATTTTCGAAGAGTCGTTTTTCAAGACTAAAAGCAAGTTCGTTTTTACCTGATCCATGTAACCCTGAAATCCAGATAGTCTCGCCTTTTTGATTGTATTTGCCCTGATATTGGTCGCGTTGAATCAGCGATTTTCCAAGCGCTATTTTTTCTTTGTCAACATCCGTAATTCTCGACGAAAGGCTTTTACCATCCAACCTGTCGATAATCATTCCAACCGCACTGGTATTGTGTGTAATCGGGTCGATTAAAATGAACGAACCGGTTTGCCTGTTTTTTTTGTACGGATCGAAAAACAATGGTTTTGAAGTAGTAATAACAACGCGGCCAATTTCGTTGAGGTTAAGATGTTCAATCAGCTGTTTTTCGAGCGAATTTACATCCACTTTGTATTTAACCTGGTCAATACGGGCTTTGGTTGTATTGCTTGTGTGCTTGATGTAAAATTGGGTAGTGAGGTTCATTGGTGTTACATCCATCCAAACCAACATTGCTTCAAACTGTCGTTCTATGCGGGGTTGATTGTCGGGATGCACAAGCATATCACCACGCGAAATATCAATTTCATCTTCCAAAGTAACCGTAACCGATTGTGGCGGGAAAGCATAATCAAGCTCTTTTTCGTAGGTTACAATCGATTTTACTTTCGAAGTTTTTAATGAAGGCAAAACAAGGATTTCGTCGCCTTTTGAAATGATCCCGGATGCTACGGCAGCCGAAAAACCACGGAATTTTATATCAGGGCGAAGAACAAACTGCACGGGGTATCGCATATCGGTAAAATTCCTGTCACTTGTAATTCGCAGGTTTTCAAGAAATTGAAGCAGTGATTGCCCTTTGTACCAGGGCATTCTTTCTGAACGCTCAACCACATTATCGCCTTTTAATGCCGAAATAGGAATAAAAGTAACATCGGGGATATCCAGTTGGGTTACAAATGAGTCGTAGTCAGCTTTTATTTTGTCATAAACTTTCTGGCTGAAATCCATAAGATCCATTTTATTGATGGCTACAACAACGTGTTTAATACCAAGCAAGGATACCAAAAATGTGTGCCGGCGGGTTTGTGTTATTACCCCGTAACGAGCGTCAATTAAAACAATTGCAAGATTAGCAGTTGAAGCTCCCGTTACCATATTACGGGTATATTGTTCGTGCCCCGGCGTGTCGGCAATAATAAATTTTCTTTTGGCAGTTGAAAAATAACGGTAGGCAACATCAATTGTAATTCCCTGTTCGCGTTCGGCTTTCAAACCATCCAAAAGCAATGCATAATCAATATCTTCTCCTGCATGTCCAATTCTTTTACTGTCGCGTTCCAATGCCGAAAGCTGGTCTTCGTATAACATTTTGCTGTCAAACATCAACCTTCCGATTAAAGTTGATTTTCCATCGTCAACCGATCCGCAGGTTAATAAACGAAGTAAGTCTTTTTTCTGATCCTGGTCGAGGAAAGCTTTGATATCTAGAGCGGAGTCCCCTTCATTTCCCCCAATGGGTGAAGGTTCGTTCACGGAAGTATTTTTATTTGGATTTAGATTTTCTTTATTTTTATTTGATGCTGACATTTTTCGAAATTGAATTTATTAACTGATTTGATTCTTCATTCTCCCTTTCGGGGGAGTTAGAGGGCGCTATCCTAAAAATACCCTTCCCTTTTCTTTTGTTCCATGCTTCCTTCCTGGTCAAAGTCGATAACACGGGTAGTGCGTTCCGAAACTGTAACAGTCATCATTTCTTCTACAATTTCCTCAATTGTTTCAGCTTCCGATTCAATAGCACCAGTGAGTGGGTAACAACCCAGCGTGCGGAACCTTACTTTTTTCATTTCGGCTCTGGCAGCTATTTCTTTGGGCATTCTGTGATCATCAACCATAATCAGGTTGCCATCAACATTAACAACAGGGCGTTCTTTTGCATAGTAAAGTGGTACAATCGGAATGTTTTCCAAACGTATGTATTGCCAGATATCAAGTTCAGTCCAGTTCGAAATCGGGAAAACACGGATTGATTCTCCTTTTTGTACGCGGGCATTATAAATATTCCATAATTCGGGGCGTTGGTTTTTGGGATCCCACTGGTGGAATTTATCGCGAAACGAGAAAATGCGTTCTTTTGCACGCGATTTTTCTTCATCACGGCGGGCGCCACCAAAAGCAGCGTCAAACTTATATTTATTCAACCCTGCAAGCAAAGCCTGTGTTTTCATTACATCGGTATGCACTTTGCTGCCATGTGTAAACGGACCGATCCCGCTTTCAAAACCTTCTTTGTTGTAATGGACAATCAAATCCCAACCTTTTTCTTTTGCATACTTGTCGCGGAATTCAACCATCTCTTTAAATTTCCATTTCGAATCGATATGCATTAACGGAAATGGTACTTTGCCCGGATAAAATGCTTTTTCTGCAAGGCGAACCATCACCGATGAATCTTTACCAATAGAATAAAGCATTACAGGATTTTCAAATTCAGCGGCAACTTCACGTATTATGTGAATTGCCTCAGCTTCCAGTTCGCGCAAATTTGTTAAACTATATTCCATCATAAAGTGGTTTCAATAGATTATTAAATCTTTTTATATTTTAAAGTGGGCAAAGATAGGTTTTTTTGGCCAATCAAATATAAATAGAGAGGTTGCGGGATGGTTTGAAGTTATAGTTTGATGAAAATTTAAAAACTCCAAAACAATGGGATAAGTAATAATGATATTAAAAAAACAATAATATTCAGTGGCAAACCGATTTTCAGGTAATCTTTGAATTTGTAATTGCCAATTGCCTGTACAAGTAAATTGGTTTGATAGCCAATAGGAGTTGCAAAACTGGCTGAAGCTGCAATTGCAATTGCAACAAAAAATGGTTTTGGATCGACGCCAAGTTGTGTTGCTGCTGAAAGTGCAATAGGAAATACAATTGCTGCTGCGGCATTATTTGTAATTATTTCGGTAAATATTGTTGTAATAATAAATACTGCAGCTAACACGCCAACTGGTCCCAACCCTTTCCCAATATTTATTGTTGCATGTGCAATTGCATCGGCAGCGCCCGAGTTTTGCAGTGCTTTACTCAGGGCAAACGAAAATGCGATTGTTATAAGCACATCCCAGCTTATTGCTTTTGTATATTTCTGATGTGGCATAATTTTAAACCAGACCAGTAATACTGCAGCAATTGCAGAAAAATAAAACATATCAAAAGAGATACCTTTTGGTGATGAAAAGAACTGCCCTAAAGTAGCCCCGGTAATCATTATCAGTAAAATAACGAAGGCAATCCATTTTTTCCAGAATGTTCCGGTAGTTTTATAATCGCGAATGTAGGAGGTAAGGTAAAAGATCTTTGAGTCGCCCCAGGATTGGATAAATTTTTCTGTAGTAAGTAAAATGAGATTATCACCTTCTTTCAGTTCAAGATTTCCGAGGTTCGAAGTTAAACGTTCCCCATTGCGGTGAATAGCAAGTACAACTGCCTGGTAATGTTCAAAAATATTGTATTCTGAAAGCGTTTTTCCTACCCCTGGAAAACGGGGTGAAATTACTGCTTCATATTGTTTGAGTTCGCTTTTCGGAAAGTTTTTTACGAGTTCAATTCCGTTCAATTTTATGTGTTCATTTGCCAAAATATAATTCAAACGGTCCGATTTTCCTTCAACATGCAATTGGTCATTTGCCAATAAATTAAAAGCTCCTTTCTGGGTTTCAATTATATTGCCTCCCCGTTCAATACTTCTTACAAAAAGGTTGTTCAATTCCTTCAATCTTCCGTTTTTAACTTCCAGTCCAATTAAATTACTGCTTTCAGGAATAATTATATCGTATGAATAGTCTTTGTATTCGGTACGGCTTTTGGAGTTGAAGATTATTTTTTTCCCCGGTAAAAGCAAATTGCCGGCAATTGAAATATATAAAGTTCCGACAGCTGTTACAACAATCCCGATTTTTCCTAATTCGAACATGTTGAATCCTTCATATCCGTTATCGATAATTAAACCATGCACAACTAGGTTAGTTGAAGTGCCGATAAGCGTACACATTCCACCCATGATTGTTGCATAAGACAAGGGAATCAGGAATTTTTGCGATGAAAGATTTAGTTTTTCAGTCCAGTTTTTAATAATAGGCGCAAAAATTATTACAACCGGCGTATTGTTAAGAAATGCCGAAATAAAGGAAACCGGTAACATAATCCGGGGAAGCAGAAAAACCATTTTTCCCCTTTTTCGGGGCAGGTAAGATTGGGCAAGCCTGTTTAAAATACCGGATTGACGGACTCCTTCGCTTACAATAAACAGAATACCAACAGTAATCATTCCTTCGTTGGCGAAACCTGCCAGTGCATCTTTGTCATTAATTACTCCTATTGCCAAAAGTAAGGTAGTAGCGGAAAAAAGTATTAACCCTGAACGCATTACTTCCATGTACAAGGCAATAATCATTAAAACAATTACCCCAATTACTATATATCCTTCAAAAGTTAACACAGAATAAATGGTTTAATTGTTTCAATCATAATACAAGCAGTGTTTTGATTGCGCCAAAACTAAACATTAAATTTAAATAGCCGAAAAGATTGGAGTATTCTTTAGTTACCATTTTCATAGAGATATGAAGTTGAATTTCAGTATTTGTATTTTTTTTCAAAAAAAATGATTTGGGTTTGTGTAAAAAAAAATAAATACTACTTTTGCACCCGCCTTTGAGAAATAAAGGTACAACAAGGATGACTCAGTAGCTCAGCAGGTAGAGCACATCCCTTTTAAGGATGGGGTCCTGGGTTCGAGCCCCAGCTGGGTCACAATAATCAAGGAAGCGAAAGCTTCCTTTTTTGTTAAAATCAATTCATTATCAATGATTTTTACGGTATATATTTTATACAGCAAAGTAATTGACCGTTACTACGTTGGTTATACTAATGACTTAGAAAGAAGATTGACCGAGCATAACCGAAAGAAAGGAAAATATACTGATTCCGGAATTCCATGGCATTTTGTTTATTCCGAAATTTATTCATTTAAAACTGAAGCAATGCAAAGTGAGAAGTTTATCAAGCTTAAAAAATCTCGAACTTATATCGAATCGCTAATCAGTATCTCAGTAGGTTGAGCATTCCGCTTTGCGGAAGGGTCCTGGGTTCTTCCGATAGCTATCGGAACCAGCTGTACCATAATTAAGGAGAAGTTTATACTTCTCCTTTTTTGTTCCTGAAATTTCATGATTTTTCACTAATGTTTTCAGTATATTGGTGTGGTGTCGCAAAAATTCAAACCTGTTTTATATTGACTCTTTCGCATATTTTTTAATACTTTTACTTTCATACTAAAAAAACAAACTTTAAAACAGTTATTTTGAAATTTTAAACCAAATATTAAACGAAAAGAGATTGATAATAAATAGCAACAAATTAAAATCTTGCTTCGCATTTCCTTCACCCAACTATCTTTATAATGAAACAAGTCGAAATATATTGTAAAACACAAATTCAGTTCACGAATATCCTTTGGGGAACATCCTTACTCGAAATCAGCCGGGATCTTGATATAAAACTTGAAAACAAGGTTTGTGGCGCTATTGTCAACAACCAGGTCAGAGAACTTTCGTTTTGTTTGGTTAAACCCAAACGCATTGAATTTTTTGATTTTACGCATCCCGATGGAAGACGCCTCTATATCAGGAGCCTGATTTTTGTTCTGTATGCAGCTGTTAAAGAAACCTTTCCCGAAGTAAGCCTGAAAATTCAAAATGGCATTTCGAACGGCTACTTTTTTGAATTGAACGGTTTGGGCAGGGAAATTACCGACTCGGATATTTTCACTATTGTGCAGGAAATGAAATCGTTGATTCGTCAGGATATTCCATTTGTCAAGAAACGAATGCAAACTACTGAAGTTATTGAATTATTGCGGCAACAGGGGCTCGTTGACAAAGCGCAGTTATTCGAACAGCAGGGAAACCTGTTTTCAAGCCTGTATTTCATAAACAATCTGGCCAACTATTTTTACGGGCATCTTTTACCGTCAACCGGTTATATTTTAAATTTTGGTTTGATATCTTATTTTGACGGGCTTTTGTTGCAGGTGCCAAAACCTAAGAACTTTGACAAGTTGCATAAGCTGGTGGAACGAAACAAATTGTTTGGAATTTTTCAGGAACAAAAAGACTGGGCCGAAATTCTGAATGTTTCAACAATTGGCAACCTCAATAATTTTACAATAAACAACCACAGCGGCGATGTTTTAAAAATTTCGGAAGCTTTGCACGAGAAAAAGATTGCCGAGATTGCCAATATGATTCATAAACTGGATGGCGATTTAAAAATCGTCCTTGTTTCAGGTCCGTCAGCATCAGGAAAAACTACTTTTAGCAAACGCCTCGGTGTGCAACTTGCTGTAAACGGATTGCGCCCATACCTGATTTCGCTCGACGATTATTTTGTTGATCGCGAATTAACACCCATCGATGAATTTGGAGAATATGATTTTGAATCGATTGATGCAATTGATATTGATTATTTTAACAAACATTTACTTGAGCTTTTGGATGGTAAGGAAATCGAATTACCGGGATTTGATTTTCAATTGGGCCGACGCACAGCAAGTGGAAGAAAACTGAAACTTATGCCGGCAGATATTCTTGTTGTTGAAGGAATTCATGGAATGAATCCCGGGTTACTTACCAAAATCGAAAGAAAATATACATTCAATATTTTTATTTCGGCGCTTACTCAAATTTCGTTTGATGAACATACCCACATTTCAACAGCAGATAACCGGCTGTTAAGGCGAATTATCCGCGACAGCAAATACCGCGGGTATTCAGCATCAGAAACTATAAAACGCTGGCCATCGGTGCAGGGGAGAAGAGAAAAACATATTTCCTTACCAGGAAAATGCCGATGTAATGTTTAACTCGGCAACTTTATACGAACTTGCAGTACTAAAAAAATATGCTGAGCCCATTTTGAAAAATGTACCTGAAAACCGTGAAGAATATATCGAAGCAAACCGGTTGCTGAAATTCCTGTCGTGGTTTAAACAAATCGATGACAGCGAAATTCCGCCAACTTCGTTATTACGCGAATTTTTGGGTGGAAGCAGTTTCGCATATTGAAGTCGGAAGTCGGAAGATTAAACTTTAAACTTTAAACTTTAAACTTTGAACCCTGAACCCGAAACTTGAAAAAATTGAAACAAAATATTATGAAAAAACTATCACTTCTCTTTATCTCCATCCTTTTCACTCAAATTGTTTTTGCACAGCAATTCGAACCAAATTATGATGAAAGTAAAGTTCCTCAATTTGTGGTGCCCGATCCGCTGCTCACATTCAAGCTAAAAAAAGTAAAGAATGTAAAAGACTGGGAGAAAAAACGCCGACCCGAGTTGGAGGAATATTTTACTCAAAACATGTTTGGAGAAATCCCGGGCGATCTAAAAATTTCATCTTTTGAAATAGTAGAAGAAAGTGACGATGCTTTTAACGGCAAAGCAAAACGAAAACAGGTTGAACTCAGTTTTGAAAAAAACGGTAAAAAACTCGATTTTACAATCCTTATGTATTTGCCAAAAAATGTAGCGAAAGCACCACTTTTTATCGGCTACAATTTTTATGGAAATCATACAGTTGCTTCAGATCCCAACATAATTATTTCTGATGCCTGGGTTGCAAACAATGCTTCTTTCGGAATTGCATATAACAAGCTAACTGAACAATCGCGAGGGGTACGCAACAACCGCTGGGCAATCGAAAAAATGCTGGAAGCAGGAATGGGTTTAGCAACAATTTATTATGGCGAAGTTGATCCCGACAAAGATGATTTCACCGATGGAATTCACCCATTATTTTATAAAGACGGACAAAAACAACCTGCTGATAATGAGTGGGGAAGTATTGCTGCATGGAGCTGGGGCTTGAGTCGCGCGATGGATTATTTCGAAAAAGATGCTGATGTGGATGCCTCGAAAGTAATCGTTTTTGGCCACTCTCGCCTGGGAAAAACCTCGCTTTGGGCAGGGGCAACTGACAAACGTTTTGCCGCAGTAATCTCCAACGATTCGGGTTGCGGAGGTGCAGCGCTTTCAAAACGTAAGTTTGGCGAAACCCTTTGGCGAATCAACAACAGTTTTCCTTTTTGGTTTTGTAAGAACTTTCACAACTTCAGCAACAAAGAAGATATTATGCCGGTTGATCAGCACGAACTTTTGGCATTGATAGCCCCGCGCCCGCTTTATGTTGCCAGTGCCGAAGATGACAAATGGGCTGATCCGTACGGAGAATTTTTGGGCGCCTATTACGCAACTCCCGTTTATCAGTTATATGGAAAAAGGGAATTGAATCGATTGAAATGCCGGGAGTTAACCAGCCAATTCAAAACACGGTTGCCTATCATATGCGAACCGGGGTTCATGATGTTACCGATTATGACTGGGAACAATACATAAAATGGGCAAAACAACAATTGAATATCAAATAACAAATAACTAATTTGACTTTATTTTCAACTTAAATTATACAAAAATGAAAAATCTATTATTTTGCTTCTCTGCTTTTTGTGGCGTATTCATGCGCTGTAGCACCTTCAGCTCCAAAAACAGTTTCGTTGTTCAATGGTGTCGATTTAACCGGTTGGCATGTTGATGTTCCGGCAATGGACCAAAATCCCGACACGGTCAATCCGTTTATTGTGCGCGACTCAATGCTGGTTAGTTTGGGAACACCCGGCGGGCATTTAATCACCGATTCGGTTTATCAAAACTACAGGATTGTGGCCGAGTACCGTTTTGCTGGTGTACCGGGAAACTGCGGATTACTTGTGCACGCCTCAACTCCACGGGCATTGTACGCCATGTTTCCAAAATCGCTTGAAGTGCAAATGATGCACGAAAATGCAGGCGATTTCTGGTGTATTGTCGAAGATATTACTGTGCCTGACATGGAAGCCCGCCGCGGACCAAAAGAAAACTGGGGAGGCACTGAAGGATAGGAACGCCATATTCTGAATCTCACTAACGGCTCAGAGAAACCTTTAGGTGAATGGAATAAAATAATGGTTGAATGTGTTGCCGATTCAATAAAAGTTTGGGTAAACGATGATCTTGTGAATTTTGGAACCAACTGCACTGCAACTAAAGGGCAAATAGCTGTTCAGGCTGAAGGTTCTGAAGTTGAATTCAGAAAACTTGAATTGACACCAATTGACAGAATTACAAAAACAGAATAGTTCAAGACTTGTCAGCCCCGATGACTTTTGGGGCTGACAACATCATGAAATTTTATTTTGATATTGAAATACTAACCCGTTTTTTTAACTTTTACCTACATGAAAAACCTAACCTTCTTTGTATCGGTTCTCCTCTTTTTTTCGTGCCAAAATCAACAAAAACAAACCATTGCAGTTGAAGGTGAATTGCAGCAGTGGACAAAATCACACTGGTTTTAAACGGTCCCGAAACTTCGGAATGGGCTAAGGAAAATCCGTTTTTGGATTATAAACTGGAAGCGACTTTTACAAACGGCACAAAATCATACACAGTTCCAGGTTTTTTTGCAGCCGATGGAAATTCTGCCGAAACTTCAGCTGATGCCGGAAATATCTGGAAAATCCATTTTCGCCCGGATATTACGGGAACATGGAATTACAAAATATCTTTCAGAAAAGGAAAGGATATTGTTGTAAAAGATGGCGAAAATATGGGTGATCCTGTTGATGGAGATGGAATTGAAGAAAGTTTTGAAGTTGCGGCTTCCGACAAAACAGGCGACGATTTTCGGGCAAAAGGAAGAATTGTAAACGGAGGTAAAGGTTATTTCAAATTTCAGGATTCCGACGAAATATGGATAAAAAATGGCGCCGACAGTCCCGAGAATTTTCTGGCATTTGCCGATTTCGACCAAACTTTGCGTTACAGCCTGAAAACTGAAGTACGCGAAGGTGAAGCCGATCCCAAAAAAAGTCTGCATAAATATAAACCCCATTTTGCCGACTGGAAACAGGGTAATCCAACCTGGCAAAATGGAAAAGGAAAACAATAATTGGCGCGTTAAACTATTTGCAATCGGTTGGTGTAAATTCAGTTTACATGCTCACAATGAATATTTTGGGCGATGGAAAAGATGTCTGGCCTTATGCCGACCACAATGAACGCTATCGTTTCGATTGCAGCAAACTCGACCAGTGGGAGTTGGTTTTCGATCACATGGAAAAACTGGGTATCATGAACCATTTTGTGTTACAGGAAACCGAAAACGAATGTTTACTCGACAACGGTTACACCGATGTGCAGCGTAAATTGTACGTGCGTGAATTGGTCGCGCGATTTGGTCATCATCTGGCGGTTTCGTGGAATATTGGCGAAGAAAACGGACCAACAAACTGGTCTCCAATAGGGCAAACTGATGCACAGAAAAAAGATATGATGAATTTCCTGAAACAGGTAACCAGCTATCCGTCAATCGTGGTTTTGCACACCCATTCAAACGACAGTCACCAGGACGAATACCTGAACCCGATGTTGGGATTTGAAAATATGGATGGGCCTTCCATGCAAATCGGCGACCCGGCAAGGGTTCACGAGCGGGTTAAAAAATGGGTTGATGAATCAGCGAAATCAGGAAAACGATGGCTTGTAAATCTCGATGAAATTGGTCCCGCATGGAAGGGTGTGATGCCCGATTCACATGATGCCCAACACGATACAGTGCGTCAGGATTGTCTGTGGGGAACTTTGCTCGCAGGTGGGGCAGGAGTGGAATGGTATTGCGGTTACCGTTACCCGCACAACGATTTAAACCTCGACGATTTCCGCAGTCGCGATACATGGTGGAAACAATCGACACTGGCAACCCGGTTTGTTCAGCAATTTCCTTTGGAAGAAATGAAATGCAGCGATGAACTTGTGATTAATAAAGGCGCTTTTTGTCTTGAAAAACCGGGTGAAATATACATTGCCTATTTACCTGCCGGAACTCAAAATGCTAAAATCAATTTGAGCGGTGACAAAACCTTTTCCATCAAATGGTTCAATCCGCGCGAGGGTGGTGAAATGCAGGCAGGGACTGTTGAAACGGTGCAGGGAAAGGATTTCAAAGTGTGGGGATTCCACCGTCAGAAAGTGAAAAGATTGGGTAGTTGTTTTGAAATAAAAATTTTGGAATTTGAAACGGTATTTTTACAAATCAGTTATAAAGGAACAAATTACCACGGTTGGCAAATTCAGCCCAACGCCATTTCTGTGCAGGAAGTACTTGAAAAAACTTTGTCAACCGTGTTGCGCGAAACCATTGAGGTTGTTGGTGCCGGGCGCACGGATACAGGTGTTCACGCCTCATTTTTTGTACTTCATTTCGAGCTGGAGAAAGAAATCCAGGAACCGGAAAACCTGCTTTATAAATTGAACAGTCTTTTACCCTACGATATTGCCTGTCAAAAAATATGGCCGGTTGAACCCGATTTACACGCCCGGTTTAGCGCCGTTTCGCGCACCTATAAATATTACATTTCAACGCAAAAATCCGTTTAAAACCGACAAGCTTTAAGTATTTGCTACCGCTGGACATTGATAAAATGAATGAAGCCGCACGCATTTTAGCTGAATATGAAGATTTTACAAGTTTCAGCCGGTTACATACCGATGTGAAAACCAACAACTGTAAAAATTCTTTGGGCAGAGGGGAAGTTGTGAATATGCAACTGATTTTTACTATAAAAGCTGATCGCTTTTGCGAAACATGGTCCGCGCAATTGTTGGTACACTCCTCGAAGTAGGAAAAGGAAAACTCTCGCTCATCGATTTCAGGAAAATAATTGAAGCCAAAGATCGCGGTGCCGCCGGCGCTTCCGCTCCTGCAAAAGGGTTGTTTTTGGTGAATGTGGAGTATCCGGAGGGGGAATAATGGGTGAATGAGTGAAGGATTGAAGGATTGAATGATTGAATGATTGAATGAATGAATGCGTGAATACAAAATCACAAGTTTATTTTTAAATACACTGTCTATTAGAACGTTTCTCCCCTTTTTTAAGGGGGATTACGGCTTCAGCCGGGAGGGGTTTTAGTTTAACACCAGGTTTTAAAATTAAAACCCCAATTGTTAAACAAAATATCAGAGTTCCTAATATTTTAAAATGAAATGTTTTTACATTTGAAAAACATACTCAATTTAAACCAAACATTATGAACAGAATTTTCCGCACCAAAACACCCCGTTTTACAAAAAGCGATATAAATCAAACTATTAACTCATTCCGGTATTTGCATAAATACCTGCATGTTGTGGTATATAGATGTTGGCGGTAATCATAGAAGACAAAATCGAACATGAGTAAAAACATACAACATAGAGAAAACATAAAGGCTTGGAAAAAGTAAGTACAAGAAGAAGGAGTTTTTAGCCTCCATTGCCTCAGTACAGGAATTTCTTGACTTGTTTGACTTTTTGATGAGAAACTTGAAAAATCACTGCACAACATGATTTCAAACTGACTAAAAAGTTCTTAAAGAGTAAATTGATAGATTTCGACAAAGAAATTGATTTTTATTGAACATGGTGGTTTGCGACTGTGAGGATTTTAATGAATATGGAAGAACTATTTCCAAACTCGAATGAGAATGAACCGATAATAATTCAAAAACTGCACCAAGAGAAAAGTAAAAGAGCTGATTCTGACAGATCTTGAGATTAAAAAACATACCAACACCTTGGATATTGTTTCGTTCGGATAATCAATATGAATTTCAATTCGGCAAAAATAGTGACATAAAAATCACATTGATTGAGAGTTTGAATAAACTGGACTGGACAAATGAAGGCTTTTGGAAAAATCAATGGGAAAAATTGACTGAATTAAAGCTCAAATCAGACTGTGAAGTACTCTTTGATAAAGTTAGTCAACTTGACTTAGTGACTGTGAAAACAAAGGACTGGATTCCCGTATTGACATGGATAAAGCCAATCGGAACTAAGACTTGGGGACTTTTATTTAGAACGGAGTTGAGCAGATTCCGAGGTGATATGAATGAACTGAAGAATTTATTGAAGAAAATTGATAATAAATGACATACCGCACACACACAATATAGCCAATAAGGGTTTCAGAGGTATGCGAAGGTTTGTAGCCCGCTTCAACTTTTCGTGTACCTTGATAGGAAATCGCCCGCAATCCCTTACTGGCCATATTGTCAACGGTAACAACAATAATAAAAAACCAAAATGAAACAAATCTTAACATTCATGTTTTTAATATTCTTCTTTTTATATACTCATGGACAAAATGCCCGAATAAATAAATTTGAGAATTTTCTTGGGGAAATAGAAACCAAGTATTTAAACGAATTGGTAAATGACTTTGACTTGTTTTTAAACAACAGATACAAAGACGAAGAATTCAAATTCAAAAAATATTTGACAGAAATTTCGGACTCTAAACAACCAGATATTTGGAAAATAAATAAAGACAAACTTGAGGAAATGCAAAAAACTAATTTATTCGCCAAATATGACTCTATATACCCTGACACAGTTTGGCATGACAAAAAAGTGTTTATTGTTTCATATACTGACCTTGGAATCACAAACTCAATTGCAATCACGAACAAAGAAACTAAGGAATCAAATATCGATTCAATAGTTAATTCTCTAAAATCTAAACCAAGACTTAAAGAGATTGAGCCAAGTTATTTTCAAATTGCACTTGAGTCGATAATAACTAAAGGCTCATTAATACAAAATTATCTGGATGCAAGAAAAGCGGCAGGGACAATTTCAATTCGGCTCATTGCTGGTGGACTTTTACATGATTTGAAACCTGAGAATGAATATTTTGCAAAGAGAATTATAATAATGCAAATGAATGACTAACAAAATTACAGTTGTTAACAATATACATATTGCAGGGCGGGTTTGGCGGTTCGTCAACTTCGCCCCGATAGCAATCGAGGGCTCGTTTCGCAGTTCGTTGTCCTGCGGACAGGAACGCTCTCCGAAATCCACTTCGCAACATAACACAACCGTTCGTCAGTAACTATAAAATTAAAATTGTCATAACTTTGAAAAGAATATTGCAAAGCAACTGAATAGATAATATTTTATTTATGAGTAATGCAAAAATATCCATACGTTTTTTTGACGACCGCGAAGTGCGGGCCGTTTGGGACGAGCAAAACTCCAAATGGTGGTTTAGTGTGCTGGATATTGTAGCTTTACTTACCGACCAGGACGACTACGCCAAAACCCGCAACTATTGGAAATATCTTAAAGCGAAGTTAAAGAAAGAAAACAGCCAACTGGTTAGTGTCACTACCCAGTTGAAATTTCTTGCTCCGGACGGCAAAAAACGTTTAGCCGATATGTTGGATTACTCTGGTATTATAGCTTTAGGCAAAGAGTTTCCGGGCAAAAAGGCAAACCCCAGTCCCACCTTAGGTGGGATTTAGCTGCACCAGCCGGTTTCATGACCATTTACATATTCACGCGGTTTTTAACTTTTAAAGAAAATTTGACAATACATTTTCGGAACGAAATGAACATCCTCGTAAGAAGTTTATGGTGAAAAGTCCAGACACAACGCCAAATCCGTAATTGGCGCTATTCCAATTGAATTGTTGTCCTTAAATTACAGCAAATTGGCAAATATTGTATTAAAATAGCTTACTGATTTATTCAAACTATCGAAATACTATTTTTTTATAAAACGACTTAATTTGTATAACAAACGGAGTATTTTTTATATGAAACAAATTTTTATCAATCTACCAGTTGAAGATTTGGAAAAATCAATGAATTTCTACACTAAGTTAGGATTCACAAACTATCCTTTATTTACAGGTGAAAATCAAAAGTGTATGGCCTGGGGCGAACAAATTTATGTAATGCTGCAGTCAAAGGAATTTTTTAGTTCCGGAAACAAAAAACAAATTGCAGATACTAAAAACAATATTGCTGCTTCTTTTACACTTCCTGTTGAAAGCCTTGACAGAGTGAATGAAATTATTGAAAGTGGCTTAAAAGCAGGCGGTTCAGAGCCAATGGATATGCTTGACGAAGGATTTATGCAAGTTAGAAGTATTGAAGATTTGGATGGACATATTTGGGGTGTAATTTATTTGGATATGGATAAATTCAAAGAAATTAAGTCAATGCAATAACTTCAGGAACAACAAACTGCGCCATCGATTCTATAATTGTTAAAGGAAAAATTTATGGACAATAATATTTTGAAAATGATTTTCATTGCCCTGTTCATCAATACACTTAAAAGAGTTACTTAGAAGAAAAATACAATCAAAAAGAGAAAAAATATTTTGCAATATTGTTCAATTAAAAATTTTAAGAATATGAGAAAAGTAGAAAAGATTTCAGAAAGTAAAAATTACACAGCAATAAATATAGGAAGTTTAAAAGACATAAATACATACTCTCTCATACACCCTAAACTAGGAACAGAAATTAAAGGAAAGGTGTTTGTAAAAGACCCAACAAAAGCAACAGGATCTGAAATTTCTTTTACTACAATACCACCCAGAACAGAATTGGGATATTTTCATATGCATTACAAAGACGAAGAAACTTATATTATTCTAAAGGGTTCTGGTTATTATCAGGTCGATGATGATTGTTTTCCGATTCAAGAAGGAAGTGTAATAAGAATTGCACCTGAAGGAGTGAGAAGTTTGTGCAATACCTCAGAAGAAGATATGATTTATATTTGTATACAAGCAAAAGAAAATTCATTGGAAGAATATACAACAGACGACGGGAAAAGAATTGCATTTACTCCAAAATGGAAAATATAAAAAACACCAGCCATTAATAAATAGGAATATAACCGGTCGGCACTACCAAGTTCCGCTATAAACTGGATTGAACTACACCAGCTAAGTTCAGTGCTATTTACTTATTTGCGCGGTTTTTAAATTTTACAGGAAATTAGCCCCGAAAACTATCGGGGTAAAAAGCAGTATTTCGTAAAAAGTTTATCGGGTTAAGTCCCGTTCTGCGTGCAGTTGCAATCCATTATTCATTTTGAAACGAACTTTATTAAAAAGATAGATTATTATTGTTAGCCTTTAATATTGGTCATTTTTATTCTAAATTTAGAAGTGGTAATAACAAATAAAATGAAAACACATTTATTCTACTATTTTATTATTCTGCTCTTTTTAGGTTCATGTTTAAATGAAGATACAAGGCAAGCGGTTTCTGCAGGAATTTATGACACAGGTTTTATTTATCATGAATTTGCTTCACCTCTGAAAGTTGAATTAACCTTTGATACTTTAACAGATAATTACCTTGGAAACGATTCAATAGATATAGATCAGGATGGAATTTACGAACTGTTCATCAGTCAACGAATTCATCTTCCTCCCGAAACAGGAACTCCATCCGGTGAGCATTTCCCTTATTACAGGTTGGGTTTAAAAAACGGGTTACAGGTAGCAACAAAAATGGAGTCTTATTATACCGGACACGCAAGTTATAATGAAATTAACTGGGTTGACACATTGAATTATGAAGCACGGATTGACAACAGACAGGATTGGTCAGAAAGCAATGAATCCCGGACAATGTGGACTGTTATTCCAGTCGGTAGTGCGCCAAATGGTCCATGGTATAAATTAATCAATGAAATTAAATATATTGGCATTAGAATAAAAATTGGTTCCCAATTTAAATACGGATGGATTAAAGTGAACGAAATTTCGCGGGAGGATATACAATTTTTAAGTTTTGCTATTGAAAATTAAGTATTGATTTAAATGTAAAAATATGACCACTGTTAAGGTGTAAACGCTATGTGTAGTCGGTTCTGAAATCAAATGCAGATTTTGTATCGCTTCAAACTGAAACATAATGGTTTCGGAAACTCCACGCTCGAACATTTAACAGTTTTCATTCTTTCTCTCCCTCAAAATTTCCCTATTTTTACGGCTATGAAAAACGGTTTAAAACACATCCGGCTAGTGGCTACCGATTTAGACGGAACATTTCTGAAAAATGATCATTCGGTGAGTCGGAATAATCTGGAAGCCCTGCATTTGCTGGGTTTGAATAATATAATTCGCGTTGCTGCCACAGGAAGGAATTTGAAAAAAGTATGTGACGTTCTTACCCCGAAATGCCTTTCGATTATATTGTGTATTCTTCGGGAGCGGGTATTTTCGACTGGAAGCATCAAAAACAGGTTACTTTTCAGAATATTGGTAAACATTCAGTGCGAAAACTTATTGACACATTTATTTACAAAAGCTATAATTTCCATGCTTTTTTTCCGGCGCCCGAAAATCACATGCACTGGTATCACAGGGGTGGTAATTATTGCGATGAGTTTGAGCGCTATTTCAATTTTAACAATGCATACGCAACCGAGTTACAACCGCTTTCATTCCCCGAAACCGAACTTTGCCAGTTTCTTGTAATTATTCCCGAAAACGAAACCCGGTTTCAAAAGTTTAAATCAGAAATTGAGGCAGTTTGTCCCGAAATTCGGGTCATTCGTTCTTCATCGCCAATCACAAAAGGTTTTATCTGGATTGAAGTGTTTCATCATTCGGTTTCAAAAGGGAACGGGGTAAAACATATTTGCAATTTATTGGATATCAAACCAAACGAAACTTTGGGAATAGGTAATGATTACAATGATTTCGATTTACTTGCATTTACCGGACATTCGTTCTTAACCGAGAATGCGCCCAAAGAAATAAAGCATTTGTATCCAATTGTTTCTTCCAACGAAAATGATGCTTTTGCCGATGTTATTCAACCAATAGTGCTGTAATTTGTTGTATTTTGCGGTTCGTTTATTTTCAGTTTCATTTTAAAATTTAAAAACAAACAATATGAAATTAATTTTGAGTTTACTCCTTTTGTGCAGTTCAATTTTACTGTCGGCACAAACAAATTTCGATTTAAAGGACAAAATCCCGCAAGACCCAAAAGTTAGTAAAGGCGTTCTTGAAAATGGGATGACTTATTATGTCCGTTCCAACGAAAACCCAAAAAACAGGGCTGAACTTTTCCTTGTTGTAAAAGCAGGTTCGGTTGATGAAGATGACGACCAGCAAGGTTTGGCGCATTTTTGCGAACACATGTCGTTCAATGGCACAAAAAATTTCCCAAAACATGAATTAATTAATTATTTCGAATCAATCGGGATGGAATTTGGCCCTGAAATTAATGCTTACACAAGCTTCGATGAAACTGTTTATATGCTGAAAGTTCCATTGGATTCATCAGAATACATGGAAAAAGGTTTGCAGGTTTTGTATGACTGGGCTTCACAAAATACAGATTCAGATGAAGAAATTAACAACGAACGGGGAGTAATTCATGAAGAATGGCGCATGGGAAAGGATGCAAATGAAAGGATGCAGCAAAAATGGTTGCCCGTATTTCTGCACAATTCAAAATATGCTGAAAGATTGCCAATTGGAAAAATGGATATAATTGATAATTGTCCGCCTGATGCTTTGCGACGTTTTAGAAAAGACTGGTACAGGCCCGATTTACAGGCGGTAATTGTTGTTGGTGATTTCAACCAGGAAGAAATGGTAAAAACGGTAAAGGAAAAATTCTCTGCAATTCCGGCGGCAAAAAATCCGAGAGCAAAAAAATATTTTGAAATTCCTGATCACAAGGAGACTTTGGTTAGCATCAACACCGATAAGGAAGCACAATACCCATTGTCATTCGTGTTTTATAAACACCCTCTTGAAAAGTCGAAAACTCTGGGTGATTACAGAGAGTCAATAATGGAAGGACTTTATAATGGAATGATAAACAATCGCTTGTCTGAAAAATTGCAACAAGCCGAACCACCCTTTTTAATGGCACAATCATCATATTCTACTATGTTCGGACCAAAGAGTGTTTATCAGTCGGTTGCGGTTGCCAACAACGGTAAAATTGAAGAAGGGCTTAAGGCAGTACTTATTGAAAATGAACGTGTTCGCCAGTTTGGGTTTACCGAAACAGAGTTGGAACGTCAAAAAACGGCCCTTTTAAATGGAATTGAAAAATCTTACAACGAAAGGAATAATCAAAAATCAATAAATTTTGCCGATGAGTATAAACGCAATTTTCTGCTGACTGAAGAACCGTTTCCTGGAATTGAAAATGAATTTGAATATTTCAAAACCTTTTTACCAACCATTTCAGCAAGCGAAATTAATGCACTAGCTGATAAGTGGGTAACCGATGAAAATAGGGTTGTCGTTGTTGCAGCTCCTGAAATTGATGGTGTAAAAGTACCCGGTAAAGAAGAAATATTCGCGGTTCTTGATGATGTGAAAACCATGAAAATTGAACCTTACGAAGATGCAGTTTCAAATGTGCCCTTAGTTGAATATGGACCTTCGGGAAGTAAAGTGAAAAATGAAAATAAGCTTGAAAATGTGGATGCAGTTGAGTGGACACTTGAAAATGGCGCAACTGTAATTGTGAAAAAAACCGATTTCAAAGAAGATGAAATTCTTTTTAACGCATGGAGTTTGGGCGGAAATTCGTTGTACCCACTAAAAGATGATATTTCGGCAGATTTTGCAACAGATTTGATTGAACTGAGCGGTATTGCCGGTTTCGATAAAATAACCCTCGACAAAATGCTTTCCAACAAAGTATTCAGCATTTCGCCTGGCATCAGCCAGTTGCGCGAAAGTTTTAGCGGACAATCATCGGTAAAAGATGTAGAAACATTGTTGCAAATGTTGTATCTCTATTTTACTGAACTCAGGTTCGACCAAAGCAGTTATCAATCTTTAATGGCACGTATGTCCGGAATCCTTGAAAATAAATCAGCTTCTCCTGAATCGGCTTTCCAGGATACAATGAGCGTAACCATGGCCAATTACAATGAACGCGCCCGCCCTATGACAAAAGAACTGTTAAGCGAAGTCGATTTTAACCGGATGAAGCAAATTGCAAAAGAACGGTTTAAAAATGCGGCTGATTTTAAATTCTTTTTTGTTGGGAATATAAATATGGATGAATTTAAACCCTTGGTAGAGAAATATATAGGTGGAATTCCTTCGGTTCCTGAGAAAGAAAACTGGGTTGACCTTGGCATAGAAAAACCGGAAGGTGTTGTTGAAAAAGTGGTTAAACGTGGACAGGAAGATAAAAGCACCCAATACATCGTTTTTCATGGCGATTTCGATTTTAACACACAAAACCAGTTGCAGTTGGATGCCGTTTCCAAAATACTCACTACCCGTTTGCTGGAGGTAATTCGCGAAGATAAAAGCAGCGTGTATTCAATTGGCGCTTATGGTGCATCAACAAAATTTCCTAAACAAGAATATACAATTACCGTTGCCTACGGAACAGCGCCACAAAAACTGGATGAACTGAAAAAAGCTGTTTTTGATATTATTGCCGAATACAAACAAAATGGACCAACTACTGAAGAAGTTGCAAAAGCACAGGAAAAAATGATTCGCGAGCGTGAAACTGCTTTGCGTGAAAACGGTTACTGGATGGGCGTTTTAAGTAATACATATTATTTAAAAGGCGGCGATTTTTCTGAGTTTGGAACTTTCGATAAACTTGTAAAAAACCTCACTGCCGATTCAACCAAAAAAGCTTTTACCGACTGGTTCGATTTTAACAATTATGTAAGTGTTGCGCTTGCACCTGAAAAATAATTAATAAAAAATAACAGGAAGCCGGGATTAATTTTAATTCCGGCTTTTTTTTGTTCAAATAGTTTATTTTTGAGGTTTCAAATTCACAATTCAATGAAAATCTACTCGCCGTTGTTTATTGCCATTCGGGTCGTTTTATATTCACTGCTAATGTTTGGTGTTGCCGAATCCATTTTTTTTGATGCCGCACACACGATGGAAGACGGTTATTTTGGCGAAATTACTTTCACTGAAATCGGTCAGGAACTCATTCTTTTTATTTTGTTTGGTTTTTATTTGATGCTTGGTTTTAAATGGAAAGAAATCCAGCCTGTTTCAAATATTGTTTCGCTTTTTTTTCTGATTTCGTTCATCCGTGAGTTTAATTTTCTTATTCATCACTGGATTTACCCGGTTTCGCTGGTTTTTACAATTGTTGTCTGGCTTGTAATCCGCGATTTCAAGAAGATAAAACCTGCCACGATCCGGTTTTTTAGTGTCCCGGCATCAACATGGTTTATGTCCGGGTTTTTAATTACCTATATTTTTAGCAGGTTGTTTGGCCGCTCAAAATTCTGGCAACTCCTGTATCACGATGAAAGTTACCGTTTGGCAAAAGCTGCAACCGAAGAAGGACTCGAATTGTTGGGTAATTCAATAATGCTGATTGGTGCAATCGAATTTTTGTTGCATTTTATTTTTGAGATCAAATCAAAAAATGAAAAACTAAAATCAAGAAACTGATGATTCTCTGTAATCCTGCTTCCATCAACTTCCCGCTTCGTGATTCCGTATTCTGCCTTTGGTCTTCGGTCTTCGGACTTTTTTCAATTTTTCGCCCATGAAAGTTTGTGGTTTTACATTTATCAGGAATGCCGAAAAGTTTGATTTTCCGGTGGTTGAAGCAATAACTTCTGTGTTGCCGGTTTGCGATCATTTTATTGTTGCTGTGGGAAAGTCGGAAGATAATACCCGGCAAATCATTCAAAATATTTCTCCCGAAAAATCACAATTATTGATACAGTTTGGGACGATTCAATGAAAAGGGTGGGGAGTGTATGCAGCCGAAACAAATAAGGCATTTGCTGCTGTTCCCAACGAATTTGACTGGTGTTTTTATATTCAGGGCGATGAGGTTTTACATGAAAAGTACATAAATGTTGTTCAGCAATCGATGCTTGAAAATTTGGATCGAAAGGAAGTTGAAGGGTTTCTTTTTAGATTCAGACATTTTTACGGAACTTTTGATTATGTGGGCGATTGCCGGCACTGGTACCGCAATGAGATCAGGGTCGTCAGAAACGATAAAACTATTCAATCCTACCGCGATGCGCAGGGTTTTCGTAAAAATGGGGAAAAACTAAAAGTTGTTCCTGTTAATGCAGAAATTTATCATTATGGCTGGGTTCGCCACCCGCGTTTTATGCACGAAAAAGTAGAATCGGTAAAACAGTTTTACGATGGTATTTCGCAAACAGAAGCTGAGAAAAAAGCAAATCAACAGGAATTTAATTACGGTGGCGAATATGACGCGCTTGCGAGGTTTGAAGGTACTCATCCAAAAGTAATGACTAATCGAATTAAACGATTGACTGGGAAGTTGAGGTTGACCTGAAAAAACAAACATGAAATTGAAATACCGGATTCTTTATAAAATAGAGAAATGGTTCGGGGTGCGTTTGTTTGAGTACAGGAATTATAAACTTCTGAAAAATTTACCTGAATAATCTTCTTGCTTCCTCCAACTGCTCAGGTTTCCCAACATCCATCCACAAATCCGAATCATCAAAATATCCTTTAATCGATTTTGTTTTTGCAAGTTCAAGGTAAAAATTGGTTATTGAAAAGCGATCTGTTTCGGGCATCAGTGAAAATAATTCAGGCTGAACAATGTGAATTCCGCTGTATGCCATTTCAATTGCATTTTCGAAATTTTCCTGTCGCGATATTTTTGATTCCCCGGTCTTTTTGTTTATCCAACCCACCAATTGATTGTTTTGGTCGAATTTGAAATACCGCTGTGTTTCACGGTTTCTCACTGCCAAAGTTACAAACGCTTTGGTTTTTAAATGATCTTTCAACAACAGCTTAAGATTTAAGTTGCTGATTATATCTACATTGTAAATTAAAATTGGTTCGTCCCCTTCTAAATAAACCTCAGCTTTTTTTAACCCGCCGCCTGTATCAAGCAGTTTTTCAGTTTCGTCGGAAATATGGATTTTAATTCCAAAATCATTATTCTTCAAAAACGAGATTACGAGATTCGAAAAATGGTGAACATTGATTACAATTTCTGAAACACCTTCATTTTTAAGTTTTTCAATGGCACGCTGAAGCAATGTTTTCCCGCCAACGTCAACCAGCGCTTTGGGTTTGCCTGAAGTTTCGTCATTTAAACGGGTTCCCAGGCCAGCTGCAAAAATCATTGCTTTCATACAATTTTAATGAAATGTTGTTGCTGTACAGTCTTATAAATAAATAGCTATAGAATTATTATCTTATTTCCGGTTATAGAATTTTCGGTTTGAATCCTCAAATAATAAATACCTTTTACCAGTGTTTTTATCCACCACGGTTTTTGATTGTGTCGGTACAAAAGTACTAACAACTTTGCCCTGAAGATTGATTATCTCAACTGTATTAAGGATTTCCGAAGAATTATTCTCTACTGTAATTTTTCCGTTTGTTACTGGGTTTGGGTAAAAATTAAAAGATTGAAAATTATCTGTTTTAAAAATTCCTGTTGTATTTTCCTCACCAAAAGGGTAACCAACATCCGGTAAACTTTCCATATACGACTTTAACCAGGTCATGGCTGAACGTTCAGTGCCATTGCTGTTTAAAATGCCGGTTCCGGTTGACCAGGTTGCTCCCTCAACATATCCCCATAAAGTAATCCCTGCAACTGCAGGATGATTCCAATAAACCGGGAATGAAGTTTTGTAACCATTCATTTGATTGGCTTCAGATTCGGGCTTGCCTTTTAAATCAAGCTCAGTAACATAAATGGGAACACCTGATTTTGCCATATTGTTTAGTGCATTTTGCAGAGCTGTAGTTGTAATTCCATCTACATTGAAATGATGTGCCTGTGTTCCGAAACCGTCAATTAATCCCCTGTCGCGGAGCACTTTTACAAGGTTCAATATTTCATTTAGCCCGGCGTTGTTGGTTTCAAGTTCAAAATCGTTGATTACAAGTTTCGAGTTCGGGAAGTAATGCCGTGCTTTTTCAAAAAGCCAGATTGCCCAGTCGTAGCCTGTTACACCAGGGCCACCCATTCCTGCCCTGAAATAGGGTGAGCCTGCTGCATGTTCCTGTTTGTTCCATGTATTGATATACATATTTTCATTTAACACATCAATTTGGTCAATCAACGGATAACGCGCAGCAATTGCAGTCATGTATTCTTCCATTTCAGCTTGAAAATCTGCTGGGCTCAGTGTTTTAATCCACGATGGATATTGACTTCCCCATGCAAGCGCATGATACCGAAATGGCAGATTGTTATTTTTAGCATGATTATATGCCTTATCGGCATTTGTCCAGTTCATCACATCCCTCGTACTTTCCACCGATCCCCATTTACACGAGTTTTCAGCCGTTACGCCGTTCCAGTATTTATTAAAATCGGAACGAACATTATTTGGAATAATATTTGCCAGATACTTTCCCTTATTTGCGCTCAGGCCAACAGATTTAACAACATTTGCATCAACTTTAATAATTACTCCTGCTGAAGTAAAATCCTCATTACTATTATCTGTGGCTTTGGCAGTAATCCTGTATGTACCGGTATGGACTTCAGCCCAAACAAACGAATATGTATTTGAAGTTGAAGTAACAGCTTCACCAAGTTTTATATCGTTTTGAAAAAACTCAACTTTAGTTACTTCACCTCCTGTGTAAGTTCCTCCCAAATCGCTTGCATAAACCTGAATTGTTACATCTGTACCTTGTTCAAAATAAGCATTACAATGAGGAAAAGTTATTACGCATGAAGGCAATGTATTCTGACTGTTTGAAAAGTATGGCGACAAGAATGCCAATAATAAAAACAAATAATATGCAAATGATTTTTTCATTATAAATTGTTTTTTATGGAAAACACATGAAGTATTCCCAAATTATATTTTTGTGCCTGAAGTTATATTTTATTTGATTCTAAAATGTAAAAACAACTACCGAATCCGGTTCAAACTTCTGATTAATGCTTCGTCTTTTCCAATAGCCCGAATGGCAAGATAATCGAGGATTACGGCTACCAAAGGAAATGCTACAGGTATTTTGAAAGCTATTTTAGCACCGTCGAAACCGGCATAGGAGAAATAGAAAAACAACCCAAATAAGCCAAGAAGCAATACAATAGAAAATACCATAATGCGGATTTGAAGTATTCGTTTTTTATAAAGAAAAATGGTTATAAAGTGCAGAAGAGCAATTACAGGAATAAAAACGAAAATTGCCATTCCATTGAAAATCAATTCTTCACCATTGAAAATTCCTTTCGCTACAAAAGTGTAAAGCTCGTTGTTTACTGATAGTTCAGCAAAAGTCAATTTCATTAAAGAGGCAATTAAAAGTGCCGAAATAAAAAGGTAAACAGTTTGTATTCTTTGAATCATAATTTTAAAATTTTTTGGCAAAAATAGTGTTTTTTACGAATGTCGTGCTGCCAGTGACATTGACTTTCCAAAGTCAATAAAAGTAATTCAAAAAGAAGTGAAGTCATTTTGAAAAGCACTGGTTGCCGGACTTAGGAACTGTCGGACTTGGAAAAGTCCGACTCCCCCAGTTCACAAATCTTTTCAACTTCGTTTTGATTTATGTACCACAAAAAGCCTTCAACTTTTTCGAACCCGGTTTCTTTCAGGGTTTTAGCGTAACGTTTTACCTGCCAGTTGTAGTTGTCCGATTTTTTTTCGCCCGTTTTGTAATCAACAACAATTGCTTCGTTTTCAAAAAACATAATTCTATCGGGGCGTAATAATCTTTCGGTTGTTAAAAGAGTTCGCTCGTTTAACACCTTGTATTTTCCGCCAAACCAGTTTTTTATAAGCGGGTTTTCAAAATTCTCAAATAAAGTTTTTTGTATTTCTTTTCTTTCAGTTTCATTAATTATCCCATCGAATTCGGCTTTTAAACAGGCACTTTCAATATCGTTTTTTGTTTTTACCGATGATAAAATGTCGTGAATAATTTTCCCCTTGTTTTTTACTGCAACACGGTTTTCCCCGGTAACAAGAAAATTTTCGCCCGAATTGCGCAACCTCACTCTTTCGCTAAAGTCGTTAAATTGATAATTTTTAATCTGGATCGATTTTAGCGACTTGCTTTCCTCTTTTATTTTTGGAATTGAGCCAAATTGAAAACTGGTTCTGTAATTGTTAAGGCAATTGGCGAAAAGTGCTGTTGATGAAAGTCGTTCAAGCGCCAAATTCAGCAATGTTCCAACAGGTTTTAACGAATTCTCTTTGCTGTTTTTCTCCTCTTTTGGTTTTGGACAATGCACAATTAAAACCGATTTCGCGCGTGTAAACGCTACATAAGCCATATTAAAAACGTCGATAAAAACATTGGCCGATTCTTCAAAATACGCTGCTTTGAAAAGACTTTTTTTCATGTCGCTGCCTGCAACAACCGGCAAAAGCGGAAATTTGTTGAATGGCGGTGTTTCAGGTCTGCACCAAAGTATGGGAGCAAATTTCCCGCTTTGTCCGGGTTTCCAGTCGAAATAGGGCAGGAGAACAGCTTTGTATTCGAGACCTTTTGATTTGTGGACTGTTAACAACCGGATTGAATCGATTTCCTCGTTTACATTTACAGAAGTTTCGAAACCGTTTTCGTTCCACCAGTAAAGTAAATTCGAAAGGTCGTTTGAAAGAGAGGTTTTTAACTCACCGGCTTTGTCGATCAGGGTTTGTAAAAACGGCAATTCGGTTTCAATTTCGAAAAGCTGAAAAACGGAACAAATCTGAGTGATTGCTTCATCAAGCGAAGTGAGCAAAACTTTTTCTTTTATCTGCTGAATTCTGGGCAATATTTCTAAATCAAATAGGCTGTTAAAATTATCTTCTCCCAACGAGTTAACTATAAAATCAATCTCATTTAAATCGTTGCCTGCCAACTTCTCCCGTTTTTGAAGTTCGGGTTTTAACCAGCTTTCCCACTGGTTTAAAAGCGCAACTTTTGTTATTTCATTTTCGGGGTTGATAATGAAACTGATTGTATTGATTACAAGTAAAACTCCTTGCGATGCATATAGAAAAAGCGATTCGTTGGAAAGCACCGACAAATTATAATTTGCATTTTCGGGTAATGCGGCGGCTGACAAAAATGCTTCAACAATTGGTGCGCCTTCTTTTTTTCTGCGAATTAAAATTGCTGTTTCCGAAGCTTTTATTCCATTGTTCTGCAACTGTTTAACCTGCTCAATGAGTTTTGCCGCCGATTCTTCTTCAAAATCATCTTCATCGATATATTCAATTTTTACAAAACCTTTTGATTCAGCATTTTCATTACCAGGCTTTTGAACTATCGATTCATAAATGTTCCTGAACCTTTTTTCAAGCGCTTCATCATTATCCTCAATTGTCGAAAAAAGCTGGTTGGCGAATATGTCTTTCAGGTTTTCAAAAATGTGGTTATTGAAATCGATGATATTTTTATCGCTTCGCCAGTTTTTTTCGAGATGAATTTCGTTTATCTGTGATTCAGAAAAATCGGTTTGAATTTGTTCAGCCAAAATCCTGTAGTCGCTGTTCCGCCAACGGTAAATGGCTTGTTTTACGTCGCCAACAATTAGGTTTTTGTTTCCTTCGGCTAACGAATTTATGATTAACGGTTTGAAATTATGCCATTGCAAACCTGATGTATCCTGGAATTCGTCGAGCATAAAATGGTTGTAATAGCTTCCGGTTTTTTCATAAATAAACGGCGAATCGCTTTGACCGATTATTTTGCTCAAAAGCAGGTTTGAATCCGACATTTGCAAAATTCCTTTTTCGTGCAGAAGCAATTTTATTTCTTCTTTTAAATCAGTTAAAATCCCCAGCATCCGCAACTGTTTTAGCACAACTTTCGCTGTAAAATACTGTTCTGAATTGAATGAAATATATTCCAATATTTCATTCAAAAGTGGTTGTAATTGAGATTCAGCCAGTGCATGAATTGTTTTCTTTTCCGTACTTTTTGCGCTGTACCATTTTCCGGGATCAGCCGCGGCAACCAGCACCCGCGAACCAGGTTCCTTATACCCAATTTCTGCAACATTGCTTAAATAACCCGCCACTCCATTTTTCCCGTAGGAAAAACTATCAATGGTCAAACCATTTTCAGCAATAATTGAAATCCCTCTTTTTCAAATGTTTTAAGCTGATGTGCAAACTGGGTTTTTATCTTTTGCAGTTCGGTTCCAAATTCAATTAAATTTTCGCGGCTGTAAACTGATTCGCTGTCATCCGGAAAAAAAAGCTGGAAGTTTTCTTTAAATAACTCCTTTCCTAGCGCTTTTATATTCTCTTCAATTCGTTGGCTGTAACTTTCTTCAATTTTCTCCTTACTGAAATCCTGCAGCCAGCTCAGCAGTTTTTTGTCTTTGTCGATTTTTGCCAGCATTCGGTCGGTGGCTTCGGCAAGTATCATTTCGCTGTTTAATTCGAGCCTGAAATTGGGTGAAATCCCCAGTTCGCGATTAAAGGCTTTTATGGTGCGTTGGGTAAACGAATCGATTGTGCTGATTGAAAAACGGTTGTAATCGTGAAGAATATTTTTTAGAACCAGTTTGGCGTTTTTTCGGATATTTTCTTCTGAAAGGTTATTTTCTTTTTGAATTTCGGCAATGTAACTGCTCTCTTCGCCGCCTGCAAGCTGGTTAAGTGTTTCCAGAATGCGGGTTTTCATTTCGTTTGTTGCCTTGTTGGTAAACGTTACAGCAAGGATATGACGGTAGTTTTGAGGATTTTTCAGCAAAAGTTTGAGGTATTCTACAACAAGTTGAAATGTTTTACCTGATCCGGCTGAAGCTTTGTAAACTGTGAGCATAAATTAGTTTAAAGTTTCGAGTATAAAGTTTTAAGTTGCAGGTTCAAAGTTTTGCGATCACGATGTGTTTTTTTTATCGGTTAAAAACCGGGATAACCTCCGCCTTTCGAGATATTGAAACGGGTTTCGATTTTGAAGTTTTTACCCACTTTGTATTGCATAAACATTGTATTGCCATAACGCGAAAAATCGTTCATTCCCGGCATTGGCGGAGGCAAATTCATAGGGTTGGTGCCATAACTGTAACCACCAAAAGTAAATCTGTTGTTGATTTTATAAGCACCTTCGCTTAAAATCATCCCATTTTGATTAAATGGCGAAAAAAACGGGTTTAACGAACCTGCTGAAAATCCCGACAAAGGAGTGTGTGCAAAAGAGTAGAGCTCGAAACTGAATCCATATCTATTGGCAAATTCCTTATCGAAATCAAATCCGGTAAGTGAAATTGTTTCGCCATGTAAGTCAGGAAACATTTGTCCTGAAATCAATTGACGGTATTCAATTTGTTTTTCAAGTTGAATTTGTGTTGAATCCTGTTCCATTGGCATCAGTATTTCACTTTGCTGGGCAGTACTTTTTAGTGATGCAATTATTAAAACCAGAAACAATATATTTTTTAAATTCTTCATCATCTAATATACATATTTTTCAAAATTAGGATTAATTAAAGAAAGTATCAAGCCTTTTCAAAATACCCCGACAGGATTGGAAGTTTAAATATCTGACCATCTGGAACAGGCATTTAATTTATCCTTTCCAGTTCAACCCAAAAGGAAAAATATTTTTATTGCCAACTGTATAAAACGGAATCAGTTCGCAATCCATTTCTTTAAGTTTGACGTTTTTCATCTCAATAATCTCGGTATTGTCAATTTTGTTTTTCATTTGGTTAACAATTGCGCCTGTTTCCAAAGTCATTTGGCCGCCTCCGGTAACCGGTTTTATAAACCTGAATTTTATGTTGTATTGCCCCTCTTTTACTGTTACCTGCCACTTTCCGTAAACGTTTTCCTGATCCCAGATTCCGCGTTCCCCATCGGCATCATTTCTGTTCAAAAAAACAGGATTTTCATGGTCATCACCAATTGTTATGTGTGGTCTGTGAACGATATTTTCTGAAGAGATCAGTTCGTTATAAATTCTGTCGAGTTCAGTTTTTAGCATTTTGCAATATCTTTTTGTCTGCTTACAATATTTTCCTGTTCATAAGGATCTTGTTTTATATCGAACAACTCAAAATCGTTCGATTGCTGAATTGTAGCTGGTTTGCCCCACTAATTTGAAATTCCCTTTTTGAAGTGCAATATTGTTGTACAGTTCCGGATAACGGCGGGTCCAGTAGAAAAAAGAGGGCGGTCGGCCCAATTAACTGTTTTCCCATTTAATAGCGGAACAAGGCTTTTCCGTCAATAACCCTGTCGGTTGGTAATTTTGCATTGCAAATTTCTGCGAGAGTGGGTAAAATATCAATGTGTGCGGAAGTTGTTTCAATGTCTTTATTTCCTCATATTTTGTAGGATAGCTTAAATAAAACGGAACCCGGACACCACCGCGAAAACACACTTCCTTTCCTACCGCGCATTCCGGCTACATAACGAAATTGTTGAGGCCCGTTGTCGGTCATAAAAATTACGAGTGTGTTATCAGCAATTTTTAGATCGTCAAGTTTTTTGAAAAGTTTCCCAATGTTTTCATCAATACACGAAACCATTGCATAAACTTTCCGGGCATCCTCTTTGTCTTTTTCTGTCATTTGCGGGAAAGGCCGGTCATCGTTTTCAAATCCCTTTGCCGGGTCGATATTTTGGTACTGTCTGTAATATTTATCAGGCACTTGCAGAGGAGTATGTGGCGCATTAAATGCCAGGTAACAAAAAAATGGTTTTTGCCTGTTATTTTCAATAAACTGTATTGCCTGCCCTGCAAAAATATCGGTGCAATAACCATTGTATTTTTCCATTTTCCCATTGTGCCAAAGTACCGGATTGAAATAACTGCTGTCTCCCTGAAACCATGTTGTAAAGTCGCCAACCTGCCCCATCCCGCCCGAAAGATGGATAAGTGATTCATCGAAACCCTGATCGTTTGGACGGGAAGGAAAGTTGTCGCCAAGATGCCATTTTCCGAAATTGCCGGTTGTGTAACCTGCTTCTTTTAGCATTTCAGCAATTGTAATTTCGCTTGAAGCCATTGTTGCTCCACCGTTGTATGTGTCGCGCACTCCGGTGCGCAACGGAAAATAAACCTGAAATAATATTATCAACAGAATTAAATAGACTGGTTTCATGGCTGTTACTGTTATTTGCCTTAAAAGTATTCAATTTTAAACACTTTTGAAAAATTGGTTGGGTTAAAACAGTAACAACGATTTGACTATTTAATTGCCAGTTTCTGATTGTCTTTAAAAATAAAAAGCCGGTTGATAAATTCAGGAACGCTCCGGGCAGCAACAGCGCTTGGCGAATTGGAGAGATACACAATTCCAAAATTTTCTTCTTTGCACAAGGCAATTTCGGCACGGTAGCCTTTTACAAATCCACCATGGTAGGCAATTTTTCTGCCTTTGTAATCAATTATTCTCCAGCCGATTCCATACGCTTTCGAATCCACTTTTTCCCATTGCGAAAAATAGCCGCGGCTTAAATTGGTTTCAATCTGAGGAGTGAATATCATTTCTTCAACCCGGTTGTTGATTTTAAAAGTATCGCTTAATAAAGTGAGAAGAAAATTTTTCATGTCGGAAATACTTGCATTGACACCGGCAGCCGGAGTGGTATTGTAATAGCGATCATTCATTTTTATTGGAGTTATACCTGAATGAGGCAACGCTTTGTTTTGGTGGTTTTTGAATTCTTCAAATCCTGTTGAGGCATCGTTCATTCCAAACGGGATAAATAGTTTATCTTTTAAAACATCGTTGTAGTTTTTCCCGGTTTTGTAGGCAACTATTGAATCGTACAAACTAAACATTACATTTTGATAGGAATACAATTCACCGGGGTTTGAAGTTGTGTTGGCAAAAGGAAGTTGTGTCATTATCTGACAAAGCGGAATCTTTTGTTCCACCAGATCATCATAAGAATGTGCAACAAGTCCGGAAGTGTGACTTAGTATGTTTTTAATTCTTAGTTCATTTGTTATTGAGGTGCTTTTAAAATGCAGCCCCGGTATGTAATCCGTAACTTTATCGTCAAGACAAATAATATTTTCATCGGCAAGAATTCCTGCCAAAACCCCACAAATTGGTTTTGAAACCGATGCCAACCTGAAAATTGTGTTTTCATCAATTGAATCATGTGTGCGCGCTTTTCGCAAGCCAAAACATTTTTGCAACACAACCTGGTTGTTGTAAATAATAGCAACTGCGGCACCAACCGTGTTTGACGCTTTAATTTCAGCAGAAATCAAACTGTCATATTCCGCTAAAATATTTTCAATGTCAACAGGTTCGGGGATTGATGATACAAAAAGGGAATCATGCTCAGGTAAATTTTTGGGATCCGACTTGTCGTACGGTTGCCCTGAAACATAAAGTACAAGTAAAATAATTCCAATAATTCCAAAAAAAGAGGTTTTCTTCATGCATTTTTTTTGCTGATAAAAAGCAAAATCAGCTAGAATTTAATGTCCTGCAAATTAAAAATCATAAAACGAAAAAGGAAAAATCTGGTATATATTTTTCCTTTTTATCAAGCAAGTTGTTGATTGTTTTATTTCAATTTTAAATATGCCTCTTTTATTTCGTTAT
>JADIYN010000012.1 GCA_016705335.1 Draconibacterium sp. | reverse complement strand
ACTTTCGAATTTTTCATTTTTAAAGTACCCGCAGCCGTATTTCGTGGGTTGGCGAGTAATTGTTCACCTGCAAGTTCAAGTTCAGAATTTAGGTCGTTAAAAACTTTAAATGGCATTACTATTTCGCCTCTTATTTCAAATTCCTGCGGAGAATCAGTGCCACGAAGTTGTAAGGGGATCGACTTTATGGTGCGTACATTTTTTGTTACATCATCACCTTTAACGCCATCACCACGGGTTACAGCGCGGGTTAACCGGCCATTTTCATAGGTTAAACTTATCGAAGATCCATCGAATTTCAGTTCGCAAACGTATTCAAAATCGGTATTTATGATTTTTTTTATCCGCGTGTCAAAGTCTGTGATTTCTTCTTCGGAATAGGCATTCGACAGAGAAAGCATTGCATATTTGTGTTCAACCTGTTCGAAATCGCTGCTCAAATCATTACCAACACGCTGTGTCGGCGAATTTGGATCGGCAAATTCAGGAAAATCATTTTCAAGTTTTTCCAACTCTTTCAGCTTCATATCGAAATCGAAATCACTGATATCAGGCTGTGTCAAAACATAATAGCTGTAATTGTGTTCTTCAAGCTCAGATCGCAGAGTGCTTATTTTTTGGAATGCTTCTTCCTCTAAACTGTTCATTTAATGCAAGTATTTAATTTCAATATGAAACAAAAGAATGGTTTAAAGGGTTAAAAGTATAGAAGATTTTTTCAACTTTTAAAATTTAAAACAGTTTTAACCGATATTTTTAAACAAAATACTATGTCATTTACGCTTGAAACAGGCTCAAAAGCCCCGGAATTTAATCTCCCTGCAACCGACGGAAACACATATTCTCTTGATAGTTTTAAAGATTCAAAATTTTTTGTCGTTTTTTTCACCTGCAATCATTGTCCGTATGTGATTGGCAGCGATGAGCTTACAAGAAAAACTGCTGAACGGTTTAAGCCGCTGGGAGTAGAGTTTGTTGGAATCAACTCAAACAGCAAAAACACTTATGAAGATGATGATTTTCCTCATATGGTGGAACGGATGAAAGAACACAACTTTCCGTGGAAATATTTGTATGATGAAACGCAGGAAATTGCATTGTCTTATGGCGCGCTAAGAACTCCCCATTTTTATGTTTTTAATGAAGATCGTAAGCTTGTGTACACCGGCCGTGGTGTTGATAATCCGCGAGATGTATCAAAAATAACTGTTAATGACTTGGAACGGACTTTGGAAGAACTTACCACTGGTAAAGCAATTTCGATACCTGTAACCAACCCGATTGGCTGTAATGTTAAATGGGATGGGAAAGACAAACACTGGATGCCGGCAGACGCCTGTGATTTGGTTTGGTGAGGAAGTCAGAAGTCGGAAGTTGGAAGTCGGAAGATCGAAGACAGAAAAGTTGTCAAGGTTTTAGGATAAAACAGAATTTTCTCAACTTTACAGCAAGGAAAACAATGACAATCTAAATAACGACCCTGAATTCTGAATTTGGAATTTACAACCCGAAACTTGCAACCCAAAACACCCCTAAATTTAAAACATTCGACTAAACTTCCCCTTTTGTTTTTTTCGTAAATTTACGACACGAAAATTTAAACCAATTAATTTCATCATTATGAAAAATTTAAAGACTTTTCTTTTAGCAGTTATTTTGCTGACTACTTTTTTAGCAAATGCTCAAAGCTCAAAAAAGGACTTTTATGGAATGTGGACTATTGACATCGATGGCGGTTCGGTGGGTTGGCTGAATGTGAATGAAGACAAAGGTTTTCTGGATGCTGAACTGCTATGGCAGGGTGGGAGTGTTTTACCGGTTGCCGACGTTTACTTTGTTGATGACAATACACTTGTGGTAACCCGCACCCGTGAAATGAAAAAATCTGAAGATCGAACACTTCTGTCAACTCAAACCTACACTTTTGAAAGAAAGGAGATAAATTGACAGGAACCAGCGTAGAACCTAATCGCGATGGAATGGGAGTTTCTACATTGAAATTTAAAGGTTGGAAACTACCTGCAGTTCCGCAAGCACCTGATTTGTCGAAAGTAAAATATGGTACGCCAATCCAACTTTTCAATGGAAAAGATTTAACAGGTTGGAAACTTATCAACCCAAAACAAGCCAACGGTTTTAAAGTGATAGATGGAAATTTGGTTAATGACCCGGTTAACCCCGAAGGACAACGTGTTAATTTTGGAAATTTGCGCACCGAGAATGAATTTGAAGACTTTAAACTAACACTGGAAGTAAATGTGCCTGGAACACAGCAACAGTGGTGTTTATTTGCGCGGTATGTATGAAATTCAGGTTGTTGATTCTTATGGTGCAAAATTGGATTCACATAATATGGGAGGTTTATACAGCAGGGTAAAGCCTACAGTTTCAGCCGAGAAAAAAGGTGGCGAATGGCAAACGATGGAAATGACTCTTTGCGACAGGCATGTTACTGTAATCCTGAACGGTACAAAAATAATTGATAACCAACCTGCCTACGGACCAACAGGTGGCGCCATGCAAGCTGACGTATTCAAAGCAGGCCCAATTTATTTACAAGGTGACCATGGAAAAGTGTCATACAGAAATATTGTTTTAACACCGATAATTAAATAGAAAAAAAAACCGTTCTTTCAGAGATGCGATTTGGAAGAACGGTTTTTTTATTGTCCATTCTGGCATATTTGAAACACATAATTTCAACCATATTAATTCTCTCTGTATTATCATTTCAGTTTTCTGATTTGCTGGTTTACATTTCTTTTAAAATAAACCAGGATTACATAGCCAAAAACCTGTGTGTTGAAAAAGATATTGAAGGTTCTACCTGCAAAGGTTGTTGCCAGTTGAAAAAGAAACTGGAGAAAAACACTGAACAAAAGGAACAGGTCCCACCGGTGCAAAACAACAAACAAAATATCGATTTTTTTACACTCAATTATCTGCCAAATAACTATTTCCCAGTTTTGTTGGAGATTACAAAATCATTTTTGAGCAGACTTAACAACTATAAGTTTTTATCATCCATTTTTCGGCCCCCGAAAAACATATCGTAAATATTTATAACCCCAATTTTATTTCTGGCCACGATTGTATGTGTGCCGGATAATAATTATTGAATAGATTTCAACATAGACGATGAATGTTGAAGAAAATTTTAATTGACAAGAAATGATAAAAACATTAATCAAAGCAGATCGGCTATATCTTCGGTTTTTTACATTTTCAATTTTCATGCTAACGAATATTGCTGTTTTTTCCCAGTCAAAAACAATACGAATTTTAAATAATGAAAATGGTCAATCTATTTCTGATTTATTATTTAAATACAACAATACGTCAGGGATTTCAAATAATCAAGGTGAAATAACTATTGAATTTGAAGAGGGAAAAACGTTGTATTTATCGAATGTCCAATTTGGTAAAAACGAAATTAGATCGTCGGATTTAAAAAATGCGCTAGAAGCCGGTGTTTTAAAAATTGCAGCTACTTCCTATAATTTGCTACCTGTTACAGTAATTATGGTACATCCTGAAATATTTGAAAAAAGCAAGTTTGACATTCCGGTTCAGGAAAAATTGGAACACGATGCAGGGCAATTACTTGAGCAAATGACTTCCATTTCGGTTATCCGAAAAAGCGGCGCATATGGTTTCGACCCTGTTTTGCGAGGGTTTAAATACGACCAGTTGAATTTGGTGATTGATGGAACGCAAACCGCATCCGCAGCTTGCCCAAACCGCATGGATCCTGCTTCGAGCCAAATCCCGATAAACATGATTTCGACGGTTGAGTTAATGAAAGGTCCTTTCAGTTTACGATATGGAAACTCGTTTGGAGGTACTATAAATTTTAAGAGCAGCACATCGCAGTTCAGCGAAAAAACTAAACCAGCAGGGCGACTTGGTACGAGTTATGAAAGTAACGGGAATATTTTCAGGACAGAAGGTGTGGCGGGCATGACCAGCAATAAAACCGACATAAAGTTTTTTGGCTCTTTTTCGCAGGGAAACGATTACAAAGATGGCGATGGACAGGAAATACCTTCTGATTTTAACCGTTTGAACTGGGGCGGAAAATTTGGTTTTAAATTAAGTGAAAAACAAAACCTTGGCGTGCTTGTCTCAAATAATCGTGCAAAAAATGTCGATTTTCCGGCTTTGCCAATGGATTTACGCGAAGATAATACGTGGATGATAAACGCAAACCATTCAGCTTATTTCTATGGGAAGGCGCTTTCGGCTTTGAATTCAACAATTTATTTTACCAAAGTAAATCACGTAATGGATAATTTGGATAAAATAATTACCCCGCGAACTGTTGATGCCTTAACCGATGCTGAAACTTCAAACTATGGCGGCAGGACTGAAATGAGATTCGATTTTAAAAAGAGTTATATATTTTCAGGAATTGATTATCGCATGGAAAGAGCGGATGGAGAACGTTCCCGCAGTATGTTGATGGGACCGATGGCAGGGAAAACCATGTACGACAATGTTTGGCAGGATGCACAAATCCAGCGGGGCGGTACTTTTGTTGAATATCATATAATTAAAACAAAACTTCATGCAGTAGTTTCAGGAAGGATTGATTACAACGCTGCAAAATCAAATAATCCTGATCCAAATTTTGTGGCTTTAAACCCGGATATGAGTTCAGATTTTATTAATCCTTCATTAAGTGCAGGTGGAACAAAAATGCTGAACAATGTATTTTCGTTGGGATTGTGGTTTGGAACAGCTCAACGCAGTCCGGGAATTGCAGAGCGATATATCAACTTTCTCCCAATTGGCCTTGATCCATACGAAATGGTTGGAAACCCTCAGTTGAAGCCGGAAACAAATAACCAGGCAGATTTGATCTTTGAATACAATACAAAGTCAACAAAAATTAATTTGGATTTGTATTCATCGTTTTTGAGGAATTACATTTCATCGGAAATCGATCCTGAAGTTAATCCTAAAATGGCAACTTCACCGGGTGTACGCAGATATATCAATATCGATAAAGCACTTATTTCGGGTTTTGAGCTTGAATGGAAACAGGTTATTACAAGTTATTTAAGACAAGATTTTGGAGTGGTTTATATTTATGGCAAAGATAAAAAACTAAATGCCCCGCTTCCGGAAATAGCTCCTTTAGAGATAAAGTATCGTTTATATGGTAATTTTTTAAACGATAAATTGTTACCTGAGATTTTATTTCGTCAGGCAATGAAACAGGATCGCATATCAACCTCCTTTGGTGAAACTGTTTCACCGGCATTTAATGTTGTTGATACAAAAATTTCGTGGGTTGCATCCAGGGCAATAACCGCAACTGGTGGTGTTTTGAATTTGTTTGATACTGCGTATTACGAGCACCTTTCCCGTTACATACTCGGATCTGTTAATCCGATTTATTCACCCGGACGAAGTATTTTTGTTACACTCACATTCAATTTTTTGTAATGTGAACGTCGTTCCTGTTATTAGAAGTAATAATAAATTGTGATTTGGAAAAGGTTCAAAAAAAAACCGTTCTTTCTGTTTTAAGCAGAAGGAACGGTTCCTTTTATTTTTTGTATTTCAAAAACTCTCTTTTGAATTTAAGAATATTGCTTTATTGGGTTTGAAGCTTTAATTTTTTCAGTTGACTTAATTTTAAGCACTATTGAAGGAATAAATGAAATGCCAACGCCTAAAAGGAAAACCAAAATGAATTGGAGATTGATATTAAGTGATAAATAGTTAAGCATCATGGCAAAAGCTATGATAAAAGCATTGGCTGTAATAATAATGAGCGTAACTTTAAAATGGCTTGTTAACAATTTTAGCAGTCGGTGATGAATATGGTTATTGTCGGCAGAAAAAGGAGATTTTTTATTTGAAATCCTGATTGTCATTACACGCAATGTATCAATCAGCGGAACAATTATAATTGCGAATGAAACAGCCGGAGCAGCTGAAATAGCATATGGAACTGTTTTATCAATATTGAATTCGTTGAATTTAACAACGAGAGCCGAAATGACCAGACCAATGATCAATGAACCCGTATCGCCCATAAAGAGCTTGTTTCTATGCCCAAAAACATTGTAAATGAAAAAACCCACCAAACTACCTACCAATGCAAATGAAAGTATAGCAAATTGAGGATGACCTGCAATATAAAACCAACTTCCAAAAGCGCCGGCTGCTAAAATTGCCAATCCTGATGCCAATCCGTCAATTCCATCAATTAAGTTAAAGGCATTAATAATAACTACCATCGCAAAAATCGATAAAACCAGACTTACGCCAAATCCAATCTCATTTGCGCCTAGAACCCCATGCAGATTGGTGAACCGAACATTTCCAAGTGTTATAAGTATAACTGCTGCAAATATCTGCACCATTAATTTCTTTCGTGCTGAAATGTCCATCAAATCATCTTTCAATCCAATAAAAAACATAATGATCACTGAGGCGATTATGTATTTTAACGCATCGAAACTGATTCCATCAGTGGCAATTATGCTACTAATTGTAAATCCAATAAAAATGGCAACTCCACCCATTGGAGGAACAATTTTTGTGTGAACTTTCCTTGCATTGAAAGGCTCAAAAAGATGCTTGGCATGTGCAACCCTTATTATTGAGGGAATCGAAATCATAACCAGTATAAATCCGATTACAAATGCTCCAATTGTTAGTACTAAATTCATTTTAAAATATGGGTGTATAACTTGATCTAACGGTGTCTTTCAAATTTACACAACAAATATCAATAAAAAAATTATTGCATCCATTATTTATTGTTGACAGATTTAATAACATAGCAATTTTTTAATGACAAAAGGCTGTTAATATTTAATTACTAAAACATTAAAAAAGAGATAATTTTGGAACTTTAATTGAATGAAAATCTGAAATTTATTTTACTCGAATTTTCAGAACTCAGCCAGGAAATTAAATTACTGATTATTTGCAAAAAGGTCGTTTAATTTTATTTGTGAACTTCTTTTTACCAGTTTTTTATAACAGAAAAATTGAAACCTAGATTTTTGCCGGTTACATTATTTGCATCTGCAGCAGCTGATAGTCCAATTTCAACAGGTAATTTCGGGTTAAAGTATTGAATTTCAAAAAATCCTGAGATTTGTTTCTGATTTATCGTGTATGGTTTTGAATAGGTTCCCGAATGTTGGATATACGTTAACATACCTTTCCAATTTATTTTCTCCGATAAATTACCTTTTGCACCAATATGATGTGAGAAAAACCTGTTTGATTTAATCCCCATAGAAATTCCGTCTGATTCGGCAACAGGAAAAAATAAAGGAGAACTCATCATTTGTTGTTGATATGTAAATCCGGAACGGTAAACACTATGGTTGTAGTAGTTATCATATTCCCTTATTTTCCATTTTTCCGAATTACTGTCAAAATAATAAATAGAATCCTTTATACCTTGCTGGCGGGAGTTGGTAAATTCATAAACTACATCGGTTATTAATCCATTTTTGTTATGAAAATCAAGGTGAATCCCTAAAAGATTGTCAGGCCAATTGTGCCAGTTCAAACCTGAATTATCTTCCCATGGATGGCTCACATAAAGCGCAATTTTCATTTCCGGAAGGTTTCTTTCATATTTTAACTGGTAAGTTCCCAATTGGTTGCCTGAATTATTTTTCTGATCGGTAACCAAAAAATCCTCGTTCCCGGGAAGTGCAAAAACGTAGTGCCAGTATGCATTCCAACCTTCAGGTAAGTCGCCGATATTTTCATTCTGCGAAGTACCACCCCACATTGCATAATGCTCAAATCCAATATCAAAATTCCATAAAGTGGAAGTATGGATTTTAAAATACAGCGATTTATGGTGCAAATGCGCCCCATCAACATAACGCTCATCATTTAAAAAACCCTCATCATATTCAGCTTTAAAGCTTAGCCAGTTTTGCACAAAAGGAACAGGCTTGAAATCCAGTGTTGAAAACCGGACCATTGGAATTGGTCTTGCGTTTTCGCTCCGTGTAATATTTCCGTTTGAGGTTGATAGTCCGGCAAATTTTACTTCATCGTAAAACATCCCTCCTTTCAATTCCCATCCTTTAAAAGAGAGTCCGGCGTAAGCACGATTTAATTGGTAATAATTTTCAGTTCCAAAAGCAGCAATAAAATCTCCACCCCAGTTAGTTCCTAACCCTGATTTAGCTTTGTTTATATATCCTTTTTCAACTATTAATTCTGAAATGTTCAGGATTGAATTTTTTGATTGGATTTTACCATGCCGGTTGGCAGCAAACCAAAATGGCATAACACTGTCGGTTGCTGCCAAAGTTGTGTTTGAAACAGAAATTTGATATGGATTTTGGGCTTTGGAAATTGTAAATATAAATAGGAATGCTAAAACAGGGAGATATTTAAACATTGGAAAATGTTGTATTTTTCTGTAAACAAGCCCAATAGAAAAGGCTGCATTAATTTATAATTGCAATAAAACTATAAAAAAAGGATATAAATATATCAAAATTAAGGACGGACAATACGGATTTGGATTGCATTTTTTATTGGTTTTTCAGAAACCAAAACTAAATACCCACCGCCACCTGCGCCACTAAGTTTCCAGCCAAGCGCATCATTTTTATACGTTTCAATAATTTCAATAATATCGCTGTTCACCATGTGTGGAAACATGGCAACCTGTGCTTCAAAACTTTCGCGAAATGTTGTGCCGAAACGATGAATATCTTTTGATCTAATCGCATCCCAGCATTTAATTGCTGCATCGGCCAAATTTTTTGCATTAGCCTGATTTATATTTGTGTCTGCCAGCACATCAAAATCGCCAACACGCGGTCCAAGCGTTATAAACCACAAGTTGTTCTCAATAAACTCAAGAATTTCAATGTTTGTAACAGATTCTACTGAGTCGGGCCAGTAATTCTCCGTGGCATAATTTAATTTGTTGACACCTGGAAAAACGATTCCAATTGAATCCTGCGAACCTGAAACTACCTTTGTACCTGGAGGATTTTCGAAACTAAACAAAGTTTTTGCAAGTATTTCCTTATTTCCTTCAGGAATATCAGTTTGCCAAAGCTGGATAGCTTTTTTGCGGGTGCTGCTCGACATACCGCTACGGTCGTTAAAACTATAATCAGGGTGGACACTAATTGTGATAACAGGTCCGGGGTGAAATTTCGAAACAAACGGCTGATCAAGCCAGCCACCAGCCAAATCAAGACGAAAAGGTATATTGCAAACTGTGCGCAGCGAAGTTGTTGAACGTGCGGGTAATCCTCCGTGCGGAATTCGTTTGCTGACAAGTAATTCAGCACCTATTTCATCGCAAAGTTTTATTTTGTCGGGTGTAAAACCATCTTCATTAACAAAAAAAATGTCGGGTTTTAATTCTCTTATTTCCCTGTTGAAATCAATCAATCCGCTTCCGCCGTTTACCCAGGCATCTTTTACATGTTTTATGGCTTTTACCATATAAAGCCTTTCCTTGTCGGTATTGATGGTTGGCCGGCCTTTCAGTTGCTGAATGGTGGTGTCGGAACCAATGCCAACATATAAGTCGCCGTGCTGGGCAGCTTCTTCAAAAAATGCGACGTGGCCGCTGTGCAGCATGTCGTAGCAGCCTGATACAAAAACTTTTTTGGTCATAAGTTAGTTAAATAGTTATTTTAAAATTGACTCCAATCTAACCAAAGATTTTTATCAAATCTGTAAGAATCATCTGAAACTTCATCTAAATAATGATCAGAAAAACCATAATTTCCGAATTATTTTCAAGTGCTTTTAGTCCATTTGCATACCCCGGAGGAATTGAAAGAACGTTGTTTTCATTTTTTTGTAAAATAAGAAATCCGGCTTCGTTTGTATCATTTGGATTGGAAAAGTTATCTATTTTTTTCCATGCAACTACGAAACTCCCATTAATGCATTTAAAATATTTATGTTCAATTTGATGGCCTTGCCAGGCACGGATTACATTTTTGTCAAGATGCCTGATTATGTAACACCTTTTAATTGGCAACATATCAAAATCATTATTGAATAAAACTTCTCCCCTTTCATCAGAAAAAGAATTTCCTTTAAAAATTTCAGACTGTAATTGTCGCATATTAAATTAATGATTAGTGCTTTTTAAGTGCTTTTTCAATTTGTATACAAACACTTTCTACTGAAAATTGTCTGGATAAAAGTAGCCGACCATTCGACCCCATTTCTTTTCTTATTATTTCTGAATCAATTAAAAATTTAGCTGCCTGATACAATTCATCTTCTGAATTGCTTTCAACCACAATACCTGCTTTGGCTTTGTTTACTATTTCCATTAAATCATTTCCATTGTTTACACACCCTAAAATTGGTTTTGAACTGGCCATGTAACCTAAAAGTTTTCCAGGAAAATTATGTGTTTTATGATCGGGATGTAAACTAAAAAGTCCAATGTCAAATTCATTCAACATTTCAAAATAGGTGTTTTGATCAACTGAAGGTAAATAAGTTAAGTTCGTTAGATTATGTTTTTCTTTTTCATCTAAAATGAGGTCAACTTCATCGCCTTTACCAACAAAAAGAAAATGAACATTAGTATTGCTTGCAAATCTTTTAGCCAAATCAACAAGAATTATCATTTTTTGAGCATGACCAATATTACCTCCATAAAACAATACAATTTTATTTTGGAGATCCAGTTTTTCTCTGAATGTATTTTTCGGTTCTGCTATTTCTGAAATTTCAGACCAGTTGAATAAAACCTCAAATTTTGAAATATCTTTTTTTGTATTTTTAAAAAAATCAAGGTTCGATGGCGACATTACGCCAATAGTTCCGGCGCTTTTATAATTAACCCATTCAAAAAATTTGAAATAACGGTAAATGGGAGAATTTTTCTTCATTAAACCATTATCAAGAGTCCATTGTGGGAAAATATCTCTCAAGATCAAATAAGAATCACACTTCCATAGTGAACGTAATTTTTTAACCAGAAAACCCCAAAAAATTGATGGCGAATAATAAACAATGCCATCAAAATGGTTATTACCAAAAAAATTTTTAGTTGCTGACCAGGCATGGTAGGATAGCAAAGTTTCATTAATAGCTCTTTTGGCTTTTGAAATATTCTTTATCTCCCCACTTTTAAAGTTCAGAATTTCAATTCCATCAATTTCAACTTTTGTTAATGATTCTTTCTGAAGAGGGGCAGGAGTAAGCACAGATACGGAATGGCCGTTTTTTTTAAATTCCAAAGCCAATTCATGCATCATTTTTGCTGCAACTTTAATACTGTGCGGCAAATAATCATCTACTATTAACAGGAGTTTCATAGTCAAGGGATTTAACGCAATTCAGGATAATTTTTTACATATATATTTGAATATGTAAGCATCCAATTACGTTGATCTTCAATCATCTTTGAATAAGAAGCTACTTGGTATTTAAAATCATTCCTGACGGAAATTAGGCTCTTATCGGCAACTTTGCCTTCCACAGGTGTAATTTGAATATGGTCAGTTTTCCATATGTCTTTAAACAATGTTACCATTTCAAACTTCGAAATAGGTTGACTATTTGTTACGTGAATGAGACCGGTAATCTCTTGTACAATGGCAGCATCAATAGCTTTGGCTAATTCAAGAGTTGTAACTCCACCCCAAAACATTTTTGTATATCCGTTTATTTCTCCGTTTTGCTTCATGAACCAGTGGAAAAGTCCTTCTCCTTTTTCTTTAAGTTCAGGACCAATAATTGATGTGCGCATGGTTAAATCATGGTCATTGTCTACTTCACCAAGTGCTTTGCTAAGTCCATATGTGTCGCGGGCATCCTTAAAATCAGTTTCTGCATATTTTCCTTTGTTGCCGGTAAACACACAATCGGTGCTGATATGTATAAGTTTGCCACCATTCTGTCGAAGTAATTTCGATAGTTGATGGGGAAGACAAGAGTTTAAATAGATGGCATTTGACGGATCATCTTTTGATCCACGTAGTAAAATTCCAATGCAATTAACGAGGATATCTGGTTTTTCGGAGGAAATAAAATCTTCCAATTCTTCCTTATTTGTAACATTTAACAGTTTACTTCCTCCATGCAGTTTTTCCGGAAACGAGGTATCAACAATTATGTATTTATTCAAACTTTTTAGATAGTTGTAAACCATGTGCCCCAACATTCCAGCGGAGCCAAGTATCATTATTTTTTTCATAATTATATTGATTTGTGCCAAACAGTCCGATTTATGTAATCTGTGTAAGAAAGGATAATTCTCAATACCTTTTTTGAAACATTTTCTGTTTCATAATCAGGTATAATTTTTATTGAGTTTTTATTTTCTTTATAATGAGTTGTGACAACATCTATTGATTCTAAAATCCTGTTTTTGTTCAATCCAGTCATTATAAGTGTGCCTTCATCCATGCCTTCTGGGCGTTCGTGTGCTTGACGAATAGTAATTGCCGGGAATTTTAAAATAGAAGATTCCTCGGTAATAGTACCACTGTCGGAAATAACGCAAAATGCATTCATTTGTAATTTTATATAATCAAGAAACCCAAAAGGCTTCATAAATTCAATTAAAGGATTTTTGTTTGTAAATCCTATAGTTTCAAGCTTTTTACGGGTTCGCGGATGAGTTGATACAATAACTTTTTTATTGTATTTTTCAGTAATTGCATTTAATGAATCAAGTAAATTATTGAAATTAATTTCGGAATCTACATTTTCTTCGCGATGAGTGCTAACTATAAAATAGTTGCCTACCGATAAATTTTCTTTTTCAAGTACTCCCGATTTTTCGATATTTTTTAAATGATACATTAAAACTTCTTTCATTGGGGATCCCGTTTTTATTATAGTTTCGGGCGGTATTCCTTCTCTCTCAAGGTATTTTCGGGCATGTTCCGAAAGGGGCATGTTAATATCGCTTAGGTGATCAACAATTTTTCTGTTTATTTCTTCTGGAACGCGTTGATCGAAACAACGGTTGCCTGCTTCCATGTGGAAAATTGGTATTTTCCGACGTTTTGCAGAAATCACAGAAATGCAACTATTTGTATCGCCATATAATAAAACGGCATCAGGTTTTTCCTGCGCCATTATTATGTCCGATTTTGTGATTACATTTCCAATTGTTTCAGCGGCATTTTCTCCTGCAGCATTTAAAAAATGATCAGGTTTGCGGATTCCCAATTGTTCAAAAAAAATTTCATTGAGTTCGTAGTCGTAATTTTGCCCGCTGTGTACAAGAATGTGGTTTGTATGTTTGTCTAATTCAGGAATAACACGGCTGAGTTTAATAATTTCAGGCCGGGTTCCTACAATTGTCATTACTTTAATTTTTGAATTCATATTATTTTTAAAGTTTTAAGGCAGAAATGCCTTTCATTATTTTTAGTTAACAATTTGTGTTTTTTTAATTTTAATAATAATATGGTCTTATTTGTTATTCCAATTTCTTAACTCCTCTTGAATATAATCCAGTGATAAAGTTTTTCTTTACTTCTTCAAATATTCAAACGTCTGGTATTGTGTGAGTTATAATCTTCCAATTCTGATGTTTTTACATTACCATCTTCAAAGTATTTACCATAATTAAGGTCACGGTTATCAGCAGGAACCTGATAAAATCCTTCCAGATCAATTGCCTTTGCCATTTCTTCCCTTGTACAAAGTGTTTCGTACAATTTTTCGCCATGACGGGTTCCTATAACTTTAATGGGATTTGTTGCATTAAAAAGTTCTTTAATTGCTTGCGCCAAATCGCCAATTGTAGAAGCCGGAGCTTTCTGAACAAGCAGATCACCCTGGTTTCCATTTTTAAATGCAAACAGAACCAAATCAACTGCTTCTTCTAAAGACATTAAATAGCGTGTCATATTTGGATCGGTAACCGTAATAGGTTCACCTTTTTTTATTTGGTCAACAAAAAATGGTATAACTGAACCTCTTGAAGCCATTACATTACCATATCTGGTTAAACAAACAGTAGTTGTATCACCAGGTATATTTCGGGAAGCTGCAACAGCCACTTTTTCCATAAGAGCCTTACTTATTCCCATAGCATTAATTGGGTAGGCCGCTTTGTCGGTGCTAAGACAAATTACATTTTTTACTTTATTGGCAATGGCAGCCTGTATCACATTTTCAGTACCAAAAACGTTGGTACGTGTTGCTTCAATTGGGAAAAACTCGCAAGATGGAACCTGTTTTAAAGCTGCGGCCTGAAATACATAATCTACACCCCGCATTGCCATTTCAATACTGTTATAATTACGAACATCGCCTATATAGAATTTTACCTTGGGGTTGTTTAACCTTACCCGCATGTCGTGTTGTTTTTTCTCATCACGCGAGAATATCCGAATTTCTTTTATATCGGTATTGAGAAAACGGCTGAGAACTGCATTTCCGAAGGATCCTGTACCGCCAGTAATAAGTAATGTTTTGTTTTTAAACATATTAATTAATTTTAGCTTTTACAATTTTAAATAATTGAGGCCACGAGTTGGATGGTGTAATTCTCAAGGGTTGAAAAATTTGGCCTTTTTTATGAAATAGATCTGAAATTTGTTTACTCCATTTATTTGGATTATCAAAATCAACAAAAGTTGCGCCTTCATAAGAGTTTAAAACCTCATGTGCATACGGAAGATTTGAAGTTATGATTGGCAAACCGAAAGAAGCAGCTTCTAAAAGCGGCAACCCAATTGTTTCTATATAACTTGAAACACCAATGCATCAGCCAATTTATAATTATCCAAAACTTCTGAAAAGGAAATCTTACCAAGAAAATTAATATTGAAATTAAACTTTGATTTTTTATTATATGTCCGATTTCCTCCTTTGTGCAAGTTAGGGTTAAAGTGATTTTTTTTTGTAATTCTTCATCAATTAAACTAATTGCTTCAAACAACATTGAATGGTTTTTATAAATAAACGGTGTTGCTGGATAAAAAAGATTGATTTTATCTTGATTCTGGTTTGAATATTTTGTTTCGTTTAAAATCGGGACTGCCAGTTTTGGAGAAATAACTTGAATTCTATCTTTTGAAATATCAAAATGTTCAGTAAAACCGTCTTTAATAAAATTTGATTGTACAAAAACTTCTGTATTCTTATTCATAAAAAGTTGAACAAAAAAAGGATAGATGTTTTTATAAAACCAAAGTGATTTTTCATTCGATTTAAATGGATTCCATTTTTTTTGAAAGAATGGAATTGATTGGTGAAAATATATGAAATTTGGTATTGTTTTATTAGTTCTGAAATTTGTGTTTTGCAGCGAGATTGCTGCAACACAATTTATATTGTTTTCTTTAATCCATTTCTTTATTCCGAATGCATCCCACAAAAAACGTTTGTAAAAGGTTTTAACATTCTTACCGATGAAGCGAACATTTTTTTTTGAAGTTTCCAGTTTAAGCTCATCACTGACAAAAAGAATATATTCAAATTCATCTTCGGGGATTTCGTCGATAAATTGTTTTAAAATTGATAATCCTCCACTTGAGGCCAAAGCTGTAGCATTAACAATAATATGTTTCATACAGATTGAATTAATCTTCCTGAAAATAAATTCTTTATCCAATAAATGGTAAGAAATGCAAAAAATAATCCCATAATAAATGCAAAAGAAGACATTAAATCTCCCCTGTTCATAAAAAAGAAATATCCAATGAGAACAGGATAAAAATGAACCAACAAGCCATTGTCATTATTTTCTACTTTTTTCCAGTAACGCTGATCGAAACCCCGGCATAAAAGTCCAAATACAAACGCAAATAGAATAATTCCCAAAATCCCAAAATTTATATATGCCTCACCAACAATTGGCATACTAACATTATCGAGTGACATGCCCATACTCTCAGAAACAAAAGCCCCACTTCCAATCGGCTTGTTTGGCCACAAGGATCGGGGGACAAAAAATAATAAAGTACCTGATATTTGTCTTCCCCAGGCAACACCGTTTTCAGCAAGATAATTGATACTGTTTACAAACATTTGGTAGGAGTCGTAATGTCCTTCATTGAAAGCTGAATTTATAGAAGTTCCTACATTATTTATATTAAATTGATTAAACGATTTCAGGTTTCTGAATACTTCGAGAGATGGAAAAACAATGAAAAGACCAAGTAGAAACAACAGTGTAATTTTGTATTTTGATTGGGGTTGTAAAGTAATTATCAAAAACAAGCCCAAATAAGCGGCAATAATCTGAAACCGGGCTGCAGATGTAGGAAAATAAATCAATAGAAAAAGAATGATATTTAAGAAAATGAATATATTTTTTCCTTTAAACTTTTCTTCCTTGCTTGAAACTAAATATACCAATATAACAATTGACAATGCCTTTACATATTTCCCAATAATAAGTCCTGTTGAAGTTCCTAAATCTTCAATTTTATTTGTAAATCGAAAAAGCATTTCTGGAAATCCAACTGCGCGGAGTAAATAAAGGAAAATTAAAAAATGAATTCCGGTTACGATGATATTGAAAAGCACCGGATATTTTAATTTACGTTTGATGATTTTTACGTTGTCAAATATCTTGTATCGTAAATTATATGTTACGCCAAAAACAACTAAAAAAAGAATTATGTATAAATCAGCAACAAAATACATAACAATGTTATGATCTATTTTACTGGCTTTCCAGAATACTATTTTATTGAAGTACTGGGGAATTGGAGCCAACATTAAAAAAGTCAGGAAAAAAATATAGACAATATTCCGAAGTGAAAAAGAGTAATTATTGCGTAAAAACAGTTCGAATAATAAATATGATGTAATGGCTATTCTTAAAACCAGCCATGCATATTCTGCGAAGTTTCAATTCATTTTCGAGCTGTAAAATGCAATAGAAAGTATAAATCAATAAAAACACCGAAAAAAAAAGTATCCCTTTCTTATTAAACTTCATTAATGGCTGAGTTTTGGTTTTTTAAAATTATCATCTGCATTAACTGCTGACAACAGTGTTGAAACCTGGTGAATTTTTCTTTTCTGAAATAAATGTGTTTTACAAATGGAAATACGGTTATCCGGTTTTTTTAAGTATTTCCGGCAGTTCAGTTTAAAATATATTTTATTATTTCAAAAATGCCTCGTACTTGTGGTGTGATATTCGTTTTTCAACGGGTGGCAATTGAAGATAATCTCCAAATAAGTTCCCCAAATATTCTTTGTAGCCAACAATAGAACAGAAGTTCTCTTTTTCAAATTCCAAAAGCACCGTATTTGCATAAATTTCCTTTCTGCAGCGTTCTTTATATCCATATCCACCAACCGTGCAGGCGATAAAGTCAGATGTCTCGAAATCAAATTTTTGAGAGATAGTTGATATTTTGTTTAAAAGATATTGAATTGAATAAACGTTTAACAAAGTTCTTGATACCATTAAAATGATCTCCTTAAACCATCCTCTTGTTTTGCTGCTTTTTATACTTTTTAAAGTGAAAATTTTACGATATCTGAAAATTTCTTTGAGATGTTTGTTTGATTCTTTTATGTCAGCAGGCAGTCCATCCAAAGGGAAAATATCAATATTTATTCCCATTTCAAATGAATTATTTGAATATTCCTTTAAGACAGTGTTTTCATCGGATAATTTTGCAAATGGATAATAATAGTTTTTGTGGGTTTCCAATGAATATATCCGATAGTTGTTGCCGGAGTGTTTATATTTTTCGATAAGTTTTAAATAGTCAGGTCTCGGCATCATTACGTCAATGTCATCATCCCACGGAATATAACCTTTATGACGAACTGCGCCCAATAAAGTTCCTCCTCCCAAATAGTACCGCAAATTATTTTTAGTACAAAAATCATGTACTTCCTTCAGAATATTTAATTGAATTTGTTTTATTTCTGCAAGATTCAGTTCTTTCATCATTACTTATTTTGAAAAGATTCAAGCGTTTTTAACAAACCCAGTTTTAATGAGATTTCAGGTTTCCATCCAAGATCTGATAATTTTGTAACGTCTAAAACAGCTCGTTTATAATTGCAATAACCTGCATTTCCGTTTTCATTTTGTTTGAATGAGAAACTAATATTTGCAGGAGATAGTTTGCAAATAAGTTCAGCCAGATCAACTAATTTGACGGGTTCAGTTTCGTTGGCAATATTGTATGCCTCGTTTTGTTTGCCTTTTAACAAAACCATAAACATTGCAGCAACTGCATCAGAAACATAACAGAAAGCACGTTCAGCTTGCCCGTCGCTTTGCAAAATAATATTTTGATTGTTAACGGCATCCCGAATAAAATCGGACATCACGCGGCCGTCATTTTCAATTTCCATGCCCGGACCATATGAATGTGCGATACGAACTGAGTTAAAAGGTATCTTATACTGAAGCGGATAACTTTTTAAAATGGTTTCGGCCATTCGTTTACTCTCAGGATAGCACGAACGGTAATCAAGCGGATCGATAATCCCCATTTCAGTTTCATTAATTATTTCTGTTGATCCGGTATTACCATAAACTTCACGTGTTGAGGTAAATAAAACCTTTTCTACTTTATTTTTTCTGGCAAGTTCCATCACGTTTAACGTGCCAATTGTATTTGAGTTAATTATTCCAACCGGGTTGTTTAAAATATAATACGGACTTGAAGCTCCCGCAGCGTGAATTATAAAATCAATATTTTGCGAAATTTTTATTTCATCGCAAACATCCTGAATCAGGTAGTGCACAGAAGATTCTTTGCCAAATATTTTGATTGCTTTTTCTTCATTGCGCACCAACAGCAAAATTTGAATGTTGAATTGATGGAATTTATTCAAGTAAATTAACATAAACGAAAAATATGAAGCCAACATTCCCGTAGCTCCTGTAACTAAAACCGTTTTGTTTTTTAACCTTTCCCAATCAACAGACTGAGTGTAAATAACGGATAAATCATCCTGAACAATTTGGCTATTATAATTTATCATTTTTGTGTAATTATTTATAAACCAACAATTTGATTGTACTCTCTGGCTTCGTAAATAGCTTTAAATATATAGAAATCAGTAGGAGTGGTAATTTTTATATTTTCAACAGGGCCCTCAACTAACTTTAAGGTTTTGCCATAACTTTGCATAAGTGTACATGAGTCAATTGAATTTACTATCCCATCTTTTAACGCAAGACGGTGAACCGATAATATATCTTCAAGGATATAACTTTGAGGTGCTTTTGCCAATCGTGAATGTTTTCTGGAAGGAACCTCAATAACCTCTTGATTATCGTCAGTAACTACAAATGTTTCTGTAGTTGGTGCAGTTGTAACAGCGCTTCCATACTTTTTAACTGATTCAATATTATCGGAAATGACTTGCTCATTAATTAAAGGTCGAACTCCATCATGTATCAGGACTATTGAATCGACAGGGAATAATTTCTCAATTTCTGTTAATCCATTATAAATTGATTCCTGACCAGTTGAACCACCCGGAACAACGGAAACTACTTTTTTTATGTGGAAATGCACAATCATTTCTTTTAAATAATCTATCCAATCTTCAACACATGAAACAACAATAGCATCAATATTTTTATGTTTTTCAAACAGATCAATTGTATGAATTATAATAGGTTTTCCGTGCAATTCTAAAAATTGTTTTGGTTTTGCGTTGGAATTCATTCGTGTACCAACGCCCCCGGCAAAAATTAAGGCAATGTTCATTTGAAATTTGTAATTACTTAATTTTGATTAATAAATTGTTCGCATTGTGCAATTAACCGATCCTTAATTGGCATGTAATCGGTTTTGTTTCGAACTTTTATTGGTTTATCTATTTTTCCGCTTTTAGATAAATACTTTTCAATGTTGGTTAATTTATATCCATCAGCAACAATAATGTTATTGAATAAATCTAACAGTCCTCCAAAACGACCCTGGCTTATTTTATTTTCAACATCAGTAATAAAAATTACCGGTGTATCCATCCCCAAACAAGGTAAAGCGCAATGAATTCTACTTGTTATAACAACTGATGCCTTTGAATATTTTGTGAGTAAATCATGAGCGTATTTAAATTTGCCTTCCTCGTTTCCCAATTCTGTTTCCAATATGGCATGAGGTTCATATTCAGCATCAAGTAAAAATGATTTTTCAAAATACCTTGCGTAAGTCTTATAAAAAAATGAAGTCTTTATCAGATTTTTCAGGGAGGTTGATTTTTTCATTTTCATTGAAAGTTTTTTGATAATTCTGTATTTGAATACCAAAAGCAGGCTCACAGAAAGGAGAGACAAAACGTTCTTTGACATTTTGAAGTATGGATCAACAAAATAGTATTTTCCATTTTTTTCATGATTTATATATGATTTCCCTAAAGTCAAAGTAAGGCAACCCGAAAAATAGGCAGGTATGTCTTTTGATTTTAATAAAATCTCGGTTTCTCTGTCTCTGCATCCTATCGGAGCATGTTTTTTTAGATATTTAATACTCTCAGGAGTTAGCAGTGCTTCTGCTTTTCGTGGGGCTATATGAAATGAAACAAAAAGAGGGTCAATATCATTTGACGGAGGCCAGTTTTCCGGAAAATGCGTAAACCAACCATTCATAATTAATTTTACTTTCTCACCTGAATATTCATGTAAATGTTCTCTCTCTATGTAAAGATCAGCTCTTTTAAAAAATTGAGCTGCAGCAATACTTTGAATATAATCGCCAATGTTTTTATATATATCATTGGCTTTATATATCATTAATCCATTTTTCATTTTTAAATAATATTTTAAACTACCAGCATACCTCTAAATAATATTATTAGTAGTTAGAATTTCATTAATACTGTCTTTAATTGTTAATTTATATGTATTCATTGACTCCAGATCATATGATTCATCAATAGCCTTTTGTAATTGACTGATAATATATTTGGAGTCAAAATCTTTAATTTTTATAAATCTGTCTGGGTATCCGATAATATTTCCAAATAATGACAATTTATCGTTCCATACTAATCCAACACATGGTATTTTTAGTGAATAGGAAATTATACATGCATGAAGACGTGCAGCAATAACACCTTTGAATTTCGAAATTATCTGAACTAATTCTGCAGGCGTTTTCGGAACAAGAATGTTTTTTATTTCATTTGGTTTTCCAAGCTTAGAGAATATCTGTTCAGCTAAATCAAGATCTGTTTGAAGTCCGTTTGTGAAAATCTGATAATCTATTTTTTGGTTGTCAAGTTCAGTAAATAAATTCACATAAAGTTTAACAAGTTTTTCTTTAGGGAAAGGCAAATCGTTATCCTCTTATTAACCCAATTCCAATTATATTGCTTTTAATGGGTTTTACCTGATAAGTTTCGGACGCAAAAACTGCTGAATCGGCAACTAGTTTTGGTTTACAAAAGGGGTTGTTTTTTAGGTAATGATCCATGAGCGTTTTAATATCATCGCGGGTTGTTATAGTATTTACGCAAGTTGAATTCAAAGATTTTTCAGATATTGACAACTTAAATCCTTTTCATCGTAACCCTCAACACCCAACGCATTTAAAACTACAGGTATATTTTGTTTGCAGGCAGCGTTAATCAATCCACTGATTTGTGCCCAGAAATATTGGTATTTATATTTTATTAATCCTCCGCCAACTACAACAATTAAATCTGAATTTTTTATTAAAGGCTCGAAATAGTTTTCAAAACTTTTCACAATATTTTGAACTCCAATATGCCCGGCCTTTATTTTAAAGCGATATAAAGCGCCATTAAATTTTCTAACTATAAAAGGTTTTTTATTTTGCAAAACCGTCAATCCAACCAAATCAATCCATTTGTACTTAATTCCAGGATTATTTTTTGTTTCGTTTTTGTAAAGATATTCAGTGCAATCAGCAATTACTTTATCTCCTAAGTTATTGTCTGAAATTAATCCTGCCAGTAAAATTTGTTTCATTTTATCTAATTTTTGCAATCGCAACAAATTTGCGGATTGCACTTTTTATAAAGGTTCGTTCATTTTTTTTCATTCCAATCCAATAAATACCAAAAGCAGTTAAAAGAATTGAAATTGATGTTGTAATAATTACCTGATGCCATCCATCAAATTTGGTTTTAACATAAAATGAAATTGGAATTACTATCAACACAACCAAAATAATTTTTAGAAAAACATCATGTAAAAATTGTTTTACAGAAACTTTTAGTAATGATTTTAGAAATAATATCCGGGTGGTTAAAACTATGGCATCAATAATTATTTTTACAAACATTACAACAGGAGGATTGTATCCGAGCTTTAAAAAAACATACGAAACTGGCAGGTTAAGGATGAATAGTAAACTAATAATTATTTGATAATTACGAATATTCCCGGTTGCCTGAACAGACATCCACAATGGTCCTGATATGGATTCCATCAAAGAATATATAATGATTAACTGGCAGAATTCAACAGAAAATTCCGGAACCTGTTTTAACCATAATTTTAAGGCAAAGTCGGTGTTAAGTAAAATTGGTATGGAAACTATAAAAAGGAGAAAAAACGAAAACTTTGAAGTTTGTAAGATTAACTGTGTAAGATATTTTTTATCACCCTCAGCATACGACTTAACAATTTGAGGTTTAAAGGCGGTTTGGAAATTTACAACAAAACTGTTTAATGCGCCGTTGACCTGATTTGCAATTCCCATAGCAGCATTTACAGCAACTCCAAAAAAGATGTTTATTAAAATATTTATACCTTGACCAGCACTGATACTCGCTACACTTCCCATCAAACTCCATCCCGAGAAACTCATTATATTTTTATACAAACTTCCATCCCAAAAGAAGTAATATCGGCTGATGATAAATTTCTTGTTACAATAAATTTTGTAGGCATATAAAATTAGTATCGAAACGATAAAAAGGAGTATTGAATAAAAGATCAACTTATCAAAACCGCCTTGTTGCAGAAGAAACACAACTGCAAGTTTTAAAATAACTTCAATAATACTAATATATGCATAAAATGACATGCGCTCATATGCAATGATCGAAGCATTATATGGAACGCGGATTATTTGAAAAACAAATGTTAGTATTGAAAATTGATAAACCCAGTTTGCAGCATTCATTCTTTCATGCGGGATATTTAACTGGGTATTTATAAACCAAAGTCCAACGGTTTCAGACAATAAAAATACTATTACTGCAATACTGATATGAGCAGTCATGCTCATGCTGAATGTTTTTTTCAATTGTTCCATGTCGTTTTTTCCCAGGTCAAATGAAAGAAACCGCTGGGTTGTATTAGACATGGCAACATTCAGAAAAGTAAAGAGTATAATTACACCTCCAATAATATTGTAAATACCAAAATCTTCAATTCCCAATGTGTTAAGTACTATACGTGAAGTGTATAGTGTAACAATCATGGTAATGAGCATTCGGAAATATAGCAATGAAGTGTTTTTTGCTATTTGCTTTGTTTTAGATGAATGCAAAATAAGATTTTAATTCCAGGTAAGTAAATAAAAATGAAACATTATCGATTGATTTTCTGGGTGTTTATATATAGTAATCAACTTCAATAGCGAAATTCATACTGATGAACTGAATCCGTTTTCCAGGTATTGTAAAATGCAGAATAAGTTTTTATGCCAACAGTTTTTTTGTCATCGAAAAATTCCATAATCTGAACCCAACCATCTCCTCCATTTGGGAAGGCTTGTGTATTAAACAAGAGTTGTAGCACATCTTTATCAGATTTATTTTTACTAATAACGTTGCCTATGTAATCTCCGGTTTGATGACCACAGAATAAAAATCGTAAATCCGGGTTTGGAAAAAGAAATTTGTTCCATATATCTTCACCATCATTTACATTGCCAACACCAAAATTAGGAAACAGAGCTTTATAATCTTTAGGCGAATTCTTTTGCTGAAGTGATTTATCCTGGTAGTTAAATCTTTGTTTGTTTTTAAATAAATAAGCATGTGTCATCAACATTCCAGGTACATTTGGGTTGGCCTTTGAAATACTGTCTGCCCAGGACATGACTTTGTCCCGTGGTCCAAATTCTAATGTAAATATCTGAAAAGGTTTATCGTGGATATTAATTTTAAAATATGTGTTTTCAAATTTGTTTCTTTCAAATGTTGAAACACGCGTAGGATTATTACTGAAATTAAAATACTCGCTAAAATAAGTATTTCGGTTGTTGCAAGTACCATTATCACCGTAGTCGTGATTTCCGGTTGTTGTAATGTAATCAATTTTATTGTCTAATTTCGAAAAGATCTTTTGTGCTTTTTCCCACTCTGGTCTTGAATTGAAATTGGTTACATCGCCAACCTGAAGAACAGCTTTTACTTTAAAACCCGCATTGTTAAATTTTAATATCCAATCAATTATTTTTTCAAAATATATATCGTTACCAGCGTTGCTAATGTAATTTTGGATATCAGGAATAAGAATAATAAACTCTGATTTTTTTGAAACCCTGGGTTTTCCGTTTTCATCAGTGTTGTCAAAATTTAATGCCTCAATAGAGCTGGGTTCAGAATAAAATAAACATTTGCCATCGGTAACTTTTGCTCTGAATTGGCCAGTTTCGTTAATTCTGTACGATAGAACCTGTTCATTGGCTCCATTAATATCTATCCAATTTGAATTATTATTTGAGAATTGCCATTGAATAGTTCCCCCCTGGTACCCGTTCATTGAGAATTCACATGTATCGCCAATTATTTCAACGTTTTGAGCAAATGTTGAATGATACAAATTGAATAAAACCGATAATAAAAGAATAGTTTTGATCATAAAATTTTTAATCTTCTCCATATTCTTATAATCTGCCAATTAGAATTTTTTTTCTGTAAATAGTACTTCCGGCAACCTGCAGAATATAAAATCCATCTTTCAGATCACCCCGTTCCAATTCAAACTCACCTGAATACACTTTACCAGATAAAACTGGTTGCCCGCTTAAATTAAATAATGTTAAAGAACAGTATTGATTTGATTCAAAAGGGAATTTAACATACGCACTAATAATTATTGGATTGGGATAAACCTGGATATTGGTTGAATTTGCAGAATCAGATAGAGAAAGAGCTAATCTTGTGGAAATTACATTTGAACGTGCAGCTTCATTTCCTGTGGCACTTTTTGTTGAAATAATTTTTGACACTGCTTCAGCCTGATAATAAACATTGTCATTACCGGTGTCGTAATCTGTTATTAAATTTGTTGTTGCCGGCACCGATCTAGATAATTGAAGTGTATCTCCACCTTCACTTTTAAAAATATTATATCTGTCAACATCAAACCCTTCGTAATTATTCCATTTCAAAATAAAGGCATTTTCCTTTGTTTCTTCAAAATCTAACAAAATGGTTTTATGATTTCTGAGGCTGAAGAATTCATTTCCACATTTGTCAACGGTAGAAACCCTATATGTATATGATCGGAAATTTGGAAACGATGATATATCTTCTGTCAAATATTTGCTTTTGTATGGAACCCTGTCAATTAATATCCAACCATCTGAAACATTGGTAGCATCTCGGTATATGTTAAAATGTTCAATGTTCTCATTTGCTGCTTGTTCCCAGGTAATCAGATTCTTATTATCTTTTGTTACGGTAACCGAATTAATTATTGGTGCTTCGACTTTTGCTGGTTGATTAATATAAACGGAATATTTATTCTGACCTTTCAGACTAAATGGGATTATACAAATAAAAAAAAACGGGATAATAACAGCCTTCAAATACATATATTAAATAAACACTGCTTTTAAATAATTGCTCGAAAGTAGAAAAATAAACCGGAAATCAATCAGGGGAATAATATTTATTCTATTTCAACTAAAGCTTGTAGATTTTGTCGTTTACTTCTTTCACCATATTTCGCATATCAACAATAAGTCTTGAATGTTTTTGAATAAATTCAATATCGAAAGCATCATGGTTTGTGGTTAAAACAACACAATCAGCATCTGCAAGAGTTTCCGGTGATAATTTAATTGAATGTATAGGAGCGCGTCCGTGAGATTGTACAACAGGAATGTGAGGATCGCTATAAGAAACTGTGCCTCCTTTACGTGCAACAATATCCATGATTTCCAAAGCCGGTGATTCACGCTCATCATCAATGTTAGGTTTATACGCAACACCCAGAAACAGGATTTTACTTCCGTTTATAGCTTTTTTTTGTCGATTTAAAGCTGTCGATATTTTAATAACCATATAATGCGGCATTCGCATATTAATATGACCGGCTGCGTGTATCATGCTCAAATCAAAATCAAATCGTTTGGCAATGTGTTCCAGATAAAAAGGGTCAAGTGGAATGCAGTGTCCTCCAATGCCCGGCCCCGGGTAAAAAGCCTGGAACCCAAAAGGTTTTGTTTTTGCTGCATCAATAACCTCCCAGATATTGATGTCCATTTTACCCGCCAGTAATGCCAATTCGTTTATTAAGCTAATGTTGACAAGCCTGTAAGTGTTTTCAAGGATTTTTACCATTTCGGCAACCCGTGGTGAACTTACTTTGTGTATTGTATCAATTGCTTTTGAATAAAGTGCTTCACCAATTATTAAGCCTTCTTCAGTCATTGCTCCCAATACTTTTGGTGTGTTTTTGGTATGAAATGCCTTATTACCCGGATCAACACGTTCAGGAGAATAGGCAAGCCAAAAATCGTCTCCATGTTTTAACCCACTCTCTTTTTCGATTATCGGGAGCATAAAATCTTCGGTAGTAGTTGGGTATGTGGTGCTTTCGAGACTTATAAAAGTTCCGGTCTTCATGTATTTCCCAATGGCTTCACATGCTGATTCAATATAACTCATATCCGGTTTTCTGAATTTGTCAAGTGGAGTGGGAACACAAATAATTAACGCATCACAGTTTTTTATTTTTGTAAAATCTGATGTAGCTTCGAGAGTAACCCTGTCAACCACTTCTCTCAATACGGCATCGCGAATATCTTTAATATAGTTTTCTCCAGAGTTAATTTTGTTTACTTTGGCTTCTGATTTGTCGAATCCTATGACTTTTACACCAGCTTCGGCAAAGTTAACAGCCAACGGCAATCCAACATAACCGAGGCCTATAATACCAACTATTTCTGTATTTTCCGATATTTTTTTTAGGATTTGTTGAGTGAGGTTCATGATTTTTTAGTCTATGATTAAAGTATTTTAAAGTTATGACCGAGAAATGAATGCTACCTTATTTTAGAAAGTATATCAAATAGGGTAAGATTACAGTTCTTACTTCAATAAATAATGGTTCCCTAAAACCAGATAGTACAGCAATTAATTTTATACTTCGTTCCATCTGGATTTTATTGTGGCCAGAAAGTGTTTTGCAAATATCCAGCCTACACCAATGATTCCGCCAAGGAATGTCCATATTATTAAAATCATTGGTCGGTTTGGTTTTGATCTTTCGAGTGGAACGGTTACAGGTTTAACTATGGAAAATACGGGGGTGTCTTCTTTTACCTGTATTTGCGCTTGCTCAAGTTGTTGAGCTAATTGAGAATAAACTTCAAAGGCCAGTCTGTATTCGTTTTGCAAACGATCCTGTTCCGTTCGGGCAACTGCAGAAGTAACATTTTTGTTGCGGTCAACAAAAATTGCAAGGTTGGACTGTGCTTTCTGAAATTCCTTTTTCTTTTCGGCATAACGTTCATTAATGAAATTTAATTGAGCAGTTGCTTTTTTAATTTTGAATTCGGTAATGTATTTCTGAAGTAACGTTTGGGCTTTGTGTGCTACCTGAGCTGCTAATTTGGGATCATAAGCAATTGCATTTAGAAGCACGTATCCATCTTTATCATTGGTTTCAAGAGTAACTCTTTTTGAAAGCATTTTTCTGATTAATTCCTGACTTTCAGTCAAAGCTATAGGAGAATAGAGTAAACTGTCACTTGCAATTGCCGGAGTGACTTCGGGTTTATCAGGTTTTAAAGCATTTATTATCACAAATGGAAGACCAATTGTGTATTTACTTATAAGTGAAATTACATTTGGCTTTGCATAATTTATATAGTACTCATAAATTGAAATAGGATGATCTATACCTTCGAAGTTAAAAGGTGCTTCCATTAATTCAAGCTGAAAAGGCACGCTCTGAACAATTTGCGGATAAATATATGGAGAGAGTTCATTTGATTCCATGTTCATGTTAAGGTTAAAACCAGCCATTGCGGCTAGTGAAGACAATCCACCCATTTTTGATTTACTACTAGAAAGTTGTGGAACCATAGTTGACGAAGCAGTATATTCTTTATCTGAAAAAATTGCAATAGTCAATCCGAAAAGCATAAAAACCAAAACAGTTTTGATTATAAGTTTTCTTCCGTTCCACAGTGTTTTTACAAGAGCAATGAGGTCAATCTCATCATCAGCTGTTGCTTTTTTATTGTTTTTTATTTCGTCGGTCATTTTTTTATAATAAATGGTATTAATAAGTGAAAAGAACATTCACCAAATTTAAATTAGTCAAAACTATATTTGTCCACTTTGATAACTGCATATTTGATATCTGAAAATCAAAACTAAATTGATTCAGATTATTTTTTCGTGATATTTGCTATCGTAGCTGCTGAAAGTGCCAATGAGGATAAAACACTTACCCAAGCAATCCATTTACCACTGTCAGTTGCTTTTTTCTCAGGTTTTTGAGGTACAATGATCTGGCTGCCAGGTTGAACTTCCGGATAGTTTTTTAAAATAAAACTTTTGGTAACAGCTGTAGTTCCATTTGCGTACCGCACATAAGTTTTCTTTTTGTGTGCATCGAAGTTAAATCCACCAGAACGATCAATATAATATTTCGCCTTTTTGCCAGATTCGAAAGCAATTGAAAAAGGATTTTGTACACTACCTGTAATTTTTACAGTTGGCAGATATTCAGGAATATAAATTCTATCTCCGTTGTTTAGAAAGAAATCTGTTTCACTTCCGGGATTGTTTATGATTAGGTTTAAATCGATTGCTACCTGTTCGCTACCAAGCTCGTTTGAAAAACGCTGAAGGGTAGCACCTGCTATAAATGCTTGCGGTGTTACTCCACCAGCCATTTGAATCAAATCGGATATTTTTTGTTTTTTATCGCTAACTGCGTACGCTCCGGCATAGGCAACTTCACCTGAAATGAAAACGGTTTTATCTTGTCTAAAACCGGGAGCTTGTCTCACTGAAACCTGATCATACGGTTTCAATAAGAATTCGGCATCGTTGCTGTTGAGACTTAAATCACGGGAAAGGTTTAGAACTTCGGTATGTACAAGTTTGTCGGTGAGCTCAGCATTTTCTTCGTATGTAAGCCGTCGGGCTACTTCAATAAAAGTACTGTCGGCTCCTTCAGTAAAGCCGCCTGCCAGAAAAATTGCATCACCTAAAGTCAGGTTATCGCTCCAGTTAAATTTCCCGGGAGCGAGTACTTCACCATTAACTGTAATATATGATTGCTCTTTTAGTTGAAAGTGAGATTTAATAAGTATAATATCTTCAGGAAATAGCGCAATATTTGAACTCCCGGTTAAAACTTCCTCAAGGTTAAATGAAATTGCAGTTGTGGTTAAATCAGGATTATATCGGGTAATTATACCACGTTTTAGAAATGCATCAGGCATAATACTATCGGCTTTTAAAATTAAGTGTTTTAGAGTTAAGCCAGGTGACCATTCATAATCTCCAGGTCGGTAAACTGATCCCGATATGGTAACTCGATTTTCAAAAGAACTAAGTATTTGTTTATTCCTTATTTCATCGCCATTAATAAGTGGTGTTGTAGCCAATTGTGTAAAAGCAATATCGCTAATCTGAAATCCCTGTTGTGTTTTTCGATAAATTTGTGTTTTCGATAAATACGAGTTTTCAGTGAAACCACCTGCAAACCGAATCAAATCACTCAGCATTTCACCCTCTTTCAATTCAAAAAGGCCGTTTCGTTTGAATTCGCCATTTACTTCTACCCGTTTTTCAGCAGCAGGTATAAAAATAATATCATCATCTTTTAAAAGGATATTTTCTGAAGGATCGGCATTAACAAGAAACTTGTAAATATCAATTGTGTTAAAAACCTTATTGTTGCGAATAATTTTTATATTCCTGAATGATCCGATACTATTTGGACCACCTGAAAGGTACAATCCATTAAAAACAGTTGCTGTTACTGGTAAAGTATATGTTCCGGGTGCTGCTACTTCTCCAACTAAGTTTACCTGTATGGAACGAAGTTGACCCATGTTTACCTGAGCAAATGTTTGTGGGTTGCTGCCTCCCATATCGGCATAAATTGATGTCAATCTTTGAATGATTTTGTTTTCCGCTTCCTGAAATGTATTGCCGGCAATATAAACAGGGCCAACATCGGGAATTAGTATTTGCCCGTTTTTATTTACCTGAAGCTGATAATTATTTTGAGAGTTTCCCCAAATATTAACAATAACCTGATCCCCGATACCAATTTCGTAATTTTTTGGGGTTTGAATATTTATACTTGGGTTGAAAGTCAGGTTTTTATTGTTAAAAAGGTACGTACCAAAAATCCTTCCATTCGTTTCAAATTCCGATTCTCTTTTCGATTTCTCAACATCCTGCTGTTCCTCAACCTTCTCTGAAGCATCCTGAACGGGATCAGAAATTTCATTATCAGTAGGTGAACTCCCATCTTTTATCCGGTTTTCAAAATCCTGAATTTGTTGTTCAGTTGCCCCTTTTTGCCGCGCAATTTCGGCTGCATCCTGGGTTGAAAGTCCTGCGTCCTGCATTGCTTTTTGTGCTTTTTGAATGTCAGATTGTGGCAATGTTTTACATCTACCCCTTGAACATCCTGTGCAATGGCAATACTTCCGCTTAATAATATTGCACTCAGTAAAATGATAAACTTTAATTTAAATCGCATTATTCCTGATTTTTAATTTTTACTTGCTTTTGCTTACTTGTCATTTGTTATATTTTGCCAAATATACAACGATAAAAACTCAATACTTTTCAAGACCCATGTTCATAATAAGCCCGATACCATTTCGCAAATTCTTCAATCCCTGTTTTTAATGAAACTTTTGGTTCATAACCAAAATCCATTTTAAGGGCTTCAACATCCGCAAATGTTTTCAAAACATCACCTTGTTGCATTGGCAAATATTCTTTTTTGGTTTTTTTGTTAAATGCTGTTTCCAAGGTTTCTATGAAATCCATAAGTTTATCAGGATTTCCTTTTCCTATATTGTAAATTTTGTAATCTGAACTTTGCTGTTGATTGGGGTTTTCAAAAAGTTGATCTCCACTTTTTTTGGAATCAATTACCCGTAAAATTCCTTCAACAATATCATCAATATAAGTAAAATCACGTTCAAGGTTGCCATTGTTAAAGACTTTAATTTTTTCACTGTTGGTTATGGCGTTGGCAAAAAGAATGGGAGCCATATCAGGTCTTCCCCACGGACCGTAAACCGTAAAAAAACGCAATCCTGTCGTTCTGAACTTGTATAAATGGCTGTATGTATGGGCCATTAGTTCGTTACTTTTTTTAGTGGCAGCATACAAACTTATAGGATAATCAACAATGTCATTAACTGAAAGTGGCATTTTATTGCTATTGCCATAAACACTTGATGAACTTGCGTAAACCAAATGTTGTATTTTATTGTATCTGCATGCTTCAAGGATGTTCACAAATCCGACAATATTACTATTAATATATGCTTGTGGATTTTGGAGACTATACCTCACTCCTGCCTGAGCAGCAAGATTGCAGACCACATCGAATTTTTCAGTTTCAAAAATCTTGTTTAATTCATGATTATCTTCAAGATTCATTCGGATAAAGGAATAGTTTGAGAACAATGAACTTGATACCGGAGTATTCCATTGTTCTGGCTCTCTTGAAATTCCGCAGTCTAATAACCTGGCAGATTTTAGATCAACATCATAATAATCGTTTATATTATCGATACCAACCACCGTGGCGCCTCTTTTTAAAAGGGTTTTGGCAAGGTGATATCCAATAAATCCGGCAGTTCCGGTTATGAGGATTTTCATAACGCCTTTAACTGATTGGGGTTATCATGTTTCCAAATGAGTAGAACCGGTTTATTTTTGAAATAGTCGGTCATCTGATTTTCGGTAAGTATTAAGCTCCTAATTTTTTTGCCGATTAACATTTCAGTTTTGGCAATTAATTTCTCAATATAATTTGTATCAAGTTCTTTACCAACCAGCACCAGATCAATGATTTGAGAATCAATGCCCCGTGCTAAGTCTCCTGTTATATATGCTGTTTCAAGATTGCCAATTTGGTTGGTGATCTTATCGATTACTTTGTCGATTCCAACAAAATTTTTCACAATACTATTGATGTCTTTATAAAGGGGGTGGTTTGTGTTTGCACTAAAGTATTTTTTATTTCCCGAAACTTCTGAACACAATAAATCTGCGCTTTCCAGTCGGTTTAGCTCAACCCTGATTGCATTTGAGGATTCCCCAAATTCCTGTTCAAGATTTCTTAAATAGCTTTTTGTATTGCTGTTTAGAAAAAACTTAAGCAGTAGTTTTACTCTTGTTTTAGATGTAATTATTGAATTGAGCATTTAAATAGATATTTTTTGCTAAAAGTAACTTTAAGCTGTGGTAAATCAGTTGATTAAAATGTATTTGTTGTTATTGTTTACTCACAGCTTCGCTTCCTCAGTTACATTTAATTTGTTTGAGTGTAAGTAGAATTTAGTTGCTTTTTGAGTAACAAATGTACTCAATTAATATTTTAATGATCATTAATTAATTAACATTTTTAGCAATTGGGCAGTATAAAGTAAATGATTTTAAAGTTTGATTATATTTTTATATCCACATTTTCAGTTAATTGGATGTAGGGTTATGTAATATTATTAAATTGTTTAATTATTTCAGAAACGTATATTTTAGTTGATGGAAAGATTAATCTTTCTTGTAATAAAATTTCATTTGGATTTGTTCCCGGGTGCAAACGGCAAATAAGAGCTTCCTGATGAAGTACCACTTCTATTATTTCCCTTATTTTTCTTTTCTTTTTTCTCTTTTGCGTTCGGGTTGGTGAGGGTGTAAAAAATACCAATTTTAAATCCGGTGTATAATCCGGTTATTTGATGGCGGGTATTATCTTCAGCATAGTTATGAATTACATCCAAAAAGTCATAATTGACAAAGTTAAAATCGACAGAACTCAGTATATAGAAATTTGGTGAAATTGTTGATTTAAAACCGGTACCGATAATAAAAACGGGTGTGGATAAATCGGTGTACCCTTCTTCTCCTTTACCAAAAAGTAATTCATTATCAGGAGCATCAATATATTTGAATTTTGAAGTGTAGTTTATATAACCACCGCCAGCCTTAACAAAAGGTTTAAAAATTCCTTCCGTATCAACAGGTTTAAAAAAATAACGAAAGTAGATATTTTGTCCAATCAATTTATTTTCATATTCCACAGGGTCTGTTATTTCACTGGGAATTCCGCCTTGTAAACCTTCAGCAGAGAATTCAGGATAGTTTGTTTCTCCCTTTAAATTTGAATTCTCAAAATCGATCCCAATTTCCAACCGTGAAGAAAGATATTTTGATATTTCGAAAGCAAATGCAAATCCTGTTTTGTTGTTAAATTCATTTATAATACCCGATCCTCCTGCCGGATACTCTCCTATAAGTTTTGTCCCACCTGCTTTAATACCTGCATTTATCAAACCTTGACCAAATAATCCATTTGAAATTCCGTTTATGAAAATTAATGATAAAAACTATATATCTTATTTTGATCCGTTTCAATGGTTTTAACCTCATTTTTTAGTTTGCCAAAAGAAGTAAAAATTAACTGTTTAAATAACTGCTTACTTTGTTTTTTATTGCGAAGTTTAAACAAAGTTGTGTGAATAAGATGATAGGCTAAAAGTATTTGTACTTTAATCAGTACAGGCTTTTACGATAATTTTTATCTGTTTAAACCTGTTAAGCCTGATTTTGTTTTAAGGTATTGTTTATTAAAAATCAATGTAAATTCCCAATTCCAAAATTTTCAGTGAAGTAGCGAATGATTAATTCAATGGAATTGACAAAGAATTTATCATCATACATGTTGAAATAGCTTATATCTTTATTGTTAACCTGTTTACTGTCAATAATTAAAACTGGACAACTTTGATTTTCATCGCCAATTAATTCTATGATCTCCTGTCTCGGCTTTTTAAAATCAACATAATGGATTTCAATCATTTTTTCAAGTTGAGGGTAGTATTTAATAACTCCTTCAATCATTGCGCAGTGAGGGCAAAAATAATTCTTCTTGTCACTGTCGTTTTTACTGTCGGAAAAACCTGGTTTTAGTAAAAATAATTTTATCATAATATTAAAATTTAATTGATTAACAGTTGTCAACAGCAATTGTTTTCATATTTCCTGATAAGAAACAGCACCTATTTAGTTCCTTTTAAATGTGTTCGTAAAAACACTATATTTTGAACAGATAATCTATTAATTTTATGTTTGGAATTATGTAGTTTAGTGAAATAAAGTTCAAAATTAACTATAAATAATATTTTTATAACAGCTGTTTATATTAGCTTTGTGGTAAATATTTCACTTTAAAATATAATGAATTATGTCAATTTCAAAAATGAAAGTTAGCGCAAAAATGGATGCAGGTTTTAGTACACTTGTAAAATGTTCTCATCCTTTTATAATAGATCAGCCTAAAACAGCAGGTGGAAATGATACTGGTCCAAATCCTTTGGAAATATTTCTTTCAAGTTTACCTGCGTGTATTTGTGCAATTGGCCGGATAATTGCCAATCAACGCAGAATTAATCTGAGAGGAATTGAAGTAGAAGTAGAGGGTGATATAGATAAGGATTTTTTAATGGGCAAAACCACTGAAGGAAGGGCAGGCTTTACAGAAATAAGGAGTTTTGTTCATATCGATGCAGATCTGACAAAAACTGAAAAAGATGCTTTTTTGAAAGAAATTGCTTTTCGTTGCCCAATTGCTGATAATATGATATTTACATCGGTAGTCATTCCATCAGTTGTAGAAAAACTACCAGTATGATTATTAATTAAAATTGTTTAATGCGGTTCTCTTTTGACGGAGGCCGCATTTTTATTTCAATTTTTCCTTAAGTGCTTGTCCTGTGTATGATTCTTTAACTTTCACCAAATCTTCTGGCACACCCTCAAAAATTATTTTGCCGCCTTTGTCGCCTCCCTCCGGACCAAGATCTATTATCCAGTCGGCTGATTTTATAATTTCAAGGTTATGTTCAATAATAATAATTGAATGGCCACGTGAAATGAGTGCATTAAAAGAATCGAGCAATTTTTTTATGTCATGAAAATGCAAGCCGGTTGTAGGTTCATCAAATACAAATAGAGTAGGAGAGTCTTTTTCAAGAGCCAAAAACGAGGCCAGTTTTACCCTCTGACTTTCTCCACCGGAGAGAGTGCTTGACGATTGACCTAATTTTATATATCCCAACCCAACATCTTGCAATGGTTTTAATCGCTTTGTAATTTTTTTCTCAGTCGAACTTTTTCCTTGCGAAAATAATTCAATTGCCTGATTTACTGTTAAGTTCAAAATATCATCAATGTTCTTCTCCTTGTATCTAACATCCAGAATATCTTCTTTGAACCGTTTTCCGTTGCAACTTTCGCAAATCAAAAATACATCAGCCAAAAATTGCATTTCTACTTTTATTGTACCTTCTCCCTGACATTCATCGCAACGTCCACCATCAACATTAAACGAAAAGTGCGAAGGTTTCAATCCCTGCATTTTTGCTGATTGCAGCTCAGAATACAATTTCCTGATTTCGTCGTATGCTTTTAAATAGGTTACCGGATTTGAACGTGATGATTTTCCGATTGGATTTTGATCAATAAATTCAAGTGCGGTTATTTGTTTGTAATCACCCAGAATTGCATCATGGTGCCCGGTTCGTTCGCCGTAACCACCCAATAATTTTGTTAGTGCAGGTGTTAAAATTTTTGAAACCAGTGAAGATTTTCCTGAACCACTGACTCCTGTAACCACGGTTAAAATATTTAACGGGAACTTAACTGTTAAGTTTTCCAGGTTGTTTTCCCGGGCTCCCAAAACCTGAATAAAATTTGTCCACTTCCTGCGTTGTTTTGGTATCTCAATTTTTTCAACTCCCGTTAAATATTTTGTCGTTAAACTCTCAGGTTTGGTTTCGAGTTCAGTGTGGTTTCCCTGGAAAACAACTTCTCCACCATGTACACCTGCATAAGGGCCAATATCAATAATTTCATCAGCAGCCCTGATTATTTCTTCGTCATGTTCAACAACCAGAACTGTATTTCCAATTTTTTGAAGTTGACGTAAAACTTTAATCAAACGTGCCGAATCGCGTGAGTGTAATCCAATACTTGGTTCATCTAAAATATACAGTGACCCAACCAGACTGCTGCCAAGTGAAGTTGCCAGATTTATACGCTGTGATTCACCTCCTGAAAGTGTTGAAGATAAACGGTTTAAAGTGAGATAACCCAGGCCTACGTCGCATAAAAAGTTTAATCGACTTGTTATTTCAATTAAAATCCTTTTGCCAACTTCAAAGTCGTGTTCATTCAATTTGATTTCTGCAAAGAATGTTTTTAAATCAGAAACCGGCATTAAAACAAGTTCCTGTAATGATTTATCGGCTATTTTAACATACCCGGCTCCTTTTTTAACCGGCTTCCTTTACATTCAGGGCAGGTGGTTTTACCACGATACCTTGACAGCATTACACGATATTGGATTTTATAACTGTTTTCTTCGAGATATTTAAAAAACTGGTTTAATCCTTTGAAATATTTGTTGCCGGTCCAAACCAAAAATCTTTGAGCATCGGTAAGTTCGTAAAATGGTTTATGGATTGGGAAGTTGAATTTTTCGGCTGAATAAATCAATTCATCTTTCCATTCGCTCATTTTTTCGCCCTTCCAACATGCAACTGCGTCCTGGTAAACAGACAGCGATTTATTGGGAATAACAAGGTCTTCATCTATCCCGATTACTTTTCCATAACCTTCGCAAGTTGGGCAAGCACCCACCGGATTGTTAAAACTGAACATGTGAACACTCGGCTCTTCAAATTCTATCCCGTCTGCTTCAAAAAGATTGAAAACGATCGGCTAACAATTTCGCCGTTGTAAAAAACCTTTACCAAACATGTACCATGCCCTTCAAAAAAGGCGGTTTGAACCGAATCTGCCATTCTGCTCTGGGCATCTTCATCGTGATCAACAGAAACTCTGTCGATTACAATATTGCAAATGCCATTGCAAAACTCATCACTACCTTTTTCCAGTAATTCGGCGATTTGTAAAATTTCATTGTTTGTTTCAAGTCTGGTAAAACCCTGTTGCATAAGCAACTCTGCCTCCTGTAATATTGAACGGCCATTTTTTTGAATTAGTGGGGCAGTAATAATTATTCGGGTTCCAGCAGTAAACGAATTTATATAATCCAAAACGTCAGAAACACTTTGGCGCTTAACTATTTCGCCAGTTACAGGAGAAATGGTTTTACCGATTCGTGCATAAAATAGTTTAAGATAATCATAAATTTCAGTTGAAGTACCAACCGTAGATCGTGGATTTCTTGTATTAACCTTTTGTTCTATAGCAATTGCAGGAGGAATTCCTTTTATAAAATCAACTTCAGGTTTGTTTATCCTTCCTAAAAATTGACGTGCATATGATGAAAGGCTCTCAACATAACGACGTTGACCCTCGGCAAAAAGCGTGTCGAAGGCCAGGGACGATTTTCCGGATCCTGATACACCGGTAACAACAATAAACTTGTTTAACGGTATCTTTAAGCTGATATTCTTTAAGTTATGCACTCGCGCATGATGAATTTCGATGAATTTTGATGAGTTATTTCCTTTCATTTTCGTGGCTGTGCAATATTTTGTTCAAAATTTGTTTAATTCGCTAAAATGTTTCATTTTTACAGCTGCAAAATTAACAAATTGTTTTACTTCAAATAAAAAAGGTCGCCTATAGAAAAAATTTACTTTTTGTTTAAACTTAAATAGAAGGTAATGTCGAAAGAAAATTTACTGAACGATAATGAACTTGTTCAGCGATTTATAGCAGGTGATCAAAATTCATTGGAAATTTTAATTCATAGACATAAAGGCAGGGTGTTTTCGTATATTCTGCTAATTGTTAAAAAACAGGAACTGGCGGAAGACATTTTCCAGGAAACCTTTATTAAGGTAATACGATCCCTGAAAAAGGAAAATATATTGAAAATGGCAAGTTTGTTTCGTGGGTTTTGCGCATATCGCATAATCTTATAATCGATCATTTCAGAAAAGAAAAACTGAAAGGTACAGTTTCGAATGATAGTTTGGAAATTGATATTTTCAATTCACAAAGGTATTCTGAAGATACAATCGAAGACCAAATGGTGAATATGCAGATTTTGAGCGAGGTAAAAGATTTGATTAAGGAATTGCCGGAAGATCAGCAACAGGTTATAATTATGCGACACTACCTTGATTTAAGCTTTAAGGAAATTGCAGAACAAACGGATGTGAGCATAAATACTGCACTTGGTAGGATGCGTTACGCATTAATAAACTTGCGGAAATTGGTGGAAAAAAAAGAACTTGATTCTCACTAAGTTTTAACTTTTGTTAACACAATAAAATTAAGGATTCTGGCGTTTTTAATGAAATGAAAATCTTAAAAGTGCCTATGAGAAATTACTCTACCTTAATTTATTTAGTTAACGGTTTTCAATTGGAATTAAAAACCGTTTAGTTTAATTGAAACGAGTATTAACAGAAATCTGGAAACGATGACTGGAAAAACGAAGAACCATCGGATCGGATAATCGAAAACATTCTAAATTTTGCCCGCTCTTATGAGGTTTGTAAAACAGAAAAAGCGGGATATGTGGAATTGAATCTGAATTAAAAAAACGAGATGTCAGTCAATTATGACATCTCGTTTTTTTCTGCTCCTTTTAAAGCCGCTTTTAATACGAGATACCCTACTATTCCAGTTGTAATTGAGCCAATCAAAATACCCATTTTGGCTGAATCAATAAAGGTCTGGTCGGTATAAGCAAGATTATTAATGAATAAAGACATTGTGAAGCCAAGACCCCCTAAAATTGATATGCCTCCAATCATTTTATAGGTTATATTATCCGGTAATGCTGATAATTTTGTTTTGATAGATAACCAGGAAAATAGAAAAATGCCGATAGCTTTTCCAAAAATCATACTTAATGCAATATTCGCCGACAGCCCCAAATTTGTTTCTCCTGAAAAATTGAAAACAACTCCAGCATTGGCAAATGCAAATAATGGCATAATCAGGTATGAAACCCACCCATGTAAAGAATGTTCTAGATTTTGAAGCGGAGGTGAAGTTTTTTCAGCCAATTCCTCAATTTCTTCGAGAGCTAAAAGTTGGTTTTCTGTCAGAATTTTTGTTTGGTCAATGTTATTGTCACAATCAGCAAGAAAAAGATCAAGTTCTTTCTTTACATTATTGTAGAATGTTTTGGTGTTTGTTTTTCGTTTTATAGGTATGGTTATGGCAAGTAAAACACCTGCAATTGTTGCATGTATGCCCGATTTTAAGAATAAAACCCAAACAACAACACCCATCAAAAAGAAAAAATATTTTGAATAATAGCCTTTATAGGAAAGTATCAAAAGTATAGTAACGATTAACATACCTATTCCAATATATTCCCAGACCAAATTTGAACTATAAAAGAGGGCAATTATCACAATTGCTCCCAAATCATCGATAATTGCAAAGGCCATTAAAAAACTTTTAAGCCAATCGGAACCCTTTTACCAAGCAATTGCAGAATACCCAATGCGAAAGCAATATCGGTTGCAACCGGTATTCCCCAGCCCTCTGAACCCGGCTCACCATAGTTTAAAATAGTAAAAAGGACTGCTGGAAAAACCATCCCCCTATTGCAGCGAAAAGGGTAGTGATGCTTTTTTTGAAATTATTTAGCTCACCCAAAACAAGTTCACGCTTTATTTCCAAACCAATCAAAAAGAAAAAAACAACCATTAAACCATCATTTATCCATTTAATTACAGGTTTGCTTAATTCAAGACCAGGTAAATTGATGCTTATATAATTCTTCCAAAAATTAAGGAAACTTTCACTTAATGGACTGTTGGCCAGTATTAACGCGGAAACGGTAGCAAGGAAAAGTACTATACTCCCCGAAGTTTCAAGTTTAATGAATTTGGCCAAAGGTTCTTTAATAAAATTCATGGTATCTTTTTTTTGAATTAAACCCGTAAAAACTGGTTTTGTTTAAGTTTATTCTTTCAAGGTTAAAATAATTTCAAAAAATATTGTTGAACTATTGTTTTTGATTTAATGATAATCTAAATTTGTGATATCAAAATAATATCATAATACTTAAATTTTAATGTCATGGAAAAACAATACAAAGGTCTGTCAGGTTACATGTTCCTTTTTTTGGAATTAGTTTTATTGGCAATTATCGTTTTTGGTTTTTTTCGCGGAATAATTTTATATTCCGCACTTTTAATTCCTGTTTTTATTTTTCTGGCTCCGGGATTCACGGTTGTCGATCCCAATCAAAGTTGTGTAATGGTTTTGTTTGGTGCTTACAAAGGAACCATCAAAATGAACGGGTTTTATTGGGTTAATCCATTCTTTGTAAGAAAGAAAATCTCATTGCGGGCAAGAAATTTCGACAGCGAAACAATTAAAGTCAACGACAAACTTGGCAACCCGATAATGATTGGTCTTGTACTGGTTTGGAGGGTACAGGAAACATATAGAGCAGCGTTTGGAGTTGATGAATACCAGCATTTTGTAGTTGTTCAAAGTGAAGCTGCGTTGAGAAAACTGGCTGGCTTGTATCCCTACGATAACATTGAGGATGAGTCGGCAAAAGTTACTTTACGTGACGGAACCGAAGAGGTTAATGATGAACTTGGAACGCGAGATTATTGAACGCCTTGAAATTGCGGGTATTGAGGTTATTGAAGCCAGGATAAACCACATTGCTTATGCCCAGGAAATTGCCCAAGCCATGTTAAAACGCCAGCAGGCAACTGCAATAGTTGCTGCACGTTTTAAAATTGTTGAAGGTGCGGTGAGTATGGTGCAAATGGCTCTGGAACAACTGAGTGAGAAGAATATTGTAGATTTGGATGACGATAAAAAAGCCACAATGGTTAGCAATTTAATGATTGTTTTATGTGGCGATAAAGATGCAACCCTGTTGTAAATAGGCAGGATTTATATTAAAGTGAAACGAGTCTTTTTCTGAAAAATAGTTTATTCAAAAACAAGCTACGGAATGAGCGATGTTTAGAATGATGAACAGCGAAAGGAAGGAATAAAATGGTGAAGAAAAAGTCTTTTGTACTTCGAATAAACCCTGAAATAATGGATGCTGTAGAACGTTGGGCAGCCGATGATTTTCGGAGCATCAACGGGCAGTTGGAATGGATAATTCACAATGCTTTGAAAGATTCAAATCGTTTGAAAAAAAAAGGGTGAAGATATTTTGCCTTAGTTTTTATCATTAAAACAATTTTATACAATGCAAAACAAAAAATTATCACATGAACAAAAAATTCGTCCAAACGGAAATTAAATGAAACCGACCAAATAAGAACGACGGGTGCAGGTTTTACAAAATATTTTAATATCCAAAACCGCAGATTTACGGCCGTTTCATGTTCGCAATGCGGTTATACTGAGTTATATAAAAGTACACGTGCTAGCGGCGGCAGCAATGTTCTCGACTTTTTAACAAATTAAAACGTCAACCTAAATTGTTTTGTTGAATTGATTTGACTTTAATTTCAGCAAGGAAATAATCCGGTTAACTGCCGGATTTTTTTATCTCCAAACGAAGGTATTTTTGTAATCATTTCAAAAAATCAAAATTAAAGGGTAATTTGAACCACTAATTCTTTCATAATCAATTAAATTCAAGAAAAATGGAATATAAATAGTTCACGTCGATTTTATTAGAAAAACAGCGGCAGGTTCGGTCGTTTTAATGGCAGGTGGAATTTTACCCGGATTCAGTGCCGAAAGTTACCGGAGAATTTTAGGTTCGAACGATAAAATCAGGGCTTCAGTTATGGGCGTTAATTCACGTGGCAATGCTTTGGCGCAGAATTTTGCTTATCAAAATGAATGTGATGTAATTCACATTTGCGATGTCGATTCACGCGTTACAGATAAATGTACAGATGAAATTCAGGAAATTCAGAAATCAAAACCCCTGGTTTTTAAGGATTTCAGAAAATCGCTTGAAAGCAGGGATGTTGATTTGATGGTAATTGCTACACCCGATCACTGGCATGCACCCGCTGCTTTACTCTCGTTGCAGGCAGGTAAACATGTTTATCTTGAAAAACCGTGCAGTCACAATCCAAACGAAGGAGAAATGCTTGTAAAAGCCGCTGCCCGCTTTGAAAAATCAATACAAATGGGAAACCAACGCAGATCGTGGCCAAATGTAGTTCAGGCAATCAGCGATTTGAAAGGCGGAATAATTGGCCGGCCTTATTTTGGAAAAGGTTGGTACACAAACAACCGCCAGTCAATTGGAATTGGGAAAGAAGTTTCTGTTCCCGAAGGTTTAAATTGGGATTTGTGGCAAGGACCGGCGCCGCGCAAAACTTACAAAGACAATTTAGTTCATTACAATTGGCACTGGTTCTGGCATTGGGGAACCGGCGAAGCACTAAATAACGGCACCCACATGATTGATTTGTTGCGCTGGGGATTGGATGTTGATTTTCCTGTAAAAGTGAGTTCAAATGGCGGGCGGTTTCACTATTCTGATGACTGGGAAACTCCTGACACACAGGTTATAAACCTCGATTTTAAAGAAAGGGTTTCGATGACATGGGAAGGCAGAAGTTGTAACGGACGCACAATTGAAGGTAGTTCGGTGGGAGTTGAATTTTATGGTGAAACGGGTTCTTTGGTAATTTCTGGTGGCAATGAATACAAGGTTTATGATTTGAAAAACAATCTTGTAAAGGAAGTAAAAGATACAAAAAGAAATTGATCCACGGGATGCTGCCAACCCTGCCGGGCATTTGGATGCTTTACACATACGCAATCTTTTCAACAATATTTTAAAAGGAGAAGAACTCAAATCAGATATTGATTCGGGACATAAAAGTACGCTGCTTGTCCAACTCGGAAATATTGCGCAGCGCGTTGGCCATTCGCTCGAAATAAATCCTGAGAACGGTAATATTTTGGGTGATAAAGAAGCTCAAAAACTTTGGTCGCGTGAGTATGAAAAAGGTTGGGAAATGAAATTATAACTGATAAAATGAAAACACGAAGAAATTTTATAAAGACCGCAGGTAAAGGAATTGTATTAACTGCAGCAATCCCGGGGATTGTAAGTAAGGCTTTTGCAAATCCTGTGGAAAAACAAATCAGAATTGGAATAATCGGTGCCGAAAATTCACATACCGCCGGATTTGGCAAACTTTTCAATATCGATAAAAAATTTCCCGGAGCCGAAGTAAAATATGTTTGGGGCGAAACCGATGAATTTGCCAAGTCAGCAATGGAAAAAGGTGCAATTCCAAACCAGGTTTCTGATCCACTTGAAATGATGGGAAAAATTGATGCACTGATTGTTGACCACCGGCACCCCAAATTTCATCTCGAAGCTGCTACTCCGTTTGTAAAAGCAGGCATCCCGACTTTTATCGATAAACCGTTTTGCTACCGCTCATCCGAGGGAAAAGATTTTCTGCAAATGGCCAAACAAGTTGGTACACCTGTAACTTCATACAGTTCTATCGCACAATCTTCGTCAACTTTCGATATAAAAGAACAAATTGCAACATTGGGTAAAATCAGACAGGTAATCCGCACCGGAACTGCCGATTTGGATTCGGAATATGGCGGTATATTTTTTTACGGCGTTCATATTGTTGAACCATTGATTTTTATGTTTGGTGATGATATAGAAGAAGTTAGGGTTACAAGAAACGGGAAATACGGAAATGCCGGTTTGAAGTTTTCGTCAGGGTTGTTTGTTACATTGATTTTTAAGGAAAAAGCTTATGGCTGGGAAACTTTTGTAGAAACCGATGATAAATTTTTCGAACTAAAATCAAGGGTTGAAGAAACTGATCCTCCCAAAAATTATGTTGATATGGTTGAAATGTTTCGTACCGGCAAAGAACCACGTTCGCATAAAAGTATTTTAAATGGTGTTTGCATTCTGGAAGCTCTTGAAAAATCGGCAGAGACAGAGAAATGGACGCGTGTAAACTATCTGGAAATTTAAAATGAAAGGAAAAATGAGATTAAGAAATTTTAAAGTTGTTGGATTACTATTCATTTCAGTATTCCTTGTATCGTTAAACCAAATAAATGCGCAGCAAATGATCGAAGGAATTCATTATGCTACCGGAAAACCCGTTCAAATCAAAATTGAAAACGGCAAGATCACCGAAATAAAATCAATTCAAAAGTTGAAGGATGAAAACAGCAAAATATACATTGCACCCGGATTTTTCGATAACCAGGTCAACGGCTTTGCGGGCGTTTCGTTTGCTTTTGGCGAAAGTGATTTAACAAAAGAAGGAATTGAAAAAGCAACTGCTGAACTTTGGAAAAAAGGAGTAACAACCTATCTGCCAACTTTAACAACAAACAGTCAGGAGGTTTTGGTTCGGAATTTTGCGATTTTGGCAAATTCTGTAAGTGATGAAAAGTTGCGTGGTTCAATCCCCGGTTTTCATTTGGAAGGTCCTTACATAAACCCTGAAGACGGATACCGCGGCGCGCACCCAAAACAATTCGTGCGATTACCAAATTGGAATGAATTTATGGAAATGTACAAGGCTGCAAATGGAAAAATTTTGCAGGTAACCATTGCACCTGAATTGGAAGGAGCTCAGGATTTTATAAAAAAATGCAGCGAAAAGGGAATTGTTGTAGCAGTTGGTCACCACAATGCAAGTAAAGAACAACTTGATTTGGCAGTTAAAAATGGAGCAAAAACTTCAACACATCTGGGAAATGGATGTGCAAATATGATTAACCGCCATGTTAATCCGCTCTGGCCGCAACTGGCCAATGACGATTTGATGATCAGTATTATTTGTGATGGTTTTCATTTGTTACCTGAAGAAATAAAGGTTTTTTATAAAACAAAAGGGGTTGACAAAACCATTATTACATCTGATGTGACAAGTTATGCAGCACTTGAGCCAGGACAATACAAAACTGAAACCGGAGAAACAATTGAATTAACAAAGGAAGGTAAGTTATATTATCCGGCACAAAATGTTCTTTACGGTTCAGCCTCACCAATTACAAAGGGAGTTGGACATGTTATGGAAGTTACTGGTTGCTCTCTGAAAGATGCCATTCAAATGTCAAGTACCAATCCGGCAAAGTTATATAAACTTGATGATCGCGGAGTTCTGGAAGTCGGAAAACGGGCAGATTTCGTTTTGTTCACTTTAGATGATTTTGTTGTAAATGTTCAGCAGACTTTTGTCGCAGGCGAGAAAGTTTTTGAGCAGTAAAATAAATCTCAACAATTTAAATTACCTGACTAAATAAAATGAAAAACATATCGAAGAAAATTTTAATTGCTTTCGCTTCAGTTGGCCCCGGCCTTTTTTGATCGGATACAATATTGGTACAGGAAGTGTTACAACTATGGCCAAATCTGGTGCTGAGTATGGCATGTCGTTGTTTTGGGCGCTTGTTTTATCGTGTGTTTTTACTTTTGTACTGATGGTCGCCTACGGGAAAGTAACTTTAGTAACCGGCAAAACAGCGCTTTTCAATATAAAATCTGAGTTCAAATATGGCTGGATACTTGCACTTTACATTTTTGTAGCTTTAATTATTGGTGAATTACTAGCATTAATGGGCGTAATGGGAATTGTTGCTGAATTGTTGCAGGAAGGAATTAGAATTGTTTCAGGCGGAAAAACCATTCAAACTGTATGGATAATTCTGATTATTGTGGTTTTGATGTATATTCTCCTCTGGTTTGGCCGTTACAAGCAGTTCGAAAAAGTATTGACTGTTTTTGTCATCCTAATGGGAATCTGTTTTGTTGTTGTGTTTTTTATGTTGAAACCTGATTTTATGGCAATTGTGAAGGGCATGGTTCCCACAGTTCCCGACAAACCGGGAGCAATGGGTTTGATTGCTGCTATGGCCGGGACAACGTGCTCGGCAGCTGTTTTTATTATGCGAAGTACTGTTGTTGCCGAAAAAGGATGGAACGTAAATAACCTGAAAGCAGAGAAAAAGGATGCCTTTGTTTCGGCTTTTATGATGCTTTTTCTGAGTGGAATTATAATGGCAGTTGCTGCCGGAACGCTAAATGTTATGGGCTTGAAACTGGATAACACACTCGAAATGATTTCGTTGTTTGAGCCGCTTGGAGGAAAATTTGCAGCAATAATTTTAATTATTGAATTACTGGCGCCGGACTTTCAACCATTTTCCAATTGTTTTAATTGCACCCTGGTTGATGTCCGATTATTTGGGAAAACCGCGTGATATTAGGTCGCCCATGTATCGGTGGTTAATGTTGGTGGGATTGTTTTTTGCATTTGGATCGGTTTTCCTGAAACAAAGCCCACCTGCACTTATGATTTTTTCACAGGCATTTCAAGCCTGTATTTTGCCTGCTGTCGCCATTCCAATTTTAATTTTACTAAACAGGAAGAATTTAATGAACAGGTATATTTCAGGCTGGAAAGTGAATTTGGGAGTAATTGCTGTTATTTTGTTTTCTTTTTTAACAACCTACTATGCGATTGCAGATTTGATTTAACCGGAAGATTAAAAAAAACGATTTGAATAATTTGAAAGCAACAAAAATGAAAAAAATTCAAAAAGATAAACTCAAAATAGAAGTTTATGAAAATGGTGATGAAATGGGAAAAGCAGCAGCGATTTCTGTTGCAGGCTTACTTCAAAAAGCAATCTCACAAAAAGGTTTCGCCAACCTGATTTTAGCAACCGGTGCCTCCCAGTTTTCGTTTTTGGGACACCTGCAAATACAGAAAATTGACTGGGATAAAATAACAGTCTTTCATCTCGATGAATACAGGGGAATGCCGGTTACTCATCCTGCAAGTTTCAGAAAATACCTGAAAGAAAGAATTTTGGATAAAGTTCAACCTAAAAAAATATATTATTTGGAAGGAGATGCAACTGATGTTGAAGCGGCGGTTGCAAATATGAAGCGTTGCTGAAAATCCATCCTGTTGATGTTGCCTGCATCGGAATTGGCGAAAACGGGCACATTGCTTTTAACGACCCGCCTGTAGCCGATTTTAATGACCCAAAACTTGTGAAAGTGGTTGAACTTGATGAAGCCTGCCGTAAACAGCAACTCGGTGAAGGTTGGTTTCCTGCGTTTGACGATGTACCAACTCATGCACTTTCATTGACAATTCCTGCAATTTTGAATTGCAAACATATAAGTTGTGTGGTTCCCGATGAAAGAAAGGCAGAAGCAGTTTTCAACACAATAAATGCAGAAATTTCAACGGCTTGTCCGGCAACCATTCTACGAACGCACGCTGATACAATTCTGTTTTTGGATAAAAACTCCGCTTCGAAGTTGTGACTGAATCCGCCGCATCTGTTTGTGCTTTTAACTTTACTTTAAATCAACAAAAGAAAATCGCTGTTGATAGTTTAGCTTTTTAAATTCCATTACTTTTGATTTCGCTTGAAAAAAATAAATCAATTAAATTTGAATCATATGAATATTAGTGCTTTACAAAAGGAAAGGGCAAAATATCAGCCTAAACTTCCAAAATCGTTGATAGGAGCCGCAAAACTTGTTGTTGGTGCTAAAACCGAATCGGTTGCCGACCAAAAAGAAATTGCTGAACTTTTCCCAAATACCTATGGTATGCCTTTGATAACCTTTGAAGAGGGAAACGAAAAGTCAGACAAAGACCCTGTAAATGTAGGTGTTATATTGTCGGGTGGACAGGCGCCGGGCGGACATAACGTTATTTCAGGAATTTTTGACGGTATAAAAAAAATAAATTCTAAAAGTAAATTGTATGGATTTTTAGGTGGCCCCGGTGGATTGGTTGACCATGATTATATTGAACTCACTGCCGAAATAATCGATGAATACAGGAATACAGGTGGTTTCGATATTATTGGTTCAGGTAGGACCAAATTGGAGGAACACAAGCAATTTGATAAAGGTTTGGAAGTAGCGCGCGATTTGAGTTTAAACGCTTTAGTTGTAATTGGTGGCGATGATTCAAATACAAATGCCTGTGTTCTGGCTGAATATTATGCAGCAAACAATGCCGGAGTTCAGGTAATCGGCTGCCCAAAAACAATTGACGGCGACCTGAAAAACGAGATGATTGAAACTTCTTTCGGTTTCGATACAGCTACAAAGGTTTATTCTGAACTGATTGGAAATATCCAGCGTGACGCCAATTCAGCAAAAAAATACTGGCATTTTATTAAGTTGATGGGCCGGTCTGCTTCACACATCGGACTGGAATGTGCTTTAAAAACACAGCCAAATATTACTTTGATTTCGGAAGAAGTGGCAAAGGAAAAACAAACACTTGGCGAAATTGTGGAATACATGGCTGGAGTTATCGCAAAACGCGCTGAACATGGCTATAATTTTGGTGTTGCATTGATTCCTGAAGGTTTGATCGAATTTATTCCTGAAATGAAAATCTTGATTGGCGAATTGAATGACCTTCTCGCCGAAGGAACAAAAACAGCCGAGATTTTTCAGAATATTAAAAAAAGCTACCGTCCGGAATGGATTATCGAAAAAATTTCACCTGAATCGGCAGCCGTTTTTAAATCTCTTCCTCTTGGCATTGCCAACCAGCTAACGCTCGACCGTGATCCGCACGGAAACGTTCAGGTTTCATTAATTGAAACCGAGAAATTACTTGGTGAAATGGTTAAAGTAAAACTTGATGAGATGAAAAAAGAAGGTAGTTTTTCAGGTAAATTTGGTGCGCAATACCATTTCTTTGGTTATGAAGGACGTTGTGCTGCACCTTCAAATTTTGATGCCGATTATTGCTACTCACTGGGTTTTACAGCATCTGTTTTAATTTCAGAAGGTAAAACCGGTTACATGGCATCTGTGCGTAATTTAACCGCCGCTGCTGATGAGTGGATTGCTGGTGGAGTGCCAATTACAATGATGATGAACATGGAAAAACGACATGGCCACATGAAACCTGTTATTCAAAAAGCATTGGTTGAACTGGATGGTGCACCTTATAAATATTTTATTAAAAAACGTGGTGAGTGGGCAAACAGTACACAATTTATATACCCCGGACCTATTCAATACTTTGGCCCAACCGAAGTATGCGACCAAACCACTGAAACGCTGAAGTTGGAACAGGCATAATTTTAACACAGATATTGGAATAGAAGCTCTTTTGTTCATTACAAAAGGGCTTTTGTTTTATAAATAATTTTGAACCAGGTTAAAAATCATTTTAATTTTCAAATACAATAAATTAGTTTTCAGAAGGTTCTATTAAGTAAGCAAAATTTAGATTAATTTTGCCTTTAAATTTGGATTTAATAATAAAGAAAAATAAAGTAAAATGAGAAAGTTAGTTTTTTTAGTATTAGGAATAATGGTATTTAGTGCGTGCCATAATTATAAAAAAGATGCACAAAGCCTAATGATAACGAAAGACAGCCTTGAGCAGGTAACTGCTTACAGGGATTCTTCAATTGCGTCATTTTTGAATGATTTTGGTGCAATTCAGGCAAACCTTGATTCAATTAAACAATTGGAAAAAATTGTTTCGGTGCAGTCGGGCAGCAACCGCGAACTGAATGCAAGCCAGAAACAAAGGATTATTGAAGATATTGCAATGTTGCACCAATTGTTGCAAAAGAATAAAGAGCTTACAGCTTCTTTGCAAAAAAAATTGAAGAATGCCAATTTGAAAATTACAGATCTAAATGAAACGATTGCGGGTTTGGAATTGATGATAAAAAACATGGAAGCACAAGCTAATGAACAGGATATTGTTATTGCTGATTTAACTACTGAAGTTAAAAAGCTTAATGTTGATATTACACAGTTAAACCAAAAAATATTAGAGGTTGAAAATTTGAGCCAGCAAAAATCGCAGATAATAGATACGCAAATGGAGTCGCTTAACAAAGCATACTATGCGTTTGGTACTATGAAGGAACTCAAGGAGAATGGTATAATCGAGAAAAGCGGCGGTGTTATTGGTATTGGTAAAACTGCTGTGATGAAAAAGGATTTTAACAAAGATTATTTTACAGAAATAGATATCCGCAATTTTGATTTTCTAAGATTAATGGCCAAAAAAGCCGAATTGATTACAGTTCATCCTGAAGGAACTTTTCATTTTACAGGTAAAAAACAAGGCGATACTTTATTTATCGACAACACTTCGGAGTTTTGGAAAGCTTCGAAATATTTGGTGGTTCTTACCGATTAATTCAATAAAACATTGAAAAAGGGCATCTGAGAAATCAGGTGCCTTTTTTGTTTCCACTTACCGGTTATGGTTTCCAATGCTGTTTTGACTTTCAGCCCATCCCAGTCCTCAGTCCCTCAATCTTTTTAAAAGCCAGGCCATGTTTTCAGCAAGTGTTTTTATGGTTTGCATTCCTTCTTCATCATTTAAAACTTCGCCGGGATTTCGTCCAAAAGCAAAATTCCAGTAACTCGAACCCGGAACAATCATTTGGCTGATTAGAAAAAAGTTATTTATTGTTTCAAAGGCATGTAACGCGCCACCACGTCGCACTGCTATTACACCCGCACCGACTTTTCTTTTCAGCAGATGATTATTGGAACGGGTAACATAACCTGCAACATCAATCAGCGCTTTTATTTCAGGTGTAACATCGGCAAAATAAACCGGCGAACCGATTATAATTCCATCTGCTTCAACCATTTTCTCTATACAATAATTCAGGTGATCGTTTTTTATGTGACATTTACCACTCTGGATTTCCCTGCATTTTCCGCACGCAGTGCAACCGTGAACCGGTTTATTTCCAAGTTGAACCATTTCTGTTTCAATACCTTCTTTTTCAAGGATTTTGAAAACTTCACCGATTAGAATTTCAGTGTTCCCTTTTCTGCGCGGGCTTCCGTTAAATGCAACTACTTTCATAAAAAATATGTGTTAATAATTGAATGCGTGAATTCCTGAATGCTTGAATGCACAAGTAAATTATCAATAGTTTTAATTTTAAATTGAGAAATTGCCTATAATTTTCCTAATCGCCTCAATTCCCAAAAGCATTTTGCTGTTGCATTTATGTCAACTGCTGCGTTGTGTGCTTCTTCAAAACCGGTTTTGAAAAGTTTATAATGTAATTCTGAAAGTTTTGGCCATTTGTAGCCATATGGTCCAATAAGGGCACAAAAATTAGTTGAACTTTGCATTGTACAGATTTTTCTTTTTGCAGGAATTGAGTTCTCCATTCCCAAACGTAAAAATTCTGCGCCAACAATTTTTTCGTCAAAACTCATGTTATGTGCTACAAGAATATCAGAATCAACAATTAGATTTTGAAAAATTTGCAAAACATCTGAAAGTAAAACTCCTTCTTTTAATGCCTTTTCATTGCTGATTCCATGAATTCGTGAAGCATCAGTTGGGATTTTAAAACCTTCGGGTTTAATAATAAAATCGCCACCTGAAATTCTATTACCGTTTTCATCGAAATGCAAATAGGCAAGTTGAACCAACCGTGGCCTTTAACTCAACCGGCCCAGTTCCGGGAAGTCCGGTTTCAGTATCAAAGAATAAGTACATTTAATTTATTTTTTAGTTCGTCAAATTTCTTAAATGAAGTTATCAGCCGGTTTCTCTCATTCTTTCTATCAATCCCTCAATCCATCGCTCAATCCTTCCTTACTGTCCAAACACAAACTGAATAATATTTGCGCCCATTTTCAAGGCTTTTAACCTTGTTTCTTCGGGGTCGTTGTGAACGTCGATATCTTCCCAGCCATCTCCCAAATCACATTCGTAAGTATAAAGCAGAACCATCCGGTCATTAATAAAGAGACCAAACGCCTGGGGTTGTTTTTTATCGTGTTCATGAATTTTTGGCAAACCCTCGTTGAATGTATATTTCTGATGAAAAACAGGGTGCGACGGTGGAAGTTCCATCAGCTCTTTTTCGGGAAATACTTTTTTCATTTCCCTTCTGAAATATTCATCCAGACCGTAATTGTCGTCAACATGCAGAAAGCCACCACCTTCCAGATAAGTTCTTAAATTGTTTGCCTCGCTTTCTGAAAAAATAATATTTCCATGGCCGGTGCAATGAATAAACGGGAAATTAAAGATTTCGGGTGTGCCCAGTTCAACAGTTGATGGTTCGGCGTAAATGTTGGTTTTTAAGTTGTTGTTGCAGAAAGTAATCAAATTGGGCAACGAAGTTGGGTTTGCGTACCAGTCGCCGCCACCACTGTATTTTAACAAAGCAATTTTTACTCCCTGATTTTGTGCGGAAGCACCCGAGAACATTATCAACAGCAAAGCAATCGTCAGATTTCTCATCTTTTAAATTTTCCCGAAAAATACAATGTATTACCGAGAATACCCATTATTCATTTACCAAATTAACAATGTGGCAGGCAACAACTCCTGCAGTTTCAGTTCGCAATCGTGCTTCACCCAGCGAAACAACTTTAAATCCATTTTCCATTGCCATTTGAATTTCATCGGGGCTAAAATCGCCTTCAGGCCCTATTAAAATTAAAGTATTTTTTCCCTGTATTGTCAAATCTTTTAAATGGGTTTTTTGAATATCATCACAGTAGGCAATAAATCTGTTTTCAGTTTTATTGTTGGTAACCAGTTGTCTGATATGTGTTATGTCATTTAGTTTTGGCAGATATGCTTTTAACGATTGTTTCATTGCCGAAACCAGAATTTTTTCAAACCGTTCGGGATTTATTGTTTTTCTTTCAGAATGAGAAGTGAGAAGTGGAGTAATTTCATCGATCCCGATTTCTGTGGCTTTTTCGAGGAACCACTCATAGCGGTCGTTATTTTTTGTGGGTGCAATGGCAATGTGCAAATGGTAATCTTTTTTACCAAATTCTTTTTGTGATTCAATAATTTTTAAACGACATTTTTTTGGGTTTGCATCTGTGATTTGAGCTTTGTAAAAACCACCTGCACCATCTATAATTTCTACCTGGGTACCGTTTTGCAGCCGTAAAACCCGAATTGCGTGTTTCGATTCGGTTTCATCTAATGTAACTTCGGCACCCGAAATATTTGGAACATAAAATAATTGCATACAAAGTAGTTTAAAGTTTAAGGTTCAGTGTTTAAAGTTGAAAAATAACTAATATAATTTTTAAGAAACAACTCTTGTTAAGCATTTCTGCGAAGACAGGTGAAGTAATTATTTAAACATTTTCACACCAGTTGAAAAGCCTTTTTCCCGCTTCGTGCTTCCACTTTTTTCCACGAATCAACATTAAAATCTATGGCAACTGTAGAGCAGGTGGGCATATCATCATTAAAACGATCAAGCAAATTATCTACGAAATAGTGAAAACCAGGATTATGACCGAAAAAGAAAGCGGTTTTTGTAGTTTCTGGCAGTTTTTTTATCACATCCAAAAATTCTGAAGTTGTCAAACCATGGTAAATATTTTCAATTTTCAAAATGTTTCTTTTATCGAAACCCATGCTTTCGGCAAAAATAAGGGCGGTTTGAATCGCACGGTTTGCCGGACTCGAAATCATTGTATCGGGTACAATATTCAGGCTTTTTAATTCACTGCCAATTCTTTGGGCATCGCTAACTCCTTTGTCGGTCAGATCGCGTGTAAAATCGTCTTCGTAACCGTAAGGAACAGCTTTGGCATGTCGTACAATAAATACTCGTTTCATAACATTCAGTTTTAGTTTTCAATGCTAACAAAATTACCTTTATTTGTTGTTTCGCAATAAATTTATCTCGAACTTTTATGAAACGAATCGGACTTTTATCAGATACTCATGGATTTATAAATCCCCGGCTGTTTACTTTCTTCGAAAATGTGGATGAAATTTGGCATGCCGGTGATATTGGAAATCTTGAGACGGCAGATAAACTGGCCGGATTTAAACCTTTAAAAGCTGTGTTTGGAAATATTGACGGGCATGAAGTCCGTGCAGTTTATCCACTACATCAAAGGTTTATGTGCGAAGAAACGGACGTTTGGATTACACACATTGGTGGTTATCCGGGTCGATATGAAAGAGGAGTAAAGCCTGAAATTTTTATAAATCCGCCTAACATTTTTATTTGCGGTCATTCACATATTTTAAAGGTGATTTATGACAAAAAGCTTGATTTTCTGCATATCAATCCCGGTGCAGCCGGTAACAAAGGTTTTCACAATGTTTGCACAGCCCTGCGTTTTGTCATCGATGGGAAAGATATCCGCGACCTTGAAATCTGGGAAATGAAACGGAACGAAATTGTGCTTTAGTTTGGATTAATTACAGTTTAATCTATACTTCTTGTCAAATGAATATTTTCGATTGTTATTGTTCAAATTTTAAACTTCTAATTCCTGCAAATGACTTTTTCAGAATTATTTTAACCTGATTACTATGCTTTACTATTTCAAATTCACTCCGTAAAATAGCTCCTTCTTTTAATAAGGTTTTATCAGAAATTGTAGAAACAACCAATGGTCTGAGATGCCTTTTGAATATTCCAAAATCAAATGTATATCCCAAAATCAAGAAACTATCTTCAATTTCCAATACCTCAAATGAAACCGATTTGTTTTATTTTAATTATTGCATCATAATTTTGAGGAGGTTTTATGAAAGAGTCCGAATAATTCGACATTTTGTAAGAAATACCACATTCATTTTCTCAATCCATTTTGATATTTGTTTTGATATTTCAAAAAGCTTGTCAAATAAAATCCAAAAAAAATAATAACGAAGGTAAGTAATGAACAATGAATAAAATTGGTCTGGCATTTTCTTCTTTTCCATTCATTATGTAATTTACCAATGATAAAATCGATATAAATACAAATATGGAAATCCAGTATATTTTTGATTTCTTATCAGAAGATAAATAGTTTAAATAGTTCATTCCAATAAATACAGTTCAAGTCAGTTGCGCATAAAACCGTTATAATTTTCAACGCTTTTTCTTTGCGTTCTGCTGTTGCTGATTTCAACAAAAATGCTGTCGCCTTTTGCTTTGCACAAATAAAAATCGGTGTGCGGACTTTCGATATATCTTACGGTAAGTTCAAGCGAATTTTCATCAGGAAAGCTATATGCACACACCACTTTGAAAGGGGCAAGTTTCAAAATCTGATCGTTGGGTTGGGCAGCTAAGGTATTTACAGGTTTATCTGTTTCTCCCTGAATCCAATTATTTGCTCCAAAAATAAATTCAGTTTGTTTGTCATTGGCAAAGTTCATAAGGGCTTTACAATTTTCATTTTCAAAATTGAAAGAGATGCTTTTTAAATTTCCGTCAGCAGGGAATTTAAAAGATTTATTAGCGAAAAGAGATTTTGTTGAACTGCCTGCATCAACTTTTGGTGGCAGCAGTGCCAGCGAATTCAGCTTTTGTTTTAGTTGATTGTAAATTTCAGGATTTACAGCAATTTTTTCATCCTGAAAACCCGGAAGCAAATTATCCCAGACAAGGTTCAATTCACTCTGCATGTCGCTGGTTTCGGCAGTTATTGCAATCACTGCATCTTTTTCAGGTACCACAAGTATAAATTGTCCATAAGCGCCATCTCCCCGATATGAATTGTGCCTCGACCGCCAGAATTTGTAACCATAACCTTGCAGCCAATCGCTGGTCTGCCTGTCTTCTTCTGACAATTCAGGTGATTGCAAAATCTTTGAAGTTGTGGCTTCTTCAACCCATTCTTCAGGTAAAATTTGTACTCCGTTCCATTTTCCATGCTGCAGATAAAGCTGGCCCAATTTTGCCATATCCTCTGTTTTTATGCGCAATCCCCAGCCTCCTGTATTGATTCCCATCGGGTCAACTTCCCAGTCGGCGCCGGTAATTACAAGCGGTTCAAAAAGACGTGGTTTTAAATAATCTACAACATTTTCGCCGGTTACTTTGTGGATTATTGCGGCCAGCATGTATGTTCCAAAAGAATTATACAAAAATACCGATCCCGGTTTGTGGACAATCGGAGTAGCCAAAATTGCTTTTACCCAGTTGTTTGAACTCACAATTGCCGGAAATGGTGGTTCAGGTTCCTGACCAAAAGTCATTGAAAGTAAATCTCTTATTTCCAGATCGGCAAGATTTTCGCTGATTGAATCAGGTAAATCCTCAGGAAAAAAGGAAATAACCTTATCTGAAACTGTGATCAGGTTTTCGCTGACTGCCAACCCAATTGCGGTGGAAGTGAAACTTTTACTGGTAGAGTACAGTGTATGTTTCAATTCAGGTTTATACGGATCCCACCAACCTTCGGCAACAACATTTCCGTGTCGTAAAATCATGAAACTGTGTAACTCATGTTTGCTGTTCGTAACAGCTTCTATAAAATTTATGATTGATTGCGACGAAACACCTTGTTCTTCGGGGGTACTTCGGGGCAATGCTCCGGGTTCTGTTTTGTTTACTGTGCACGAAAAAATCGCGAAAATCGAAAGAATTAGGATTAACAAATGTTTTTGCAGTTTCATTAGTTTAAAGTTTTATTAAGTTCAACAAGAGCCTAAAGTTAAGTCAATTCTGCCTGAATATATATGCTACCCAATTGTTTTTTATTTTGAAACCATTGTCTTTTAAACCCAAACTTTCAGCTTTGGCTTTAAACCAATAATTTCTCTTTCCCAATAAATCGGTAAGTTTTGGGGTTTCATATTCTGAGATTTTATCAAAACAGAAATATTTATTTCAAAAACTTTCCTAATGCAGCTCTAAATTACGGGAATGAAATGAACTGTAATTTGTTAGTGGAACGAATCCCGTCCTTGCGTTAGAGACAAAGAGAAAAGCCAGTCCGGCAGGACAGGAACAACCTTGAAAATCGATACATTATTACGGCACATGCAACATTAGCGCGTTTATTAACCAACTTCGTGTGCCGTTTATTCGCTTTGCTCATTAACCCCGGCTGAAACCGGTGGTTACACCAATTGAAATAAATTTAACACAAGCAAGTACCAAAAATCATTTATACTTCTTTATCCTCGACCTTTAACTTTTTACGTTTACTGCCTTTTTGATCCTGACCATAACCTTGACCATAGCCTTGACCATAACCGTAACCATATCCATAACCGTAGCCGTAACCATATCCGTAACCAGTATTACTTTTACTTAGCTTAATACCGTTTATGATAATACCAACTCCTTTTAAATGATGTTTGGAAACTTCTTCGAGGGCAGACTTTAATCCGAGTTTATTGGTATATTTATGACGTACCACAAACAGGTTGGCATCAATTATTTCATTCATTTGAAACATATCGGCCACGTAACCAACCGGAGGCGTATCAATTACAATTACATCATATTCATCCTTTAACTTTGCAATCAATTCAAGCATTTTTAAATCGGTAAGCATTTCCGATGGATTGGGTGGGATCGGACCGGCCGGAATCAGTTTTAAATACGGATGCTTGGTGCCACAGGTTATTTCCTCAAGGCTCGCTTTACCGATAATATAATTTACAACGCCAAGTTCAGTTTTTAAATTAAACTCATCTATCATTTTCGAATTTCGTAAATCAAGGTCAAGAATCACAGTCTTTTTATGCGCAAGGGCAAAAGTAGAAGCCACATTGATGGCATTGTATGATTTTCCCTCTTTTGGAAAGGTTGAAGTAACAGCAATCACAGGATTTTCTTTCCCCTTGGTTATCATATTGAGTTTATTCCTGATTGAGCGGTAAGGTTCACTTGCCGGAGAATTGGGCTTGTCGAGTACAAGCGTATGACTGGAATATTCCTTTATATTATGAAACACATGGCCAATAATCGGAAAATCAGAAATCGCTTTAATTTCATCCTCCGACATAATTTTATTATTAAAAAAATCAAGCAGGTAAATAATTATGGCAGGAATAGCCAAAGCCAGCAATAATGCAATTGCATAAATCCTTTTTGGCAGTGGCTTAACTCGAATTCCTTCTTTTGCCTCTTCTATTACCTGACTGTCGGGTACGTTTGAAGCTTTTGCTATCTGCGCCTCCGAAAGTTTTTGTAAAAGGAAAGTATAAATTTCGTTGTTCAGTTTATAACCACGCTCTATATTTACAAAATTACGTTCTGTTGCGGGAAGCCGTTTTACTTGGGCCTCAAAACTTCGGGTTCGCTTGTTCAGATCACTCAGAGCAATGTCTGATTGCCTTATTATATTTGTTGTATTTTCAAGCAATGAGTTTTTTACACTCTCTATCTGTGCATTCAAACGCAGTATGGTCGGGTGTTGTGAGTTTGCCCTGAGCGAAGTCAGACTTGATTTCTGGGTAATCAAATCATTCAGTTGCAATATCAGGCTGTTCAATAACGGGTCCTGAATACCCATTGCCGAGGGTGCTATCACTGTTTCCAGCTCCTGGCTATTCCCGATGTAATTTTTCAGATAATGATAATACTTGTTTTGCGTTTCCATGGCCACTCTTGCATTGTCCAGTTCCGTCATTTGCAGCAGTAATTGCTGCGACTGTGTCGAAAGGTCAAGTACTTGGTTGGCACTTTGAAACGACTCCATCCGGTTTTCCGAAATATTCAGCGAATCGGAAATGTTCTGCAACTGTGAATCGATAAATTGGATGGTCGGTTGGCATTTTCATTCTTTTTGCCCAGGTTGTCGAGCGTATAAATTTCTGTCAGCTTATTTAAAAAATCGATACCTTTTTGTTCGTTAAAATCTTTGATTGAAATATTTAAAATGGTAGTCAATTCATCAGGCAGGGTTACGGAAAGTGCTTTATGATATTTTTCCACCAACGACTTTTTTGAATGAAACCTGAATTTGTAGTTATTGATTGCCGCGTGCGGATCGAACCGTTCGTTCAGTAAAATGGTAAATGCAAACTCGCCGGTGGTTATCAACACACCTGCACCTACCGGTTGTGCATAAGAAAATTCAGTTACCTTTTTATTTCTTTCTCCTCTGTGTAACTGTAAACCATACTCTCTTTTTCCGCTTCGGTACTTAAAGTCATTTTACCATCGGGAGTTATAGTAAGGTTAAAATCGGTTTCAATCAGTTGCGGATGTTCCTCATCCCAGATCACCTGAAAGGGAACAGCTTTGTATGACTCCTTAACAGCAACTCTGCCAACGGTAAAGTAGCTGACTTCAAAATTAAGTTCTTCAATGGTTTTAGCCACAACCGGAGTAGAACTCAATATCATCATCTGGTTATAGATGTTTTGCATACTGCCCAAGCCCCCAAGCCCCTGAAAAACATCACCAACTGCACCGGTACTTCCCGTAAGCGGCGATGAACTTCCGTATTTATCTTCAAAAAGCATGCTGGTGTTAACTTCGTAAACGGGTGTGGTATATCGCATATATGCAATAGCAATGCCCCCGGCAATAATTACCGACAAAACAAACCAGTACCAGTTGCGCAGAATCTTGAAAATAATTTTTTTTATCTCTGCCGAATCGTCGCTTCGCATCTGGTTTGCAGCAGTTGTATTTAACTTGTCAGATTGGATCATAAAAAGAATAAATTGGCGATCAGCAAAACGGTTGATACAATTGAAAGCCCCAGACTTAAACGCTGGCCATAACTTACATTTTTATCACCATACACTTTATCGCGGTGTTCAACATAAACAATATCTTGGGGTAATATATAATAATACGGAGAGCTAATAACACTTGGAGAAGTGAGATCAAGCTCCCCAATGTGTTTTCCTTCGGGGAGTTCACGAATTATTTTTACATTTTTACGGTTGCCCCAGTCGGTCAAGTCTCCTGCTGTACCAAGCGCTTCAAAAATGGTCAACTGGTTTTTTACCATCAATTTTTGCCCAGGGGTATTCACTTCACCCAAAACAGTAATTTGCCGGTTTACAAGCTTCACAAACACCGAGGCACCCTGCAGGTATTTATCAACCCCCTTTTGAACAATATCCCGAACTTCCCTTGTCATTAAACCTCCCACATGAATTTTGCCCAATTGCGGATAATCAATGTTTCCCTCGTTATCCGCAAGGTAAGTAATCAATTCAAGGCTTCCTGCCGAACTTCCCGCATTTGAATTGGTCTGTACATTGGTTAAATTCAGGAAGGCGGCATTCAGCGGGTCATCGCTGATTACCTGGATATACAATTGATCGTTGGACCGGATGCGGTATTCCTCCGGAACAGGCCCGTTGGCATAGGTTTCTCCTGGATTAATTCCAACCATATAATTTATTTCCTCTAAGGATGTGGGGGCTTTGCAGGAACTGACAAAAAGTACGGCCAGCAAGATGAGCGGAATAAAATTTCGAGTTTTTGAATTCATGGGTTAGAATATCATTAATTGATAATAAGTGCCAAAAGTAACAAATTATTTATTGCAACTTTAGGCAGGTTTTTAATTGAATGATGCAATACTAAAATATATCATTCCTATATTTGCCAACTTATCTGGAGTAAGTTTCTTGCTCATTTAAAACCATTGTTTCATCATTTCGCGGTTATCTTAAAATGTAACTGAGGGGGCGAAGCGTTGAAAAAGCAATAGATTGTTTTTGGTTATTACCCAACAACCGCGGTCAGTGTGACAATGAGGCATCCGAAAAAGTAATTAATTTACAATCCCCTCGCTACCCCTGACCCCAAGGGGAAAACCCCCGCACCGACACCACATAAAATCGTTAAAAACATAAATAGAAAAATAAATCCTGAGATTGAACATTCAAACAATCCACAAAATAGTTCAGAAAAAAGAAACTCAACAGAAAACCAGTGAATGAGATTACTCTCCTCTTTTAAAAAATATATATCCAACTTTTTGAATAAAGGCCATCAGCGGAGTATTGATGCAAAAAAAAACATAGCTGCTTCTATTTTAATTAAAGGTGTAACTATTGCCATTAATCTGGCACTTGTACCGCTTACTATTAATTATGTAAATCCCACGCAATATGGTATTTGGCTTACTTTAAGTTCTATAGTTGCCTGGTTTAGCTTTTTTGATATTGGTTTTGGGCATGGCTTACGCAACCGTTTTGCCGAAGCCAAAGCAACCGGCAATTTTGAAAAGGCCCGTGTTTATGTAAGCACTACTTATGCAGTACTAACAATTATTTTTACAGCCGTTTGGGTCTTATTTTTTGTAGTTAATTTTTTTGTTGACTGGAGCAAAATACTAAATACGCCACCGGAGATAGCAGCAGAGCTTTCAACTCTGGCCTTGATTGTTTTTAGCTTTTTCTGTTTGCAAATTGTTTTAAAAACAATTAATACAATAATTGTAGCCGACCAAAAACCTGCAAAAGCCGCATTTTTTGATATGCTGGGGCAGTTAATTGCCTTGGTTATTATTTATGTTTTAACAAAAACTACAAAAGGTTCTCTCATTTATTTGGGATTAGGTTTAGGCACTGCCCCCATTTTGATATTGCTGGTATCATCTTTCATATTTTATTCCAATCGTTATAAATACTTTGCCCCTTCCTTAAAATTTGTTCAATTCAAATTTGCCAAAGATATAATGGGTTTAGGTGTAAAATTTTTTATTATACAATTTTCAGCAATTTTTGTTTTTCAATCAACAAACATAATTATCAGCCATATTATAGGAGCAGAGCAAGTTACAGTATATAATATTGCTTATAAATATTTTTTCGTTGTTTTAACCTTTTCTAACATCATTTCAATGCCTTTTTGGTCTGCTTTTACTGATGCATATATTCAAAAGGATTTTAATTGGATGAAACAAATTGTTAAAAAGATTAATCTATTTTGGTACTTGCTATGTGCGCTTGTAATAATTATGTTGGTATTTTCGGAATTTATATATCATATTTGGATTGGAGACAAAGTTAAAATCGACTTTAATATCTCAATAGCAATGGCCATTCTCGTGATTATTAATTCAAGGTTTAATTTGTATATAGTATTAATAAATGGTATTGGTAAAATAAAATTGCAGATGATATTGTTTCTTTTTTTAGCTTTATTTTTTATACCATTAGCAATTACATTAGGTAAACAATTTAATTTGGTTGTATTATTGCTGCAAATTCTATAATTTATTTAATTTTTGCCATTTTAACCCCGTATCAATTAAAACTAATTTTAGCAAAAAAGGCAAAAGGGATATGGTCAAAATAAAATCGAATAAAAACATAAAACCTAAAATAAAACCTAAAAGCATTAAATTTTTAATCAGATGACGAAAGATGCGCAAAATATTCAAGAAGAATATTATCAGCAAACTGCTATAAACTATGATTCTATGCATTTAATACAAGGGACGGATAACGAACATGATATCGCATTAGGCTTCTTATCTTCATTTATTAAACTTTATTCTATAAAATCTATATTAGACGTAGGTGCAGGAACTGGAAGAACCATTGAATATGTATCAAAAGAACATCCGGATGTAAGAATTGTTGGAATTGAGCCCATTAGAGAGCTTAGAGAGCAAGGTTATAATAAGGGTATACCTCAATCAATTTTGATTGAAGGCAACGGAAATAAAATTAATTTTGATAATAGGAGCTTTGATTTAGTTTGTGAATTTGGAATGCTTCATCATGTTCCAAATCCAAGTAAAATTATTTCGGAGATGCTAAGGGTGGCAGATAAATGTATTTTTATTTCCGACTCAAATAATTTTGGACAAGGCAAATTGTTAATTAGAGCTATAAAACAAATAATAAACTTTTTCGGTCTTTGGCAAATTTATAATTTCATTAGAACTAAAGGAAAAGTATATCAAGTTTCGGATGGTGATGGTCTTTTTTATTCATACTCATTTTTTAATAATTATAAACAAATCAAAAAAGAATGTAATAAAATTCATTTTTTAAATACAAAAGATGGTTCTGCAAACCTTTATAGAACTGCTTCTCATGTTGCCGTTTTTGCAGTAAAAAACTTATAGAATTACCGGGAATTTTGATTCAGTATTCAAATTAGTTCTGAAATATTTTATGTTTAAATAATAGAGTAAATTATTCACGAAAAGCATAAAGAGTTCCTTATATAAAACAACCCCAAAACATAATCCTCAAAAATTAATTTAAAGTATGAAAACCATAATTTCTACTGGACAAGGTCGACTACATTTAATCGAAAGTGCCAGGGCTATAAAAAATGCTGGTGTTTAAAGTTGAGGTAATTACTGGTTGGGTGCCTTCGGCGAAATTGCCTGATAAATTTATAAATCTTATTGGCACTTTGGCTGGTCGGGATAATATTGCCTATGGTTTGCGCAAACGCAGGCCCACAGAATTAGAACCTGGTGAAATAAAATCTTGTGCGTTTGCAGAGTTTTTTATCCAGTTTTTATTATTACTTTCAAAATTCAGACTTATCAAGCGCGATAATGCTGTTGTTTTGGGTTGGAAAACATATGGTTGGCAATCAAAAAAATATATCAAAAATGCAAGTATATTTCATGTACGAAGTGGTGCCGGGCAAGGCGGTGCAATAAGAAAAGCGCGAAAAGCAGGAATGAAAATAATTGTCGATCACAGCATTGCTCATCCAAATGAAGTGTTTAACCAATTAAAAAAATCCAACAATGGAATTGATGATGAAATGAGCATCACTCCTAACAGCGGATTTTGGCAATTGGTATTGGAAGATTGCAATCAGGCAAATGTTATTCAGGTAAACTCGGAGTATGTTAAAAAAAGTTTTGTTGAAAATGGGTTTAATCCGGAAATAATTAAGGTAGTTCATCTTGGTGTGCGCACCGATTTTTATGGTTTAAAAACCGATTATACAATTAAAATCCCATACGGTTATTATTTACAGGAGGTTTTGGGCGGCGAAAGGGGGCTCATCTCATTGTCGAATCTATGAAGGAATTAACTGAAAGAGGCATTAATTTTCAACTTGATATTGTTGGCTCTGTTATTTCGGATTTTGAGCTTCCCGAATGGTTTACAAACAATTCTCAGATTAAACTTTATGGCCATATTCCTCAGGACGAGTTAAAGATATTTTTGATAAATTCTGATCTTTATATTTTTCCTTCATATAGCGAAGGAGCAGCCCAATCTCTTAAGGAAGCCATGGCTGCCGGATTGCCTGTTATTGCAACCACACAGAGCGGAGCACCAATAATTCATGGTGAAAATGGCTGGATTATTGCTGATCATTCGGAAGAAGAACTTACTGAGGCAATTATAATTTTAGCCAATGGCCACGAATTAAGAGAAAGGCTGGGTAAAAACGCTACTAAAACTATTAGTGAAGGGCACACCTGGGAAAAATATGGAGAAGAAGTGGCAAAATTATATGAAACCTTGCTGATTAAAGCACAAAAGGATACGGAAAAGCATGTTTAAAAATAAATTCTTTCTATTTCTTTACGCATCCACCACAGGGGTATTTATTAATTTGGTTGGTCGCTTGATGCTGGCCGAAATAATTGCCCTTGTTATGCTTCCGTTTATAAAAATTAAACCTTTGCTGAAACAACACAAAGATCTAAAGGTAGTGTTGGGAGGTTTATTAATTTTACTGTTAGCACAAATCGCAAGCGATATAGTAAATAACTCAATACCATCAGATTATCTAAGAGGATGGGCGGTTATTGTTTTTGCTATTATTTTGACAATTTACCTGGTTAATTACCTTTCACCTAACATCAACAATATTGTTTATTACCTATTTGCCATTATGCTGGTAAATTTATTTTTTGGAAAGGGTGAATTAGATCCTGGTTTGTTGGAAGATAACACTAATTATATTGAAGTTCGGTTTGTAGGGTTTTTAAATCCGGCTATGCTACTGGCAGGGTATTATCTTTTCTCGAAAAATAAAACGCGATCAGTAGTTTTATTATTTTTAGTCTTTGGTTTTGTTTGTATGGCTTTAGATGCCCGTTCCAATGGATTGGTATTTATTCTTTCTGGTATCCTAATATACATCAAGGTTGCCCGGATTCGGTTGTCAAAACTAAAAATCTTCGTTTTGACGCTTTCCGTATCATCCGTTTTATATGTGGGATACGTGTTTTATGTTAACGAAGTTTTGTATCACGGATTTGGAGGCACCAATGCCAGCACTCAACTAAAGAAAACATCAAACCCTTATAATCCTTTTGAGTTATTATATTATGGGAGGACTGAATTTGTAGTGCTGTTTTATGCCGCTATGGATAACCCAATTTTTGGGCACGGTTCGTGGGGGCAAGACAAAGGAGGTAAATACGCCAAACTTTCAGCAAAAATTACCAAGACAAGATCTTCTAAACGTCCGGGATACATTCATGCCCACTCTTTTTTTAGGCACATGGGCTTATGCCGGTATCGTTGGGTTTTTAGCATCAATTCTCGTATTTTTTACACTTTTTAAAGGTCATTTTATTTTTACAAATCTGATATATTCATTAATATGTTTCCTATTTTGGTCGTGTTGTCTGTTGATATGCTATGGGCTTTCTTTTTTTCTCCTATAAGTTTATTTAGAACTACCTTTCCAATTTTTGCTGCAATAATAATAGTGACAACCAATCTAAAAGATAATCCTACACAGGAAAAACAGAACAAGAAAATCGGGTATATAAATGCATAATAAAAAACCACTTTTTACCATAGTAATGGCAAATTATAATGGTGGCTTGTACATCGAGGAAGCCATCTTATCCCTGTTAAATCAGAGCTGCCAGGACTTCGAATTGATCATTGTTGATGGAGGAAGTACAGATAACAGCATTGAAATTATTAAAAAATATAAAGACCATTTAGCATGGTGGGTTTCGGAAAAAGACAATGGCCAAAGCGATGCATTTAACAAAGGTTTTGCACGCGCTAAGGGAGAATTTTACTTTTGGGTAAATGCTGATGACTTATTATTGCCAAACAGTATTAAACATGCAAAAGATGCAGTAAATAAAAATCCAACCTATAAATGGTTTGCAGCTAATACAGTTTTCTTTACTAAAGACGGTAATATTGAGAAATGCAGTGTTGGACCAAAATGGAATTCTTTTTTATTGAAAAATAATTCAATCTATGTTTATGGTCCAACTTCAATTTTTCATCGAAGTCTGTTTGAGAAAGCAGGTGGATTCGATGTAAATCTTAATTTTACCATGGACGGAGATTTATGGTACAAATTTTATAATCAAGGCGAAAAGTTCGTTCGAATAAATTATTTTTTTTGGGGGTTTCGCATACATGAAGAATCAAAAACATCGCATGCTTTTAACCGTTTACCCAGCGGAAAATTTGCTGCAGAACGAAGAAATGTGCTAAAAAAAAATAATCACCAATTGTTAAAGTCATTTAGTTATCTCCTATTCATTTATAAATTAATAACTGGGGTATATTTAAGATCATATTTTTATACCCTTAAGTACAAAGGAAAGTTTATAAATATGCTTAAATAATAGTCTAATCCAAAGTAATAATCAATTATGAAAATTTTATTTCAACTATTAATAATTTGGCTTCCTTGGTCAATCAGGCGAAAACTTTTAAGTATGTTTTATGGATACAAAATACATCCAACAGCCCGAATAGGAAAATCATTGATTTTCCCGGTAAAATTGGAAATGGCAGCTCATTCCAGAATACACAATCTTGTAATTTGCAAACAAATTGACCGCCTTGTTTTAAATGAAGATTCCGGGATAGCAACAATGACCTTTATTACCGGTTTTAAAACCGGGGGAAATAATTATTTTAAACATGTTGAAAACCGGCAGTGCGAATTAATACTTGGGAAAAGTGCGGGCATAACGAGCCGTCATTTTATTGATTGTAACGGCGGAGTTTATATTGGAGATTTTACCACTGTTGCAGGGATACGGTCTCAGATATTAACACATAGCATTGACATTTATAAAAACCGTCAACATACATCGCCAATACATATAGGAAAATATTGTTTTTTAGGGACTGGATGTATATTGCTACCTGGTACGAAATTGCCAGATTATTCAATTCTGGGGGCAGGATCGGTATTAACAAAAGAGTTTGAACAAACAGGTATGCTTTATGGAGGCAATCCTTCCAAACCTATTAAAAAATTGGAGGTTAATGACACTTTATATTTTCAGCGGGAAAAGCATGTAGTTGATTAAAATGACTTTATTGACATAATTCTATGAATATTAAAAAAAGATTTTACAGTTTCTTGAATAGGAACGTCTTCATAAAATCGATTTCGAGAGGCGGAAGATATAGAGTACTAACATCACCTGCCGAGATTAAATCATTTCAAATTGAACGGTTTAATATAATCTGGAATGATGCTTTTAATAATATTCCTTTTTATCGTGAATGGAAGAAAAAATATGACCTCCCGGATAAGATATCAGACCTTGCAGAGTTAGATAATTGGCCAACTCTTGCAAAAATAAATTTGCAAGAAATCAAAAAAAGTTTACTTCGTGATAATGTTAAACCAACTGGGTATATAAAAACAGGTGGCTCAACCGGCGAACCTTTACATATACCAACTTGGAAAGACACAGAAACAAGCCCAAGTATGTGGCTGGGACGAGCTGCATATGGAATTGAACCTGGCATGAAAACCTTTTTAATCTGGGGGCATCATCATCTGTATGGTAAAGGAATTTTGAGGAGGATAAATGTTGCAAAAAGGGTTATGAAAGACTGGTTGTCAAACATGAAACGTGTTTCTGCATATGACATATCGGAAAAAGCAATGAGTTCAGTTTTTAAAACGTATACCAAATTTCATTCGGAATTAATAATAGGCTTTTCTGCATCTGTATTATCATTCGTACGTGTGAACAGGAAAAGAAACGAGGAACAAAATTACAAAATCAAGGCTGTCATCTGCACTGCGGGACCGTTATCCGTTACGGAAAAGGAAGAAATTTCTTCATTCTTTAATGCACCTGTTTGTATGGAGTATGGAAGTGCTGAGTGTGGGGTAATGGCTTATACAGAGCCAAGTAGCAATGAATATATCGTTTTTTGGGATACCCATCTTTTACAGGGAATTAAGGACGAATTTGGCGAAATAAAAAATATTGTTACCAGGTTATCAAATTGCTATTTCCCTCTCATCAGATATGACATCGGCGATTATCTGGAACTTGAAAATACTGTTGATCTTAACTCGGTTAGTAAGATTAAAACAATTAAAGGACGGCCAAGCGATATCGTTTGCCTTAATGATGGGACCACTTTTTTTGGTGCTATAATTGGCGATTGTGTAAAACAAATTCAAACTGTTGTTGCAAACCAATTACACGTTTACCAAAATGGAATTCAACTTAAAGTAGTTGCACTTCAACCATTAATAGAATCGGATTTATCTTTGGTAAAATTGCGTCTAACTACCGTTGTGCCGGGCTTAAAGAAACATAATATAATAATTACACAAGTTGATCAGCTTTATAAAACCATTGCCGGAAAAACCCCACTAGTTGTTTACAATGAATTCAATCTATAAAAAAGGAGTAGTTAATTTGTCGATGTTATAACTATATTTTATTTTCACTATATTGCTAATATGCGAATCCTACATATAATATTCTCCATTGATATTTCCGGCGGTGGCCCCTCCAAAAGCGTTTCCGATTTGGCATTTACTCAGGCCATGAACGGTGTAAAAGCTACCATTTTTACCAATAATTCGGCCAATCCTTACTTAAAGGAAAGTCCTCACCCCAATTTGCAGCTAGTTTTTGTAAAAGTAAAGCCATTTAAAAAAGCATTAAAGGCCATTTTAAACAGGGAGAAATTTGATTTGTTACATGGCCATGGCATGTGGCAAATGCCTGTACACCAAATGGCACAACTGGCAAAAAAGAAAGATATTCCAACCATAATCACTCCACGGGGAATGCTTGAACCATGGGCATTAAATGCAGGCAAATGGAAAAAGAAACTGGCAATGGAGCTATACCAAAAAAAGGATTTAAAAAATGCTGCCTGTATTCATGCCACAGCACAAATGGAAGCCGACAATATCCGTAACCTGGGATTTAAAAATCCCATAGCAGTAATTCCTAACGGCATTGATTTAGCTGAGTTTCCAATACCGGTAAAAAAGGAGAAAAAAGAAAAATACACCCTGCTTTTTTTATCGCGTATCCACCCTAAAAAAGGCATCGAATTGTTAATTGAAGCTTGGCAAAACCTCGATAAAACACTTCGACAAAACTGGCAGATTGAAATAGCCGGAAACGGCGAAGAAACATATATTGCTTCATTGCAAAAATTAATAAACAATACAGGTTTAAATCACGAAATCCACATTATAGGACCACAGTTTGGCAAAGCAAAACTGGCGGCCTATCATCGTGCTGATTTATTTGTATTGCCTACCTACAGCGAGAACTTTGGTATTGTGGTGGCGGAAGCACTGGCGTGTGGAGTTCCTGTAATCACAACAAAAGGTACTCCCTGGGGAGAACTCAACACCCACAATGCTGGATGGTGGATTGATATTGGCGCAGCGCCTTTGGTCGAGACCCTCAAAAAAGCTTTGCAAATCAGTGAAACCAAACGCCTGCAAATGGGTCAAAACGGGCGTCAATTAGTGGAAAGAAAGTACAGCATTGATGCAGTGGCGATTAAAATGATTGAGCTATACAGATGGGTACTGGGGGATCGGGAAAAACCTGAGTTTGTATTTACAACTAATAAATAATAATATGTCAGCTTATAAAGATTACGGATGGAAAAGCACGGAATTTAGCCATGCACACAGTTATTTATTGCCTGCAATAGTGGGTATGCTACCTAAAAATGGTGAATTTATTCTGGATGTTGGCTGCGGCAATGGGGCAATTGCCAACTTCTTAATAAAACATAATTATAATGTTTATGGAATAGATGCTTCTGAAAAAGGTATCGAAATAGCTAAGCAAAAAAATTCCGGTAGATTTTTCCTTCATGATCTTTCGAATGACGGATTGCCAATAGATTTGGAAAAGATGCAATTTAAAACAATTATCTCGACAGAAGTGATTGAACATTTGTATGATCCACTAAAAGTACATCTCGTTTTGCAAAGACATATTAACAAAATCAGGAGGTGGCAATATAATCATATCAACACCTTACAACGGCTATTTGAAAAATCTTGCAGTTGTCCTTTTAGATGGTTACGACAAACATCATACGGTTTTCAGAGATGGTGGTCATATAAAATTCTGGTCGTATAAAACAATAAGAGCGTTGTTAAAGGAATTTGATATTGAAATTATACAGTTTAAAGGTGCTGGAAGATTACCATATTTGTGGAAATCAATGATTGTAAATGGTGAAGTGAAATGAATGAATTAAAGGTTGACTTATCTACCTATAAAAATAGTTTAAGCCGTAAAAACCAGGTAGCCCGTTTTCTGTGGACGCTGGTTTGGACTGTATTTGCGCGACCGCTTCCGCGAAGTGTGGGCAATAACTGGAAAATTTTCCTGTTGCGCTTATTTGGTGCCAAAATTCATGCTAAGGCGGTTGTATATTCCAGTGTATATATTTATATGCCATGGAACCTTGAAATGGATGAATATTCATGCCTTTCTCCCGAAGTTGATTGCTACAATGTAGCAAAAATCAGAATCGGGGCACATTCCACAGTTTCACAAAAAACCTATTTGTGCGCAGCCTCACACGACATTTCAAAAAGTAATTATCCGTTAATTACAGCCCCATAATTATTGAAGATCAGGCTTGGATAGGAGCATCCGCTTTTATTGGAATGGGAGTTACCATTGGCCAGGGTGCCGTGGTAGGAGCAACTGCATCAGTATTCAAGAATGTTGAACCTTGGGCTGTAGTAGGAGGAAATCCTGCGAAATTTATTAAGAAAAGAGAAATCTATGAATAAAATACCCGCTACAGTTATTGTCCCGGTTAAAAACGAAGAAATAAATCTTCCATTTTGCCTGGAAAATTTAATAGGTTTCTCGCAGGTAATCATAATCGATTCATCCAGCACCGACAATACGCCTACAATAGCCCGGAAGTTTCAGGCAGAATATTATAACTTTGAATGGGACGGGAAATTTCCAAAAAAAAGAAACTGGGCATTGCAAAATTTGGATATCAAAAACGAATGGGTGTTATTTTTAGATGCCGATGAATTTTAACCCCTGAATTTATAATGGAACTTGCAGAGAAAATTAAAAATCCAAAAATAAACGGCTACTGGATAACCTACAGGAATTATTTTATGGGCAAGGAACTCAGGTTTGGCGATAAAATGAAGAAACTTCCACTGTTCAGACAAGGAACCGGTGAATTTGAAAAGACAGAAGAGGAATCGTGGAGTAAACTGGATATGGAAGTACACGAACATCCCATTGTCACCGGATTAATAGGCAAAATAAAAAGACCGATAATTCATAACGATTACAAAGAACTGGCACATTATATCGATCGTCACAATGCTTATTCCTCTTGGGAAGCTAAACGTTATCTCCAATTAAAAAGCAATGGAGATATTAATTTAACAGTTCGTCAAAAGTTAAAATACCGAATGTTAAAAACCGGGCTGTTGCCTTTTTTATATTTTACAGGTGCTTACTTTTTAATGCTGGGTTTTTTAGATGGTAAAGCTGGTTATTATTTGGCAAGGTATAAAGCCAACTATTTTTTTCAGGTTCAAACAAAAATTAAAGAGTTAAGTTAGTAAATCATAAGTAATATAATAAATTAGCTTAACTACCGCTCGTTTGGCAGGTGAATATCCCGAACTTAAATAGTGTTTAAATATGGAAAATCAAAAAAGATCGAGCTGCCGTTGAACAAGAGAATGCAATGTAAGTGTTTAGTATAATCGATTAACTTTAATAATAAGTATGAATAAATATTAACAACGAATGAAAAAATCAACTATTATTTTTTTTGTATTTCTTCTGTTCGTTATTGTAGTTGAAATAGGTCTGCGAAACTATTTTGGATTTTGTGATGCTCCTCTTTCCCAAACAAGCGATAAATACGAATATGTTTTTCAAGCAAATCAAAATCGATATCGGTTTAAAAACCATGTTTATTACAATGAAGTAAACATGCGTTCAGAAAATATTGATGCAAAAAGTATCAAAGTGTTAGGATTAGGAGATTCCGTTATAAATGGTGGTGTTTTAACTGATCAAGACAGTATCGCAACAACAATTTTGTCCAAAGAACTATCTTTAGTATTGGCGAAAAAAGTTCAAATATTAAACATCTCGGCGGGTTCATGGGGTCCGGATAATTGTAATGCTTTTCTGGATGAGAAAGGTACTTTTGATTCTAAATTAATAATCTTAGTGGCAAGCAGTCATGATGCACATGATATCATGGATTTTAAACCAATTGTTGGAATTAGTTCTGCATTTCCAAACAAACAATACAAACTTGCTATTTTTGAATTATTTGATCGATACATATATCCTAAATATATTGCAAAATCATTCAAAACACCACAGGAAAGTTACAATCAAAGTGAAGGCATAAAAAAGATGGTACAGGATTCAATCCTGGTTTTAAAGCCTTGCATGAAAAATCAATTCAATTAGACATTCCAATGATTATATATCTTCATGCAGCACAGGGTGAACTGAATAATAATTCATACAACGAACAAGGTAAAGAAATTATTGAATTTGCAATCTCGAATAAAATTCAAGTGATAAAAGATTTAGAGAATGGCCTTGATAAAAGTTGGTTTCATGACGACATTCATCTAAATAATAAGGGACAGAAAATGATGGCTAAAATTCTATACCCTTATATCTTTCAAGTTTTGAATAATTAATTGAAGTATTGTCTTAGTATGAAGATTTCCATCATCACCGCCACTTTCAACAGTGCTGCCAATATAGCAGGGTGCATTGGCTCAATTAATGAGCAAACTCACCCGGATATTGAGCACATCATTATTGACGCGGCATCAAAAGACAATACATTGGAAATCATAAAATCGTTGCCCAACCGGGTAACAAAAATAATCTCGGAACCCGACACAGGCATTTATGATGCGTTTAACAAGGGAATACAACTGGCTACAGGAGATGTAGTGGGATTCCTTCATTCTGATGATAAACTTTCATCGCCCGATACAATCCAAAAGATTGTACAGATATTTGAGAAGCAACACAACCATGGGCTTTATGGCGATTTAATATTTATTAATACTGGAAATGTGGTTGTACGTACCTGGCATAGTAAGCCTTTTAACTGCAAAAACCTAAAAAACGGTTGGACTCCCCCGCACCCCACATTGTTTCTGTGCAAAGAAGTTTATCAGAAACACGGCTTGTTCAATACTTCTTTTAAAATTGCAGGAGATTATGATTTTATGCTCCGGGTATTGCAGGACAAACAGCTTATCATGGTTCATCTGCCCGAGGTCATTACTATTATGAGGGTCGGCGGAGTTAGTACAGGAACTTCAAAACAGCTAACACTGAAGTCAAAAGAGGACCTGCAGGCGTTGCGCAACAATGGTTTTAGGTTTCCTTGGGCAGTGCTTACCGCCAAAATCCTGCGCAAAGTTCCGCAGTTGTTTAAACGGTAAAACCTGTTGATGCTGGATGCTGGATGCTGGTCTCGCCTGAGGCGAGATGGATACTGGATGCTGGGACGCGGAGTTTCCAACTCCGATTCTTGGCCTGATACTGGATACTTGATACTTGATTCTCGATACTTGATTCTCGATACTCGATTCTCGATTCTCGATACTTGATACTTGATACTTGATTCTCGATACTGGGTTCTCGATACTTGATTCTCGATTCTCGATTCTTGATTCTCGATACCGATACTCGATACTTAATTCTCGATACTCAATCGCACTAACAAAATGGAATTGTTTCTGACTTCGGTGGCCTTTATTATCGGTTTTGCATTGGTAATCATCACAATCCCTTCAATTTCAAAAGTTGCACGTGTTAGACAACTTTATGATTCATCGGATGAAAGAAAAATTCATACAGGTTTTGTAACACCGCTTGGAGGTGTTGCCATCTTTATCGGCTTTACCATTAGTAGCATTGTTGCCACCGCCGGACAGAATTTTGACGCTTTAAAATACATTTTTGCTTCTGTTATTCTGATGTTTTTTATTGGCTTGAAAGATGATTTGTTGGCTATATCATTCCGTAAAAAATTGATAATTCAGATAGTTGTTGCAATCCTTCTAACTATATTGGGGAATGTGCGGTTTACGAATTTACATGGTATTTTCGGGGTACATGTGATTGGATATTTTTTAAGTGTAGGATTGTCGGTTTTTGTCATTATTGTAATTGTCAATGCCTTCAATTTAATTGATGGAATTGATGGTTTGGCTTCGGGTGTTTCAATACTGGCAACAAGCACTTTTGGCTTTTGGTTTTTTATTTCCGGTCATATCCAATTTGCAATCCTATCGTTTGCTTTGGTGGGCAGCCTTGCCGGATTTTTTTGTTCAATGTCTTTGGTAAGCGCTACAAACTTTTCATGGGGGATTCCGGTTCGTTAATCATTGGATTGGTAATCTCCTCATTAGTTGTGAAATTCAATGAGTTTAACATTGATAACGCTGCATTGTACGCCGTCAGTGCTGCACCGGCTGTGTCGTTTGCCGTAATTATTGTGCCGTTAATCGACACCTTGCGTGTAATGATCATAAGAATCAGAAACAAAAAATCGCCGTTTGAAGCAGATAATAATCACATCCACCACAGGTTGTTACTGTTGGCACCTTCCCATTTAACAGTTACTATGGTAATTGTTGCTGCCAACATTTTTATAATTGCTTTTGCTTATTTTATAAATCGATTGGTACTAAATATTAACATTCAGTTTTTTCTGATCTTCCTTGTTGGGATAATCAGCTCACAAATCCCGGCGTTAATAATAAAGGCAAAGAACCTGTAAATCAGTTGACCGAATAATTTTTTATGAATATCTTCAACTCTATATAGGGTCTGCTAAAAAAATGTATTTGAATTAGGCGCTTAATAGATACTCCAAAAATTATTGAACCCAGCGGGTTCAAATGTTTATAGATAGATAATCAATAAGTTGCAATACGACCCTGGCCAGGGTCGAACGGCCACCGATAGGATTTTTTCTATAAACATGGGATGCCGCTGGCATCAAAGGACTTGTAGTTAATGACTTTGGTGTTATTTACAAAGTTCCTAATTCAAAAATGTATTTATTGTTGATAATGAATACATTAGATAAATGTATTTGAAACGAAGTGCAAATATATTTAATGTGTACCCGAAAAAAGCTTGCACTTGAAATTTTGGCTACTTTTTAGAATTGTCCCAGAGGGATAAAATGTTTATAGAAAATGATTCCTGTGTGCGGATATACGACCGAAAGGGGTCGAACAGCTTTCCCCAAACAACTTTTCTATCCGCCAGTTGGCGGATGACCCCTGCCTACCGGCAGGCAGGTCCATGAGGCAACCTGAACCTTCATTGAGTTTGTCAGCAGACCCTAGCTAAAACCATGTTAAGGGTTGATTTCAGTTGGGTGCTTTTTGCTCCAGACTTAACAGGTTGTGTGAAAACGAAGTTTTAACTGACTAACTCCGGCATTTATGCCGGAGGATGAATGTGCAGATACGCGATGGACTTTAGTCCAAAATGTTGACAATTACAGCTAAAGTCCCTTAGTGTTCTTTTTCGCTTTTCCCTGGCATACCCGTCTGAGCGGACGGGCAGATTGGTATCGGAGTATCATTGTATTTAATATTGTGTACCACTGGCACACAAAATTTGTTCTATAACCTACTTTTTCTACGCACATTAAGTCCCTCCGGTACAAAATAGGTAAACAAACCGATGGTCATTTGCCTTTCTTGGACAGCATTGCGGTTACAACAAGACATAAAAAAATAATGTCAAGGTTTAACTATCCCAACATCAAGAGATAAAAATATTACATCAAGAGATAAAAAAAATATCACTTGTAGTAACTGGGGCAAATAAAAGAAATGGTTTTAATTCGAAATAGGGAGGTGTAATACATCAATCTGAAGCGGTGTTGTATTACTGAAATGTACTGAATTTTAAATATTTTTAAATAAAATTTATGGTCTTGCCGTTTCTCAACATTGTTTATTTGGGATCGATGTCGTAACTTGGTCCCGTTATATTTGTTACTAAAAAGAAATCCTGCCTGTGCGGGAACACAAGGCAGGACTCTTACACTACTGGGCTCAGGAATTAATTTGCGAAACTGACATCAATCATGCGCATTTTTTTCCTGAGTTCTTTTGTTGGACGGTAACGGATATTGGTGCCTTTTACCATTCGGGGGATCAGCTCGGCCTCGGTTTCAGTCCCTTCGCTTTGTACATTAATGTAAAAACTGCCAAGGTCACCAAGGAGATTATCTTCCCGGAAGCAAGCTCGGCAGGAATAATATCCATTAACGCAATTAATACTCCATGCACATCGGCACGGCGGAGAGAACACCTGTCGGCCACCGAAGTAGCCAAACTGTTTAGATCAACTTTTACATCATGCACCGCTGATGCATAATACCTGGGTGCCGCTTCGGGCTCCCTCGGATTCTTTTTCAAAACTTTTTTAATCTTAATCATTACTTAAAAAATTATATTTGTTACACGTTCAATATGAACGCTATACAAAAATAATTGAATTATTACTTATTTTGTTATATTGTTGATAATACGCTGAAAAAGTTATTGACGAATACTTGTTAGTGTATTGATATACAGAATAATAGCCTGTAAATGAATGGGTGTAAATGGTGTGGATAAGACCTCTTTTCTATAAACAATTCATCAAAACATGGTGTTTTCATGTTGAAAAATGCCATTTACAAACCGTGAATCGTTAATAAAAAAGGATTGAAACAAGGCAAAGAATGACAAAGCAGTGTTTTTGTATTACAAAATGTACAATAAATTTAATAATGTATAAACCAATTTCGTTTAGTTAAGCCTCCCAATGCCAATATGTGAGTATTAAACACCCTTCGACGCGCTCAGGGTGACCGTCAGACTGAGCGCAGTCCCCGCCTGACCGGACGGGCAGGGAAGTCTGTTTTCGCTAACTAAACGACATTGATGTATAAACCAAAAAACTCCGGGATCATCGACTCCGGAGTTTTTTGTTTTTATGCGCTATGTAATAAGGATTTATTTGTTTCATGATACATTTCACCTTTCAGCAGCTTCATTTAATAATTAATCCATGGATAACTTGTTAATTCACGTAAAAAAGTCCCGGCTACAGTATCGCAGCCGGGACTTTTAAATTTTAAGAACATGAATTTTAAATAAATTCTTTCTGGTGTCGTTTATTCCTTCTTAAATACCACTTTACCGTTATAAACCGCATCGCCTATAATCATGCGGTAAATATACATTCCGCTGACACTGGACTCAGGTTTAAATTCAGCTTGGTAGCTTACACCGCCTTCAACGGGTTGTTCGAAAATTGTTTTTATCATGCGGCCGGTCATGTCGTACAAATCAATACGGGCATCAACGGCTTTCTGTGCAACAAACTCAAAACGCAACCTGTCGGAGAACGGATTCGGATAAACCTTCAAATCATTGAGCTCAATTTGCGGAAGATCAAATGCAGTAGAAACAGTCTCAGCGGATTTTGCCATGATCGGAGCTGCTGTTTCATAGTACCCCAGTCCATTTAATCCATTGTTGTAATGTTGTTGGATTTCATCCAGTTGCAGTTCCACATTGTGGATAGCAACTTCATCTAAGCTACCATTTAAAACAGTAGCATTGTTATAACAACCTATTTCAAGTTTTGCAGTATTGGAGAAAAAATCTACTGTAAACATCTTGTTATTTAATGCTTTAAATGCACCATCAACATAGATTTTTGAATCTCCTGAAGTTCCATTCCTTGTAACTGTTATATAATGCCAGTTACCATCTGTAATAACGTTGGTATAGAGATATACTGTATTCGTACCGTTTATTATTGTAAACCGGGCTCTCCCATCGTTCATTATGTAACAATACCATTGCACTGTGCTGCTTATAGATCTGCCCATTATCATTCTCGATGGGGTGGTTCCTTTATACCAGAACTCAATAGAGAAATCACCATTGGCAGCAAAATCAAAGGTTGGACTTGCAGGAACCTGAATTTTGGTAGAAGAACCATTAAACTGTTGGGCACCATGGGCTTGTCCTGTTATCGCGAGCGGGGATGGATTTCCTGTGCCGTTGTTTGTTCCTGTAAAGTCAACATAGGTATTCCCTGTTGCTTCATCCAGTTTCCAATAGGCAACCAGTCCTGCCGGAATAGCAGGTGGTATTGGTACAGCTATTACAAACGACTCGGTTGCCGCAGGATTCACACCATTACTTGCTTCGACAGTTACATTATAATTACCGCCTGCACCAGGTGTCCATTCTATCAGCCCTGTAGTGGCATTAATTGTCATACCTGCAGGTGAATTGGTTAATGAATAGATTGGCGCAGGATTACCTGTTGCGTTAACATCATAACTATACGACTGTCCCACAACCCCATTTAGTGGCGCTGTAGTTGTAATTACCGGTGCCACAGTTTCATAATAACCAAGACCTTGTACTCCGTTGTTGTAATGTTGTTGGATTTCATCCAGTTGCAGTTCCACATTGTGGATAGCAACTTCATCTAAGCTACCATTTAAAACAGTAGCATTGTTATAACAACCTATTTCAAGTTTTGCGGTATTGGAGAAAAAATTGGTATAGAGATATACTGTATTCGTACCGTTTATTATTGTAAACCGGCTCTCCATCGTTCATTATGTAACAATACCATTGCACTGTGCTGCTTATAGATCTGCCCATTATCATTCTCGATGGGGTGGTTCCTTTACCAGAACTCAATAGAGAAATCACCATTGGCAGCAAAATCAAAGGTTGGACTTGCAGGAACCTGAATTTTGGTAGAAGAACCATTAAACTGTTGGGCACCATGGGCTTGTCCTGTTATCGCGAGCGGGATGGATTTCCTGTGCCGTTGTTTGTTCCTGTAAAGTCAACATAGGTATTCCCTGTTGCTTCATCCAGTTTCCAATAGGCAACCAGTCCTGCCGGAATAGCAGGTGGTATTGGTACAGCTATTACAAACGACTCGGTTGCCGCAGGATTCACACCATTACTTGCTTCGACGGTTACATTATAATTACCGCCTGCACCAGGTGTCCATTCTATCAGCCCTGTAGTGGCATTAATTGTCATACCTGCAGGTGAATTGGTTAATGAATAGATTGGCGCAGGATTACCTGTTGCGTTAACATCATCAACTATACGACTGTCCCACAAACCCCATTTAGTGGCGTTGTAGCTGTAATTGCCGGTGCCACAGTTTCATAATAACCAAGACCTTGTACTCCGTTGTTGTAATGTTGTTGGATTTCATCCAGTTGCAGTTCCACATTGTGGATAGCAACTTCATCTAAGCTACCATTTAAAACAGTAGCATTGTTATAACAACCTATTTCAAGTTTTGCGGTATTGGAGAAAAAATCTACTGTAAACATCTTGTTATTTAATGCTTTAAATGCACCGTCAACATAGATTTTTGAATCTCCTGAAGTTCCATTCCCTTGTAACTGTTATATAATGCCAGTTACCATCTGTAATAACGTTGGTATAGAGATATACTGTATTCGTACCGTTTATTATTGTAAACCGGGCTCTCCCATCGTTCATTATGTAACAATACCATTGCACTGTACTGCTTATAGATCTGCCCATTATCATTCTCGATGGGGTGGTTCCTTTATACCAGAACTCAATAGAGAAATCACCGTTGGCAGCAAAATCAAAGGTTGGACTTGCCGGAACCTGAATTTTGGTAGAAGAACCATTAAACTGTTGGGCACCATGGGCTTGACCTGCAACAGCAGTGGGAGATGGATTTCCTGTCCCATCGTTTGTTCCTGTAAAGTCAACATAGGTATTCCCTGCTGCTTCATCCAGTTTCCAGTAACTGATTAAACCTTTTTGCATGGCTGCTGTGTAGTTCTGATTGGGTGCATCTGCAAGTTGGTTAGTATAAGTGATGCTTGCAGGTGAAAAAGTAAACCTTGGATAGGCAGGGGTTACCGTACCCGACCAGTTGTAGGAAACTGTAAACGAATAGTTCCCGTTTACATCGGTTGTGGTCGTTTTTGAACCATTGTCATCATAGCTTAACACTGCATCTCTTACTCCTGCATTACCGGAGATGGTATAAGGATGGCGGCTGCTGTAAAGTTCTGAGCAGTTTGGTTGGCAAGTACATTGGTGAATGCAATATTTGTTGGTGTAAAAGCATAACCCATCAATGTTGGAGCCAAAGTGCCAGTCCAGTTGTAAGATACGGTAATGGAGTAGTTACCACTGCCATCGGATAGCACTGAACCTGCGCCTGCGCCTCCCTGGCCATTATCGGTCCAGTTTAAGGTTACCGCTGCCATTCCTGTATTTCCCGAAATGGTATAGGTAATTGGAGTGGAGACATAATTTTGGGCAGTCTGGTTTGCTGAAAGGTTTATATACTCCCTGTTTGCAGGGCTGAACGTAAAACCGGTAAGTGATGGAGTAACTATACCCGACCAATTGCTTGGTACCTCAAAAAGTAATCTCCGTCGGTGCTTGAAACGGTGGTTCTTGGTACACCGTCAAACCAGCTTACTGTAACTCCGCCAAAACCGGTGTTACCTAGTATTATTAAAGCACTTGGTGAGGCTGTATAATTTTCATTTGGCATATTAGCCAGAACATTTGTATATTGTTTTTCAACAGGAGTAAATACAAATCCGGCTTTTGATGGTGTTACATTACCTGTCCAGTTGTATGAAACTGTAAATGAATAAAGTCCGCTGCCATCAGCTACTGCTGATTGAGGTCCGCTGTCATCCCAACTAAGAGTTGCACCCGCAATACCTGCATTACCAGAAATAGTAAAAGTAACAGGTGTCACTGTATAGTCCTGAGTTAATTGGTCAGCCAATACACCTGAATATACCTTGTTGGCAGGTGTAAAAGTGTAGCCAGCTAAAGAAGGAGTTATTGTACCTGACCAGTTGTAAGAAACTGTAAATGAATAGTTCCCAGAACCGTCCGATAATGCAGTTTTAGGTGTTACATCTGTCCAGCTTAATGTTACTCCTGATAAAGCAGTATTTCCTGAAATTGTAAATGTTATAGGTGTAGCCACATAATTTTGGGCCGATTGATCGGTTGTAACATTGGTATAGGCTATGTTGACTGGCGCAAAAGTATAACCTGTTTTTGAAGGTGTTACGGTTCCTGACCATCCAGTAGGTACAGTGATAGAATAAATCCCTGAACCATCTGATGTAATGGTTTTATTAGTAACATCAACCCACGATAAAGTGGCACCGGCAATACCGGCATTACCTGAAATCAAATGTGTAAAGTTTGATGTAAATTCGTAAGCACCAATATCAGTTGGTGTCGGCAAAGATGTACTTCTTGGATTTCCAAGAATATCCGTTGCTATAGATGCGATGGGTGTTCCTTTCCCATCAAGGTTCATAACATTCATGTTGAGTAAATCTGGCTGAAGATTGGTTGCAGAGGTAAATCCCGGATCGCCGGAAACTGAAGTCAAATCCTTTGATGTAGCGCCTTGCCAATCTGCCAATGTTAACCTGTCTGTTGTACTAAATCCAAAAACCCCGCCAGTTCCGTTCGTATAAATATCATTGTAATCGGATGTTAATGAGGTTGTACTTGCTATATATATTCCGTAATGCTTTCCTGTGCCCGTGCTGTTTGATCTTTCATTGAAAACAGCGTTATTTTTGATATTTGTAACTCCGGTTCCATCTTTTTTAATTCCATAGCTGCTTGCCGTTCCTGTTATACCTGAACCCCCTGTATATAGAGAGTTATAATATACATTCACTGCACCGAGACCGGTTGTTTGAATGCCGGCCCATCCCTGTGTGGATTGTGTAGAAGAGGCATCCAGATAGATCACATTATTGAAAATGTTTGTGATTGTTCCGGTTCCTCCGGAGGAAAGGATACCGGGAATAAGTCCTGAACCGGGACTTTGGGTTAAAATATCGTGGATTTTATTGTTAAAAATGTTTGTAGTACCGGCAATAGCAGATCCACTGCTTATACCTCGGAAGTTACTGTTTCAGGAAGTACCAACTGTATTATAAATTTCATTGTTGGAGATTGCGGTATTGGTATATTTCCCGGTAAGGAGAATTCCATTATAAACAAAATTAGTTATCGTATTATGATCTATTACATTCAGGTTGCCGGTAGGAGTTGTTCCTGACCAATCAACAAGAGAAATACCGTTTCCGGCATTCCAGGTATTCGGGATAAGTACAGAAGTAGTTATATTACAATAGCTAACTGTATTATTGCTTGATGGCCTGGAAGGTGTATTAGAGTTTGTAAGGCTAATTGCTGCATTGGATGCTCCATATCCTTGAACTGTAACTCTGGTGATCGTGTTATTTGAAGCACCTTTTATGTCAATCATTGAACCAACATAATATTGTCCGGTCTGAATAAATGTCAAAGAGTTGGTGCCATCATTTAATCCGTCTATGGTAACACCGGTTGCGCCATTCAAAGTAATTACACCTCCATTACCTCCATTAACCGTTATTCCTGAAACTGTTCTGTTTCCAACAGGATTAATTGTAACGGTATATGTTCCGCCGTTATTAACCCATGCATTCAATGCTTTTGCACCTGTTTCGGCAGTAAGATCACTTGTAATATTTACAGTGAGATTTCCGGTTAGCTCGCCCGCATTAATCTGGTCGAATAAACCGCCAGGATTGGTCAGGTTTTCAAAATCACCTCCAGAGCCTACGGTTACTGTGCCTGAGTATGAGCCTCCGACAATATAGTATGGTGGATTGGGTGGAGGCACCGTAACATTGTTTACGTCTGTCGCAACAACGCCCACAGGATTTGATTTAATATTCGCACCACCTTTATATTCAGCTTGGTCTTGAGCTACTATAAAATAGGAAATCTGATCGCCGGCAGCTACCCCGCCTAAAAGAGAATGATTGATTGTAAAATCCCAGTAGGTATTTCCTGTGCTTGGGCCAGAGACATAAACTCCAGGAGATGAAATATAAGAATTGTCCGTACTCTTTTTGAAGTAAATTCTTGGAACATTAATTACACTTGGTGGCACTGGCACACCGCTAACGGGTACGCCTGCCTGATCCTGGACAAGAATATTGCTTAAAACCCTGTTTGCTGTTCCCGCTGTGTTTGGAATGTTAAGCGCTACATTGTTGTTAATTAAAGGTGCAGTATAATCCGTTCCAAATTGGTATCTTTTCACTGAACCAGAATAAGGTCGTGTTGTATTATTATCTTTAGCTACGCCATAAGCAACAGATGCACTCGTACTTCCGGTAACTGTAACGCTAGCAAAATCTGTTGCTGAAGCGCAAATGCCCATCGAATAACTTAATCCAGTTGTTGTTGTGGTAAATGTTGAAGCAAATGCAAAATAGATGTTTCCTGTTGCCTCGTAGATTTGTACTTGAAACAATGAAAGTGCTGAGTTCGTTTTAGGAACTGCAACATTCCAGTTAATAACTAAAACTTTGGATCCAGGACTTCCCTGAGTTTCACAAGTAACACTTCCCGTACCTGTAGCGAGATCATCCCAATAGGGTGCAATTCTTGGAAAGTTTCCTGGGTTTGTATTTGAGCCTAATCCATTGGCGGGCTGAGAAACTATTGCTACATCTCCCAATTTCATCACACCATTAACATCCACCGAAAAATTAGTGTAAGCAACACCTGCGAACCAAAAAGTAAACCCTATGGGCTTAACAGCCGAAACTGCATCATCCAGACCAGAGGCTATCAGATTTAAAGGAGTTGTCATAGTTAAAGGGCTCGCTGGTGAGTTCGCAGCATTAAAGCGATAAGTGTTCGCATTTATCAGCGTTTGTGCAAACAAACTCCCCGTAAAAAACAGGGTGATTGCAAAAAGAAAAGTAATTTTTTTTTCATGATTTCATTTTTTAAATTTCATTTTAAATTTCATTTGAGATTGTATTTAAGATTTTATAGTGAAGACCAATGGAATCAATGATGCCATTGAACTGTGATTTTTCAAAAAAGCCGTCAGCCCCAAGTTCGATGCAACTCTTTTTAAATTCGTCGGTACCGTAATTGGTAAACATAAATATGGTAACCTGGGGTTCTCTTTTTCATGGCCCGAAGCAAATCGATGCCGCTTCCATCAGGCAAGGAAATGTCGAGAATAACAAGATTGGGGTTGACTTGAGAAAAAAGTAGGATAGCCTCTTTGCAATCTGCTGCTTTATAAACAGAGATGTTTTCGTACAGTTTTTGTATTGACCTTGAGAGCCTTACCTGTACTAATTCATTATCGTCAACGAGCAAAATTTCCATGCGAAGTAGCTATATATTGTTGTTTTTAACTTCACATCAAAACTAACTACAGCATTTACAGCGAAAAATAGGTGGAAATCCAAATCATCGATAAGTATTTTTTACCTCATTGCCTAAGCAATACATCACTAAGCATCTAAGCATTTATTACCTGTTGGGTAGGAATTTGTCCTATGCTGGTTTTCCCATTCACAATGTCGTTTAGTTAGTGGAAACAGACTTCCCAGCCCGTCCGGTCAGGCGGGGACTACGCTCAGCCTGACGGGTCACCCTGAGCGCAGTCGAAGGGTGTTTAAAACTCAACTATGTTTATTCAAGTTTAACTAAACGACATTGAATAAACAATAAGAAATAACGAATGAGAAGGTGTTTAAAGAAGTAAAGTATGGATGAATAATTCCTGATTTCTTATTCCTTATTCGAAATTTCTTATTTAATCCCTTTGAAATTTTTATAATTCCCATTCACAATGTCGTTTAGTTGGTGAAACAGACTTCCCTGCCCGTCCGGTCAGGCGGGGACTACGCTCAGCCTGACGGGTCACCCTGAGCGTAGTCGAAGGGTGTTTAAAACTCAACTCTGGTTATTCAAGTCTTAACTAAACGACATTGGTTCCTGATTTCTTATTCCATATTCGATATTTCTTATTTAATGCCTTTGAAATTGTTATGATTCCCATTCACAATGTCGTTTAGTTAGTGGAAACAGACTTCCCTGCCCGTCCGGTCAGGCGGGGACTACGCTCAGCCTGACGGGTCACCCTGAGCGTAGTCGAAGGGTGTTTAAAACTCAACTCTGGTTATTCAAGTTTAACTAAACGACATTGAATAAACAATAAGAAATAACGAATGAGAAAGTGTTTAAAAAAGTGGCTCTATGTCGATTTAGGTGGGTGACAATTTTATGCAGTTGAATAAGGTCAAGGTTTTACATTATTTTTTTCTACTAAGGTCTTTTTAGAAAATAAGATTTTAAATCAATTTTTCATTTAATGGTTTAATCATTAACAGTTTTCTGAATTAAAAACCTTATTCAATCCCCTCAACCTTAGTAGTATAAGAATTTGTCTCTCAACCATTAACCTTATTAACGTTTACGGAATCGAGAATGAAAATTATCAAAAAGAATCGTTAAAGAATATCTTTTTATTTGACATAGTACCCAAAAAGTAAAGTATGGATGAATAGTTCCTGATTTCTTATTCCTTATTCGATATTTCTTATTCAACCCCTTTGAAATTTTAATAATTCCCATTCAATGTCGTTTAGTTAGTGGAAACAGACTTCCCTGCCCGTCCGGTCAGGCGGGGACTACGCTCAGCCTGACGGGTCACCCTGAGCGTAGTCGAAGGGTGTTTAAAACTCAACTCTGGTTATTCAAGTCTTAACTAAACGACATTGAATAAGAAATAAACAATAAGAAATAACGAATGAGAAAGTGTGCGTGTAAAGAGCCCGTACAAAGACGGGGTGGTGGATATTAAATTGCTTGGAATTTTAAATATTTCCCCTCCTTTCAGTGATCATGTTTCAAAATATATTTCAAATTCAAAGGAGGGGTGTCTGCAGTCCAAAAGTTTTATGAATTGAAAAAGTGAACCACCGGACAAAGACGGGGTGGTTGATATTTAAATAGTTAGGAATTTCATCTGCCAATAAAAACAAACAATTATAATCATATGAAAGTCCCACTTGAATCCCCCTTTTTCTATAGGGGACGAAGAAATACAAAATGGTAGTTCAGGTAATTTTGCAATTTAAGCCTGCCTGCTTTTAGTTAAGACTTTGATTAAAAGAACCTGAAAGCTAAACATCCTTCGACTGCGCTCAGGATGACATTCCCGTCACATTGAGCATAGTCCTCGCCTGACCGTACGGGCAGGGAAATGTGTTTCCACTAATTAAAGGAGAATGATTGGCTTACGACACAAGATTATTTTTAAATGCGTAATACATCATTTCGGAGTTATTCTTGAGGTTCATCTTTTTAAGGACAATCGATCTGTAAACACTTATGGTTTTAACACTTAGGTTTAGTTCAGCAGCTATATCAGATACGCTTTTCCCTTTCGAAATAGACAGGAATACTTGATATTCGCGGTCGGACAAGGTTTCGTGCGCTACCTTGCCGCCTTTGTTTCCCTGGATTTCGCTGGTTAACAATGCAGTAACGGATGGCGTAAAAAAATGATCGCCGCGAAGGATTCCGCTAATCGCCTTTTCAAGTTCTTTTGCCGAAATATCTTTCGACAGATAAGCAGAGGCCCCAGCTTTTATACATCGCACTGCAAACTGGTCTTCAGGGTACATGCTGAAAATTATTACGGGAATCTTCGGATGGCTTGTTTTAATGTCTTTCAGTACTTCAAGGCCGCTTCTTCCAGGCATCGAGATATCGAGGATAACCAAATCCCATAAGTTTTTATTCATCTGATTTAAAACTTCAGCAGCATTTGCGGCCTCGCCTGTAATCGAATTTGGAAAATTTGATTGCAGGGAATTGATTATGCCTTTTCGCACAACACTATGGTCATCAGCTACAAGAATTCTTAATTCCTTTAACATCTTATTTAAAATAATTGCTGTTTTACGTTTTAAATGTAAGGCATTATTTTTTACCAAGCAAAAAAGTGATGGATGTGCCTTTTCCCGGTGTACTGTCGATTCGAAGTTCCGCACCGATTGACAAAGCCCGTTCATTCATTCCCATCAGTCCAAGTGAACCGGATTGAATTTTGTCGGCCACCATAAAACCTTTCCCGTTGTCTTTAACAACCATTACAAAGAGATCATTTTCCTTCTGTGCCGAAATTTCAACTTTATTTGCTTTTGAATGTCGGGCCACATTGGTGAGCATCTCCTGCAACAGCCTAAAAATGTGTGTGGTTTCGTTTTTGTTAAACTCAACATCCAAATCATCAGGAGCGGTAAAAATACATTTCATTTTTGTCATCATCCTGAATTGGTTGATTTGCCACTCCATCGCAGGGATCAGTCCCAGGTGATCCAAAACACCGGGCCTCAATTCAGTCGCAATTTTTCGTACCGATTCAATAAGCGATTCTACCATGCTGATCATTGTTGGCAATTCGTTATTCACCTGCTCAACAGTCAATTCGAATTGTTCATCAAGCTATCGATGTCATATTTTAAGGCGGTAAGCATATGTCCCAGTTCGTCGTGAATTTCGCGGGCAATTGCTTTCCTTTCATTTTCAGCAAGTTCATTCATGTGCTGGGTCAATGCCCTCAACTTATCCTGTGAATTGACCAAAAAACTTTCCGCCTTCTTCCTTTCGGTGATATCGCTGTTTCTTCCGCGCTGTCCCAACCACGCCCCCTCGCTATTGTACACAGCTTGACAACTGTGCGAAATCCACCGTTCCTCGCCATCACGGGTAATTATCCTGAAATCCATCGAACTATTTGGTTCACCGTCCTTACGCGTATCGTCATGATGATTCTTAACCATTTCCCTATCATCGGGATGTACAATGTTGCTGTAGAGGTTTTGGTCACTCATAAAATCTTCAACCGAGTATCCTGTTATCCGCAAACACGAAGGTGAAACATAAATATATTTCCCGTCAGTGCCAAGCCATGTTTCCCAGTCATAATTATAATCGGCAATTGTGCGGTACTTTTCTTCTGCCAGCTTTATTTCTTCATTTGATTTTAACAGCTCTTTCGTTCGTTCGGCAACCCTGTTTTCAAGTTCTTCATTAAGTTTTTAAGATCGTTTTCGGCCTTTTTGCGGTTGGTAATATCGATAAATGTGCTGACGATTTGATGGACGGTTCCATCTGGATTCAACTGAGGTACAACATGAATCAACAACCAAACAATTTGCTTTTTAATGGGATTGTTAACGCCTACCACTGTATTGCGAACGGACAAACGGGTAGAAACTGCCCTGGACAATGGCAGTTCCGATTGTTGAAAGGGAATTCCATCTTCATTTAATACATCCCAATTGGAATTATATGGTTGCTGTCCCAACAATTGATCTTCGCTAAAGCCCAGCATTTCAATCGCCTTTGGATTGCTCATTAATATTTCGGATTGCGGGCCATGAAGTAAAACACCTACCTGCAAATTCCATATCAGATTTTTAAACCTGGTTTCACTTGCGCGAAGCGAAATCTCATCCTTTTTTTGTTGTTCAATCGCTCTCGCCAATTTTATATTGGTGTAACTTAACTTTGAAATTGAATGGGCAAAATCCAGAAAAATTCTTTGGCATATTTAAGTTTATTTCTGTTTAGTCAGGGCACACGCGAAAGAGCCTCTAAATAAGCGCGTTCGTTAAAATTATATTCAACGGCTTGCTTCCGGAATATTTCTATATCTACTGGGTTATCATCAAAGAAAAACTGACCCATATATAGGTTTCCCTTATGCTCTCCACCAATGGTTATAGGGGTAGCCATATCCCACATGTTGTTTTTGCATTTGTATAACATAAATTCCCCATCTGGAATACCCTTCGTAAGATGAACATCACTTTCAAAACAATTCCTGCATGCTTTGGGATGTACTCTGTGAAATTTTGTGCAGATATCCTGCCAACCTACCCCAACGAGTTTTTTGCCGTTTTTATCTATAATCGCCATTGGAATTTGGGCAAGTTCATAGAAACTATCCATGAGTTTTTGTATAGACGGCACATCAATTATGTCATTAAGTTCAAGATCGGCAATGCTCCCTTCAGGCGACAAAATACTTTGAAGTTTATGCTTTATGCTCTCCTCACTTTGTTTTAATGTTTCTTCAGCTTGCTTTCGTTCCGTTATATCCACAACAAACCCAAGAAATAAATTGTCCGAAAGTTTTACTGCATCTACTGACCAATATCCTGTTGATTTGTCCTTTTTTAAAAATTGAAAATCTCCTTTGGCAAAATCCTCTTTTGATAATTTTACAAAATGACGGATTGCATCCCCGATTGATTCTTTTGATACAAGGTCTATTATTTTCATCGCAAGAAGTTCATCTTTGCTATATCCTGTAATTTTGCATGCCGCTACATTAACATCAAGATATTCTCCCATTTCGTTGGTAACAAAACCCCGTGGGGAGCGTTATCGATGTACTTCCTGAATTTCATTTCACTTTCAATAAAAGCTTTCTCCATCCTTGTTTTCTCGGTTATATCGTGGATGACCGAATAGAGATATGTTTTATTGCTGTATTGAATGGGTCCCGAATAAACTTCTACCTTGCAAATTGTTCCGTTCGCCAATCGGTGTTTAAATACGAAATAATTCTGTTTTTCATCCTTTGCCCTTTGCATTTCATCGGCCACTTCCTGTTGGGAAAGAATATTTATATCGAAAATATTTTTGCCGCAAATTTCAGTATGAGACCACCCGTAAAATTGTAGTGCAGCAGCATTGGCATCTTTGATTTCCCCATTTTCCGGGTCGATGAGCAAATATACAATATTGCTGTTCTGAAACAGTGATTTATAGCGCTCTTCACTTTGGCGCATTTCTTCTTCTTTCTGTTTACGGTTGGTGATATCGTGTAAAAAGGTTACAAACCTTCCACCATTAATAGCTTGATAATGTACATTGATTTCAACATCGAAAATGGTTCCGTCCTTTCGCCGGTGTCGGGACTCGAATCGATCTTCGCCCCGATTCCTGATCTTTTGCAAATGAACGATAATGTCATCTTTAGAATCCACATGCTCCAGTTCGGAAATATTCATTAACAAAAGTTCCTGCTCACTATATCCACTCATCCGACAATAAGTTTCATTCACTTCCTGCAGTTTTCCCTGTACATCAACAATCCAAAAGCCGTCCATGGCCGTTTGCAAAATGAAGGCCCGATTATATTCCTCACTTACTTTTAATGCTTCCTCAACCCGCTTTTTTCTGAAATATCAACCGCAGTAATAAAATACTGATCTACTTTATTGTCAGGAATGCCTGAGAGGTAAACATATACAGACCGATTTTCAAAAGGGGATAAAACCACCTCACAGGTTTGTTTGGTTTTGAGGTCAATGATTTTTTGTAGAAAAAGATTAAAAACCGGTAGGCTGGTGGTGGATAGAAACAGTTTAAAATTGCTGTTTATTAATGCTGAACGATTTTTGCCAATAAGTTTTGCACCGCTGAGATTGATTTCAACGATTTCTCCATTATCTAAAAGTGTAAAGTAACCGGTTGGCGCAAGATCATATAATTCGGTGTATCTCCGGGAAGTAATTTCTACCTTATCCTTGGCATTTCTAAGCTCTTCATTCTGCATTTCCAGTTCAACCTGATGCACCTGCAGCTCATGTAGAAGTCTGGGTATTTCGGGTTCATTCATTTGTGTGCCCGCTTTCAAAGGCTTGTTGTTGAGCAGATTTTCTGCCTTCCGGCGAAGAATGGTTGAATCGGACACATTTTTATTCTGTTTTTTCATGTTTCAGTACAGCTTCGATTAAAAGGTAATTACCTAAAATATTGATTTTTTCTTAATCACCAAAGGTATAGTTCAACTTTCGCGAAGGAGGAGTTAAATTGCTAAAAATAAAATTAACTGACAATCTTTCGAAATATTAGATAAAATGAACTTCAATAGTGAATACCTTACTGTATTTTTTTTTGAAAGAAACTGAGCATATTCTGTTTAAAAATGAAAAAAGATTCCAATTATCAAAATGAAATGTATTTATCATTATGATTGTGATTCGCACTTCTGTTGTTTTTCTAAACATCTGTCTAAAACATTTTAATATCCTTAAATAAGGATTGTACAAATTTTGATAGACAGAATCAATTATTTAAAATAAAAATCACTGAATACAATTTAAGGATTAGCAGATGCAGGAGCCTGGGAGTGAAAAGGCGCTTATAGCACCCATAAATGAAATTCCTTCAAGGAATAAATGGGAGAAAAAAGGTGAAGTATGTCAACGTAACCGGGGTTGTAAAACTTATGTAAAGTGTTTCAAATAGAACTATTTTAATATATAAACATTAAATTTTAGAAGTATGAAAAACAAATCTTTTAAAGCAACTTCAATGGGAGCTTTATTTCTTGTATCGCTGTCTTTCTTTTCCTGTAAAGACGATCTGATGACTGCGGAAAAACCTGAAAATGCAGGTGCGGAATCCGAGGTATTGCTTAAGGGCGCTGAAGTTGATTTACCGGGAAGGGTTTTGGCCTCAAATTGTTTTCAGTGTCATGGTACAAATGGTTATGCGGGAGAATTAAAGATCGGAGAACAGAGCGCTTCAAGTATCATTTCGGATATGAATGAAATGAAAAGAAAAGATCCGGGGAAGAACATTATGAATGTTCATGCCAGGGCTTATACATCAGAAGAAATTAAAATGATTGGTGAATATATTTCAAAACAAAAAAGATATTAAATTATGGAACGTAGAAAATTCATACGAAATATTGGTGCAACTGCGGTTGGTTTTTCATTTTTGCATTCGGCAATGGCAGGTCAACTCGCAGCAAGTGCCGGAGCTGCTGGCAGAGTAGTAGTTGTGGGTGGTGGAATGGGCGGCACCACAGTAGCAAAATATCTTAGACTATGGGGAGGAACAGGGATGGATGTAACATTAGTGGAACCCAATGCAGCTTACATCTCCAACATATTTAGCAACATGGTTCTAACAGGTGAACGCACTTTGAGCCAGCTTTCGTTCAACTATTCAAATTTAAAGAGCAAATATGGTGTAAAAGTTCAGAATTATTCGGTTACGAGCATCGATCCCATATCAAAGCAACTTAAACTTTCGAGTGGATCAACATTAGCATATGACCGTCTGGTACTCGCACCAGGGATTGATTTTGAATCGTTACCATCTTTTACCGGCTCAACTGCCAACAAAGCTAAAATTGTACACGCGTGGAAAGCTGGAACACAAACTACGTCCCTGCAAAACCAGATAAAAGCAATGACCAGAAGCGATACCTTTATTTTAACAATTCCTCCGACACCATACCGTTGTCCTCCTGGCCCATACGAACGTGCATGTGTTGTAGCAGATCATCTGAAACGAACCAAAGGGGGTGGCAAAGTAATTATTTTGGATGCTAATCCGAAAATTCAGGCAGAACCCATCAATTTTACCAACGCATTTAATAATACGCACAGAGGAGTTATCACCTATGTACCTAACGCAAATATCAACAGTATAAATGCAGACACAATGACGGTAGTAACCAGCGCCGGAACTTTTAAAGGAAAAGTAATTAATGCCATACCTGTCCACAAGGCGGGTAATTTAATTACACAATCAGGAATCGGCTTGAATAACAGTGCCGACGGAAAATGGGCAACAGTGAATGTACTGTCCTACGAATCCACAAATCCTGCATTGGCTGGCATTCATATTATTGGAGATTCATCTTCAACTACTCAACCAAAAGCTGGTCATATTGCAAATTCAGAAGCTAAAGTTTGTGCCGATGCAATTATCCAGATATTTAAAGGGGGTACCATCTTTCAGGTTCCAATAACTAATTCATCCTGTTTTACACCTATCACAAAAACAACAGCATCCTGGTTAAGTGCGGTTTACAGATATGATCCGGCAACGAAATCAATGCAACCAACTGGCAGTGGTATTACAGAATCAAACGGGGCAAATTCGGAAAATGTTGAAGATATGCACAAATGGTTTAAAAACCTGATGGCTGATACTTTTTCCTGATTAGCATGAATAATTGTTGGATTTCAAAATTACGTCGGATATCCATCAATTATTTTACCATTATAATATAACAAACATCTTCACCTTTTGGTGGAGGTGTTTGTTTGCCTGCTTATGTGCAGTCTTTCGGTATATTTTGCGAAGGGAGCTTCCAATTGGCTATTATTAAATCAAAAGATAAACAGATTGTCATCAAATACTGTAAATCGCATTATGCGATATTGAATATCATTATAACTTCCTAAATGCATAAGCCACCCAGTTATTTTTTGTTTTGAAACCACTGTCTTTCAGCCCCAAATTTTCAGCTTTGGTTTTAATCTCCGGGATATCTTCTGTGTAAAAGCCACTCATTACAAGCAAGCCATTTGAATTTAAAACATTGCAGTAAGCTTCCATATCGCTTAGAAGTACATTTTTATGGATGTTGGCAAAAATAATATCATACTTTTCGTTTCCGAGTAAACCAGCATCGCCCTGTTTTACAAGCATGTTTTTAATGTTGTTCAAAGCTGCATTTTCATTTGATCCATTAAAAGACCACTCGTCAATATCAATGGCGGTAACTTTTTTTGCACCTTTCATTGATGCCAAAATTCCCAGGATTCCGGTTCCGCAACCCATGTCAAGCACATTCTTGTTTTCCATATTGTTTTCAAGTATTGTTTCCACCATCATTGAAGTTGTTTCGTGGTTCCCGGTTCCAAAAGCCATATTTGGTTCTATGATAATTTCGTATTTTGCTTTTGGGAAATCAGTATGAAACGGCGCCCTGATTACACATTCGTTATTGATGACGAGCGGTTTGAAATAATTTTTCTCCCATTCTTCATTCCAGTTCTGACTTTTTATCAATTCTTTTTTTGTTGAAAACGAAAAATCATCCTGAAATGAATCCAGCACAAATTCAAAATCAGCTTCCATAAAACTGTTAACTTGGATAAATGCTTCTGTTCCGGTGCCGGTTTCAACAAAACTATCAAAACCAATTTCTGCCAACTGAGCTACAAGCACATCGCGCAGCCACTCTTCGAAGGGAGTAATTTCAATTGTAATTTTATAGTAATCCATTTTGGTGTAAATTTTACTTATAAATAAAAAAGCCATCCGTTTTAATATCGAATGGCTTTGAAATATTTTCTGATTGGCGACAAACTTATGAATCGCCTCTTTCTCCTAGAATCCGTTGATAATGTGGATAAAATCTTCGGCTTTTAATGATGCTCCTCCAATTAATCCACCGTCAACATCTTTATTGGCAAACAATTCTTTTGCGTTTTTTGCATTACAGCTACCGCCATATAAAATTGAAGTTCCTTCTGCTATTTCAACACCAAATTTGGCTGTTATTGCTGCGCGAATATTTGCATGCATGTCCTGTGCCTGTTCCGAACTTGCTGTAACTCCGGTTCCGATTGCCCAGATTGGTTCGTAAGCAATCACAATTTTTTTGAAATCTTCAGATGAAAGATTAAAAATGGTTTCCGCCAATTGTTTTGTAACATATTCGTTGTGGGTGCCTGCTTCGCGGATGTTCAGCGCTTCACCGCAGCAAAAAATCGGTGTTAATCCGTTTGCCAATGCAAGTGCTACTTTTTTATTCAGAATTTCGCTGGTTTCGCCATAATATTCACGGCGTTCAGAGTGACCAAGAATTACATAACTGGCACCTGTCGATTTTACCATATCGGCTGAAACTTCGCCTGTAAAAGCGCCTTTTGCTTCGGCAGCACAGTTTTGTGCGGCTACACCAATCCGTTTGCTATCAACAGTCTCAACTACTTTTGTGATGTGTGTAAATGGAGTTCCCAAAACTACAACAACGTCTTTTGCGCCTTCTTTTGCAACAATTGCATCAACGGCTTTTGCCAACTCAATACCTTCTTGTAAAGTGGTATTGCATTTCCAGTTTCCTGCTACTATTTTTTGTCTCATATTATTGAATTATAGTTTATTAGATTTATAATTGAACACAAATTTAACAACTCGGATGGCAACAACATAAATTGTTAATGATTGTTAGGAACAATTAACTATTTATTCACCCATTCACCCATTCACCCATTCACCCAATCACTAATTCATTCACTCACTCACTCACCCATTCATTCACTCACTCACTCACAAATTCCTCCTTAAACTCCTCGGGTGTCGGAATATCGTTATAATGCCATTTCCCAACTATATTACCGTTCTTAATTACTACCAATCCCGGATTTGAGCGGATTATAGTTTTCAACGTAATTTCATCGCAGATAAAAAACTCGTAAGGAGCACCTGTATCTTCAGCAAAAGCTGCTGATTGATCGGGTGGGGAAGATGTAATACAAATAAATGAAAACCCGTTTTCCTGCGCCCACGCTGCCAGATTATTGATTTTTTCCTGTGGCTTTCTGCTCGATTTATCGAGGTTATATGCAATCAGCATAAACACGTAGTTTTCTTCGTATATAAAAAAGTCTTTCACATCTTCTCCTTCGGCAGATTGTATCATAAAATCGTGGATTGGTGGTTTGTAACCCTCTTGCACCAATTTCGATTCCATGTTGTCGTATTGCCAGTTTAAAGTATCTTGCCAGGGGTAGTTTTCTTCTGAAAATTTCTGGATTTCACCCGTATTTTTATTTTTATAATAGAATGTATTTTCATACACTTCTTTTGGTGCATCTTCAGGAGTTTTCATTGCTTCGGGGATATTTACCCCAATTTTATACGGTCTGAAATCAAATATTGGCAGGTGGTTGTATGAATAATAAACAATAAAAATGTAGGCGAATATTGTAGTAATACCAAGAATTAACCCCGGTTTTTTGCCCCATTTCCAATCCATTTTATTTCGATATTTTACAACGATTATTGCAAAAGCCATTAAAACCAGGTTTTTGTAAAAGGTTTCCCAGTTTGAAATAACAAGAGCATCGCCAAAGCAACCACAATCGGTAACCGGGTTTTTTATGGCAATCCATAGAGTGAGAGGTAAAAAGAAGGCCATAAAAAGCAAGGCAAGCCATGAGAAGAATCTGATAAACATATTAAATACAAAGGCAACTCCAATTGCAAATTCTGCAAAAGCAAGGAAAACACCGAGTGGAAATGCTGCTCAAAGGAGCCATTCCATTCCCATCGCGTTAAAATAATCAGTGAATTTATATGCCGAACCCCAGGGGTCAATTCCCTTTACGAATCCCGAAAAAATAAATGTTATTCCAAGTAATATTCTTGCAATGTATTTTATAATATTCATTTTTAATAGTTTAATTGTCTTCAAATTCAATTTTAATCATCGCGAAAACAGCGTAATTTATCATGTCAAGATAATTTGCATCAATCCCTTCTGAAACTGTTGTAATTCCCAGGTTATCTTCAATTTGTTTTGTGCGTTTGATCTTCATTAAAATCAAATCGGTGTAAGAACTAATCCGCATATTTCGCCATGCTTCACCGTAATCGTGGTTTTTGTCCTGCATCAGCATTTTTGCCTTGATAAAGTGTTTATCATACAAATCCAAAGTTTCTTTAGCATTCAATTCAATGTCCGACGGGCCCAATTCAAGCTGTATCAAACCCATGATTGCATAATTAATTATCCCAATAAATTCGGGACGTACACCTTCATCAACTTTTGTTATGCCTTTTTCTTCAATGCTCCTGATTCGCTGTGCTTTAATATAAATCTGGTCAGTAATCGAAGTTTGTCTCAGGATACGCCACGCAGTTCCGTAATCGTTCATTTTTTTTGAAAAAAGGTCGCGACATATCGAAATAACCTTATCGTATTGTTGATTTGTTTTTTCCATTTGATTTTTAAAATGAGGCATAAAAGTATTAAAAAATGAGCAATTTGAACCGTTTTGTTTTACATTTGTGTTCTTTCAATTGTATAACTAAAAAGCATCGAGCGCATGTTGATTAGCCAGTCGGCGGGCAAATTTCTCAAACGGAAAAACAAAATATGCATTGGCAGTGAGGAGATTGATTTCACCATTCCAATCGTGATGGGTATTGTAAACGTCACTCCCGATTCGTTTTATGATGGTGGAAAAATGACAGACGAAAAAGTGCTGTTGTCTTCTGTTGAAAAAATGGTAAATGATGGTGTTTCAATACTCGATATTGGCGGAGTTTCAACAAAACCAGGTGCTTTGCAGGTTTCTACAAAAACTGAATTGGAAAGATTGCTGCCCGCAGTTATTGCTATCCGGAAAAACTTTCCGGCTGTCACGATTTCAATAGATACTTTCAGATCATGGGTTGCAGTGAGAATAATCGATGAAGTTGGGCCAATTATCGTAAATGACATTTCGGGAGGTTCGCTTGATTCCAATATGTTCGAAACAGTCGGGAAATTAAAAGTACCGTACATTTTGTCTCATATTCAGGGAACTCCGGCAACTATGCAGGACGATCCGCATTATGAAGATGTTATTAAAGAAATTTCGAACTATTTTAGCGAAAAAGTAAAAAAGCTTTCAAAATTTGGGGTTGAAGATATTATTATCGATCCGGGTTTTGGGTTCGGAAAAAACCTGGATCACAACTACGAACTGCTCAACCGGCTTGATGCGTTCAAAGTTTTTCAGTTGCCCGTGATGGTTGGATTAAGCCGGAAATCGATGATATGGAAAGCACTTGAGATTAAGCCTGAAACATCGCTTAACGGAACAACAGTTGCAAATACTCTGGCGATAATGGGAGGAGCTGATATTTTACGTGTACATGATGTAAAAGAGGCTGTTGACGTAATAAAAATATTTTGTGAAATTAAAGCTTCAATAAAAAAATGATTTCTTTTATAACGATACGGTTTCTTGATATTCTCGACATTTTATTGGTGACTTTGTTACTCTACCAAATGTACAGACTTTTAAAGGGGACGGTGGCGTTCAATATTATTTTGGGTTTGTTTTCACTCTATCTTTTCTGGTTGGTGGTAAAGTTGCTCAATATGGAATTGATTGGGACAATTATGGGCCAGTTTATTGGAGTTGGTGTGCTTGCATTAATTATTGTTTTTCATCCCGAAATCAGAAAATTTCTTGTTTTTGTTGGCACACATTACAATTTAAATCAGGTTCTTGCACTTGATAAGTTGTTGGGAACTACTAAAAAAAGGACAATTAACCAGGAACAAGTTGATATTCTTGTAGATGCCTGTATTTCAATGTCGAAATCGCTAACCGGTGCTTTAATTGTAATGACTCGATCTTTGGAATTGAATGATCAGGTTAATACAGGTGAACGGTTAAATGCAAAAATATCATCCTCACTTTTGCGAACTATCTTCTTCAAAAATTCTCCACTGCATGACGGTGCTGTAATAATCAGGGGAAATCGTATTGCAGCAGCCGGTTGTATTTTGCCGCTTACTCAAAAGGAAATTGATAAAAGTATGGGTTTGAGGCATCGTGCAGCCATTGGTATCACAGAAAATACTGATGCTGTTTGTATAATTGTTTCTGAAGAAAGAGGTACGATTTCTTTTGCAAAAGAAGGAGAAATTACCCGGTGGCTGACAAAAGAGAAATTAATAACGTTGCTGGAGGAAAATATTACGTTAGTCGAATAAAAATCAATAAAAATTTTAACAAAACGAATTAACAATGAATAGAGTTTGTGCATTGTTTGATATTGAATTTCCGGTTATTCAGGCTGGAATGGTTTGGTGTTCAGGTTGGAAACTGGCCTCGGCAGTGAGTAACGCCGGTGGTTTGGGATTGATTGGAGCGGGTTCAATGCACCCCGAAGTTTTGGAGGAACATATTATTAAAACTCAAAATGCTACAACAAAACCATTTGGAGTGAATGTTCCGCTAATGTATCCTGAATTGGGAGAAGTGATGAATATTATTGCCAATCATAAAGTTAAAATCGTTTTTACTTCGGCAGGAAGCCCTAAATTGTGGACAGCCTGGTTAAAAGAAAGGGGAATTACTGTTGTTCATGTTGTTTCGAGTTCGTTTTTTGCCGAAAAATGCGAAGCTGCCGGTGTTGATGCAATTGTTGCTGAAGGGTTCGAAGCTGGTGGACACAACGGAAGGGAAGAAACAACTACCCTGGCTTTAATTCCTTCAGTGCGGAAAGCAACTAGTTTACCATTGCTCGCTGCAGGTGGTATTTCATCAGGAGAGTCGATGCTGGCATGTATGGCGTTGGGTTCTGACGGTGTTCAGATAGGTACACGCTTTGCCATTTCTGAAGAATCATCAGCACATCCCGATTTCAAAAAACTGATAACCGAAATAGGAGAGGGAGGAACAAAATTATCGCTTAAAAAGCTGGCACCCGTTAGACTTGTGAAAAACAATTTTTTCAATTTGGTGGATATTGCTGAACAAAATGCGGCCACACCTGAAGAACTGCGCGATTTATTGGGAAAAGGCCGGGCAAAAAAAGGAATGTTTGAAGGCGATCTTGAAAATGGTGAACTTGAAATCGGGCAGGTTTCAGCACAAATAAAAGAGGTTCTTCCGGTTAATCGAATAATGGAAAATCTTATTTCTGAATTTCAGGTTGCGAAAAGAGAAATTATTGAAGGCGGGAAATATAACTTTTGAATTTTGTGAACTATAGAATTATTATCGGGATTTTTCAATATGTATTCTTTCAATCTGTGTGTTTTAATTCTTCTGTATTTTCGTCTAAATTAAAATACTGAAAAGCCAAAAAAGTATAAAGAATAATATATAATACCGACGAAACAATGGTTGAAAAAGCGATTAACACCCAATACCAGTCAGGATATTCAACGGATGCCATATCATGATTGAAAATGCTTTTCGAAAATCCTGTAATCATTGTTGGTATTGAGATAATCATACTTACAGTCCATATAATAATTATTCCTACTATATTAATTAAAAATGTGTTCCACCACTGCTTTTTTACGAGAGCAGATGAACGAATGAATGCGTTTGCCAGCCCTTTTTTCTCAAAAATTAAAATAAAAAATATGATCGAAAAAGTGTTTGCAAAATATATACCCGGAATAATGCAAAGTACTACACCGATCATTACCATAAAAAACAAAACAAAACTGCCTCCGATTACCAGTAGCCCATTTGAAAAAAGATTTGCTGTGATTTCAGAAAGGTCGAAATTCCCTTTTCCTTTTTTTATGTAAACGTCAATATATGAGTAAAATGCTGCAATCAATAACGATTGTACGAATAACCCAAAAAGCGAAAAAAGAAATATATTCAGGTACAATGGGCCAATATTTTCGAGCAAAGTATCGGGATTGGAAAAATCAAACCGGCTAATTACATTTTTTTGAAGATAAACCTGCACCAATCCGTACAGCAACAAAAATGGTAAAACATAAATTCCGATTAACTTCGAAATGGGTTTAAATTCTTGTTTTAAAAATTCAAATGAATCTGTAAAAATGTCGCCGATTTCCCTTTTTTTTCTGAATTGAATCTCTTTTTCGACCATTAAGGTATTTGGTGTTTTTTGTTTTAGAACGTTCTTTTTTCTATCTGATAATTGTTTCTTTCGCTGGCGCTGCGGGAAATCAGTTCGCCCATAAAACCACCCATAAAAAACTGTGCTCCAATTACCATCGAAGTTAAAGCAATATAAAAATAAGGGCTGTTAGTAATCAGGTGTCCAACAATTCCATGTTTTATTTCCCAGATTTTCTGTATTGCCAGCCAAATTGAAGCAAAAATTCCGACAAGTACCATTAAAATCCCCAATATCCCAAAAAAGTGCATTGGGCGTTTAACAAATCTTGAAATAAATGTAACCGACAGTAAATCAAGTGGTCCACGGATGAATCTTTCCATTCCGAATTTTGTGACACCATATTTTCGTTCGCTGTGAATTACAACTTTTTCGCCGATATTTTTATACCCGGCCCACTTTGCCAAAACCGGAATATAGCGGTGCATTTCGCCATAAACTTCAATGCTTTTTATTACATTTTTACGATAGGCTTTTAGGCCGCAGTTCATATCGTGCAGCTTGATTCCAGTAATAAAACGCACTGTGAAATTGTAGAATTTGCTTGGTAAATTTTTTGTAAAAACCGGGTCGTATCTCTTCTTTTTCCATCCCGAAACGAGATCGAAACCATCTTTTTTTATCATTTTGAAAAGACCGGGGATTTCATCGGGGCTGTCCTGTAAATCGGCATCCATTGTAATTACCACGTCACCTTCAGCTACATCGAATCCACAATACAATGCTGCGGATTTACCGTAATTTCTCCTGAATTTTATTCCTTTTACCAGCGGATTTTTAGTTTGAAGTTCTTCAACCACTTGCCACGAATTATCTTTACTTCCATCATCAATCATAATGATTTCGTAAGAGAAATTATTCTCAATCATTACTTTATCTATCCAGCCCGCCAATTCGGGAAGAGATTCTTCCTCATTAAAAAGTGGAATTACTACGGAAATATCCATATAAGTTTTTGAAATTTATTCAGGAACCTCGTCAGATGGGTTCTTTTTTAATAAAAATTGCTGTTATTAAAGAAATTATCAAACCAATCAAAGCTCCACCAAAAATACCGATTACGGCCATCATTGTCGGAGTTTGAAATTTTGCTGCCATATTTAACGCCATTTCCATTTGTTCTTCCGGAACTTTACCTTGCGCTACCATTTGTTCTTCAGTAAAAATTCGCATTTGTTCCTGAAGTGACGGATCGATTATGGCATACAGTAAATAAGTATAAATACTTGTTATGATTGAAGCAAAAACCATTGTTAATAAACCTGCCGTCAAAGCTTGTCCGTAAGTTGAAATTCCTCCAAGTTCTTTTCTATAACTCAACTGGCCCCAGATTATTCCAGCAATAATTATCGGGTACGATGAATACTGGGCAACTTTTGAAAACATATTACCCGTTGCATAAAAAATAACAGACAACAAAATCAAAGCAACAGCTAGGTAAACACCCGAAAACATTGTTGATTTCCAAATTGATACTGATTTCTCTTCCATGATTGTTTTTTTTAAGTTAAGTTCAGACAAATATAAATGTATTTTTTTTGTGAATTGTATCAAATCCGGTTGAAGTTGCCAAATAATATATGTGTTTTTAGGAATATCAGATATTGTGAAAGTGTAAAATTGCAAGGTATGTTCTTTTTGTTTGGAAGTAAACTAAATTTTTCTACTTTTGCGCCGGGTAAGTCCTGTGCAACCAGCTCCTGCTGAAACCCCCCAGAGTCGGAAGGCAGCAAGGGTAGGCGGTTGAAGCGGTGTGACACAGGTAGCTTACCCACTTTTTTTTATAAAAAAAGGAAAATAAACTGGGTGAAAAGTTTTGCAGATTCAAAAATTAATGCTTTTCTTTGCGCCGCTGAATTTGAAAACAGCATACGTTCTGAATATATATTGTAACAAAAAAATAAGCCGGATTAGCTCAGTTGGCCAGAGCACGTGATTTGTAATCTCGGGGTCCTCAGTTCGAATCTGAGATTCGGCTCATTATTTGAGTCTTCAGTTCGTCCCGATAACTATCGGGATGAGATTCGGCTCAAAAAATTGAGCTTTTGTTTTGTCCCGTTCAAAAACATAAAATTAGGCTCAAAAAAATATTGGGGAGATACCGAAGCGGTCAAACGGGGCAGACTGTAAATCTATTGGCAACGCCTTCGTAGGTTCGAATCCTGCTCTCCCCACGAAAGGGAATAACTGAAAAGTTGTTCCCTTTTTTTATGCTTAAAATAAAGTATTTTAGGATTTGATTTCATAGAATTGTATTAATTTGTGAAATCCAAAAATTGATTAAATTTTATGCAATTTGATATCATTTTTAACCAACTTTATCAAAAAAATCATCTATGAAATCAAAGCAAATACACTTAATCCTGACTGTCTCTTTTATACTTCTCGTTGAATTATTTTATTCCTGTAAAACCAAAAACTCAACTAAATCTGATAAATCAGAAGAAATTACAGTTGCTGCATATTATTTCCCAAATTACCATACAGGTGACCCGCGAAATGATTTAAATATGGGTGAAAACTGGGCTGAGTGGGAATTGGTAAAAAACGCTAAACCAAGATTTCCGGATCATCAGCAACCAAAAGTTCCAATGTGGGGAACTGTTGATGAGAAAGACCCCGGGGTGATGGCTATGAAAATTGATGCTGCAGTTGAAAATGGAATCGACTGCTTTATTTTCGATTGGTACATGTATGAGGATGGTCCGTTTTTAAACCGTTGTATCGATGAAGGTTTTCTGAAAGCAAAGAATACTGATTCTATAAAATTTGCTTTAATGTGGGCCAATCACGACTGGGTAAACATACATCCTTACTCCAGGGGAGCTGCACAAAACTGCTTTATCCAGGCAAAGTTTCGCCTGAAAGATTTGAAGAAATTGGTGATTTGTTATTAAAGAATACTTCTCAAAACCCAACTATTGGAAAATTGATGGCAAACCATATTTTTCGATATACGATATACAGAAATTCGTGGAAGGATTTGGCAGTTTAGAGGCTACAAAAGCTGCAATGGAAAGAATGGAAACCAAAGCAAAAAATGCAGGTTTAAATGGGATTCACTGGAATTTGGTTGCCTGGGGAAACCCAATTTTACCTGTTGAGAACGCTCCAAAAAATATTCCTGAACTAATCAAAGTATTAGGGTTCAACTCAGCAACTTCTTATGTATGGATTCACCACACAGAGTTGCCCGAAACACAAACCGATTATAACTGGGTACGGGACAGGTATTTTGAACATTGGGAAAAGGCAAAATCGGAATATAATGTTCCATATTTCCCAAATGTTACTATGGGCTGGGATCCTACTCCGCGTTGTGATTCTAATTCGGAATGGGCAAATGTGGGCTACCCTTTTATGAATACAATTGGGAACAATACTCCGGAGAATTTCAGAACAGCGTTACAAATGACAAAAGAGAAATTATTGGCAGACCCAACCGGGCCGCGGATTTTAAATATCAATTGCTGGAATGAATGGACTGAAGGCAGTTACCTCGAGCCCGATACTATAACAGGAATGAAATATCTTGAAGCTGTTAAATCTGTTTTTAAATGATATTAACTTTTACTAAAAAAGTTTTTCTACTTTCTTAAAATCACCATTGTAGCTCCAAACCCATATTCTTTAAAAGATGCATCCTGAAAATAATACTTTCTGAACTTTGATTTAAGTATGTTAGTCACTTCCTGTTTCAGCACTCCCTGGCCAATTCCATGAATAAATACAATTTCCGGACACCGCTCTGAATAGCCAATTTCATTTCCGATTCAACTTTTCTATTTGAAGCGCTAAAATATCCGAATTGCTCAAACCAGTTGAATTATCAAGCAGTTCATTAATATGCAAATCAACCTCAACAATTTCAGCAGCTCGTTTTTGAGGAATTTCTTCTGTAACCGGCTCCTGATTTTTTTCAGCAACAACTTTCTGAAAATCTGCTTCAGTTAGTTTGTCAATTTCAGGAGAAAAAATATTTGGTGTTATTTGTAAAACCATTGCACTTTTTTTGAAAAGCTGGTTCGGATAAAAGCTTGTTTCCTTGTAAAATTTTACCGGATTAACTTTAAACCGTTTTGTAATAGCTTCTCTCCACTCGTTTTCGTTTTTCTGAAAATAGATGATTTGAAACCCGTATTCGGGCAATTCGCTTAAATCATTTTGAACAATACTTTCAATCAGCAACCTTGAATTTGACTGAACAGTACCGTTTTTTACAGTTTCAAAACCATCTTTGTTTATATGGGAATATCGGAATAAAACCGTAAAATTACTGTCGTTAACAAGATAAAGTTTTATATCTGCTGCCAGCGGATTTCTTGAATCCGCAGGTACAAAGCAAAAATAAAAATCGGGTGAATTTTTACCGTTTATGATTTCACCCGGACTTTCTTCTATCTCAATTTTTGGGGCAATTTGGGTTTGAATATTTTGTTTTGCCTGACTTCCTGAACCGACGTTTAGTTCAGGATCGCTTGTGTTAAGCAGCTGTAAAATGGGATAAGGAATTTCAAAACCGTCATAATTCTCAACCATTACAAGGTTTTTATTCAGAAAACGGGTAACCACACCACCCCCAACATCATTCAAAAACTTCACTTTATCGCCTACTTTTATCATTGTTTAAAATTTTTGGCAAAAGTACAATTTTAAACCGATGGATTTTTAAACTATTTTTGCCAGCCTTAAAACAGAAAGATAAATTGAATTCATTCAAAAACATAAGAATAAGCGATTTTACCTACGATTTGCCGGAATCAAAAATTGCAAAGTATCCATTAACGGAACGGGATCAATCGAAATTATTGGTTTGGGAAAATGGCAAAATAAGTGAAACCACATTTCAAAACTGTGTTGATTTTATCCCTGAAAAACCCGGTTGGTTTTTAATAACACAAGGGTAATTCATGCGCGTTTATTTTTTAGGAAAGAAACAGGTTCTCAAATTGAAATATTTTGTTTGGAACCTGTTGAACCGCATGATTATCAGCTTGCTTTTCAGGAAAAAAAACAGGTGGTTTGGAAATGTATGATCGGCAATGCAAAAAATGGAAAAGTGGCATTTTGTCGAATGAGATTGAGATTTCAGGAAAAAAAGTTAAACTTCAGGCTGAAAGAATTTCTCAGTTGGGAAACACATTTCATGTAAAATTCTGTTGGGACAAACCATTTACTTTTTCCGAAATAATTGAACACACAGGGGTTTTGCCAATTCCTCCCTATCTAAACCGTGAAACCGAAGCATCGGATGAAGAAACTTACCAAACTGTTTATGCAAAGATCGATGGATCGGTGGCGGCGCCCACAGCGGGACTACATTTTACCGATTCAGTTTTAATGAAACTTCAACAACGAAATATTTCGACAAGCGAAATTACCTTACATGTGAGCGCAGGAACATTTCAGCCTGTAAAATCGGAAATTATCGACCGGCACACAATGCACAACGAAATGGTAATTGTTCCGAAAAGTGTAATCGTGGATTTTATTAATAATCAAAATAAAATTATCGCGGTTGGAACAACTTCTGTCCGTTCAATTGAAAGCTTGTATTGGTTGGGTTTACAGTTGGAGAACTTAACTTTCGATTCCAAAAATCCTAAAATTTCACAGTGGGAACCGTACGAAACTGAAGCAAAAATCAGCACAAAAAAGGCATTTCAAAACATTTTTGAATATTTGGAGAAAAGTGGGCAGGTTTCAATTCAGTTTTCAACACAAATAATCATTCTTCTTGGGTATAATTTTAAAGTAATCGATGGCATGTTTACCAATTTTCATCAGTCACAAAGCACTTTACTGTTGTTAATCAGTGCATTTTTAGGTGATGATTGGAAAAAAGTTTACGATTATGCGCATTCCAATAATTTCAGGTTTTTGAGTTATGGTGATAGTAATTTGTATTTGAGGTAGGTTTTGAATATCTTAAATTATACCTGATAGGTTATAAATCATTTAATCTTGTGCAACTTTATACCCGAAAGGGTATATTATAAAATCAAAAAATGGACGGACGATACAGAAAAAACATTAAAACCGGCGACCTTGTGGAGATTGTGCAAAAACACCACCAACGCACCGGAGAGCTTACCGAAGGAATTGTAAAACGCCTTCTTACCAGCGCCGACTTTCATCCACATGGCATAAAAGTAATGCTGGCCACAGGAGAAGTAGGTAGGGTGCAAAATGTTTTGGAAGAATAATCATTGGAAATTAGTTATTGGTCATTAGTCATTGGGGAAATTTGCGGGTGGCTTCTGGCTCTTCAATTTTTAATTTCAAATTTCAAATTTTTAATTGGCTAATTGGCTTCCCTGCCGAATTCCCAGCCAGCCAACCTGTAGAATACGCAATCTGCAAATTGTACCCACCCGTTTCGGCATCCAAATCAATTACTTCGCCTGCAAAATAAAGGCCTTTTACCAGTTTTGATTCCATGGTTTTAGGCGAAATCTCTGAAGTTACAATCCCGCCGGCAGTAATAATTGCCTCTTTAAACGAACGGTTGTGTGAAATTTCAAAACGCAGGTTTTTCATTAAATTCCTGATTTGTTTCCGTTCATTTCCTGTAACCTGGTGGCATTCTTTATCGGGGTTAATTTGAAGTTTTTCAATAAAAACCGGGATCATTGAAGCAGGTAGCCACTCGCGAAATATATTTCCGATTTGTTTTTTACCCTGCTCGTTTAAATCGCGGATCAACCGGGTATCTAATTTTTGTTCGTCAAGTGCAGGTTTTAAGTCGATAGCGATTTCAACTTTTTTATTGTTTTGGAGTGCAGCAACGGCAATCCTGCTCAGTGTCAGAATAATTGGGCCCGATAAACCAAAATGTGTAAAAATCATTTCTCCAAAATCTTCACCGGCCTTTTTTCCGTCAACCCAAATAACTGCTTTTACATTTTTCAGGTTCAGCCCTTGCAGGTTTTGTGCTATACTCCCTTTTGTTTCAAGCGGAACCAGCGCCGGAATTGGCTTTTCGATTGTGTGCCCGACTTGTCGTGCAAGCTCATAACCATCTCCTGTTGAACCTGTTCCGGGATATGATTTTCCTCCGGTTGCAAGTATTACTTTTTGAGCGGTAAAATTTTCTCCATTTGATTTAACTCCGGTAATTTCTCCATTTTCAATCAAAAGTTTTTCAACCCGCTGGTTACATTTAATTTCAATACCCATTTTGGTTACCCACGCCAACAGTGCATTCAAAATATCAAGTGACTTGTTGCTTGCCGGAAAGTATCGTCCACCGCGTTCCAAAGTCGATTCAACTCCATATTTTTGAAGAAGTTCGATAATATCTTCAGAAAAGAAGTT